>CAMDFK010000007.1 GCA_945897465.1 Limnohabitans sp. Rim8 | reverse complement strand
CGATTTGCGGTCGGACTTGGCCTTGAGCTTGTCTTCTTTTTTGCGTTTCTTGGCCAGTTCTTTCTGGCGTTTTTCGAATCCGTAGTTGGGTGTGGCCAAGATGGCTCCTTTAATTTGAGCTGCCCAATGTAACAGCTTATTCAGGGCCTGATTCAGGACCCTCTTCCCACTCGACACTGCCCCGGTACGCATGCCAGCTGGCATGGCCCAACCACGGCCCGACCACGATGATGCCCAGCGCCCATGGCCACAAGGCAGCGAGCACCAACACGCTCAGCAGCAGCCCCCACAACAGCATCACGCCTGGGTGTGAAAAAACCACCCGCATGCTGGTGATCACCGCCGAGATGGCATCGGTGTCACGGTCCAAAATCATGGGAATCGACACCACCGACAGGCCATAAACCAGCGCAGCGAACACGCCACCCACCGCCAAGTAGACCACCAAGAATTCGAAGTTTTGTGGGTTGAACACCGCCGCCATCACCCCCGTGGTGGAGGGCATGCCGGTGTTGAAGAACACCGCAAACACCACCAGGGATGCCCGGCCCCACAGCAGCTCCAGCACCATCAACACCAGCACCAACATGGCCATACTGCGGATGTGTTGGTCCCAACACATGAGCGATGAGGCCATTTCGGGCATCTCGCCGTGCTCGCGTTTGCGGCTGACCTCGTACAAGCCCATGGCCAAGAATGGGCCCACCAACAAGCAGCCAGAGACCAAGGACAGGGTGTACTCAGGCTTGTGCTTGAACACCATGGCCAGCACCTGCGCCATGCTCCAAAAACACAGGCCGTAAAACAAGGCAATGCCCGGGTGTTGGCGCATGTCCTGCAGGCCCCGTGCCAGCCAGCGAAAAGGATCGGCAAAGCCCAAAGGCCGCATGTGCGCTCGTGGCCCCACGGGCGGGGGCGGCACATAGGGCGTGGCCATGGTGGGCAGGTCCGATTCTTGAACCGCTTCAAGTGACTTGGCATCGGCGTTCATGGCTCGATCGATCTGAAAATGCAAGAGTTTTCAGATTACCCCCACCGGTAGCCTTTGACCAGTCAGGAAACCCCCAAGGGCGCGTGACTCAGGACACAAAAGTGCCCACGCTGTCACCTGAGTGATCAGGTCATGGGCAAATGCGCCTGCGCAGATTGATGCAGGTCAAGAATCAAGTCTTGCGCTGACTCCAGACCGGTTGAAAAACGCACCAGCGTGCCGGGTTTCAAATGGCCGGGCCAAGCCTGGCGCATCGAGGCGATGTCGTAGGGCACCACCAGACTCACAGGGCCACCCCAGCTGTAGCCGATCTTGAAGAGTTTCAGTCCGTCGCAAAAAGCGTCCACCTGGGCTTGAATGAAACGCGCATCGATCATGACGCTGAACAGGCCCGCCGCCAGGCCCGTGCCGGGCACACGATCACACAGGGCTTGCCAATGGGCGTGCCCCGGAGCGCCTAGAAAGGCCGGGTGCATGAGTTGAGCGCATTGCGGCTGGGTTTGCCACCACGCGGCCAATGCACGGGCGGTTTGGTCATGCGCGGCATAACGCAGCCCAATGCTGGGCAAGGAGCGCAGCACGGTTTCTGCGTCGTTGGCCGCCACGCCCAGGCCCATGCGCATGTGGCAAAGTTTGATTTGGAGGTGCAAAGCCGGGTCGCGCGTGATGACGCTGCCCATCAGCACGTCGCCACCGCCGCTGGGGTATTTGGTGAGCGCATGGGCGCTGATGTCCACGGCCAAGCTGCCCTCTGCGCCCGCGCCATCGCCATCACCCAGCAAATCAAAAGGCTTGAAGGCCAAGCCCGCGCCCCAGGTGTTGTCCAAGGCGCACAGGACTCCACGCTCACGGCAGCGGCGCACCATCTCGGGCAAATCAGGAAATTCCATGCTCACCGAGCCGGGCGCTTCGAGCCACACCAGACGGGTGCTGGCTGTGATCTGGCGGGACAGGTCATCCGGGTCCATCGGGTCGTAGAAGCGGTGCGTGATGCCAAAGTGTCGCAACTCCCCATGGGCCAGCGCTTTGTTGGGGCCGTAAGCGTTGTCCGGGATCAGGACTTCGTCGCCGGTTTTGAGCACCGCCAAAGCCACCAAGGCCAAAGCCGCCAAGCCACTGGGCACCAGCACACATTGGAGCCCCCCTTCGAGGCAGCACAAACGCTCTTCCAGCAAATACGTGGTCGGGGTGCCGTGCAGGCCGTAGGTGTATGCGGACTTGTCTTTCCATTCACGCCGGCGCATGTCGGCCACCGTGGGGAAATAAACCGTCGAGGCCTTGAACACCCCCGGCTGGGGGGCATCAAACCCTGCAGGCGGTGTGTAGGGGTGGTGGATCAGGTCCGTGACGGAGGTCACGGAGATTGTTTTTGGCGTGTCGTTTGGCATTGGGACATCCTAATGCAAACAGCCTCTCTAAGGAGGCTGTTGGAGGTCAAATCAGGGAAAGTCCGAGGCAGCTCAGATGCGCCACTTTTCCATCAACTTTTCAGGACGCATGTTGTCGTAAGGCTCGAAGGGCTGGTGGATCCAAGGGTTGGTGGGCAGGTCCTCGATCGAATAATCGGGCTTGAAGCTGGACACGCCTTTGGTCCAGATGACGGCTGTACGCAACTCGGTCACGGGCTTGTAGTTGTTTTTGAGCTGGTCGACCACCGCTCGCAAAGTGTGGCCGGTGTCAGCCAGATCGTCCACCAGCAGCACTCTGCCAGCGATCTCGCCCTTGGGCGTGGTGATGTAACGGGCAATGTCCAAGTGACCTTGCACTGTGCCAGCTTCGGCGCGGTAAGAACTGGTGGACATGATGGCCAAGGGCTTTTCGAAGATACGCGACAGGATGTCACCGGGGCGCATGCCGCCACGGGCCAAACACAGGATGTTGTCAAATTCCCAACCAGACTGGTGAATTTTGATCGCGAGTTTTTCGATCAGGTTGTGGTACTCGTCGTAGCTCACGTACAGGTGCTTGCCGTCTTCTGTCAACATGGGGTCACTCCAAAAATCAGGCTTGAAATCAATGGGTTTTGCGAACTGAAAAATCAGGCCCCAAAAGGGTTGTGCAGCAAAATCGTGTGGTCACGGTCAGGGCTGGTGGAGACCACATGCACAGGCACACCGGTCACCTCGGCAATGCGGTCCAGGTAATAACGGGCCGTAGCGGGCAGTTTGTCCATCTCGGTCACGCCCACGGTGGTCTCGGTCCAGCCGGGAATCACTTCGTAAATCGGCTTGCAGCGGGCGATCTCGTCCGCGCCCGTGGGCAGGATGTCGATGGTTTCGCCGTCCAGTTCGTAGCCGGTGCACAGTAGCAACTCCTTGAGGCCATCCAGCACATCGAGCTTGGTGATGCACAAACCGCTCAGACCATTGACCTGCGCGCTGCGCTTGAGCAAGGCCGCATCGAACCAGCCGCATCGGCGCGAACGGCCCGTGGTCACGCCTTTTTCAGCGCCCACAGTGGACATGTGGTAGCCGGGTGTGCCGGGGGTTTCCCAATCAAGTTCGGTGGGGAATGGACCGCCGCCCACACGGGTGCAATACGCCTTTGTGATGCCCAAGATGTAGTGCAACATGCCCGGGCCCACGCCCGCTCCTGCCGCGGCATTGCCCGCCACGCAGTTGCTGGAAGTCACGAAGGGGTAAGTGCCATGGTCCACGTCGAGCAAGGTGCCTTGTGCGCCTTCGAACAGCAAATTGGCACCTGCCTTGTGGGCATCGTTCAACTCACGCGACACGTCGGCCACCATGGGCAGCAACTCTTGGGCGTAAGCCATGGCTTCGTTGTAAGTGCTGTCAAAGTCCACGGGCGTAGCGCCCAGGATGTTGACCAGGATTTCGTTGTGCAACGCCAGGTTCTCGCGCAGCTTGGTGGCGAAACGCTCGGGGTATTTCAGGTCTTGCACGCGCAGGGCACGGCGCGCCACTTTGTCTTCGTAAGCGGGGCCAATGCCACGACCGGTGGTGCCGATTTTGACAGTCCCGGCTTTTTCTTTGGCAGCTTCGCGGCCCACATCCAATGCAACGTGGTAAGGCAAGATCAGCGGGCAAGCCTCGCTCACACGCAAGCGTGAACGCACCTCGACACCGGCTTTTTCAAGGCCTGCGATTTCTTCAAGCAATTTGGGCACCGACAAGACCACACCATTGCCGATGTAGCACTTGACGCCTGCACGCATGATGCCGCTGGGGATCAGGTGCAAAGCGGTTTTCACGCCGTTGATCACCAAGGTGTGACCCGCGTTGTGACCGCCCTGGAAACGGACCACGCCCTGAGCGCTTTCGGTCAACCAGTCGACCAACTTGCCTTTGCCCTCGTCGCCCCATTGGGTACCCACAACGACCACGTTACGGCCTTGCAACTTGTTCATGCTTGAAATGTTCTTTCTCAAAGAGCCTGTACCAACCACTGCCCTGCCGCTTCAACAAGTTCGCGGTCGCAATGGAATTCATCCACTTCGCTCTCGTGGCCCGGCAAAACGCAGACCACGGTTTCGCCTAGGCTGCGCAGCGAAGCGATGGCCGCACGCAGGGAGGCCGACTGGCCCCAGGGGGCGCGAATGGCGGCACGCAAAGCCAAAGGCTGAACGGCGGCCACCAATTCTTTCAAATCGAGGCTGAAGCCCACAGCCGGGCGGTCGCGGTCGATGCGGTGTCCAAAAACTGCGCCCACGCCGTCGTAGCGCCCGCCACGGGCCAAGGCGTCGGATGCACCTTTGGCGTAAATGGCAAAGCGTATGCCGCTGTAATAAGCGTAACCCCGCGAATCACCCAGGTCGAAACTCACGGCCACACCCGGGATCTGCTCGGCCAACCAACGCAGCTGAATCAAGGCTTGGTTGATTTCGGGGTGATCAGGCAAGCGCGATGCCGCCCGGTCCAAGACACCCATGTCGCCATACAAATCGACCAGGGCCAAGAGCCCATCACGAACAGCGGGCTGCAAACCAGCACTCAATTGGGTCAAGGTCGAAGCGTCCTTACTCGCCAATGCGGTATGGATGGCGCGGCGCTGTTCATCGCTCAAAGCTTGGCCCTGCAGCAATCGGTTCACGATGCGGGCATCGGCCAGGTCCACCTGCAGACCCGTGGTGCGGCCAGCGGCCAGGCAGTCCAGGGCCAGCTGCAAGATTTCCAGATCGGCTTCAGGTCCGGCATGGCCATAAATTTCGGCACCCAACTGCAGCGGCTCGCGGGTGGCGTGCGGACGTGCCGGGCGGGTGTGCAACACCGGGCCGCAGTAGCACAGTCGGGTCAAGGATGTGCGGCCCAGCAAGTGTGCGTCGATGCGGGCCACCTGTGGGGTAGCGTCTGCACGCAAGCCCAAGGTACGGCCCGAGAGTTGGTCAACCAGTTTGAAGGTTTGTAAATCCAGGGCTTCACCCGTGCCGGTCAGCAGGGATTCCAAATGCTCCAGCAGCGGGGGCATCACCAGCTCGTAGCCATAGCCACGGGCGGTGTCCAGCAATTCGCGGCGGAGTTCTTCGATGTGGCGAGCCTCAGAAGGCAAGACATCGGCAACGTGATCCGGGAGGACCCAAGCAGACATGGGGGGATGGGGGAAACGGTTAAAAGAGAGATTTTACCGGGTTGACAGCTGCATTTCCGGTCAAGAGATGGGCAAATTGTCCAAATTCAGTGGCTTGGCGAAAATGAAGCCTGTGTGGACTGGCGCCTGAGCGTTACACGTCAGGCCAAGAACCAGACCACCACCAAGCCAAACACCACCATGAGCATGCCGAAAAATCGGATCTGCCCTTCCTGGAGTTGGAGCATTTGCTCGAACAGACTTCGCCACTTGCGCGGCGAAATCATGGGCAGCAAACCCTCCAGGATGAGCATCAGGCCCAGAGCCGTCAGGAGGGTGTCGAGCAAGATTTACTTCCTGGCAGGGGCGCCGCCCGGTGTGCCGCGCATGCCTTTGAAAAACTCAGAACTACCGGGGTCCAGGACCATCACATCGCCCTTGCTGTTGAAGCTGGACTTGTAGGCCTCTAAGCTGCGGTAGAACTGCGCAAACTGCGGGTCACGGCCAAAGGAGTCGGTGTACAGACGGGCGGCTTGGGCATCGCCCTCACCCTTGATCTTTTGGGCATCGCGGTAGGCATTCGCAATCGTCACCTCGCGCTGGCGGTCGGCGTCGGCGCGGATTTTTTCACCCTCAGCCGCACCAGTGGAGCGCAGCTCGTTGGCGACCCGCTTGCGCTCAGCCTCCATACGGCGGTAGACCGACTCGGTGATGGTGTCCACGTAGTCAGCGCGGGTGATGCGCACATCCACCACGTCCACGCCCCAAGGCTTGGCACCACGCACCACGAGCAACACATCATTCTTGACATCGTCCATGAGTTCTTCACGCTTGAGCGAGAGCAACTCCTTGACGGTGCGCTTGTTGATCTGCTCCTGGAACGCGTTGCGCACCACACGGTTGAGCTGGTTCGTGCCAGCCTTCTCGTCCAGACCCACGTTGCGGATGTAGGCCTGTGGGTCGGTGATGCGCCAGCGCACATACCAGTCAATCACCACACGCTGCTTTTCGGCCGTGAGCATGGGCTCGTTGTCGGGGCTGTCCAGCGTCAACAAGCGTTTGTCAATGTAATTGACGTTTTGCAAGGGGGGCGGCAGCTTGAAGTGCAAGCCCGGCTCGGTGATCACTTCCTTGATCTGACCCAAAGCGTAGACCACACCAAATTGGCGCTGGTCCACCACGAACAATGTAGAGCTGAGCAGTGCAAGCACCACCAGCAAACTCGAAATCCACAATCCGATGCGATTCATTGTCTTGTTCCTTATCGTGGATCGCGGCTACGCGAACGCTCGAGGTCTCGGGAGCGGGTATCCACCGTGCCGTTGCTGCCTGCATTGGCAGGGGCAGCGGGCACATCCATGGTGGGCGGGGCTACTTGCGTGACCTGTTGCATGATTTTGTCGAGTGGCAAATACAGAAGGTTGGAGCCTTGTTTGCTGTCCACCAGCACCTTGGTCACGTTGCTGTAGATCTGCTGCATCGTGTCGGTGTACATGCGGTCGCGCATGACCTGAGGTGACTTTTGGTACTCGGGCAAGATGGTCTTAAAGCGCTGCGCATCACCTTCGGCTTGCGCCACAATGCGTTCGCGGTAGGCATCGGCCTCTTCCTTCAGACGCGAGGCAGCACCGACAGCGCGAGGGACCACATCGTTGGCGTACGCTTGCGCTTCGTTCTTGGCGCGTTCGCGCTCCTGACCTGCTTTGAGCACATCGTCAAAAGCGGCCTGCACCTGCTCGGGAGGACGCACACCACCTTGCTGCAAGTTGATGCCAACCACCTCGATACCCACTTTGTAGCGGTCGAGGATGACTTGCATCTTTTCACGCACGCGGGGCGCGATCTGGTCGCGCTCTTCGGCCAGCGCCGAGTCCATCTTCATTTTGCCCACCACCTCGCGAACTGAGGTTTCAGCCGCCTGCACCACGGCCATGGTGGGATCACGGCTTTCGAACAAATAAGCGCGGGCATCGTTCAAACGGTATTGCACGGCGAACTTGATCTCCACAATGTTCTCGTCTTCGGTCAACATGGCTGACTCACGCAGGCCAGTCGCCTTGACGATGTTGTCACGGCCAATGTCGACCGATCGGATCTGGGTCACGAACACCAACTCATGTCGTTGAACGGGGTAGGGCACGCGCCAGTTGAAACCCGCACCCACCGTGGCGTGGTATTTGCCAAACTGGGTGATGACGGCCTGCTGACCTTCTTGCACGATGAAAAAGCCTGTGGCCAACCAGACCAGCACGGCACCGCCCAAGATGACCCCAATGCCCAGGTTCTTGATGAAGGCCGGGATTTCAGGTCCGCCCGAACCACCACCGGAGCCGCCAGGACCTTGGGGGCGCTGGCCACCGCCTTTGCCGCCAAAAATCTGACCCAGCTTGCGGTTGAAGTCGCGCCACAGTTCGTCCAAATCAGGCGGTCCGCTTTGCTGTTGTTGTGGGCTCCGGCCGGGGGGGGGCTGCCAAGAATCCGGCTTGGGCCCGGGCGGTGGCACATCGCCCGTTGGCTTGTTGCCCGTATCACCGGAAGATTTGTCATCGTCACGTCCCCAGCGGGGGTCGTTCAGGTTGAACATGCCTCGGATCTTTGCGGGCAACAAGGACCATCGCAGGGCTGGCAGTTGAAAATTCATGGTTCTTTGACTTTGTCAGGAGGACGAAACAGCATTGTGCCGAATTTAAGGGCCACTCAAGGCGCGGCACGGGGATATTCCCGGTTCAACTCACGGGGATCGGGCACCGTCAACTCGGCCAGAGGCAACGCTGCCTGGACGATGTCCGCGAGGGCCGAGCGCAAAAGGGGCAAACCCTCGCCGCTTCGAGCGCTCAAAAACACACGCGGCACGGGCTCGCCATCGAGTTCGTAGAGGTCTTGCATCTGCAAGGGTAAACGCTCAACAGCGAGGGCATCGAGCTTGTTGAAAACCAGCAGCTGTGGCACTTGATTGGCGCCGATCTCGGCCAGTACTTTTTGCACTTCGGCCATTTGCTCCGGAAAATCCGGGTTGGCCGCATCGACCACATGCACCAACAAATCGGCTTCGGTGGCCTCTTGCAGTGTGGCCTGAAAAGCTTCAACCAGACCATGCGGCAGATCACGGATGAAACCCACCGTGTCAGACAATGACACCGATCGGCCCGCCTCGCCCAAATACAGATGGCGGGTGGTGGTGTCCAGCGTGGCAAACAACTGGTCGGCCGCGTAGGCACGGGCCTTGACCAGCGCATTAAACAAGGTGGACTTGCCCGCGTTGGTGTAGCCGACCAAGGAAATATTGAAGGTGTCACGCCGTTCGCGCTGGCGGCGCTGGGTGTTGCGCTGCTTTTTGACTTTGATCAGCCGTTCCTTGATGCGCTTGATCGAGTCATTGATCATGCGTCGATCGAGCTCAATCTGTGTCTCGCCCGGGCCACCGCGCATACCGATACCGCCGCTTTGGCGCTCTAGGTGGGACCAACGGCGAACCAAGCGGGTGCTCAAGTACTGTTGCCGGGCCAGTTCCACCTGCAGTTTGCCCTCATGGCTGCGGGCACGCTGGCCAAAGATCTCCAAGATCAGCAAAGTACGATCATTCACCGGCAAGCCTATATGCCGCTCCAGATTGCGCTGCTGCGCCGGGCTCAGGGACTGGTCAAACAAGACCTCCACTGCACCGTGCATGAGAGCCAACTCTTTGATCTCATCGGCCTTGCCGCTGCCGACAAAGAGGGCCGGGTCAGGGGCTTTGCGTTTGCAGGTCAGGCGAGCCACCGGCTTCAAACCACCAGTCTCGGCCAAAAGTCCGAGTTCTTGCAGTTCACCATCAAAATGCGGCAAGCCAAAGTCAACGCCGACCAGCAAGGTCGGCGCGGCTGGTTTGGAATATGTTTCAGACAATGTCAGCCACCTCCGGCGGCGGCGTCATGCCGCCAGGCGAGCAAAAACCGCATCAAGCGGTGATTTCACCCGTTTCGGGGGTGCTGAGGGTGACGGAACGACCGGGAACGATGGTCGAAATGGCGTGTTTGTAAACCATTTGGGTGACGGTGTTGCGCAGGAGGACCACGTACTGGTCGAAGGACTCGATCTGTCCTTGCAATTTGATGCCGTTGACGAGATAGATAGAAACCGGCACATGCTCGCGGCGCAGTGCGTTCAAGAAGGGGTCTTGCAAAAGTTGACCTTTGTTGTTCACGATATTCTCCGTGTTCAGAAGTTTTGAGGTCTTGACCTTACCACAGGGCCAGGGGGAACTCTCTCGGAAAAGTGAATTCCACAAACATCAGCCGGGCTCTTTGTCTGCAAATGGATTGGTCGATGTTTTCATTTCAATTCGCAAGGGCGTACCCGAGAGGTTGAAGGCCTTGCGAAAGCGCCCTTCCAAAAAGCGCTTGTAGGTGTCGGTCACGTGTTCCAGCGAGTTGCCGTGGATCACGATGACGGGCGGGTTCATGCCGCCTTGGTGGGCGTAACGCATTTTGGGGCGGAACATGCCGCCGCGCTGGGGGCTTTGGAACTGCACCGCTTCGAGCAGCAGGCGCGTCAGGATGGGCGTGCTCATTTTGCACATGGCCGATTTGTGGGCTTGCACAATCGAGTTCCAGACCGGCCCCAAACCTTGGCGCTTCTTGGCCGAAATGAAGTGCATGTTGGCAAAGCTCAAAAAGGGCAAACGGTTTTCAATGGAACGCTGCACCAGTTGGCGCTGGTATTCGTCGATCGCATCCCATTTGTTCACCGCCAGCACCATGGCGCGGCCGCTTTCCAGCGCATAACCGGCGATGTGGGCATCTTGGTCGGTCACACCCTGCTCGGCGTCGAGCAAAAGCAAGACCACATTGGCCGACTCAATCGCTTGAAGCGTTTTGACCACCGAAAACTTCTCGATGGCTTCAAACACTTTGCCTTTGCGGCGCAAACCGGCCGTGTCAATCAGCTCGAATTTCTGGCCTTGGCGCTCAAAGGGCACGCTGATCGCGTCACGCGTGGTGCCCGGCATGTCAAAAGCCACCAATCGCTCTTCGCCCAGCCAGGTGTTGATCAGGGTGGACTTGCCCACATTGGGGCGACCGGCCACAGCCAGTTTGATGACCGAGGGGTCTTCTTCGCTTTCTTCGGGTTCATCGGGCAGGTTCAGCGACTCAAAAGCCAACTCAACCAGGCCACGCGTTCCCTGTCCGTGCGCGGCCGAGATGGCGATCACCTCGCCCAGACCCAACTCATAAAACTCGGTCAGCTGGATGCCCTCGAGCATGCCCTCGGCCTTGTTGGCCACCAGCAAGCAGGGCTTGCCGATCTTGCGCAGGTATTTGGCAATGTCGTGGTCTTGAGCTGACAAGCCACCCCGCGCGTCCACCACAAAAATGACGATGTCCGCCTCGGCCACAGCCTGCTGGGTCTGTTTCGCCATTTCTTTGTAGATGCCGGAACTGGCATCGGGTTCAAAACCACCTGTGTCAATGACGATGAATTCCTGACGACCTTGCTTGCCGTTGCCGTAATGGCGGTCTCGGGTCAAGCCCGCGAAATCGGCCACGATGGCGTCTCGGCTTTTGGTGAGGCGGTTGAACAGCGTGGATTTGCCCACGTTGGGGCGACCCACAAGGGCCATTACAGGTTTCACTTAAAAATTTTCCGATCCATCATTCAGGGCGAAATCCGAAGACCCCCCCGGTGCGTGTCACCACCACCAAAGTCTGACCCACGGCCACAGGTCGGCCGGTGATGGCGCTGCCATCGGTGGCCATGCGCTGCAAGGGCTGACCACCTTGAGGCGACAAGGCATGCACCCAGCCGTCCTGATCCCCCACCACCAGCGCTGGGCCCCAAGCCAATGGCAAACTCAAGCCCCGAAAACGCAAGGCTTCTTGAGTCCAGAGTGGCGTGCCCGAGCTGCGTTGCCAGGCCAACACCTTGCCGTCGGACTCGACGCCCCACAAGGTTTGTGCATCACCGTCCAAGCCTTGGTGTCCATTGGCGGGGCGGCTCCAAGCCATGCGGCCATTGCTGCCATCCACACAGGCCACCGAGGTCTGAAAGGCTCGCACACACACCGAATTGCCCAAACGGCTGGGGCCGGCCACCAAGTCAACCAGTCGTTCGACTTCGTTGGTGCCGCGGGTGCTGCCCACCAAGGATTCCCAGCGCACACCGCCTGTGCTTGGGTTCAGTGAGACCAGACGTCCGCCCCAGCCCACCAGCAACTGGTCGCCCACTGGCATCAGCAAACCGGCCTGGCGCAGCACCAGGGGGTCTCCCGGGCGCTGTTGCGTCCAGAGTTTTTGGCCCGTGGCACCATCAAAAGCACTCACGGCGCGGTCGCCCGTCAACACAAAAACACGGGCACCTGCCACCAAGGGCGGGGTGTAAGACAAAGCTGGCAAAGGCTGACGCCACAAGACCCGACCGGACTCCACGGTCACGAGTTCGTTGTTGCGCGTGACCACGGCAAAACGCTGACCATCCCCCCCCACGCCGGCCTGAATGGGCGAGCCCAAGTTCAGACGCCACACGTCTCGACCCGTGCCCGCATCGATCAGCGCCAACTGGCCCAAGGTGGAGGCCACGGCCACCTGCTGACCAGACACCGAAGCCATGAGCGGTGTGCTGACCTCGCCGATCTGGTTGGTCCAGGCTTTTTGCAGCTTGAATGTGCCACTGACCGCAGGCAATGGAGATGGCTGGGGTTTGTCAGGCGCACTGGAGCAAGCCGACAACAAGGCCAAACTGGCCCAAGCCAGCCAACGATTGCAGGCAGAGGTCAACGAAGTGGTCACTTGGTATTTCCTGAGGCATTGGCCGTGGTGTTGGCCTGGGGGTCGACGCCCAAGGCATTGAGCTTGGCTTGAACCAAACGGCGGTAATCCGGGCTGTCGCTCAGTTGCTGCCAGGCCATTTGGTAGGCACTGAGGGCTTCGGCTTTTTGGCCTTTGGCTTGCAAAACATCGCCGCGCAGGTCAGCGGCCAGACCGGCCATGGCCGGGGTGAATGGTGCGCTCAGCTGAGTCAAGGCTTCGTCGAGGGAACCCGCGTCCATCAGGAGGGCCGACAAGCGCAAACGGGCAATGTCGCGGTACGCTGGATCGGGGGCGCCGTCCACCACCCACTTCAAAGCCGTGCGGGCCGCATCGGCCTTGTCTTTGGACTGCAGGGCCTTGGCGGCCAGCATAGCGGCCTGGTGGGCGTAATGCGTGCCACCGAACTTGTCCTTCATGTCAGCCAGGCTGCGCTCGACACGGGCCAAGTCCCCGGCAGAGGCAGCGCGCTCGACCTCGTCAAACAGCACCGCCGCCTTGGCGGCTTGGTCACGTTGCCAGTATTGGTAGCCGTTCCAAGCGGCATAGCCGCCCAAAATGACGATCAGCACCCAGGAAATCAGGTTGCCGTATTGCTTCCAAAAATGCTTGATCTGGTCAAGTTGTTCTTGTTCTTCAAGGTCGAGGGCTTTGGCCATGGTGTGAATCAGTGAATGTGCGCATCAAAACGCGGATTGTAGGCTGTGGGCCCAAGCGGCCACCGTGTTCAGGGGCTCGTTGCGCTGGGCACCTTCGCCGTCACGCAGTGATTTGACCGCCACATGGCCTTGGGCCAACTCTTGGGCCCCAAAAACCAGGGCAAAACGGGCACCCGAGACATCGGCTTTTTTGAATTGGGACTTCATGCTGCCCATGCCTTCACCACTGCCCGCGTGCATTTGCGCCGAAACGCCACAGGCGCGCAGAGTTTGCAGCACCAGCATGGCCACCGGCAAGGCAGCGGTCTCGGGAATGATGGCGTACACATCGGGGGTCAGATCGGGCAAAGGCTCTCCCTGCTCCTTGATGAGTTCGAGCACGCGCTCGACGCCCAAAGCCCAGCCCACCGCAGGTGCGGGCTTGCCGCCGACTTGCTCAATCAGGTAGTCGTACCGACCACCGCCGCAGATGGTGCCTTGCGAGCCCAAGCTGGTGGTGATGAACTCGAACACCGTGAGGTTGTAGTAGTCCATGCCGCGCACCAAGCGCGGGTTGATGCTATAGGTCACGCCGTTCGCGTCCAAAATGGCCTTGACCGCGTTGAAGTGGGCCAATGAGGCCTCACCCAAAAAGTCCAGCAAGCGGGGCGCCGACTCGACCACACTTTGCATGGCCGGGTTCTTGGTGTCCAAAATGCGCAGCGGGTTGCTGTGCAGGCGGCGCTTGGCCTCTTCATCGAGCACATCGCTGTGTTTCTCAAGGTGGGCAATCAGCGCGGCGCGGTGGGCCTGGCGCTCGACCGGTTGGCCCAGGCTATTGATTTCCAGGCGCACGTCTTTCAGGCCCAACACCCGCCACAGGTCATTGGCCAACAAAATCAATTCGGCATCGACCTCTGCCCCGCCAAAACCCAGCACCTCAGCACCAATTTGGTGGAACTGGCGATAACGGCCGCGCTGCGGACGCTCATGGCGGAACATGGGGCCCATGTAGTACAGGCGCTTACCGCCTTCGTACAGGAGGTTGTGCTCAACCACCGAGCGCACCAAACCGGCCGTGCCTTCAGGGCGCAGGGTCAGTTGCTCGCCGTTCAAGCGGTCTTCAAAGGAGTACATCTCCTTTTCAACAATGTCGGTCACTTCACCCAAGCCGCGCACAAACAAAGCAGTGGGTTCAACGATGGGCAGGCGCACATTGCGGTAAGCGTAGCGGGCCATCAAAGCGCGCACCTGGCCCTCCAGCCACTCCCAACGCGCCGAGTCGGGCGGCAGGATGTCGTTCATGCCCTTGACGCCCACCAACTTTTGGGCTTTGGCTATTTTGGGGTTGTTTTCTTTCAGCGACTCGCTCATGTTTTCTCAACAGCTCCGGAACCAAAACGGTTCTCAATGTAGTTTTCAACCAGGCCTTGAAATTCTTGAGCAATGCCTTCACCGCGCAGTGTCAAGCGCTTTTCGCCGTCAATGAACACAGGGGCCGCAGGCGCTTCGCCTGTGCCCGGCAGGCTGATGCCGATGTCGGCGTGTTTGCTCTCACCGGGGCCGTTCACGATGCAGCCCATCACCGCCACCTTGAGGTTTTCCACGCCCGGGTAGCGGGCACGCCAGACCGGCATCTGGGCCCGCAAAAAGTCGTCAATCTGTTTGGCCAGTTCTTGGAAGGTGCTGCTGGTGGTGCGGCCGCATCCGGGGCAAGCCGTGACGCTGGGCACAAAAATACGCAGGCCCAGCGATTGCAAAATCTCGGATGCGATCACCACTTCTTGCGTGCGGGCTTCGCCCGGCTGGGGTGTGAGCGAGACGCGGATGGTGTCGCCAATGCCTTCTTGCAGCAGCACGGACAAAGCCGCAGCCGAAGCCACCGTACCCTTGGTGCCCATGCCCGCCTCGGTCAGCCCCAGGTGCAAGGCGTAATCGGTGCGGCGGCCCAATTCTCGGTAAACCGAAATCAGATCCTGCACGCCCGAGACCTTGCACGACAAGGCGATTTGGTCCCCGTTGAGGCCCATGGCCTCTGCACGCTGGGCCGACGAGATGGCCGACGAAATCAATGCCTCGTACATGACCTGACGCGCCTCCCATGGGTTGGCGCGTTGGCTGTTGGTGTCCATCAGCTCGGCCAACAGTTCTTGGTCCAAGCTGCCCCAGTTCACGCCGATGCGGATGGCTTTGTTCCAGCGCATGGCCGCTTCGATCATCTGGCCAAACTGCACATCGCGCTTGTCGCCCTTGCCCACGTTGCCGGGGTTGATGCGGTACTTGGACAGCGCCTCGGCGCACGCCGGGAAGTCGGTCAACAATCGGTGTCCGTTGTAGTGAAAGTCGCCGATCAGGGGCACATCGATGCCCATTTTGTCGAGCTGATCGCGAATGTGCGGCACGGCGTCGGCGGCTTCCGGCGTGTTGACCGTGATGCGCACCATCTCGGAGCCGGCAATCGCCAACTCTTTGACCTGGATGGCGGTACCGATCACATCCACCGTGTCGGTGTTGGTCATGGACTGCACGCGCACCGGTGCGCCGCCGCCCACGGTGACCACGCGCGAACCCCAGACCACTTGGGACTGGCGACTGCGCCGCCATGCAGGGCGGGCGATGGAGATGGGTTCAGGGCTCAGGGGCAAATCGGCAACGGACATGTTTACTCCTTCACTTCGAAACGCGCCACCGTCACCTGGGTGTGGGGCTTGAGGTCAAAAGGCTGGCCGCGCAAGGTGGCTCTGACACCCAGGGCACGACCCACCACCACACTGACAGGCAAGGGACTTTGAATTCGGATGGATTCACCGGCTTTGAGCAAACCACTCCAAACGATGGCTTTTTGCGCATTGCGCACCTCGAGCCAACTCTCGCCCGAAGCAGAAAATACCCATTCGGGGCCGGGGCCAAAAGGGGCTGCCAGATCACTTGAAGCAGGTTTCGCAGCTGCGATGGCCTGAACCGGGGTTGACGAAGCCGCTGCCAATGCCGGGGCAAGCTCATTAGTTGCCTGGGGCGCTGGCGTGACAAGCACTGGCGCAGGGGTGGTCGCCACGGGCTCATTGACCTCTTGAGACAACACCTCATGGGCCATCAAGGACTTGACATCGTTCAACCAGGACCAATGCGAAGGGGCGGGCAACCAAAGAAATGCAACCGTCAACAGCACCATGAGGGCAGCCCCCCAAAACACGCCTGAAGTGAACATGCGTTCCAAGTCCAAACTGCCGATGCCCAATGAAGCCTCCGATTCAAATGGCTGGTTCTTGATTCGAAGTGGTTGGAGTTGGCCGCTTGGTTGCGGCAGGAGGGCCAAAATGGACCCGGGATCGGTTTGCAGGTGACGGCAAATGCTCGATGCCAGTCCCCGGTAAAAGACGGGGCCTTTGTCCGGATCGAGCTCATCGGCCTCCAACGCCTCCAGTTGACGCACGGGCACCTTCAAGGTCACCGACAAAACGGCCAGGTGGATGCCGGCCTTCTGCCGAGCCTCACGCAACAACTGCCCAGCTGTCGCCGCCGGTGTTTTAGGCTCGGCAGGGCTGGGTTCTGAAGCCGACTCAGTTTTGAAGCTTGGTGTCATGTTGGTGCTCCGAAAAAGTCACAGCAGTCAGTGGCACCCAAGAGATAGTGCGTTGCTCGGCCATGCGCGATTGGACATGAGTACGGTCTTTGACATCACCGGCCAATTGGCCACATGCGGCGTCGATGTCGTCACCGCGGGTTTTGCGCACCGTGGTCACCAAACCCGCGTCTTGCAATTGTTTGGCAAAGGCTTGCACACGCGCATGTGGGGAACGCAACAAGCCGGAGGCTGGAAACGGGTTAAAAGGAATCAGGTTGAACTTGCAACGCAGGCCTTGACGCGCGTGCTTTTGCACCAGATCGATCAAGGCGCTGGCATGTTCGGGCTGGTCGTTGACGCCGTCGAGCATGCAGTATTCAAAGGTGATGAAGTCACGCGGCGCATGGGCCAGGTAGCCAATGCAGGCTTGCATGAGCTCGTCGAGCGGGTATTTGCGGTTGAGCGGCACCAGGTTGTCGCGCAGCGTATCAAAAGGCGCATGCAGGGACACTGCCAAAGCCACCGGGCAATCACCTGACAAGCGCTCGATCATGGGCACCACACCCGAAGTGGACACCGTGACGCGGCGGCGCGAGAGGCCATAAGCGTGGTCGTCCAGCATGGCACGCAAAGCGGGCAGCAGGGCCGAATAGTTTTGCAGCGGCTCACCCATGCCCATCATCACCACGTTGGAGATGACGCGCTCGTCGGTATGGAGGTGTTGGCGCAGAAAATGTTCTGCAAACCACAACTGGGCCAGGATTTCGCCGGTGGTCAGATTGCGGCTGAAGCCTTGGTGGCCGGTGGAGCAAAAACGGCAGCCCACGGCGCATCCGGCCTGGGATGAAATGCACAAGGTGCCCCGGTCATCTTCCGGAATGAACACCGACTCGATGGCATTGCCATCGCCCACATCGAACAGCCACTTGATGGTGCCGTCGGCGGAGATGTGCTGGCTGATCAAGGGCAGCGGCGAAACGTTCGCGTGAGAATGGAGCTTTTGGCGTAAGGACTTGGCCAAATCGCTCATCTGATCGAAATCAGAAGCGCCCCGCTGGTGAATCCAGCGGAACAACTGGGTGGCCCGAAAGCGCTTTTCACCCAAACCCTCGCAAAAAACGGCCAAACCTTCCAGATCGAATTCGAGAAGGTTGGCCGTCATGGGGTCGGGGCGGGTTCGGGGCGCTAAAGGGCGCGTGCGGTCCGCGACGCGATCAGCGTGCGTACACGTTCATGCCGGGGAAGAAGAAAGCAACTTCAGCGGCAGCGGTTTCAGGGGCGTCGGAGCCGTGCACGGCATTGGCGTCAATGCTGTCAGCGAAGTCAGCGCGGATGGTGCCTGCAGCGGCTTTCTTGGGATCGGTGGCGCCCATCAGATCGCGGTTCTTGGCGATGGCGTTCTCGCCTTCCAAGGCCTGGATCATGACGGGACCGGAGACCATGAAGTCGACCAAGTCCTTGAAGAAAGGACGCTCTTTGTGCACGCCATAAAACTGCTCGGCTTCGCCGCGCGAGAGGTGAACCATCTTGGCTGCGACCACTTTGAGGCCAGCGGCTTCGAAACGGGCGTAGATCTGGCCGATGACGTTCTTGGCGACAGCGTCGGGCTTGATGATGGAGAGAGTGCGTTCGATGGCCATTTGATTTCCTATTATGAAAAATTGGGATTGCAATTTTGTCCTACGACAAAGCCACCCATTCTAACCTGAGCAGGTATGAAAAAAGGCAGCTGTTCTGCAGAGTCAAGGTGCTTTAGACCCCTGGGTTCAACGGCTTCGGCCGCTGCCGCCACGTCCGCCCCGGCCAGGACCGCCCGGCGTATTTTTGAGACGGTTGAAACTTTCTGCCCCAATGTACTGGGTCTCTTTCTTCGGTGCATCCGATTTGGCGTGCAATCCAGAGCCTCCAGGCGCCTGGTTGGGTTTGGCTGCGGGTTTGGCGCGTGGCACGGCGCTGCCCGCCCTGCCCTGCCCGCCCGTGCGCGGACGGCGGTCATTGCGGTTGGTTCGCACAGGGTGTTCGGACACCGGGCGGGGACGCTCGATGGTGCCCGCCGCACGCATCAAGGAGCGGATGTCTGACTCGTCCAGCTCCAGCCAAGCACCGCGACGCAGGCCGTGCGGCAGCACCATGGCCCCGTAGCGGATGCGGATCAGGCGGCTGACCGCATGGCCCACGGCTTCCATCATGCGGCGCACCTCACGGTTGCGGCCTTCAGAGATGGTGACGCGGTACCAGCAGTTGGAGCCTTCACCGCCGCCGTCTTCGATCGAGCCGAACTGGGCCGGGCCGTCGTCGAGCATCACACCATCCAGCAATTTTTGCTTTTCATCCTTGCTCAAAGCCCCCAGCACGCGCACGGCGTACTCGCGCTCCAGACCAAAACGCGGGTGCATGAGTTGGTTGGCCAACTCGCCCGAGCTGGTGAACAGCAGCAGGCCTTCGGTGTTCAGGTCCAGGCGGCCCACCGACTGCCATTTGCCGTTTTGCAGGCGCGGCAGCTTGCGAAAGACTGAGGGGCGGTTTTGCGGATCGTCGTGGCTGACGATCTCGCCTGCGGGCTTGTGGTAAGCGATCACGCGGGCGGGCGGCGGGTCGATGCGAATGCGGATCGGCTTGCCGTCAACCTTGATTTGGTCACCGTATTGCACGCGCTGGCCCACATGGGCGGGCTCGTTGTTCACAGCGATCCGGCCTTCGGTGATGAGTTTTTCCATCTCCAGGCGAGAACCCATACCGGCCTGGGCCAGCACCTTGTGCAATTTGGGCGAGTCGGTCTGCGGCGCGAGCACGCGCTTGCCGAGGCCCTGCGCCACCTCTTCGGCCGCCTCCTCGTCGTCGAACTGGCCAGAGACCACATCGGCCAGGTCAATCGCCTTGTAAGGCGTCGCAGGCGTTTGGGGCACAGCGGCCGCGCCCGACTTGCGGGCAGCGTACACGCCAGGGCGCTGGCCCTGTGCATTGGAGGAGGAATCGTTCATGTGGGGGTGTTTTCTTGGCCAAGGCCGGTATTGGCAGGGTCCGCATCGGCCAGATTGGCCGTTTCGGCCAAGGCCTCTTCAAGTGACAGGCTGGCTTGCGCCGGAGACTCTTCCAGCATGCCCGCCAGGGCCGACATGGATGAATCCACTTGAGAAAGCAAAGGCAATTGGTCCAGCGAGGACAGGCCCAGATCGTCCAAAAACTGGCGTGTGGTGGCAAACAAGCTGGGGCGGCCCACGGTTTCGCGGTGGCCAATGACCTCGACCCAACCACGGTCTTCAAGCTGTTTGATGATTTGCGAGCCGATGGTCACGCCACGGATGTCTTCCATGTCGCCCCGGGTGACCGGTTGGCGGTAGGCGATGATGGCCAGGGTTTCCAGCACGGCGCGGGTGTATTTGGGGGGTTTTTCGGGGTGCAGGCGGTCCAGATACATCCGCAGCTCTGGGCGGCTCTGAAAGCGCCAACCGCTGGCCACGTGGGTCAGCTCCAGGCCTTTGCCCGCCCATTCTAATTCGAGTTCTTGCAGCATCAGCCGCAGGGTGTCAGCCCCGAGCGCATCGTCAAACAGCACACGCATGTCGCGCAATGACAATGGCTGGCCCGCTGTGAGCAGGGCCGTTTCCAGGACACGCTTGGCTTGCGCCGTATTCATGGTGTCGGTCTTTCGGAAAAAAACGCCTCACGGCGTGGTGGCAAAACGCCTCACGGCGTGTCGAAATGAAACTGTTCACTGAAAAAGAACCCCAGAACTGGGCTCAGCCCAAAGGGCTTCAGCGTCGCTTCATGGGGATTGATTGTAACTGAGGCCCAAATTTTGCAGGGCCTGGGCCATGTCCTCGGGCCAATCCGATGTCAGGTCGATGCGCTCCCCGGTGATGGGGTGCTCAAAAGCCAGTCTCCAGGCATGCAAGGCTTGGCGACTCATGCCGCCCAAAGGCATACCGCCATACACCGCGTCGCCCAGCAGTGGGTGCCCCAGGTGCGCCATGTGCACCCGGATCTGGTGCGTGCGCCCGGTGTGCAAAGTGCATTGGACCAGGCAGCAGCGTTCGCCTTGGTCCAGCAGGTCGAAGGTCGTGGCCGCCGTTTTGCCCGACTGATGGCTCAGGTCCACCACGGCCATGCGCAGGCGGTTGGCCGGGTCACGGCCAATGGCCGCTTCGAGCGTGCGCGGCGAGGGGCCCGTCCAGTTTTTGTGCGCCAAGGCCAGGTACTGGCGGTGCACTTCACGCGCCGCAATTTGCGAGACCAGCGCGTCCATGGCCTGGCGCGTGCGGGCCACCACCATCAAGCCGCTGGTGTCCTTGTCCAGCCGGTGCACGATGCCAGCGCGGGGCACCTCAAAGGCTTTGGGGTCGATCGCCAACAAACCATTGAGCAAGGTGCCGCGCCAGTTGCCCGGGGCGGGATGCACCACCAGACCCGCCGGTTTGTGGATCACCCGCAGGTGCTCGTCTTCGTACACCACCTCAATCGGCATCGCTTCGGGCACAAAAGCCTGTGACTGCGGCGTGGCCCGCAAGGTGATTTGCAGCTGGTGCCCCAGCCTGACCTTGGCCGAGACCTTGGTGGTGAAGCGGCCATCGATGAGCGCTTCGCCTTGCTCAATGAGTTGCTGCAAATAACTGCGTGAAAACTCCGGCACCAACTGCGCCAACACGCGATCCAGACGCTGACCATGCAAAGCCACCGGAACTGCCGCCACACGCACCTCTTCTTGCGAAGATTCCAGCAAGGGCTCGACCTCTTCCGGCAGCTCGCCAGGGTCATTCATTTCGGGGTCGGTCGATATAATCAAAGGGTTCAACAATCAAGGTGCCACAGATGCAAAGCTTCAGATTATCGATGGTTCCAGTCGGCCTGGTTTTGGCCACAGGACTCTTTCTGAGCGGCTGCGCGAACAACCCCAAGGATCCCACAGCGGGTTGGACCCCTGAAAAAATCTACAGCGAAGCCCGTGACGAGGTGAACGCTGGCGCTTGGGACAAGGCCATTGGCTACTACGAAAAACTGGAAGGCCGCGCAGCTGGCACTGCGCTGGCCCAGCAAGCCCAGATTGACAAGGCCTTTGCCCAGTACAAAACCGGCGACAAAATCCAGGCCGTGGCCACCCTGGACCGCTTCATCCGACTGCACCCGACCAGCCCGGCCATTGATTACGCCCTCTACCTCAAAGGTCTGGTCAACTTCAACGACAACCTGGGCATGTTCTCGTTCATCACACGGCAGGACCTGTCGGAGCGCGATCAAAAGGCCGCCAAAGATTCGTTTGAAGCGTTTCGCGAATTGAGCACACGCTTTCCTGACTCCAAATACAGCGCCGATGCACGCCAGCGCATGACGCACATCGTCAACTCACTGGCCGCTTATGAGGTGCATGTGGCCCGCTACTACGCCAGCCGAGGGGCGCACGTGGCCGCCATCAACCGGGCGCAGCAAGCCATTGCCGATTACCAGGGTGTGCCTGCCCTTGAAGAAGCACTGGCGATTTTGGTCAACTCCTACAAGGCCATGGGCATGATGGCACTGAGCAACGACGCCCGGCGCGTGCTGCAGACCAACTTCCCCAAGTCGGCCTTTTTGCTCACCGATGGGGCCGAGGTCAAGCGCTCGGGGGGTTGGCGGTTGTGGTGAGTTGACGCAGCGCGTCCAGAAAAGCCGCATGGTCTTCCAAGCGACGCATGGCGGGCAAACCCCGCACCAGGCGGCGACCATAGGACATGGTGCTGAGCCGGTTGTCACAGACCACCAAAATGCCGCGATCTGATTCGCTGCGGATCAAGCGCCCTGCCCCCTGTTTGAGTGACACCGCGGCCTCGGGCAAGGCATGGTCGGCAAAAGCGCTTTTGCCCTGCTGCGTGATGCGCTGGCTGCGGGCCTCAAACAGCGGGTCACCCGGCGGCGGAAACGGCAGCTTGTCGATGACCACCAGCTGCAGCGCGTCACCGGGCACATCAAAGCCTTCCCAAAACGAAGCAGAGGCCACCAGCACACAACCCGTGCGGCCCTGCGCATCACCCAAACCGCCACCTTCGCGAAAGCGTTCCATCAAACGGCGCTTGGGGCTTTGGCCTTGCACCAGCACTTCCACACTCCCCTGGCACTGCGCTTGCAGTTGCTCGCCAATGCTGCGCATGGTGTTCAAGGTGGTGGTGAGCACCAGCGTTCGGCCACCCAAAATGGCCAAGGCCTCCAGCACCAAAGCGGCCACTTGGCGGGCGTGAGCCGGGTCACCCGGGCGCGGCAGGTGGGGCGGTACATACAAGGCCGCTTGCTGGGCATAGTCAAAAGGGCTGTCCACCTGCATGACCTCGGCCGAACTCAGGCCACAAGGCTCGGTGAACCAGCGCAAGCTCGGCTCGTCCCCCAAAGTGGCCGAGGTGAAAATCCAGGCCCGCTGACCCACGCCATCCGCAGGCCCTGCCATGGCTTCGCCACCCGCGTGTCGAGGGTCTGCGGCCATCAAGGCCTCCAGCGAATCGTGATCGACATCAGGCCCCAGGGCAGTGCCAGAGTCAGCATCTCTGGGCGGCGCAAGTGACACTGGACGGGTCAGGGCAGAAAAAGCCTGTGCAATGTCCAAGGGCGATTCCATCAGGCGCAACTGCGTACTGACCTCGGCCCAGCGCACGCCTTCGGGGTTGGGCGTGTCGGCAAACAAGGCCGCTCGCTGCAACAGCTCCCGGGTGCGGTCGCCCAGTCGCTGAAAATCCGGGGCCAGCTCACTGACCATGTCCAGACCATTTTGCAGATGGGCCAACGCCTGCGTCACCGCCTGAAAAGCCGCGTCCCATTCGCTGGGCTCCACACCCTCGGGGTGTTGGTCGCTCCAGCGCAAGCGCACCGAGCCGCGGTGCATGCCCGCGGCCAGTCGCCAATCGCGTGCGGCTTTTTCAAGGCCTGCGCTCAGGGCCTGCCAATCGACGAGACCTCGCGCCAATTGCAAACCTGTGGCCAAGACGTCGCGCACCAACTCGTGCAATTGCACCGTCGACAGTTGCTTGCCCAGAAAGTTGACCCCGATCTCATTGAGCTGATGGGCTTCGTCGAACACCGTCACACGCACCGTGGGCAGCAACTCGGCCACGCCCGATTCACGCACCGACAAGTCGGCAAAAAACAAATGGTGGTTGATGACCACCACATCCGAAGCCATGGCTTCTTTGCGGGCCAGGTTCACATGGCAAGCCCGGTAGCGCGGGCAATTCGATCCCAGGCAGTTGTCGCGGGTGGAGGTGACCAATGGCCACAAGGAGGAGCGCTCGTCCAGGCCCGTCAGCTCGGCCATGTCGCCCGTGCGGGTGGACTGCGCCCAAATCTCGATCTTGGCCAAGGCTTTTTGCGCACCGGGCTGGGCTGACTCGGGGCTGTGCCGGGCTTGCTCCATGCGGTGCAGGCACAGGTAGTTGGATCGCCCTTTGAGCAAGGCCACACGAACGGGCAAACCCAGTACCTCCACCAGGCGCGGGATGTCGCGTGAAAACAATTGGTCTTGCAGTGCCTTGGTGGCGGTGGACACCAGCGCCCGCTGACCGCTGAGCAAAACTGGCACCAGGTAAGCATAGGTTTTGCCTGTGCCTGTGCCCGCCTCCACCACGAGTTGTCCGCCATCCTGCACCGTGCGGCTGACGGCCATGGCCATGTCGGACTGGCCCTGCCGGGGCTGAAAACCGGGCACTTTTTGCGCCAGCACCCCATGGGTGGACAGGACATCGGCAACCTGCTGGTCCAGCCTGTTCAAGCGGGCTCCTTGGGGGTCAGCTGCGCTTGCAGGCTGACCATCTGGTCACGCAAGGCCAAGCGACGCTTTTTCATCCGGCGCAGGCGCAAATCATCCAAGTGCCCTGGCGCTGCTGCGGCTTGGTCGATCAGTGCGTCCAGGTCGGCATGCTCGATTTGCCACTCGATCAGCTGGCGCTGCGGGGAGCGCAAATCCATCGCAGCGCTGGGCTTGGCATCGCTGGGTTTGTCCACGCTCATGGTGTGTCCCGGCCTTCGGTTTGTTTGCCCTGCAGTCGCCGCTCGCGCTGCTCGGTGCGCCACAAACGCTCTTGGGCGTTCAGGGCCAGCTCTTGCTGGCGCAACGGCTCCAGCGCCTGCCTTCGGACGCGGCGCGCCTCATTCAAACAAGCATTGACGGCAAACTTTTGCCAGCACCCGGCCTGCTGCTGCGCTTCTGCCTGGCCTATGGCACTGCGTTGCGCTGCCAGCACCTGCCGCTGACGGGCGATGGCCTCGGGCAACTCATCCGTCTTGGGCGCTGCCTGCGCGCCGCTTTGCAAGGCTTGGGGTGTTTCGGCAGAGGTTGGCGCGGTGAGCGGCACACCCGGTGGCGGGGCAAGCAGCTTGGACGGGTCTTGCGCCGTTTGCGCCTGGGCAGCCCACAGCGTCAACAGGCCCAGCACCAAGCCGCAAGACCCACGCACAGGTCCGTGCAAAAATCCGCGCAGATGTCCGCGTGTCATGTGAGCTGCGTGTCCACGGTGCGGTGCGCCAGCGCCAGAAACTCGCTCGACTGCATCTCGTGCAGGCGCGAGACGGTGCGCGGAAACTCGTGTGACATGGGGCCCGAGGTGTACAAGCCTTCGGGTGGCACCGCGGCCGACATGATCAGCTTGACCCGGCGGTCGTACAGCACGTCGATCAACCAGGTGAAGCGCCGCGCCTCGGACGCCATGCTCACCGGCATGTGCGGCACGTTGCTCAGCAGCACCGTGTGGTACTGCGTGGCGATTTCAAGGTAGTCGTTTTGCGAACGAGGACCACCACAAATGGCTCGAAAGTCAAACCAGACCACATCACCCGCTCGGCGCTTGGCGGTGATGTCGCGCGCCTC
Organism: Limnohabitans sp. Rim8; assembly: GCA_945897465.1. Lineage (GTDB taxonomy): Bacteria > Pseudomonadota > Gammaproteobacteria > Burkholderiales > Burkholderiaceae_C > Limnohabitans_A. The sequence continues at coordinate 107,854 of CAMDFK010000007.1, read as the reverse complement.
GATGTGCAGCACCGGGTCTTCGTCCGGCCCAGTGGCCAAGCGGTTGAAGGCATCGTTCATCTCGGCATCGGCCAGCTCGCCCAAAGGCGAGTGGTAGAGCTTGACCATCTCCAGCGTGCGGCGGCGGTAGTCGGTGCCGTTGTCCACATTGAGCACCCGCATGCGCTGGTTCAACAATGCGATGGCAGGCAATATACGGTCGCGGTGCAGACCGTCGGGGTACAGGCCGTCGGGCTCGAAGTTGGAGGTGGTGACAAAGCCCACACCGTTGTCAAACAGCGCCACCAGCAGGCGGTGCAAGATCATGGCGTCGGTGATGTCGGCCACATGGAATTCATCGAAGCAAATGAGCTGGTAGCGCTTGGCCATGCGTTTGCCCAGCTCGTCGAGCGGGTTGACGGTGCCTTGGATCACGGCCAGTTCGCGGTGCACCTCGCGCATGAACTCGTGAAAGTGCAGACGGGTTTTGCGCTCGATGGGCACGGCCGCAAAAAAGCAGTCCATCAAAAAACTCTTGCCGCGCCCCACCCCACCAAACATGTAGACGCCTTTGGGGATCTCCGGGCGGCTCAGGAACTTGGCCAGCAGGCCTGAGCGCTTGAAACTGTAAGCGGCCCATTCCTTGGCGCAGCGATCCAGTGCCTCGATGGCCCGCAGTTGCGCGGGGTCGCTTTGGTAGCCCCGTTTTAGGAGTTCTTCTTCGTAAACTTCACGAACGGACATGGGTGGCTTGCTCTTCAATTCAATCACAAAACCCGGGACCAGGCCCGGGTTTTCAGGGATGCGGCACTTTAACCCAACTCACCCAAAACCGCAGTTTCGGGTGAGTCAAGGACTTAGAAGTTCAAGCTGCGCTTGTCCACCGCCAAAGCGGCCTCTTTGGTGGACTCGCTCAAAGACGGGTGCGCGTGGCAGATGCGGGCAATGTCTTCTGCGCTGGCGCGGAATTCCATGGCCACCACGGCTTCGGCGATCAGCTCGGACGCTTGTGGGCCCACGATGTGCACGCCCAGGATTTCATCGGTGGTGGCGTCGGCCAGCATCTTCACCATGCCGGTGGTGTCACCCAAGGCGCGTGCACGGCCGTTGGCCAGGAACGGGAAAGAGCCTGCCTTGTAGGTCACGCCGTCGGCTTTGAGCTGCTGCTCATTGCGGCCCACCCAAGCGATTTCGGGGCTGGTGTAGATGACCCAAGGGATGGTGTTGAAGTTGACGTGACCGTGTTGGCCCGCGATGCGCTCGGCCACCGCCACACCCTCTTCTTCGGCTTTGTGCGCCAGCATCGGGCCACGCACCACGTCACCCACCGCCCACACGCCGGGCAGGTTGGTTTTGCAGTCGGCGTCCACCACCACCGCGCCGCGCTCGTCGAGCAGCAGCCCCACAGCTTCGGTGTTCAGGCCGATGGTGTTGGGCACGCGACCGATCGAAATGATCAGCTTGTCTGCGTCCAGCTTCACGGCTTCGCCCTTGGCGTTGGTGTAGTTGACCGTGACACCCTTCTTGCCATTAACGATCTCGCCGACTTTCACGCCCAGCTCAATCTTCAAACCCTGCTTGTCAAAGGCCTTCTTGGCTTCTTTGGCGATTTGCTCATCGACGGCGCCCAAGAATGTGGGCAGACCTTCGAGTATGGTGACTTCTGCGCCCAGACGGCGCCAGACCGAACCCATTTCCAGACCGATCACGCCAGAACCAATCAGGGCAAGCTTCTTGGGCACAGCGCCCAAACGCAAGGCGCCGTCGTTGGACAACACATTGAGTTCGTCAAACGGGGTGCCAGGCAAGGCGCGGGCGTTGGAGCCGGTGGCGATGATGATGTTTTTGCCGGTGATCGACTCTTCGACCTTGCCTGCCACATGGATGGTGTAGCCGCCTTCAGTCTTGCTCGCAAAACTGCCACGGCCGTGGAAGAACGTGACCTTGTTCTTTTTCAGCAGGTACAAGATGCCATCGTTGTTTTGCTTCACCACGGTGTCTTTGCGGGCGATCATCTTGGCCACGTCCATCTTCACGCCCGTGGCGCTGATGCCGTGCTCGGCGAAGTGGTGGTTGGCGTGGTCAAAGTGCTCGCTGGACTGCAGCAACGCCTTGGAGGGGATGCAACCCACGTTGGTGCAGGTGCCGCCAGGGGCTGGGCCACCGGCTGCATTTTTCCATTCGTCGATACAGGCGACCTGGAAACCGAGTTGGGCAGCGCGAATGGCTGCAATGTAGCCACCGGGGCCACCGCCGATGACAACGACGTCGAATTGTTTGCTCATGGTGAATGTCTTCTGGATGAAAAACGCCCCCTGGAAAGGGGGCATTCAAAACAAGGGGATTTAGATGTCGAACAGCAAGCGTGCTGGATCTTCCAGCGCTTCCTTCATGGCGACCAGGCCCAGCACGGCTTCGCGGCCGTCGATGATGCGGTGGTCATACGACATAGCGAAATAGTTCATAGGGCGAACCACCACCTGGCCGTTTTCCACCATGGCGCGGTCTTTGGTCGCGTGCACGCCCAAAATCGCGGACTGAGGTGGGTTGATGATCGGGGTGGACATCATGGAGCCGAAGGTGCCACCGTTGGAGATCGAGAAAGTGCCGCCGGTCATCTCTTCCATGCCCAGCTTGCCGTCACGGGCCTTGACGCCAAATTCGGCGATCTTTTTCTCGATGTCGGCAAAGCTCATCTGGTCGGCGTTGCGCAAAATCGGCACCACCAGGCCACGGGGCGAACCCACAGCGATACCGATGTCAAAATAGCCGTGGTAGACGATGTCGTTGCCGTCGACCGAGGCGTTCAAGACCGGGAATTTTTTCAGGGCGTGCACTGCGGCTTTGACAAAGAAGCTCATGAAGCCCAGCTTGCAGCCGTGTTCCTTCTCGAAACGCTCTTGCATGCGCTTGCGCATCTCCATGACCGGGGCCATGTTGATTTCGTTGAAGGTGGTCAAGATGGCGTTGGTCGACTGCGATTGCAGCAAACGCTCGGCCACGCGGGCGCGCAGGCGAGTCATGGGCACGCGCTGCTCTGGGCGCTCGCCCAAATCCACGGCTGGGCCAGACACCTGCGGCAAGGCCTTGGTGGGCACACCCGTGGGGATCACGGCGGCGGTGGTCTGCACGCCACCGGCCACAGCGGCCAGCACGTCGCCCTTGGTCACGCGGCCGTCTTTGCCAGAACCTGCCACAGAACCTGCAGCCAGGCTGTTGTCGGCCATGAGTTTGGCAGCGGCGGGCATGGCCACACCGGCCATGTTGCCACCTGTGGCGGCAGCTGGCGCAGCAGTCGCAGGGGCTGGTGCAGCGGCAGCTGGTGCAGCGGCGGCTGGGGCAGCAGCGGCAGCCGGGGCCGCAGCGGCGACTTTGCCATCGGTGTCGATGCGGGCGATCAGTTGCTCGGCGGCCACGGTGGCACCGTCGCCTTGGATGATTTCAGACAGCACGCCAGCGGAAGGCGCGGGCACTTCAAGGACGACCTTGTCGGTTTCGATCTCGATCAGGATCTCGTCGGCGGCCACGGTGTCGCCGACTTTCTTTTTCCACTGCAGCATGGTGGCCTCGGCCACGGACTCGGACAGTTGGGGAACTTTGACTTCTACGATTGCCATGATTTTTCCGTTATGCGTTGTACGTTAGGAAGGTGTACGGGAGGATGTGGGTGAAGGGTCTGGCGCTGAACACTCAGCGCCAGAAGCCGCATCACTTGGTCAGCACGAAGCCTTTGAGTTTGGCAAATGCCGCCTCAATCAGCGCCTTTTGCTGGTCCTGGTGCAGGTGCGAGTAACCCACCGCTGGAGAAGCGGAGGCGGCACGACCGGCATAACCGAGCTTTTGGCCAGTTTGCATGTTTTCGTGGATGTTGTGCTGGATGAAGAACCATGCACCCTGATTCTGTGGCTCGTCCTGGCACCACACGATGTCGGTGGCGTTGGGGTACTTTTTCAGCTCGGCCGCAAACGCTTTGTGCGGGAACGGATAAAGCTGCTCGACACGGATGATGGCCACGTCGTCGGCAACCTTGGCTTCGCGGTGCTTGACCAGGTCGTAGTACACCTTGCCCGAGCAAGCCACCACGCGCTTGACCTTGTCGGCCTTGAGCGTTTTGTTCTCGGGGATCACGGTCTGGAAACTGCCATGCGTGAACTCGGACACGGGTGATGTCGCGTCCTTGTTGCGCAGCAGCGACTTGGGCGTGAAGATGACCAAGGGCTTGCGCAGGTTGCGCACCATCTGGCGACGCAGCACATGGAAGATCTGGCTGGCCGTGGTGGGCTGCACCAGTTGCATGTTGGTGTCGGCGGCCAGCTGCATGAAGCGCTCGACGCGGGCCGAGCTGTGCTCTGGGCCTTGACCTTCGTAGCCGTGGGGCAGCATCAGGGTGATGCCGTTGACACGACCCCACTTGACCTCGCCCGAGGCGATGAACTGGTCGATCACCACCTGTGCGCCGTTGGCAAAGTCGCCGAACTGCGCTTCCCAAATCACCAAGGTGTTGGGGTCATTCGATGCATAACCGTATTCAAAAGCCAGCACCGCTTCTTCGGACAGGATCGAGTCGATCACCGTGAAGGGCGCTTGTTTGTCGGTCACGTTTTGCAGCGCCACATAGGTGCCGGTGTCCCACTTTTCGCGCTTTTGATCGTGAATGACGGCGTGGCGGTGAGTGAAGGTGCCACGGCCGCAGTCCTCGCCCGACAGGCGCACGGGGTAACCACTGGCCACCAAAGAGGCAAAAGCCATGTGCTCGCCCATGCCCCAATCCACCGCGATTTCGCCTCGACCCATGGCTGCACGGTCATCGTAGACCTTTTTGACCAACTGGTGTGGCGTGACCGATTCAGGGATGGTCGTGATTTTTTCAGCCAAGCGCTTCCACTCGGCCAATGGAATGGCGGTGTCGCCCGCATCGGTCCACTTCTTGCCCAAGAAGGGCGACCAGTCCACGGTGAACTTGGTCTTGAAGTTGGTCAACACGGGGTCGGTCGTGTTCTTGCCGGCATCGAGGGCTGCGCGGTAGGCCTTGGCCATGTCCTCGCCCAATGTATCGCCCAAGCCTTGTGCGGCCAGTTTGTCGGCAAACAGTTTGCGTGTGCCAGGGTGGGCCGCAATCTTTTTGTACATCAGCGGCTGGGTCAGAGCTGGGGTGTCCTGCTCGTTATGGCCCAGTTTCCGGAAGCACACCACGTCCAGCACCACGTCCTTGCGGAAGGTCATGCGGTATTCAAGGGCCAACTGCGCGGCCATGACCACGGCTTCCGGATCGTCACCGTTGACGTGGAGCACTGGGGCCTCGACCATTTTGACGATGTCGGTGCAAAACACGCTCGAACGCATGTCGCGGGGGTCAGAGGTGGTGAAACCAATCTGGTTGTTGATGATGATGTGCACCGTGCCGCCTGTGGAATAACCACGGGTTTGGGCCAGCGCAAAGGTTTCCTGGTTCACACCCTGGCCACCAAAAGCGGCATCGCCGTGCACCAGCACAGGCAGCACTTGCTTACCCAGTGGGTCATCGCGGCGGTCCATGCGGGCACGCACCGAGCCTTCGACCACGGGGTTCACGATTTCCAGGTGCGAGGGGTTGAACGCCAGTGACAAGTGGACTGGACCACCGGCCGTGCTCACGTCGGAGCTGAAGCCTTGGTGGTACTTCACGTCACCTGCGGGCAGATCTTCGGGGGCGGTGTGGTCGAACTCGGCGAACAGGTCTGCGGGCAATTTGCCCATGGTGTTGACCAGCACGTTCAGGCGACCACGGTGGGCCATGCCGATCACGACTTCCTGCACGCCTTGGGCACCGGCCGACTGGATCAGCTCATCCATAGCGGCGATGAAGCTCTCACCGCCTTCGAGCGAGAAGCGCTTTTGGCCCACGTATTTGGTGTGCAGGTAGCGCTCCAGGCCTTCGGCAGCCGTCAGGCGGTCGAGGATCTGCTTTTTCTTATCGGCCGTGAAATTGGGCTTGCTGCGGATGCTCTCGAGCTTTTGCTGCCACCAGCGCTTTTCAGCCTGCTCGGTGGTGTACATGTACTCGGCCCCGATCGTGCCGCAATAGGTCTCGCGCAGCGCATTGAGCAGCTCGCGCAGGGACATGCGGTTTTTGCCGAAGAAGGTGTTGCTGGTGTCGAACACGGTTTCCTGGTCGGCATCCGAAAAGCCAAAGAAAGCGGGGTCGAGGTCAGGAATGTTGGGGCGCTCGGTGCGCTTCAAGGGGTCCAAATCGGCCCAGCGTTGGCCCACGTTGCGGTAGGCAGCGATCAACTGCTGAACGGCGGTGCGCTTGCGGCCCATCTCGACATCGGCGCTGGCCATGACGACTTTGGTGCCGCCGGACTTGGCGCGTTCGGCAAAAGCGTTGATGACTGGCAGGTGGGGGACGTCTTTGGCGTTGGTGCCGTCGACGGCGGGAACGTGCTGGAGGGCGTCGAAATACTCACGCCAAGAATCTGGGACGCTACCGGGGTTGGCCAGGTAGTTTTCGTACATCTCTTCAACGTACGGAGCGTTGCCGCCGAACAAGTAGGTGTTGCCTTGGTAGGCAGCGTAGACGGAATTAGTCTCGCTCATATTTCGCTGACCTCCGTTTCCCTGTGGGAAACATTAGTTGGGTGAGAATTACCTTCCGCGACACGGCTGAACCGGTTGGCGGATGCGACTGTGGCAAAGGAAGGGCCTGAGTACAGCGTGCATTGTGCCACGCCTTGGCCAATGTCAAACTTACATTCGTCACCAATTGGGCGTGCACAAGGTTGTAGGCCAAAAAAGACCCCGGCGAAGCGGGGTCTGTGGGATGCCTCAAGGCATCAGCCTTTGATCTGGTCAACGATCTGCTGCAAAGCCGTCGGATCGTCCATGGTGGTCAGATCGCCCGGATCACGACCTTCGGCCACGGCCTGAATGGCCCTGCGCAGCAACTTGCCGCTGCGCGTCTTGGGCAAGGCCGAGACAAAGAACACACGAGCGGGCCGGGCTACCGCACCCAGTTGCGAATCCACCACCTTCATGACTTCGCCTTCAAGCTTCAGACGCGCTGCCGCGTCCGTCAGGCCCGAGGTGTCTTTGGCAATCGCAAACGCCATGGCCACCTGCCCTTTGAGTTGGTCCGCCACGCCGACCACCGCCACTTCGGCCACATTGGGGTGGCTGGAGATGCTTTCTTCGATCTCTCGGGTGCCCAGTCGGTGACCGGCCACGTTGATCACGTCGTCGGTGCGGCCCAAGATGAAGTAGTAACCGTCTTCGTCGCGCACCGCCCAGTCGAAGGTGCTGTACACCAGCTTGTTGGGAACAGTTTTCCAGTAAGTCTTGACGAAGCGCTCGTCATCGCCCCAGATGGTTTGTAGGTTGCCGGGGGGCAGTGGGCCTTCAATGGTCAACACACCCTTTTGGTTGGCGCCGGTCAACTCTTCGCCGGTCTGGTCGTCGACCAGCTTGACGTTGTAGCCATAAATCGCCTTGCCGGGCGAGCCAAACTTACTGGGCGCTTTTTCTACGCCGTTGCAAATGCTCAGGATCGGCCAGCCGGTTTCGGTCTGCCAGTAGTTGTCGATGATGGCTTTGCCGTTCAGGCCTTCTGAAATCCACTTGGCAGTCGGCTCATCCAGCGGCTCACCGGCCAGGAACAGGGCCTGCAGGCTCGACAGGTCGTACTTGGTCAGCAGCGCAGGGTCCTGCTTTTTGAGCACCCGAATGGCCGTGGGGGCGCTGAACATGACCTGGACTTTGTACTTCTCGACCAGGCTCCACCAGATGCCACCATCGGGGCGGATCGGCAGGCCTTCGTACAAGATGGTGGCCATGCCGCCGATCAGCGGGCCGTAGATGATGTAGCTGTGGCCCACCACCCAGCCGATGTCGCTGGTGCAGAAAAAGGTACCGCCCGGCTTGCCTTCAAAGACGTTGGGGATGCTGGCGGCCAAAGCCACGGTGTAGCCGCCTGTGTCGCGCTGCACACCTTTGGGTTTGCCGGTGGTGCCGGAGGTGTAGAGCGTGTAGCTGGGGTGGGTGGACTCAACCCACACGCACGGCACGACCGCATCGATGTGCTTGGCCCGCTCGGTGGCGTAGTCCACGTCGCGGCCGGCCACAGGCGTGAAAGCAACCAGTTGGCGGTCCACCATGACCACGTTGGCCGGTTTGTGGGCCGAGAGTTGGATGGCTTCGTCGAGCAGCGGCTTGTAGGAGACGGCTTTACCACCGCGCGAGCCTGCGTCGGCGCTGATGATGACTTTGGGCGAGGCGTCTTCAATGCGGGTGGCCAGCGAATGCGAGGCAAAACCACCAAACACCACCGAGTGGATCGCGCCCAAGCGCACGCAAGCCAGCATCGCAAAAGCCGCCTCGGCGACCATGGGCATGTAAATCAGCACGCGGTCGCCTTTGACCACGCCCAGGTCTTGCAAGATGGCGGCCATGCGCTGCACTTCGGCGTGCAGCTCACGGTAGGTGTAGTTTTTTTCCTGATCGGTCTCGGTGGACACAAAGATCAAAGCAGGCTGATCGGCACGCTCGGCCAGGTGCCGGTCCACCGCGTTGTGGCACAGATTGGTTTCGCCACCCACAAACCACTTGGCAAAAGGCGGGTTGCTGTAATCACAGATTTGCTGCGGCTGAACCTTCCAGTCCACCAGTTTGGCCTGCTCGGCCCAAAAAGCGTCACGGTCGTTGATCGACCTGGCGTGAAATTCTGCGAAATTGCCCATGGATGTCTCCTGAAAACCCACCAAATTGAAACCAAGGAAGGCAGCGATGCTCACGCACCGCCCTGCACTTCTGAATTCATAATTATGGCTAAAGGACTTGCAAGAAGCTGACTCAACCCACAGCATCAAAGGCCATCAGCACGGGCGGTCAGCGACATGCCCGCTGGGGCTGGTCACTTGAACAGGCTTTGCAAGAGCTTGAAATCGGGGTGCTCAGCCGTGCGGATCCACTCAAACGCCACCATCTCGGCGGTCACCAGCTCGGCACCGGCTCCTGCCAGGCGGTCATAGGCCGCATCGCGGTTGCGCTCGGTGCGCGAGCTGCAGGCATCGGTCACCACCCACACCTCAAACTCGTCTTCCAGCAAATCCAGGGCGGTTTGCATCAAGCAAATGTGGGCCTCGCACCCAGCCAAAACAATGGTCTTGCGGGGTTCGGCCCCGGGCTGGGGCTTTTGCAAATGTCTGGGCAAGCTGCGGGCATTGCCGCGCGGGGCCTGCACCGGCTCGGGCTGCAGCCATTCGCCCAAGCCTTCTTCCACGGCGCTGAACTGCATCTTGGCCAGCACTTGGCGGCAGTGGCTGCGGATTTCCGGCGGCATTTCACCCAAGCGCGAGGGGTTTTGCTCGGTGCCCCAGGTGGGCACATCGAGGGCCTGGGCCAAAGTGGCCAGACGCGCTGCGTTGGCCCAAACGGCGTCCGCGTCCAGCATGGCGGGCTTCAGACGGGTCTGAAAATCCACCAGCACCAATTGGCTTTCATCTGCATCGATCAGCATGTTTTGTCCTGTGAGTTACTGGAGCAGAATTGTCGCAGCACACGAGTTGGCTGAAAATCAACGGCGAGGCAAGGAAGGGCCCAATTCACCTGACACGGTACAAGCCCTAACATTGAGGCCAAAAATATCCGTTATGCTGCCCAAGCATGCGTTCTATTCTTTTTTTACCGTTGTTGTTGACCCTGAACCTGCCCGCCTGGTCATCTCCAAGCGAAGACTCGCCAACCGTGGTTTCCAATGACCGCGGCCTGGTCTCCCAAATTGGCTCCCAAATGAGTGTGGTCAAGGACAAGGCCAGTGACCACGCCGCTGGCATGGTGGAGCAGGCCATGGGTTTGTTGGGCGTGCCCTACCGCCGGGGTGGCAACAGCGAGAACACCGGTTTTGATTGCAGTGGCTTTGTGCGTCACCTTTACGAAAAATCGGTCGGGCAAATTTTGCCGCGCCGTGCCGTTGACCAGGCCCGGGCCACAGAGGTCATTGAACGCGACGAACTCAAACCCGGTGATCTGGTGTTTTTCAACACCATGCGTCGGGCCTTCAGCCATGTGGGCATCTATGTGGGTGATGGCAAATTCATCCACGCCCCGCGCGCAGGCAAAGCCGTCAACATTGACGATATGCGCAGCGCTTATTGGCAAAAACGCTTCAATGGTGCACGCCGAGTGCCCATGAACAGCGACAATGCCAATCCATGAAAACTCAAATTGATCACTTGGTGGTGATGGCCGCCTCGCTGGACGATGGCGTGCAATGGTGCGAGGACACCATGGGCATCACCCCCGGCCCCGGTGGTGAGCATGAAAAATACGGCACTCACAACCGACTTTTCAAAATTGCTTCGCCGCAATTTCCTCTGGCCTATTTCGAAATCATCGCCATCAACCCATTGGCGGTGATCCCCAAACGCGCCCAGGTGACGCGCTGGTTCGACATGGACAACCTCACTTTACAAAAAGCGGTGGCGCAAGGACCCCGACTGGTCCACTTTGTCAGCAGCACCGAGGACGTCAAAGCCGCCCGCCATGTGCTGCGCACACAAGGTATTGAGCGCGGTCAGGTGGTGCACGCCAGCCGCCAATCGAGCAAAGGCACCCTCAACTGGCAAATCACTGTGCGCGAAGACGGCGAGCGGCTGTTCAATGGTTGCTTGCCCACCCTGATCCAGTGGGCCAAGCCCGATGCCACCGAGCCGCTGCGCCTGCACCCGCGCAACAGCCTGCCCCGCTCGGGCGTGACGCTGCAAAGCCTCACCGTGAGTCACCCCAGCGGTGCCAAGCTGCAAGCAGCCTTTGATGCCATCGGTTTAGCCCACATCGCCATCGAGACCGGACCGGCCAATCTGGTAGCCAGTCTGCAAACCCCCAAAGGGCTGGTGCAGCTGCAAAGCCTGGGTATTTAATCCTCTTTGGGCAATGCCAAGAGCAACGCCATGCCCACCAACATGACGGCGGCCGTGAGCCACAAAGCACCTTTAAAACTGCCCGTGGCCTGCGCCATGGCCCCGGCCACCACGGGCGCGATCATTTGCGCAGCACCGTAACTCAGGGTCAAACGGGCCATGGCCTTGCCCGGGTTTTGGGGTGCTCGCCGCCCCACCAGAGCCAGGGTCAAGCTCACAATGCCGATGAAGGTCGCGCCATAACCCACAGCACCGACCAGCGCTGCGGTCAGTGATCCCGACAAGGCCGGCAGCACGATGGACATGGTCTGCAGTCCAAACGCCAGCAGCAAAGCCGGGATGTCGCCCAACTTTCTGGCCACACGGTCCCACAAAAACACAGCGGGCATGGCCGCCAGCCCCACCAGCGCCCAAGCCAAGGCGCCCTGCCCGGCCAAAGCCGGTTCGCGCTCGACAATGGCCACGGTGAAGGTGGCGCTGATGACAAAGCCCCAGCCCGCCGCAAAATAACTCATGGCCATGGTCGCCATCCATCGGCGCGAGACCTGCGGCTGCGCCTGGGCGCTCACTGCGGCGGTGGGCACGGGTGGCACGGGGGGCCGCCACAGCCAGGCGGGCACAAAAAAAACCAGGCCCAGCGCGGCAAAGGCCAGCCACTGGTCAGACCACAACGTCCAGATATCGGACAAGACCCAAGCACCCAGCGCCGACACCACAATGCCCAGCCCGAGACCAATGAACAACACCCCCAGCTCCGGCCGTCGCCCTTGGCGCATGAGCCAACCCAACACCAGGCCCGAACCCAGCAACATGCCCGTGGCGCCACACAAACCGCCCAAAAAGCGCCACAGCCCCCAGGCGGGCAACCAGCTCGATAAAGCCATGGCCGCCGTGGTGAGCAAGGCCATCCACAGGCCTGCGCTGTAAAAACGGTGACGCCAGCGCACATCGTCCATCCAGGCCGTGACCAAAGCCCCGACGATGTAGCCTGCGTAATTGATGGCGGCCAAGCCCCCGGCTGCGGCATCGTTCAAACCAGTTTGTGCCTGCAAGGCGGGCAACAAGGGCGTGTAGGCAAAACGGGCCAGACCAATGGTCAGCACCAGGCCGCAAATGCCTCCCAGCATGACTTGCCAGGCTTGCAGGGGACGGGTGATGGGTGTGGAGGGCATGTGCGGTGAGTCGGTCAGTGGATGCCATTGTGGCCTGATGCACCGCCGATTCGAAGCACACAGCCAGGCACCCTGGCGCTTGCACCCGTTTGGCGCGTCACGCAGATGACAGCCTGGGGCCTGGTGCAAAGGGTTTTCACCCTCCACATCGAGGGCCTCGCGTCCTAAAGTAAAACTCCCAAGGAGACACACCATGCCCATCAACCACTTCCGCTCTCGCATCACTTCGACCCGTGCTCAACTGGCCTCGCCCATCAAACGGCAAGTTGGCCTCAGCCTCTTGCTGCTGAGCCTGGGAGCCTTCAGCGCCACCAGCGCTGTGGCCCAAGCCTTTCCCACCAAGCCCTTGCGCCTGGTGGTCACCTTTCCATCGGGCGGAGCGCCCGACATCTTGGCACGCTTGTTCAGTGAAAAAGCCCAGCTGGGCTTCCCGGTGGTGGTGGACAACCGGCCCGGCGCGGGCGGCAACATTGGCGCGGACAACGTGGCCAAATCGCCCGGCGACGGCCACACCATCGTCATGGGCACGGTGGGCACCCATTCCATCAACGGGGCGCTGTACGAAAAAATGCCCTATGACATGGTCAAAGACTTCAGCCCCATCTCACTGATCGCCTCGGCCCCCAACCTGCTGGTGGTCAACAACGCCTTGCCCGTCAAAAACGTGCCCGAGCTGATCGCTTACATGAAGGCCAACCCCAACAAACTCTCGTTCGGCTCCCCTGGCATTGGCACCTCGGTGCACGTCTCGGGCGAACTCTTCAAGTCGCTCACCGGCACCACCATGGAGCATGTGCCCTACAAAGGCCGTCAATTTGCCATTCCCGACCTGATTGGCGGCAGCATCCAGCTCATGTTTGACAACATGCCCTCTGCATTGCCCATGGCCAAAGAAGGCAAGATCCGCGCACTGGCCCAAACCACGGCCACCCGCTCACCGGCCGCACCAGACATTCCCACCGTGGGCGAATCGGTCCCCGGCTTTGAGGCCACCACCTGGTTTGCCATGTTTGCCCCGGCCAATGTGCCTCGCCCCGTGATCGACAAGCTCAATGCCGAAGTGTTGCGTGTGTTCAAGCTGCCCGAAGTGCAAGAGCGCCTGAAGACCCTGGGCCTCGACCCGGTGCTGTCCAGCCCCGCAGAGCTGGCCCGCTACCAAGCCAACGAGATCGTCAAGTGGGCCAAAGTGGTAAAGGACTCCGGCGCCAAGGCGCAGTGATGGGGCTAGCCAGGCGCTGCGCTCAGGCCACAATGCCCTGATCGCGCAGCGCCTGAATTTGCCCTGCAGTCAGGCCCATGCCACTGAGCACGGCATCGCTGTCCTGACCCACCCCTGGTGCGTTACGGCGGTGGCCGCCGGGGGTACGCGAAAGCTTGGGCACGATGCCGGGCACCATCAAATCGCAGCCGCCTGGCATGCGCACGGTTTGCAACATGTCTCGCGCCAGGTAGTGCGGGTCCTGTGCGATGTCGGCCACGGTGTAGATGCGCCCGGCCGGCACACTGGCGCGGTCCAGCGCCGCCAGCACCTCGTCCACCGTGTGCTGCGCGGTCCACTGCCCAATCACCCCATCGATTTCGGCCACACGGGCCACACGCCCTGTGTTGTCTTTCAGGGCCGGGTCTTGTGCCAGGTCGTCGCGGCCAATTTCGGCCATCAGGCGTTTGAAAATGCTGTCGCCATTGCCCGCAATCAGGGCGTAGCCCCCGTCCTTGCACAGGTAGGCGTTGCTCGGGGCAATGCCAGGCAAAGCGCTGCCTGCTGGGCCACGCACCGCGCCAAAGGCGCTGTACTCGGGCAAGAGGCTTTCCATGCAGTTGAACATGGCCTCGTACAAAGCCACGTCGATCACCTGGCCCCGGCCCGAGGTCTTGCGCTCGTGCAAGGCCATCAAGATGCCGATCACGCCGTGCAAAGCCGCCAGTGTGTCGCCCAGGCTGATGCCCACACGCACCGGCACCCGGCCCGGCTCGGCCGTGAGGTGGCGAATGCCGCCCATGGCCTCGCCCACCACGCCAAAACCCGGGCGGTCTCGGTAAGGACCGGTCTGACCGTAGCCACTCACCCGCAGCATGATCAGGCGCGGGTTCAGCGCCAGCAAATCGTCAGGCCCCAAGCCCCAGCCTTCCATCGCGCCGGGGCGGAAGTTTTCGATCAGCACATCGCTCTCGGCGGCCAGCTGGCGCACGATGTCCTGCGCGGCGGGCTGCTTGAGGTCCAGCGCCAAAGACTGTTTGTTGCGCGACTGCACCTGCCACCAGACCGAGGTGCCGTCCTTCATCAGGCGCCACTGTCGCAAAGGATCGCCCGCGCCGGGCGGCTCGATCTTGACCACATCGGCGCCGAAATCGCCCAGGGTTTTGGCCGCAAAAGGGCCTGCGATCAACTGGCCCAACTCAAGGACTTTGAGACCGGCCAAGGGGCCAGTGGCGGGGGAAAAAGCTGGGTTGGCGTTCATGGCCTCAAGTGTAGGCAAAGTCGACATCCACCCAGGCCTGGGCGGTCTGGCGGTTGAGCTTGAATCCCGCATCCACCTTGACTTCGGCCAGCGCATCGCCGCCCTCGTTTTGCGCACTCAGCACGGCATAGGGGTTGTCGTCGTCGGTCACGATGCGCAGCAGCACCGTGACAGGGCTGTCTTGGCCATTCACCGTCACGCTTTGGTTCAGCTGAGCGTGCAGCTGCTGCTCGCTGCGGCGCACAAATTCGCTGGCGATTTTCACCAAAGTGATGAAGGCCGAGCCGTCCAGCGGCTTGGGGTTCTTTTTGTCGCGGCCCATGGTCCAGGGCCCGACCAAGGCGGGCTCGGACTCACCCGCCTTGAACATGGCCACTGCCCAGCCGTCGTCGTCCTCGTTTTTGATGACCTGGGCGGTCCAGTTGTCGTCTTGCCAAAGGCGGGCTTCTTGAAGCAGGGGGCTGTCGGGTGTGTCGTCGTTCATCGTTTCATCGTTCAAAAGTTCGAGCCGATCATGCCTCAAGGCTGCAAATGCAAAGCCAGCACCAGCACCTGAAGGGCCCCTTGTTCGCGCAGCAGTGCGGCCGCCACGGTGGCCGCCCAGCGGGTGCGCACCTGGGTGGACACCAGCAGCACCGGACCTGCCGGCAGCGAAACATCTGCAGCCAGGCGGATGGCCGACTCCAAGTGCGCCACCACGGGCGTGGAGGCGCTGTCATCGGGCGCGGGGCCGCCCTGCCAGCTGAACACGTCGTGCAAAGGCAAACGGCCTTTTTGCGCAATGTGCGCCGCCAATTGCCGGTTGGCCGCCATGTTGGGCGTGGGCAGTGGCACCACACACACGGGCCGCGCAGGCCAGTTTTTGGCCCAACGGCCCAGCGTGGCCACAGCCCCGGCCAGCAGTTCAGGCGGCACATCGCCATGACCTGCCCCACTGGTGGCCTGGCGCAAAGCCTGCAGCTCGGTCACCCAACCGGGATCGTCTGCAAAAGCCACAGCGCGGCCCGCATCAAAGCCCCGAATGCTCCCCTTGCGCCCCACCCCACCGGGCCAGCGTTTGCGCGGCTCGATGTCCACGTCCATGCCGCGCAAGAAGTCTCGGGCTGCGATCAGTTTTTCGCTTGAGGGCTCAAGGCCTGGAAACGGCAAATGACCGGTACACACCGAGCATCGCCCGCACGGCGCGGGCGATGGGTCGTCCAACGCGGTTTGCAAATAAGCCATCAAACAGCCTTGGCCATGCGCGTACTGCCGCATGATGCCGGCCTCTTGCTGGCGCACCTGGGCCAGCGCCGTCCATTTGGCGCTGTCGTGCAAATAGGGCACGCCCGTGGCCCGCCAAGCGCTGCCATCTTTGTCCACCACGCCTTCCACCGCCAGAATTTTGAGCAGAGCCTCCAGCCGCCCCCGGCGCACGCCGGTGTCGGCTTCGATCTCGAGCAAACTGCGCCCATCACTGCCCAAGCTTTGCAACACCTTGCCGGCTGTCGCAGCATCTGGAATTGACGCGGTGGCGAAGTAATCCCAAATGCGCTCATCCGCGTCCGACGGCAGCAACACCCCTTCGGCATGTGCCACCGCCCGGCCCGCCCGCCCGACCTGCTGGTAATAGGCCACCGGGGTGGAGGGCGAGCCCGCATGCACACAAAAACCCAAATCTGGCTTGTCGTAACCCATGCCCAGCGCCGAGGTGGCCACCACCGCCTTGACCTGGTTGTGGCGCAAACGCTCTTCCACTTGCAAGCGCGTGTCCGCATCGGTTTGACCGCTGTAGGCGTCCACCGCGTGGCCGCAGCTGCGCAAAAACGCCGTCAGCCGCTCGGCTTCGGCCACCGTGAGCACATACACAATGCCCGAGCCGGGCAATTGTTCAAGCGCATCGGCGATCCAGGCATAGCGCTGCAAAGGCGACAAACCAGGCACCACCGACAGCGTGAGCGAGGTGCGGGCCAGCGTGCCGCGAAAAGTCAACGTGTTCGCACCCAACTGTTTGCCAATGTCCAGCGTGACCCGCTCGTTGGCCGTGGCCGTGGTGGCCAGCACGCTGGCCGTGGGTGTGGACAAGAGCGCCCGCGCCAGCCGCTGGTAGTCGGGCCTGAAATCAAACCCCCAATCGCTGATGCAATGCGCCTCGTCGATCACGATCAGGCCCACCCGGGCCAACAAAGCGCCCAGCCTCGCCGCAAAACGCGGGTTGCCCAGCCGCTCGGGCGAGACCAGCAGCACGTCGATGGTGTCGGCATCCAGCCGCTGAAACACATCGTCCCAGTCGTCGATGTTGGTGGAGTTGACGGTGGCGGCCTTCAGGCCTGCCCGCTCGGCGGCGCTGACCTGGTCGCGCATCAGCGCCAGAAGGGGCGAAACCACCAATGTTGGGCCAGCGCCCGTGCTGCGCGTGGCGTGTGTGGCGGCCCAGTACACCGCCGACTTGCCCCATCCCGTGGCCTGCACAACCAACACGCGCGACGCCGGTTGCAGCACCGCGTGCACCGCGTCCACCTGATCGGCGCGGGGCACCGCACCCGGCCCGGCCAATCGGGCCAAGATGGTGTGCATGTGCTGCTCTGCAAATTCGCGCTCAACCCTGTCGGTGGTGGTCATTTAAAAGCTCCCCTGTCGCCTATTGCGGCGTTTGTTTTGGAGAGCTATTTTGGGGCCAAAACCCCGGCCACGGCTACCCCTTCACGCCTTACGCACATGCGCCTCCAAACCACGGCGCGGCGCAGGCCCGATGGCCGGGGCGTAGCCCAGCCGAGTCCACATCTGCACCGTGTGCCCACGCTCCGCAGCGCCCAGCAACTCGTGCACGGCCTTGTAATGCGGAGCCTGCTCGGGATATTCCTGCAAAGCCTGCGACAAGGGGTGCATCGACAAGCCCTGCGCCGTGGCGGCCAACTGAGCCCGCACATAGGCCCGCCCGGTTTGCAGCTGGGTGATGCGGTCGTTGCGCTCGGTGCTCATCCAGAAATAAGCCGGGGTGCTGGCAATGGCGGCGTTGAAGCGCTCCAGCTGGCCTTTGATCTCTGAGCTGTCGGGTGCTGACGCCTTGGTGCGGTCAAACAATCCCAGAGCGTTCAGGGCGCGCACCATGGGTGAGTTGAGCGAAATGCCGTCGCGGTGTTGGGCGATTTCTTTCGGGCCAATGCGCAGCACATGGTAAGACTCCAGCAGCGTGCGCGGCGTGACCAGCTCGGTGCGCCAGGCGTCCATGGCAATCTGCGCGTGGCGGGCCATGGCGGCGTCTTGGCCCCGTGTGACCAGGTCCAGCATGACGGGCAAACCCTTGACGCTGTCACGCACGGCCTGCAAGGCCGCGGCATCGGGCGTGCGTGCCTTGTACACGCCCTTGTGGGTGTGGCGCTTTAACACCTGAGCAAACAGCGGGTCGGGCTGCACCAACGCATCGCGCACCAAGAGAATGCGGGCGGTGGGTCGGGTGTCGGGGGCCTTGGCATTGAACTCGCCTTCTGGAAACGGCGTGACCTCGGTGCGGTAGCCGCGCTGGCGGGCCGCCAAGTCCAGCACTTCGATGAAGGTGCCCTGGCTGATCACCAGTTGGCGCGACAGCGGGTCGGTCTCGGGCAGCAGGCGGCTCATGTCCATGCGCAGCACGATGGTGTCGGGTGTGTCCAGGTCCACCAGCCACGATTGCAGGTTGTGCGCATGCGGGGCCAGCAAGGCATGCGACAACACCCAGCGGCGGATGTCCAGATTGTCCGCCGGGGGCTGCCAGGCCGCGATGGCCTCGGCGGGCATGCTGCTGTCGCAGCCGGTCAAGCTGGTCACGGTGGCTGCGGCGATGAAGCCGCCGCCGGCAATGCGCAAGATTTGTCTTCTGTTCATGGTGTGGCTCTCGTTTAAATCGTGTTGAAAAGGGTCTGAGGTGGATTGTCTTGACCCCAGAGCCATTGCACAATTGCATAAAACCGGACACTAGCCATTCATCAATGAATACATCAAACTTCAACTGGGCGCTCATTCCCTCTTTTTTGGCAGCCCTCGAACACGGCAGCCTGATGGGCGCGGCCCGCGCCACGGGGATGAGCCAGCCCACACTGGGTCGGCACATTGCAGAGCTGGAAGACCAACTGAAAGTGATACTGTTCGAGCGTACCGGGCGCGGCCTGCAGCCCACCGCGCAAGCGCTGGAATTGGCCGAGGCCGCCAACACGATGCGGGACGGGGCGGCGCAGTTTTCGCGCATGGCTTCGGGGTCGGGGCAAACGGTGCGAGGGCGGGTGCGGCTGTCGGCCAGCCAGCCCGTTGCTTGCTTTTTGTTGCCGCCCATCTTGGCCCGCATGCGCCAGGCCCTGCCCGACGTGGTGGTGGAACTGGTGGTCAGCAACTCGGTGAGCAACTTGCTCTTACGCGAAGCCGACCTGGCGCTGCGCATGGTGCGACCCGAACAAGGCAGCTTGGTGGCCAAACACATTGGCCAAATGGCCCTGCGCGCCTGCGCCAGCCAAAGCTATTTGCAGCGCAAGGGCACGCCGCTGCTACCCACAGACTTACTGGCGCACGACCTGATCACGGGTGACCGCAACACCGAGATCGAAGACGGATTCGCTGCACTGGGTTTTCCGGCCAACAGTCTGCTCCACGGCCTGCGTACCGATGATCTGATCGCCCATTGGGCAGCCGTGCAAGCTGGGCTGGGCGTGGGTTTCGTGAGCGAGCACCTGATTGACTCAGACCCCACTGTCGAGGCCATCTTGCCGATGATCGAGCTGCCCGTTTTGCCCATCTGGCTGACGGTGCACCGCGAGTTGCGCACCAGTGCACTGATGCGCGCGGTGTTTGACTTTTTGGCCGATGAGGTGCCACTGACACTGGCCGGGCCTGCAAAGCCTTGACCCTCAAGCGCAGGTGAAGCCCTTACCCGAGCGCTCACCACGGTTGCGTTCGTAAAATTGAAGAGAAATCCTTGGAGGGCCATGACAGCTCTCCCGCAGGCCCTGTTCCATCCTTGCCTCACCTGCATACACGTTCCCTGACCTATGAAAAATTTCCTGTCACGCCCAGTGCTGGCCTTGCTGTTGTGCGCTTTGCCCGCCCTGGCCTGGGCCCACGGCATTTCTGACGAAGACCGCCAGCGCATGCTCGACGGCGGTTACCTGCAATACGTGGGCCTGGGGGCCAGCCACATGCTCACGGGTTATGACCACCTGCTCTTTCTGTTCGGTGTGGTCTTCTTTTTGACCACGTTCAAAGACGTGGCCAAATTCGTCACCGTGTTCACCATCGGCCACTGCATCACGCTCATCTTCGCAACCTATTTCAAGATCACCTGGAACTTCTATTTGGTCGACGCCATCATCGCCCTGAGCGTCATCTACAAAGGCTTTGACAACAACGGCGGCTTTCAAAAGCACCTGAACATGCCCTCCCCCAACCTGTTGAAGGCGGTCTTTGTTTTTGGCCTGCTGCACGGCTTTGGTCTGTCCACCCGCTTGCAGCAACTGCCTTTGGGCGACGACCCGATGGCCATGCTCTGGCGCATCTTGAGTTTCAATGTGGGTGTGGAAGTCGGGCAAATCGCCGCCTTGAGCGTGATGGTGGCGGTGTTGGCGATATGGCGGAACCGCCCTTCTTTTGCACGTTTCAGCCACCTCGCCAACCTGGGTTTGATTTATGCCGGGTTTTACCTCCTGTTCACGCAACTGCATGGCTACCAGCACGACAGCCACCCCGACAGCTTCCGCTTTCCGGCGCAAGAGCACCAGCACGCGCACGAAGACATGGACATTCAAAACACCACCGACGACAGCCGCAACACCTTGAAATAATCAAGCCATTCAACCCTTGACTGGAAACACCATGACCCAAATCACCCTCATCATCCTGACCCTGAGCACCGCTCTGTGGGCACCCATTGCCCTGGCCGACCCGGGCAACAGCTGCCACTTTCATGGCAAAAAACCGGCGCCAGAAGCCACCGTGAGCGGCTGTGCCTTGCAACGCAAAGACACCCTGGTGAAAACCGGCAAACTTGATGCAGCCTGGACTGCCATCAAGCCGACCACCATCGAAACCATCGATGGCAAAAAGGGCAAGGAATGGAAAGTGAGCTTCAAGGATCCCAACGCCAAGGACAAAGCCAAGGAAACGCTATACATGTTCTTCACCTTGCCAGGCAACTTCATTGCGGCCAACTTCACGGGGCAATGAAGCTGACAAAGTGAACGGGCTCCACCAGAGTAAGCCTTGCGGCTTGAGAAAACGACTGCTTCAACCAGGCCGAACGGCGCACACTGATCGATGGCAGATGAGCATGTCCGAACTGCCCGACAATCACCCCTTTGGCACTTTCGGTCAGCAGCGGCTTCTTTTATGGCGATTCAATGGTTTCCCGGACACATGCACCTCACGCGCAAGGCGATTGGGGAGCGCATCAAAGACATTGACGTGGTCATTGAGATGCTGGACGCGCGTTTGCCCGGGTCGAGTGCCAACCCCATGCTGGCCGAGCTGATCGGGGGCAAACCAGGCCTCAAAATTCTGAGCAAGCAAGACTTGGCCGACCCGGTGCAAACCGCCGCTTGGCTGGCCCACTACAACGCCATGCCGGGTGTCAGCGCCCTGAGCCTGGACACCAGCATGACGCAGCCTGCCAAGGCACTGATCGATGCTTGCCGCCAGTTAGCGCCCAACCGGGGCGGTATGGTCAAGCCCATGCGGGTGCTGATTTGCGGTATCCCCAACGTGGGCAAGTCCACCCTGATCAACACCCTCAAAGGTAAGCGTGCGGCCAAGACGGGCGACGAAGCGGGCGTGACCAAGCTGGAGCAGCGCATCACCTTGGCCGATGATTTTTATCTGTACGACACGCCCGGTGTGCTGTGGCCACGCATCATCGTGGCGCAAAGCGGCTACAACCTGGCGGCCAGTGGCGCAATTGGCGTGAACGCGTTCGACGAAGAGGTGGTGGCGCTGGAGTTGCTCAACTACCTGATCCCGAATTACCCGCAGGCCATCACCGATCGCTACAAGGTGAAAGACGTGGCCAACCACACCGACGAAACCTTGCTCGAATCCATCGCCCGCCAACGCGGCGCGATCCAGAGCGGCGGTCGTGTCAACACCACCAAGGCTGCCGAAATCGTGATCCACGATTTCCGATCGGCCGCTTTAGGGCGCCTCACCTTGGAAACCCCCGCGGAATTTGCCGCTTGGCTGACCGAGGGCAAAAAAGCCGATGCCGAGCGGGCGGTGCGCAAAGCAGGCTTGGCCCAAGCCAAGAAAGCAGGGCGCCCGCCTGCCGCTTGATCGAATGGGACAAGCCTTGCGCCCGAGGAGAGACCCTTGCATCAACTGGTCCCACAGCTTCGGCATAGCGTATAAACTGGCCAAGCAGTGGTAAGCTGACCACCACACGCCAGATTCAGCTGGCCTGGAGCCTCCCCAGATAAAACGCATCAAAAGAATATTCGCATGAAACTCATCAGCTACGCGCATGACAACGCGACACGCTACGGTGTCCTGGTCGGCCAAGCCGTGGTCGACATGCGCCACTGCATGGACAAGGCGCCCAACTGCATCAACGAATTTTTTGCCCAAGCCAGCGGTAATCCTGCGCTGATGACCAGCATTGCCGAACATGCAGCCAACGCTGCGCCCACACCGCTCGACCAAGTCAGTCTGCTGCCGTGTGTGCCCCGCCCCAGCAAAATCATTTGCTTGGGCGTCAATTACCACGACCATGCAGCCGAAGGCGGCAACAAGGTGGCAGACTACCCGACCATCTTTTTCCGTGGCCCATCCTCTTTGCTGGCGCATGGCGGCATCATCTCGATTCCACCGATTTCCACATCGCTTGACTACGAGGCCGAACTGGCCTTGGTGATCGGCAAGACCACCCGCAATGTCAGCGAGACTGATGCGCTTGACTCGGTGTTTGCCTATGCCTGCTTCAACGACGCCACCTTCCGCGACTACCAGCGCAAAACCACCCAATGGACCGTGGGCAAGAACTTTGACCAAACCGGCGGTTTTGGCCCCCACCTGGTCACGGCCGACGAGTTGCCACCTGGTTGTGTGGGCCTGCACATCGAGTCGCGCCTGAATGGGCAAGTGATGCAAAGCGCCAGCACCACCGACATGGTGTTCCATGTGGCCCCCACGATTGCCAAGATGTCGGCCTGCATGACGCTCGAGCCCGGTGACGTGATCGTGATGGGCACCCCCGCAGGTGTGGGCTACGCACGCAAGCCTCCCGTGTGGATGCAACCGGGCGACACCATCGAGATCGACATCGAAGGCATCGGCGTTTTGCGAAACCAAATCGGCCTGTTGGCCAGCTGAAGCAGTCCTGCCATGAAAAATATCACCCGAGACAACCTGACCGACACCGTCAAAAGCAGCTTTTCGAACATCGACGATGAACGCCTGAGGCACCTGGTCAACCGCTTGGCGCACCACCTGCACGCATTTGCCAGCGAGACCCAACTGAGCCACGATGAATGGCGCGAGGGCATTGGTTTTTTGCACCGCGCGGCCGAAATCAGCAGCCCCTCGCGCAGCGAGTTCACCTTACTGTCAGATGTTTTGGGACTGTCTTCTCTGGTGGATTTGCTGTCCGCCAGGCCCGGTGCCAGCGAAGGCAGCGTGCTCGGCCCCTTTCACACCCGGGGCTCTGCCTGGATGGACAACGGCGCCAACCTGATCCGCGACAACCCCGGTGAAGCGGTGCTGATCCGTGGCCGCGTGACCGATATCAACGGCCTCGCGCTGCCACAAGCCACCATCGACTTTTGGCAAAACGCCGACAACGGCATGTATTGGCAAATGGACGACAGCCAACCTCAAGACAACCTGCGCTGCCAGATCAAGGTGCAAGCCGACGGCTGTTTTGAGCTGGTCACCATCCGCCCTCGCCCCTATCTGGTACCCACCGACGGCCCAGTTGGCGAGTTGCTGCGCTTGTCGCACCGCGATGCCTGGCGCCCGGCCCATTACCACGTCATCGTGGAGGCGCCAGGTTACCGAAGCCTGATCACCGAAGTGTTTGACGCAGCAGATCCCTGGCTCGACAAAGACGCTGTTTTTGGGGTGCGTGCCTCGCTGGTCTGCGACTTCAAAAGCGAGTCTGACCCGGCCACCACCGCACGTCTGGGGCTGCCCACGCAGTATTTGGCGATTGAGCTGCCTATACGTCTGGCCCGTGAAGACTGAGGCAAAGTTCACGGTTCCATCACCCGCACAACACACCCATGGCTTCAACACTCAGCGTCGATGTCCTCATCGCAGGCGGTGGCCCTTGCGGACTGATGCTGGCTATCGAGCTGGGCAGGCGCGGCATCCGTTGCCTGCTGGTCGATGCCAAGCCCAGCACCGCTTTCAACCCACAGGCCAACGCCACCCAAGCGCGTACCATGGAGCATTTTCGGCGTTTGGGCTTTGCGCATGAAATCCGCAGCATGGGATTGCCACCCGATCACCCCACCGACATCGCCTACCTCACCCGCTTTGCCGGCATTGAGCTGGCCCGCTTGCGGCTGCCCACCGCCGCTGCCGCGCCACAGGCCATCAAAAACATGTCGGGCTCCTGGAGTGCCGCAGAGCTACCGCACCGGGTCTCGCAGAAATACGTCGAGGTCTGTCTGCACCGCCACGCGCAGCAACAAGCCAGCGTCGAGATACGCTACGGCTGGCAACTCGCATCGTTCAAGGACACCGGATGCGGTATCACCGCCTTGGTGCAATCGGTCAAGGGTGAAGAGCAACTGCTCGTCCAAGCTGCATATCTGGTGGGCGCAGACGGGGCCCGCAGCATGGTGCGACATCAGCTGGGCATCGCTTTGGGCGGGGCCACAGGTTTCAAGCGCAAGTTCATGGGCGGCAAGATGCTGGCGGTCTACCTCAAGGCCCCGGACTTCTATGCCCGCAACCCCAACGACCGCTCATGGATGTACGTGGTGGTCAACCCCGAACTGCGTGCCTTCATCATGTCGGTCGACGGCGTGAGTGAATTTGCTTTTCACATCCAAATGGCCGACGACGCGGCCACCGAAGCGCTGACCGAAGCCGATGCGCGGCGCTTGTTTGTGCAGGCCTTCGGGCAAACCATATACATCGAAATCCTCTCCATGGCGACTTGGATGGCCGGCCATGCCCTGGTCGCTGAGTCCTTCCAGAAAGGCCGCGTCTTTCTGGGTGGTGATGCGGCGCACCTTTTCACCCCCACCGGGGGCCTGGGTTACAACACAGCGGTCGAAGATGCCGTCAACCTCAGCTGGAAGTTGGCCAGCGTGCTCAAAGGCCAAGCCCCAGCCGCCTTGCTGGACAGCTACCACCAAGAACGGCACGCGCTGGCCGAGCGCAACACCGGCTATGCCCGCCAATTTGCCGACTCGATCGGCCTCTTTGAAGCCGTGCCCGAACTCGAAGACAACAGCCCGCAGGGCGAATCCGCCCGCGCCCTCGCATCGGACTACCTCAACGGCCATGCGCGGCGCGAATTCAACATCCCAGGTGTCACCTTTGGTGGGCGCTACGACGGCAGTCCCATCATTGTGAAAGACGGCACCACGGCCCCACCCGATGCTGCCAACAGCTACACCCCCTGCGCCACACCGGGCGGCAGGCCGCCCCATGCCTGGCTCAGCGATGGCCGTTCGCTGTTTGATACTTTCCACACCGAATGGACCTTGCTGGTGTTGGGTCCAGAGCCAGTCGACACCACCGCCTTTGAATACGCAGCCACCACCTTGGGCATGGATTTAAAAGCCGTGCTCCACACCAGCCCCGAGATCCTAGACCTGTACCAAGCCCCTTTGGTCTTGATTCGCCCAGACCAAATCGTGGCTTGGCGAGGACACGGTGGCGAGCCAGCCCAACCCGTCGTGGCCAAGGTCATGGGGTCAGGCGATACAGTTCATGGTCACACCTCGGACCCTGATCTGCCCGCATGAGCACCTGCCACGCCACACCCGACAAAGACGCCATCGCCTTGCTCCCACCCTTTGAGAGGCTGGGGCTTGATCGCATCACCTTGGTGTGCACCGCAGCGCAGGCCCGCCAAGCGCAAGACCAACTCGCTCGGGCCAGCGCCTGGGGCTTTGACACCGAATCCAAACCCACCTTCAAGGTGGGCGAAACCTCAGACGGCCCGCATGTCCTGCAACTGTCCACCCTCGAGCGGGCCTGGGTGTTTCAGTTGCACGAACCAGACTGCCGCACCGTGGCGGCCGAGTTGTTAGCGCAAAGCGGCATTGCCAAAGCCGGGTTTGGCCTGGGCGATGACCGCAAGCGCATCGTGCACAAACTGGGCATTGAGCCCCAAGGCATCTTGGAGCTCAACACCGTGTTCCACCAACGTGGCTACCGCAAGGACATGGGTGTCAAAGGTGCGGTGGCGGTGCTGTTCAACCAACGCTTCATCAAGTCCAAAAAGGCCGCTACCAGCAATTGGGCCAACGCCCGCCTGAGCGAGGCCCAGCTGGTTTACGCCGCCAACGACGCTTACGCGGCCATTCGCGTCTGGCAGGCACTGGAACTTTGAATCGGCCTTGAATGCGCCAGCACCTGGCGGCTGAAGCACTGCGCACTTCGGTCTTAGTGATGCCTTGGTTGACGCCTTTGGTGGCTTGGGCAGCGCTGTTCAGCCACCCAATTGAAAGCGAAACGGGGAAAGACCGCATGACGTGGCACTGAACACGGCATTAACGAGAGATGACACCCGTGCGAACCCTGACGACGGCGGTGACAATAGACAAATGTTCCGAAAACAACTCAGTGGGGTATTGCTCATTTTGGCCGCTTGCATCGTGTTGCAAGGCGTTGGTGCCGTGTTTGCACTTCGCGAAGCTGAGCGCCAAGTGGTGCGTGGTCGCGTGGCCAGCGACATCCACCAGGGCTTTTTGCAGTTGTTGGCCACCAAACAGCGGCTGAGATCTTGGGTGACACAACACAAGATTGGCGCCGGGGGCCATGCCGAGGAACGCGACGACTTACTGCAACAAATGCAGCAGGGCTTGGGCGAGTTGGCGCTGCTGGCTCAAAAAGCCGCAGCACTGGGTTTGGACGGCCGCAACAGCGAAGAACACACCGCCCGCACGGACGCTTTGCAGGTACTGGGCCACAATGTTCACGAGTTGGGTCAAGCCCTGATGCAACTCAAAACCTTGCCCGCCGACATGCCCGCCCGGCTGGGCTGGGACACCCTCACAGAGGTCTTTGACAAATCTGAAGGCCGCGACTTGCGTGAACTGATCGCCCAAAGCATCACCCGCGAAAGTGCCGCAATGCAGCGCGAACGTTTGGCGGCCGACGCCACGCTGGATCGGATTCGCTGGCTCTGGATCGGCATGGCCTTGACCTTGGCCTTGCTGGCTTTGGGGGCCACGCTCTACTTTGCACGGGCACTTCGCCGCCCCATGGATGAACTGGTGCAAGGGGCGCACATGCTGGGCCAAGGCTTGCTGAAACATCGGGTACCGCTGAATGACCAAGACGAATTTTCTGATGTGGCCCGCAGCATGAATGCCATGGCGGCCGCGCTCGAAAAACACCAACAACAGGAAACCGAGCACCGCCAGCGGCTGGAGACCGAGGTGCGCGAACGCACCAGCGCCTTGCACGAGGCCAACCAGTCGCTGCAACAAACCGACACGCGTCGACGCACGTTGTTGGCCGACATCAGCCATGAACTTCGCACCCCCACCACTGCCATCCGAGGTGAAGCCGAAATCACCTTGCGCGGCGGCGAGCGCTCAGCTGCGCAATACCGTGAAGCGCTGCAACGCATCGTGGCCACCTCCAGACAGCTGGGCTCGGTGATCGACGACTTGCTGGCCATGGCCCGCAGCGACATGGAGTCCCTGAGCATGGTGCACCAGCGTGTCGACATGTCTGAACCCTTGGGCGACGCACTGGCCCAAGCCCAAGCCCTGGCGGGTGAGCGACACATCCAGATCAACGCACAAGCCATGCCCCCAAGTACCGTGATCGTCACGGGTGATGCGCAGCGCTTGTCTCAGCTGATGCTTTTGATGCTGGACAACGCGGTGCGCTATTCCCACCCCACTGGCTGCGTGAGTCTGCGTTGGTGGTGCAGCGACGAGGCAAGCCCCTCGATGGTGCTGGAGGTGGTCGACCAAGGGATTGGCATTCCGGCAGAAGAGCTGCACCAGGTGTTTGATCGGCATTTCAGGGGCCGCATGGCCCGCTTGCACCGCGCCGCCGGCAGCGGCCTTGGCTTGCCCATTGCCAAGGCTTTGGCTCAGGCCCACGGCGGCTCCTTGACCCTGGAGAGCCCAGCAGACGAGGCCACAGGCACAGGCACCCGTGTCCAGCTTTGCCTGCCTTTGCTGCATGGTCAAACCACAGCGACGGTTTCCAACCCCATGGTCAGCTGATGCCTGCTTGTACCCTACTGTGCCCTCACCTTTGATCGCCATTACCCCTTGATCTCATCATGAACATCATCCTGATCGAAGATGACCCGCGAATTGCCGATTTTTTGCAACGCGGCCTTAAGGCCGAGGGCCTGCAAGTTCAACGCGCAGCCACTGGACCCGAAGGACTGGCCTTGGTGCAAGACGCTGCTCGGCAAACCGTACCCGGCCATACCCCCACGATGGTGGTGCTGGACCTGATGCTGCCGGGCATGAACGGGATGGACATCTGTCAAACCCTGAGGGCCCAAGGCGTACCCTTTCCCATCCTGATGCTCACGGCCTTGAGCGCCCTGGAGGATCGGGTGGCGGGTTTGCGCATGGGCGCTGACGATTACCTGTGCAAGCCCTTTGAATTCGAAGAACTCTTGGCACGCCTGGAGGCCTTGTGCCGTCGTGCACAAGGCATGACGACTCGCCCCAGCCAGTTGCAAGTGGCCGACATCGTGCTCGACCGAGACAGCATGCGGGCCAGTCGTGCAGGTGAGGCCCTGAACTTGACCGCGCGTGAGTTGGCTTTGCTGGAGCTGTTGATGAGCGCACCCGGCAGGCTGTTCAGCCGCGAGCGGATTTTGTCCAGTGTCTGGGGCCTGAACGAAGACCCATTGACCAATGTGGTGGATGTCTACATCCGGCGCTTGCGCAGCAAGATCGACGAAGGCCGAGCCAGTCCGCTGATCCAGACCATGCGCGGATTGGGCTACAGGATGGAAGCACCGGCTGACTCGGGTGAGCCCCAGTAGGCCTGATCAAACGCACATCCTCCCTCCAGCAAAGCCGAACCATGAAATCAAATCTGTCTGAACGTCTGCGCCAAGCCGCTGACCAACACCGCGCTGGCAACGCAGGAGACGATCTGACACTGAGCCTGCAAGATTTGGTTCGTCTGCACGGCGAATCCTCGCTGGCTGTGCTCCTGATGCTGCTGGCCGTGGTGAGTGTGCTGCCCGTCGCCGGTGCGGGCACCCTCATGAGCTTTGGCATGTGGGCCATCGCCTGGTCCTGGGTGCGCGAGCGTGAATCACTGAGCTTGCCGCAGCGGCTGGGCAGCTTGTCGCTCAATGAACGCTGGAGTGGCCGTTGCCTGCATGGGCTGGCCTGGTTGTACGAGAGCAGCCAGCGTTTGATGCGCCCCCGCTGGAGCTGGCTCTCACATGCGGGAACACGCGCTTGGTGGGGGTTCTGGATTGCGCTGATGGCCTTGGTGATCTTTGTGCCGCTGCCGCTGGGCAATGTGCTGCCCAGCCTGAGTCTGGTTCTGCTGAGCCTGGGCTGGATGTTTCGTGATGGCCTGGCCCTGTTACTGTCCACCGCCGTCGGCTTGGTGGGTGTGGCTTATGGCCTGTCGGTGGGGCATTTGGCCGTGCAAGCTTTCGATCGGATGATGGAATTGCTGCCAAAGTGACAGGCGTCTTTGCGGAGGATGCATAGAGTCAGGGTTCATTCACCGTTTGAAAGATTGCACATGCCGACCTCAGCAGCCGCCGCACCAGGGGCAACCTACAACGCCAACGACCCTGTCTGGCAGGCCAAAGTGCACTTGGCCGCTGCATTGCGTTTGGCGGTGCTGCACGACTTTGACGAGGGCATCGACAACCACTTCACCGTGGCCGTGCCAGGGCGGGAAGACCAATACCTGATCTCGCCCTTTGGCGTGCACTGGTCCGAGGCCCGTGCCAGCACCATGATGGTTTTTAATGAAGCGGGCGAAACCCTGGAGGGCGAAGGTGTGGTGGAATTGTCCGCGCAATCTATCCACGCCCCGGTGCACCGCCTCACGGGCGCCAAAGTGGTGTTGCACACCCACCAGCCATGGGCCACGGCCTTGAACATGCTCAAAGCCAACCGCTTGCTGCCCGCCACCCAAACCGCCGCATTTTTTGACGGCGTCATCGCCTACGACGACCATTACACCGGGTTGGCGGCCGAGCTGTCGGAGGGAGAGCGCCTGTCACAACTCATGAGCGGTGGCAAAACCGTCCTGTTCATGAAGAACCATGGTGTGATGACGGTGGGCGACACCGTGGCACAGGCCTACCGCAGGCTCTACAAACTCGAAAAAGCCTGCCGCACCCAAGTGCTGGCCATGGGCACAGGTCAGCCCCTGAATGTGCTAACCGAATCCGTGATACAGCGCATCAAAAACCCCAGCCCCTTGGACCGCCACCCCCGCAGCGAACGGGAGCGCCTGTTTTTTGAGGCCATGATGCGCGTGGTCGACCGGGTGAACCCGGGGTATGCCGATTGAGTTTTTCCACCGCTTGTGAAATCAAGGGGGTCTCATGAACCGCTGACCACCGTGCGTGCGCGCTCGCGCCACAAGGTGTACAGACCCGCCCCGACCACAAACAACGCGCCCCACCAAACATTTGCCCCAGGCCACTCCTGCCAAAACAACCAACCAAATAAGGCTGACCACAGCAGCTCGCTGTAATGGTATGGCGCCACCACACCCACCGGTGCTAGCCGAAAAGCCCGAAAGGTGCAGCGCTGGCCCAGCAATACCAAAATGGCCATCAAAGCGATGATGGGCCACATGCCTGGCGCCATGTCCCAGGGCACAAAAAGCAGCCCCACCGTACCCGCCAGGCCCATGGTCAGGTTCTGCCAGACCAACATGGACAGGTCGCTCTCGGTGGGCGAAAGCCATCGCACACACGTCATTGAGGCGGCATAAAAAAATGCAGCCGCCAAAGCGAGCCAAGCCCCCAGGCCCAGCTCGCCATCCATGGCCTGTGGCCCGATGATCAGGCTCACACCCACAAAGCCAGCCAACAAAGCGCCCCAACGGTGCGCCCCGACACGCTCTTTGATCAAGGGCACGGACAACAGTGTCATGAAAAGCGGCGCGGCAAAACAAATGGCGATCACTGTGGCCAGGGGCAACAATCGCAAGCTTTCAAAAAAAGCCAACATGGAACACACCGACAGCAAACCACGCAACAAATGGGCCCCAGGACGGCGCGTGCGCAATGCCGACCAGCCCCCGCTGCGAAGCACCCAGGGCAACAGCAAAACCAGCACCACCACCGATCGCGCTGCAATCAACACAGGAATCGACATCTGGGACACCGCATGCTTGGACAACGCATCCATGACCGACAGCAAAAACACCCCTGCCACCATCCAGGCAATGCCTTGAAGCGGGTGATCGATCCGCACGGAGGAAGCAATGGGGAGCGTCATGGTTCAAGACAAAAAGGGCCGCAAAGTGGGCCAAACCGTGCCACGAATAGAGATCAACGCGGAACTCTGGTTAATCTACAGCATCCGTCGCGTGCAGTGAGTCACCCGTGGGTCCACGGCCGCAGCAAGCCAACATGCTGCCACCGACCCCCTAAAATTGCCCCATGGTCCCCCGCACAAACGCCCCAATACACCCTGACTCCACGCATTCGACTTTGCACTTGGCCAACGCCCTGTGGCGGGTGCGCAGACCCAAGCCCTTTGTGTTGGTGATCGAGGGCGAAGTAAAAGACTTTGACGACCAAGAGGCCGCTCCGCCTTGCGACTACCTGCACGACAAACTCTTGTTGCCCGAATGGCGCGAGGCTTTTTACCAGCTGGTCGATGCAACGGGCTTGGTGGTGTGCCTGAACGTACACACCCAGCACCCCAGCTACCGAGACGTGCGCGGGCGCTCCAGCAAAGGGCGCCTGAGCCAAAGCGAGTACTATCACCACGACGGCTGCACCGGGCCTGTGAAGCCGCGCTTTGTAGAAATTCGCTGCCCCATTCAGCCACAAACCCGCGGCGTGGCCACCGCAGTGGCGCCACACCGCGACGTGGTCAAAGCCATGGTGCAGGTGCTGCCCGCAGAGTTGGCCGCCACAGCCGCTCTGGCCACACAAGACATGAGCCCAGAAACCATCCACCACATGGACGGTGCCGCGCTGGACCACTTGCAAGGCCTCATCACACGCACCGTGCGGAAAAAGCTCAACGCCGAAGGCGCCCGCAGTTATTTTCGCCAAGTCGATGCCGCCGCCAACGCCTACTTTGAACCTTGGGCCTTGGGCGAGAGCCGCTTCATCGCCAACGCCAACAGCAACGCGACCCTGCAACACCGCCGAGCCTACCAAGCGCCCCACACCGGCGGCGTGGCCAATGGCCACTTGGTCAAGCGCTGGACCAACGAAGAGTTGCCATTACCCGGTCAGGTGGTGGACCAAGCCTTGATTGCGGCGCTGTGCAGCGAAGAAGGTGATGAAGCCGAAGGCGCTGAGGGGTGTTACCTCGGGGCGCATTGAGTTGCGGTGATGACACCGCCCCATGACCACATGAATTGCGGCGAATTTCAGCCGTACTTCAGTGCGGTTGCCTTGCCCCAAAACACGCGGTACATGAACACCGTGTAAGCGATGATCACCGGCAACGTGATCGCCACGCCGACAAAAATCACATTCAGTGACGCGGTGCTGATGGCCGCCTCCCACACGGTCATCCGGCCAATCACGATGTCAGGAAAGATGCTGTAGGCCAAGCCAAAAAAGGCGAGCACAAAAATCAACACCGTATTGGCAAACACCAACCAACCATATCCCGCGTTGATCAAGTAGGGCCGTGTAAGAACCCAGCGCATGGCAAAAAATGCCAAGACGCACATGAGGGGCACTGGCAGCAAGGCAAACACCTGCGGCACACCAAACCATTTCTCCAGCACGCCTGCTTTCACCAGCGGTGTTGCGGCCGATATGGCCAACAAAGCGCCCGCCATGGGCCACAGTACAAGCCGCGCCCAGCGCACGGCCTTTTGCTGCAAGTCGCCTTCGGTTTTCATGATCAACCAGCCCGAACCCAGCAGCACATAAGCAGCCGGCAAAGTGACAGCGATACCCAAGCTAAATGCCCAGCCCATAGCTCCGCTGGCAAAGCCGGTGATGTAGCTGCCCAGCATCCAGCCCTGCGATGCACTGGCCATCAGCGAACCGGCAAAAAACGCGCGGTTCCAGAACGGCTTGTAGCTCAGCGGCGCTTTCACGCGAAAGTCAAACGCCACACCTCGCAAGATCAAGCCAATCAGCATCATCGCCACGGGCAGGTACAAGGCCTGCAGAACCAGACCATGGGCCATCGGAAAGGCGATCAACAACACACCCACGCCCAACACCAGCCAAGTTTCATTGGCGTCCCAGAAAGGGCCAATGCTGGCGATCATGGTGTCCTTCTCTGAATCGGTCGCCTGCAAGAGCAGCAAGCCAACGCCCAGGTCGTAACCATCCAAAACCACATAAGCCAGCAGGGCTAGCCCCATCACGGCCAAGAAAAACAATGGCAGAAATTCAGCCCAAGTCATGGTCGCCTTTCAAATTCATTTTCAAATACAGAACAGCTGGGAGCGGTGCATCACACACCTGCTTTGCCCAACATGGCACCCGTGGGCGCTTCTTGTTTGTGTTCTTTGGGGTTCTCTGCCATGTACTTCAACACGCCGACGTAAGTGACCAACAGCAGGCCATAAACCACCAGGTAAGCCGTTAAAGTGAGCGCAATATAGGGCGGTGGCAAGGTGGTTGCGGCTTCGCTGGTGCGCATGAAGCCATGCACCAGAAAGGGCTGGCGACCGATCTCGGTCACGTACCAGCCCGCCAGCGTGGCGACCCAACCGGAAAAAGCCATGCCCGACAGCACCCACAGCAGGGGCTTGGGCAGTGTCACTTCTGGCTGCTTGCGTTGAAGCCACAAGCGCCAGGCGGTAAAGCCCGCCACCAGCAGCATCAGCGAACCCACACCCACCATCACGCGGAAGGCGTAAAACACGGGCGCGACGGGGGGATGCACACCTTCAAACTCATTGATACCCTTGACTTCACCGTCCAACTCGTGGGTCAAAATCAGGCTGGCCATTTTGGGAATCTTCACCGCGAAGTGGGTGGTGCGTGCTTCTTGGTCTGGAATGCCAAACAGCGTCAGCGGTGCGCCGCGCTCGGTTTCCCAGATGCCCTCCATGGCGGCGACCTTGGCCGGCTGGTGCTCCAATGTGTTGAGGCCGTGCATGTCCCCCACGATGAACTGCAGCGGCATCACAAAGGCCGCCGTGAAGACGGCCGCCCGCATGGCTTTGTGGGTGCCACGCGTGGCGCTGCCCTTGATCAGTTGCCAAGCGCACAGTCCCGCAATCAAGAACGAAGCGGTCAGCGCAGAAGCGAGCAATTTATGGGTGAATCGATAGGGCAAAGAAGGGTTAAAAACCACCGCCAGCCAATCGGTAGGAATGAACTGGCCATTAACGATCTGAAAACCTGCTGGGGTGTGCATCCAGGAGTTCAGGCTCAGGATCCAGAAGGCCGACATGGTGGTACCAATCGCCACTAGAAAAGTGGCTGTCAGGTGAACCCGCTCACTCACCCGGCCGCGCCCAAACAGCATGATGCCCAGAAAGCTGGCCTCCAGAAAAAACGCTGTCAGCACCTCATAACCGAGCAGCGGCCCTGAAATATTGCCCGTGCGCTCCATGAATCCCGGCCAATTGGTCCCGAACTGGAAGCTCATCACAATGCCCGACACCACACCCAGCGCAAAGGTGAGCGCGAACACTTTGGTCCAGAAATAGTAGGCCTCCTCCCAAGCCACATCCCTTGTGCGGACAAAGCGCCAACGGAAGAACAACAAAAACCAACACAGCGCGATAGTGATGGTGGGAAACAGGATGTGGAAGCTGATGTTCGCAGCAAACTGGATGCGAGAGAGGATGAGTGCGTCGATGTCCATGGTGGCTTTCTGATGAATTCACGAGACTTAACTTTTGGGGCCAAGGCCCGCTGCTTTGGATGATCGACCGGTCAAACGGTCTTTGAATTCGAGCACTTTGGTCACGGTGGCGCCCATGCCCATGAGCTGCATGGCGGTTTCGGGTGCGAGCTTTTGCACGTCGTCAAACCAAGTCATGAGCCGGTCAATCAGGTCATGCATTTCGCGCATCCGCTGCTGGGCATGGCGCTCTGCGTCGGTGCTGGGGGTTTCGAGCAAGGCGCTTCTCAGCATGGACAAGGTGGGCTCGATTTCGCGACGGCGACGCTCTTCGGCCAAGACTCGAAAGATTTCCCAAACGTCAGCGGGTGCCTCAAAGTATTCGCGCCGGTCACCCGCTTGATGGCGCAAACGCACCAGCCGCCAGGCCTGCAACTCCTTGAGGCCCATGCTCACATTAGAGCGAGAGAATTCCAGCGCCTCTGCAATCTCATCTGCGTTCAATGCCTGCGGTGACACATAAATGAGCGCATAAATTTGACCCACGGTGCGGTTGATGCCCCACTTGCTGCCCATTTCACCGAAATGGGCGATGAACTCGCGTTTGAGGGATGGAATTTGGTCTGAAATGGTCATGACGAGATTCTAGCCAAATCTTTTGAATTTTCAGAAATAACTGAAATATCAGGAATGAATGCAAGGCTATCGCGAACCACGAGGCCTTGCTTTCGGCAAAAAAGAGCCCCGAACAGTTTCCCGTCCGGGGCTTAGGTGCAACCAAGTCCGCTTGGAAAGTCCAGAATTTTCCAAATGCATCAAGGGCTTAGCTTTGAATTTTTTGCACTCTTCAGGACTGTGGAGAAAAATAATCATCTCCCATTCACATGAGCTGACCATGCCAAAAGCCAAGAAAACTTGGAAAGAGAAAATGGTGACCAAGCCGCCTCACCATGTCGTGCTTGAAAAAGACTTCGCGGGCGTGAAAAGCGGCTCGAAACTGCACATCTCCAGTCCACAGGAGATTGCGGATGAGCTGCGAAAAATTCGGTCGGGTAAAACGGTATCCCTGCAGCAATTACGACAAAAAATTGCCCAAACACAAGCCTGTGATGCCACGTGTCCCGTGTCGACCTCTATATTCTTGCGAATTGTGGCGGAATACGCTTGGGAGGAATACAACGAGAGAGGCGCCCCGCTGGCCGATTTGCCACCCTTTTGGCGAGTGGTGGACCCTGGCTCACCATTGTCAAAAAAACTCAGTTTCGACCCCGCTTGGATCGACTTACAACGGAATTTGGAGAAAGACTTCACGAATACATAAGCGATCGGAATTAAGAATTCCAAGTCTACGCTCGATGAAGGTCAGGACGCTTTCAAGCTGAGCAGCTGAATTTTTTGCCAATTCAGCTGCTTCAGGTTTTACTTCCTCGCTGGAGGTACATCTGTGCAAGAGCCATGCGCCACCTCCGCCGCCATGCCGATGCTTTCGCCCAGCGTGGGGTGTGGGTGGATGGTTTTGCCGATGTCCACTGCGTCTGCGCCCATCTCAATCGCCAGAGCGATCTCGCCAATCATGTCGCCCGCGTGCGTGCCCACCATGCCGCCACCCAAGATCTTGCCGTGGCCCCCATTCGCGTGCACCTCGGGTGAATCTTCAAACAGCAGTTTGGTCACGCCTTCGTCGCGGCCATTGGCAATGGCGCGGCCAGACGCCGTCCAAGGAAACAAGCCTTTTTTGACCTTGATACCTTGGGCTTTGGCTTGGTCTTCGGTCAAGCCCACCCAGGCCACTTCGGGGTCGGTGTAGGCCACGCTGGGGATGACGCGTGCGTTGAACGCCGAGGACCTGAGTTTTTGGGCCAACTCTTCGTTGCCTTGCATCAGTTCGCCCGCGATCACTTCGGCCGCCACGTGCGCCTCGTGCACCGCTTTGTGCGCCAACATGGGCTGGCCCACGATGTCGCCAATGGCAAAGATGTGCGGCACGTTGGTGCGCATTTGGATGTCGACGTTGATGAAGCCTCGGTCGGTCACAGACACGCCTGCTTTTTCAGCGGCGAGTTTTTTGCCATTGGGCGTGCGGCCCACGGCTTGCAAGACCAGGTCGTACACCTGCGGTGCGGGGGCTGTGCCGCCCGGTTCAGCACTCTCGAACGTGACTTCAATGCCCTCGGGCAAGGCGCGTGCGGACACGGTCTTGGTCTTGAGCATGATGTTGTCAAAGCGCTTGGCGTTCATCTTTTGCCAGACTTTGACCAAGTCGCGGTCAGCGCCTTGCATGAGGCCGTCCATCATTTCCACCACATCGAGGCGTGCGCCCAGCGTGCTGTAAACCGTGCCCATTTCCAGGCCGATGATGCCGCCGCCCAGAATCAGCATGCGCTTAGGAACACTCCGGAGTTCCAAAGCGCCGGTGCTGTCGACCACGCGGGGGTCCTTATCTAGCCCATCCTTCAGCATGAAGGGCAAACGCACGGCTTGCGAGCCTGCAGCGATGATGGCCTTCTTGAAGGCAATCACTTTTTTGCTGCCGTTTTGCTCTTGCGCGGTGCCGGTGGTCTCCGACACTTCAAGATGGTTGGCATCCAAGAATTGGCCCAAACCGCGCACGGTGGTGACCTTTCGCATCTTGGCCATGGCCGCCAAGCCGCCGGTGAGTTTGCCGATGACTTTTTCTTTGTGGCCGCGCAGCTTGTCGATGTTGACCACCGGCTTGCCGAAGTCCACGCCGAGGTCGGCCATGTGGCTGACTTCGTCCATGACGGCCGCGACGTGCAACAGCGCTTTGGACGGGATGCAACCCACGTTCAAACACACGCCACCCAAGGTGGCGTAGCGCTCGACGATGACCACGTTCAAGCTGAGGTCGGCCGCACGGAATGCAGCCGAGTAACCGCCGGGGCCACCGCCCAAAACGAGCACGTCGCACTCGATGTCGGCTGAGCCGCCGAAGCTGGCAGCAGTGGGCACAGGACCGTCATCGCGAGGGACGAAGCGATCCATGGATTGCCGCGCTTCGCTCGCAATGACGGGAGAGGGACTGGATTGCAGCGCTTCGCTCGCAATGACGGGCAACGCGCCCTCGCCTTCCAACACCAACACCACCGAGCCTTGTTTGACCTTGTCGCCGAGCTTGACCTTGAGTTCTTTGACCACGCCGCCGTGGCTGCAAGGAATTTCCATGGAGGCCTTGTCGCTCTCCACAGTGATCAGGCTTTGGTCAGATTTGACGTTGTCGCCCACCTTGACCATCAGCTCGATCACGGTGACTTCGTCGAAGTCGCCGATGTCGGGGACTTGAATATTTATGAGTGCCATGTTCTTCTCAAGAGGTTGCGGGCCGAGCAAAGCTGCGCTTTGGTCCGCCCCCAAGGATTAGAGTAATACCCGACGGAAGTCGCTGAGGATTTGACCCAGAAACGCGTTGAAGCGTGCCGCTGCGGCGCCGTCGATGACGCGGTGGTCCCATGTCAAAGACAGGGGTAGCATCAGGCGCGGCACAAACTGCTTGCCGTCCCAGACGGGTTCCATGGTGCTCTTGCACACACCGAGGATGGCCACTTCGGGCGCGTTGATGATGGGCGTGAAGTACTTGCCACCAATGCCGCCAAGGCTGGAGATGGTGAAAGTGGCGCCGCTCATTTCTGCGGGGCTGAGTTTGCCTTCTCTCGCCTTCTTGGCCAATTCACCCATTTCTTGGCTGATTTGCAGCACGCCTTTTTTGTCGCAATCGCGGATGACGGGCACCATCAAACCATTGGGCGTGTCAGCGGCAAAGCCGATGTGCCAGTAGTTTTTGTAGACCAGCGCATCGCCGTCCAGCGAGCTGTTGAACTCGGGGTATTTTTTGAGCGCGGCCACACAAGCCTTGATCAAGAACGCCAGCATCGTGACCTTCACGCCGCTCTTCTCGTTCTCTTTGTTGGTGGAGACGCGGAAGGCTTCGAGGTCGGTGATGTCGGCATCGTCGTGGTTGGTGACGGCCGGGATCATGATGGCGTTGCGCAGCAAGTTGGCACCGCTGATCTTCTTGATGCGGCCCATCTCTTTTCGCTCGATGGGTCCAAACTTGGCAAAGTCGACCTTGGGCCATGGAATCAAGCCCAAGCCAGCACCATCGCCACCCGAAGCTGCAGGGGCTTTGGCCGCTTGTGCCTTGGTTTGCGCAGCACCCGACATGACGGCCTTGGTGAAGGCTTGAATATCATCCGCCGTGATGCGGCCCTTGAGGCCGGAGCCTTTGACTTCCTCAAGCGGCACGCCCAGCTCGCGGGCGAACTTGCGCACTGACGGTGACGCGTGGGGCAAGCCCACGGTGGTGCCGCCGGGGGCGTGGGCAGGCGCAGCGACCGCAGCAACGGCCGCCGCCACAGGTGTTGGCGCAGCAGCCGGAGCCGAAGCCACAGCCACAGGCGCTGCCACGGCGGCCGCAACTGGGGCTGCTGCAGAGGCCGTTCCAACCAGCACAGCCAGCAGGTCGCCAATGTTGACCTTGTCGCCCACCTTAACTTTGAGCTCTTGGAGAACGCCCGCATGAGAGGACGGGATCTCCATCGAGGCTTTGTCGGACTCGACGGTGATGAGTGATTGCTCGACCTTGATGGTGTAGCCGGGCTTGACCATGACTTCGATGACGACCACGTCTTTGAAGTCTCCAATGTCGGGCACAAACACCTGCACGGGGCCAGAAGCCGCTGCAACTGGCGCAACAGCAGGTGCAGCGGCCGCTGCATTGGATTGCCGCGCTTCGCTCGCAATGACGGGGGATGGGCTTGCAGTGCTTGGGACTGTGCTCAATGCTGCGGGTGCGGCAGCGGCAGCACCCGCGGCTTCCACCACCAGAACGACCGAGCCTTGCTTGACCTTGTCACCCAGCGCCACGCGCATCTCCTTGACGACGCCCGCCGTGCTCGACGGGATTTCCATCGAGGCTTTGTCGGACTCCACGGTGATCAGCGATTGCTCGGCTTTCACGGTGTCGCCCACTTTGACCATCAACTCAATGACGTTCACTTCATCGAAATCCCCGATGTCCGGGACTTGAACTTCTACCAATGCCATGTTCGTCTCCAGCTTTTATGCGTACAAGGGGTTGATCTTGTCGGTTTTGATCCCGTACTTTCGGATGGCTTCGGCCACTTGGGCGACAGGCACTTTGCCCTCCTCGCTCAGCGCCTTGAGGGCGGCGACCACGATGTAGTGGCGGTTGACCTCGAAGTGTTCGCGCAGCTTGCTTCGGAAGTCGGAACGGCCAAAACCGTCGGTGCCCAACACTTTGTAAATACGGCCCTTCGGAATGAAAGGACGGATCTGCTCGGCATAAGCCTTCATGTAGTCGGTCGATGCCACCACGGGGCCACTGTGCTTGGCCAGTTGTTGGTCCACGAATGACACGCGAGGTGTTTCCATGGGGTGCAGCATGTTGTGGCGCTCGGCGTCTTGGCCGTCGCGGGTCAGTTCGTTGAAGCTGGGGCAGCTCCACACGTCGGCCTGAATGCCCCAGTCGGTCGCCAGCAGGGTTTGCGCCGCAATGGATTCGCGCAAGATGGTGCCCGATCCCAGCAGTTGAACGCGTTTGTCACCGGCATCGGAGGTGCCCTTCGGTAGCACGGCGCCTGGCTTGCACAAATACATGCCCTTGATGATCTGCTCTTCGGTGCCGGGCGTCAGGCCAGGCATGGCGTAGTTTTCGTTGAGCAGGGTGATGTAATAAAACACGTTGTCTTGCTTTTCGACCATGCGCTTCAAACCGTGGTGCAGGATGACACCGACTTCGTGGGCGAAGGTGGGGTCATAAGACACGCAGTTGGGGATGGTGTTGGCCATGATGTGGCTGTGACCGTCTTCGTGCTGCAAGCCTTCGCCGTTCAAAGTGGTGCGGCCCGATGTACCGCCGAGCAAAAAGCCGCGTGCTTGCATGTCGCCCGCAGCCCAAGCCAAGTCGCCAATGCGCTGGAAGCCAAACATGGAGTAGTACACGTAGAACGGCACCATGATGCGGTTGCTGGTGCTGTAGCTGGTGGCCGCAGCGATCCAGCTCGACATGCCACCGGCTTCGTTGATGCCTTCTTGGAGGATCTGACCGGCGACGTCTTCCTTGTAATACATGACCTGGTCTTTGTCGACCGGGGTGTACTGCTGGCCAGCGGGGTTGTAGATGCCGATTTGGCGGAACAGGCCTTCCATACCGAAAGTGCGGGCTTCGTCCACCAAAATGGGCACCACGCGTGGGCCCAAGGCTTGGTCACGCAGCAGTTGCGTCAAAAAGCGCACGTAGGCTTGGGTGGTGGAGATTTCACGGCCTTCGGCGGTGGGCTCCATCACGGCCTTGAAGGTCTCCAGCGAGGGCACGGTGAAGCTCTCTTCGGCCTTGGCGCGGCGCTTGGGCAGATAGCCGCCCAGTGCTTGGCGACGCTCGTGCAGGTAACGCATCTCGGGCGTGTCATCGGCCGGTTTGTAAAACGGGATCTTGGCCAACTCGCTGTCCGGGATCGGGATGTTGAAGCGGTCGCGCATGTACTTGATGTCGTCGTCCGTCAACTTTTTGGTCTGGTGGACGGTGTTTTTGCCCTCACCGGCTTTGCCCATGCCAAAACCTTTGACGGTCTTGATGAGCAGCACCGTGGGCTGGCCTTTGTGGTTCACCGCCTTGTGGTATGCGGCATACACTTTTTGTGGGTCATGGCCGCCCCGCTTGAGGTTCCAAATGTCGTTGTCCGACAGGTGCGACACCATCTCCAGTGTGCGGGGGTCGCGGCCAAAGAAATGCTTGCGCACATATGCGCCGTCGTTGGCTTTGAACGCCTGGTAGTCGCCGTCCAGCGTGTCCATCATCAGTTTGCGCAGGGCGCCGTCCTTGTCGCGGGCCAGCAGACTGTCCCACTCGCTGCCCCACAGCAGCTTGATCACGTTCCAGCCTGAGCCACGGAACTCGCCTTCGAGTTCTTGCACGATCTTGCCGTTGCCGCGCACCGGGCCATCGAGGCGCTGCAAGTTGCAGTTGACAACAAAAATCAGGTTGTCCAAGTTCTCGCGGGCGGCCAGACCGATCGCACCCAAGGATTCGACTTCGTCCATCTCACCGTCACCGCAGAATACCCAGACCTTGCGGTTTTCGGTGTTGGCAATGCCACGGGCGTGCAGGTATTTCAAAAAGCGGGCTTGGTAGATCGCCATCAGCGGGCCCAAACCCATCGATACCGTGGGGAACTGCCAGAACTCGGGCATGAGTTTGGGGTGTGGGTAGCTCGACAGGCCATTGCCGTCCACTTCTTGGCGGAAGTTGAGCAACTGCTCTTCGGTCAGGCGGCCTTCCAAATAGGCGCGGGCATAGACGCCGGGCGAGACGTGACCCTGGATATAGAGGCAGTCACCGCCGTGGTTTTCGTTCTCGGCGTGCCAGAAATGGTTAAAACCGGCACCAAACATGTGGGCCAGCGAGGCAAACGAGCCAATGTGGCCACCCAAATCACCCCCATCAGCGGGGTTGTGGCGATTGGCTTTGACGACCATGGCCATGGCGTTCCAGCGCATGTAGGCGCGCAGGCGTTCTTCAATCTCGATGTTACCGGGGCAACGGGCCTCTTCGTTGGGCTCGATGCTGTTCACATAGCCGGTGGTGGCCGAAAACGGCAAATCAATGCTGTGCTGGCGGGCTTCCTCGAGCAGCTCTTCCAACAAAAAGTGGGCACGCTCTGGCCCCGCTTTTTCGATCACGGCGGACAGCGCGTCCATCCATTCACGGGTTTCCTGACTGTCCAGGTCACGGCCCGGTTGTTGTGTTGTCGCCGCGGTCATGCTTGTCTCCTAAGTTGGATGTTGTGAGCCAATGATGCCTGAATTTTCCCATGAATTGACCCAAATTTCAAATAGTGCGCAATGATTTTGTATTATGAAAAATTCAGTCTTGAATTTCTTGGTCATCAAGACATTTAGGCTTGTCCCCTAAACTCCTTGGCATGGAATTGAACAAAGCAGCATCCGTGGTGACCAAAGTTGGTCCGTGGGCCTGGTGGCGGACATGGTGGCGCAGGCAGTCTCCTAACCGACAGGACCGTTTCGCCAACCTGACTCCGGTGGCTGCGGTGGTGCTGTTTTTGGCAGCCATTGCCAGCGCTTTCTGGTATCTGCGGGTCGAAGAGATCGAGCGCGAGCAAGAGGCGATCAAGCGCGATGTGGAATACGCACAGCAACGCCTTCGGCTGCGTTTGCTCGAGCGCCAAGAGCAAGTCATGCGTTTGGCAAGGGACGTGTCCAACAAAGAAATCCGAACAGACCAGTTTTTGTCTCGCGCTGAGGCATTGGTTCAGCAATACCCGGAATTTTTGTCCCTGACTTGGATCGATGATCGCCGCCGTATCCTCGCCAACCAGAGCATTTCCAGCATCTCGCCCAGCCAGCAACTGCGGGCAGGCACCGTCCTGAAAATCGGGGAAACAGAGAGCCACTTCAGCTTGGCACGTGACCTGATGCAACCCATTTACGGTCAGCTCGATGCCGAGGCCGACCGAGACACCCAAATGTCTGTGCTGCAGCTGCACACCCCCCTGACCAACGACCAAGGGCGTTTCAGCGGCGTGATCCTGGCCGAATACAGCATGGAGGGTTTGCTTCGTTACGGCATCCCGACCGAGGTTCTGGCCAAGTACGCCGTGGCCTTACAAAACGGCAATAGCCGTTTGCTGGCTGGCCAAGTGATCCCCGAGCGGATCGCACTTTGGTGGCTTTTGCCGGGCAGTGACCGGCGCAACAACGATTACGAAGTACCCGTCTCACCCGTGGGCAACGACCTGGTGTTGCGTGCACAAGCTTGGCGCACTTCACAGGGCCTGGTGGGCAGTGGTCTGTTCTGGCTGGTCAGCGTGCTCAGTGCCATGACCGCCTGGATGCTGATCGGCAATTGGCGTCACACGCGCAGACGGCTTCAGGCTCAAAAAGCTTTGGTGGCCGAAACCAATTTCCGCCGCGCCATGGAAAATTCCATGCTCACCGGCATGCGGGCCCTGGACTTGCGCGGCCGCATCACCTACGTCAATCCGGCGTTTTGCCAAATGACAGGATGGAGCGAAACAGACCTTGTGGGTGCGGTGGCCCCTTTCCCCTATTGGCCCGACCAGGACCGCGAGCTGCTCATGAAACGCCTGGAAGAAGAAATCAGCGGCCAACACTCAGCGGGTGGTTTCCAGGTGCGGGTCAAACGCAAAAGCGGGCAACTGTTTGATGCCCGCATGTATGTCTCCCCCTTGATCGATGCCTCAGGCAAACAAACGGGTTGGATGACCTCG
The DNA here is from genome assembly GCA_945897465.1 of Limnohabitans sp. Rim8. Lineage (GTDB taxonomy): Bacteria > Pseudomonadota > Gammaproteobacteria > Burkholderiales > Burkholderiaceae_C > Limnohabitans_A. The sequence continues at coordinate 63,984 of CAMDFK010000007.1, read as the reverse complement.
ATGACCGACATCACTGAGCCCAACAGAATCCGACAGCAATTGGCCAACGCCCACGAACGCTTCACCATCGTGCTGGAAGCCCTGGACGCCTCGGTTTCGGTGGCCCCTCTGGGCAGCCATGAACTGCTGTTTGCCAACAAACTCTACCGCTTGTGGTTTGGCCAAAATACCGAGGGTCATTTGCGACTGGTACAGCAAGCCGGCGCCTACAGCGGTGAAAAAATCTCTGATGATGTTGACGACATGGCTGGCTTGCCGACCGAGAGCTTGACGGTGTCCATCTCGAAAAACGCAGAAATTTTTGTCCCTGAACTGAACAAATGGTTGGAAGTGCGCTCACGCTATATCAATTGGGCTGACGGGCGTCTGGCGCAAATGGTGATTGCCAGCGACATCACTCCGCGCCGCCAAGCAGAAGAATTAGCGGCTCAGCAAGCTGAACGCGCACAGACCGCCAGCCGCTTGATCACCATGGGAGAAATGGCCTCGAGCGTGGCTCATGAACTCAACCAACCTTTGACCGCCATCAGCAATTACTGCAGCGGCATGATTTCTCGCATCCAGTCCAAACAGGTCAATGAAGAGGACCTGCTGTCTGCGCTGGACAAAACCGCCCGCCAAGCCCAGCGGGCGGGGCAAATCATTTTGCGCATCCGCAGCTTCGTCAAACGCAGCGAGCCCAACCGCACGTTGTCAGACGTCTCGGCCATGGTCAGTGAGTCATTGGAATTGGCCGAGATCGAAATGCGCAGACGCAACGTACGACTGACCCACCATGTGGCCGCTCGACTTCCCCAGTTGATGGTGGACCCGATCCTGATCGAGCAGGTGCTGATCAACCTGATGAAAAACGCCGCCGAATCGATCGACAACGCCCAGCGCCCGGCTGGGCAGCGGCAGGTCGAGTTGCGCATCGTGCCCAAGCAAATTGACCAACAAGCCGTGGTCGAGTTTTCGGTGTCCGATACTGGGCAAGGTTTAGCCGAGCAGGACACCGAACGGGTCTTCGAAGCCTTTTTCTCAACGAAGGTGGAGGGCATGGGCATTGGCCTGAACTTGTGCCGCAGCATCATCGAATCCCACCATGGCAGGATCACTTCCGAGAACCTCTACAATTCGTCGGAGGTCACAGGTTGTCGATTCTCCTTTTGGATACCGGTCGAAAGCCATTGACCACACCACAACCCACTGGGGTAAATGAATGAGTTTGATACCAAAAAAAGGCACGGTTTATGTGGTCGATGACGACGAAGCCGTGCGCGATTCCTTGCAGTGGTTGCTCGAGGGCAAAGACTACCGAGTGCGCTGTTTTGACAGCGCCGAATCTTTCATCAGCCGCTACGACCCGCGGGAAGTGGCCTGCCTCATTGCCGACATCCGCATGGGCGGCATGACCGGCTTGGAGTTGCAAGACCGCCTGATTGAGCGCAAATCTCCCCTGCCTATCGTGTTCATCACCGGTCATGGCGACGTGCCCATGGCTGTGAACACCATGAAAAAAGGCGCCATGGATTTCATCCAAAAGCCCTTCAAGGAAGAAGAACTTTTGAGTTTGGTCGAGCGCATGCTGGATGAAGCCCGTGACTCGTTCTCCGATTACCAACAAGCGGCTAGTCGAGACGCTTTGCTGTCCAAGCTCACCGGGCGCGAAGCCCAGGTGCTGGAACGCATCGTGGCGGGACGCCTGAACAAACAGATCGCCGACGACCTGGGCATCAGCATCAAAACGGTGGAGGCGCACCGCGCCAACATCATGGAAAAGCTCAACGCCAACACCGTAGCCGATCTGCTCAAGATCGCACTCGGGCAAAACGCGCCCAAGGCGTGATCCTCCTGCCTCCCCAAAACGCCCGCTCCAGCCGGGCGTTTTGCATTTTCCAACCGATTTTTTGAGTTTTCACCCATGACCGCCCAACTCATTGACGGCAACGCCCTGTCCAAGCAACTGCGCACCGAAGTGGCTGCCCGGGCACAAGCCCTCCAGGCCCAAGGCGTGACACCCGGCTTGGCCGTGGTGCTGGTGGGCGACAACCCGGCCAGCCAAGTGTATGTGCGCAACAAAGTCAAGGCTTGCGAAGACAGTGGCTTGCACTCAGTCCTCGAAAAATACGCGGCCGACATGACCGAGGCCGATTTGCTGGCCCGTGTGCAAGCCCTCAACAAGGATCCGGCGATCCACGGCATCTTGGTGCAATTGCCCCTGCCCCCGCACATCGACGCGCAAAAAGTGATTGAAGCCATCAGCCCTGCCAAAGACGTCGATGGCTTTCACATCGCCAGCGCCGGGGCCCTCATGACCGGCATGCCCGGTTTTTGGCCCTGCACGCCTTATGGCTGCATGAAGATGCTCGAGAGCATTGGCTATGACCTGCGCGGCAAACACGCCGTGGTCATTGGTCGCAGCAACATTGTGGGCAAACCCATGGCGCTGATGCTGCTGCAAAAAGACGCCACCGTGACCGTCGCGCACTCGCGCACCCAAAACCTCAAAGCCCTGACCCTGCAAGCCGACGTGATCGTGGCCGCCGTAGGCAAGCGCAACGTATTGACAGCCGACATGGTCAAGCCCGGTGCCGTGGTGCTGGACGTGGGCATGAACCGCAACGACGAAGGCAAACTGTGCGGTGACGTGGACTTTGAAGGCGTCAAACAAGTCGCCAGCCACATCACCCCCGTTCCCGGCGGTGTGGGCCCCATGACCATCACCATGCTGCTGGTCAATACCCTTGAAGCGGCCGAACACGCCACCAAGTGATATTAAGTTCAGATCGAACCGATTTTTGGAACGCCCATGACCAACCCCTTGCTCGACACCTCTGGCCTGCCCTTGTTTGACCGCATTGCCCCCGAGCATGTGGCCCCCGCCCTCGACGAATTGCTGGCCTCTGCCGAAAAAGCCTTGGCCACCGTGACCGCTTCAGACTTTCCGTCCGATTGGAAAGCCATTGCCCAAAACCTGGACGTGATCACTGAAAAACTGGGCATGGCCTGGGGCGCGGTCTCACACCTCAACAGCGTGGCCGACACGCCCGAGTTGCGTGCCGCCTACAACGCCGCCCTGCCCCGGGTGACCGAGTTTTGGACCCGCCTGGGCAGCGACGAACACCTGTACGCCAAATACAAAGCTATTGACGCGGCCAGCCTGAATGCCGAGCAAACACAGGCCCGCAAAAACGCCCTGCGCGGCTTTGTCTTGGGCGGGGCCGAACTGCAAGGCGCAGCCAAAGAACGCTATGCCGCCATCCAGGAGCGGCTGGCCGAAATCGCGCAAAAGTTCAGCGAGAACACACTCGACGCGACCGACAAATTTGCCTTGTACGTCAGCGAAGACCAACTCCAAGGCGTGCCCGCCGATGTGGTGCAAGCCACCCGCGACGCCGCGCAAAAAGAGGGCAAAGAAGGCCACCGCCTGAGCCTGAAAATGCCGGTGTACTTGCCTGTGATGCAGTTCGCCAACAGCAGCGCTTTGCGCGAGCAGCTCTACAAAGCCTATGTGACCCGCGCCTCAGACCAAGCCCCCGAAGACGCCAAGCATTTCGACAACACCCCCTTGATGCAGGAAATCCTGGCGCTGCGCCAAGAAGAGGCGCAACTCTTGGGTTTTGACAACTACGCTCAATTGTCGGTGGTGCCCAAAATGGCCGAGTCACCCGAGAAAGTCACTGCCTTCTTGCGCGACCTGGCGGCCAAAGCTCGCCCCTTTGCCGAAAAAGACCTGGCCGACCTGCGCGAATTCGCAGCCAACGCACTGGGCATCACCGGCCCTCTCAACCCTTGGGACGTGCCCTACCTGAGCGAAAAACTCAAAGAAGCCCGCTACAGCTTCAGCGAGCAAGAGGTCAAGCATTACTTCACCGCGCCCAAGGTGCTGGCCGGGCTGTTCAAGATCATCGAAACCCTGTTTGAAGTCAGCATCCGGCCTGACCAGGCGCCCGTCTGGCACCCGGCCGTGGGCTTTTACCGGATCGAGCGCAACGACCAATTGGTGGGCCAGTTCTACCTCGACCCGCCCGCCCGAGCAGGAAAGCGCGGCGGCGCCTGGATGGACGATGTGCGCGGCCGCTGGCAACGACCCGACACAGGCTTGCTGCAAACGCCGGTGGCGCACCTGGTGTGCAACTTCGCCGAAGGCGTGAACGGCCAGCCGCCTTTGCTCACACACGACGATGTGATCACCCTCTTCCACGAATTTGGCCACGGCCTGCACCACATGCTCACCCAAGTGAACGAGCGAGATGTTTCGGGCATCAGCGGCGTGGAGTGGGACGCGGTCGAGCTGCCCAGCCAGTTCATGGAAAACTTCTGCTGGGAATGGTCGGTGCTGCGCCACATGACGGCCCATGTGGAAACAGGCGAGCCGCTGCCGCGCGCGCTGTTCGACAAGATGCTGGCCGCCAAAAACTTCCAAAGCGGCCTGCAAACTTTGCGTCAGATCGAGTTTTCGCTGTTCGACATGCTGGTGCATTCCGAACACGACCCCGCGCAAGACTTCATGCCGCTCTTGCAACGGGTGCGCGACGAGGTGGCCGTGATGCGCCCACCCGCCTTCAACCGCATGGCCCACACCTTCAGCCACATCTTTGCAGGCGGTTACGCCGCCGGGTATTACAGCTACAAATGGGCTGAGGTGCTGAGCGCAGACGCTTACGCCGCGTTTGAAGAAACTGCTACTGCGGACGGCACGCCCAGCGTGGAAACCGGCCGTCTTTACCGTCAAGCCATTCTGGAGGCCGGCGGCAGCCGCCCTGCGTTGGAATCATTCAAGGCTTTTCGAGGCCGCGAGCCCAGCATTGACGCCTTACTTCGGCACCAAGGGATGGTTTGAGGCATAAAAAAAGCACCAAGCATCACTGCCAAGTGCTTTATTTCTACCGAATTTGGTAGGCGCGACTAGATTCGAACTAGCGACCCCCACCATGTCAAGGTGGTGCTCTAACCAACTGAGCTACGCGCCTGCTAAGCTCAATAGTATAACCTTAAACAATCGCACTTTTCAGTGCACAAGTCGATAAGACACCTTTACCTTCTTCGTGCTGCCCTGACCCCTTTGACGCCACGCACAGTGCCCAGCACCTTGTTCAGGCTGACCGCATCGCCAATCTCCACCGTGAAGGTCATCCAGGCCGTGCCTTTGACCGACTGGGTCTGCACGCCGATCACGTTCATCTTTTCTTTGGCAAACACTTCGGAGATGTCGCGCAGCAGGCCTTGGCGGTCAAAGGCCTCCACCGCCACGTCCACCGGGTAGACCAAGGAATCGGCCCCTTTGTGCTCGCCCCAACGCACCTCGATCACGCGCTCGCCGTGCCGCGATAACAGCTCGCGGAAGTTGCTGCAGTCTTGGCGGTGGATGCTCACGCCTTTACCGCGCGTGACAAATCCACTGATCGCATCGGGCGGCGCGGGTTTGCAGCAGCGCGAAAGCTGAGTCAGCAAAGAATCCACCCCCACCACCAGCACGCCCGAGGGTGATTGGCGGGCCACAGCGCCTTTGAACTTCCTAGGCAGAAACTCGTTGTCTTGCGGCGCTGGCTCGGGCGGGTTGAGCAACACCTCGATGTTGCGCAGCGAATACTCGTCCTTGCCCACCACCTCAAACAGGCCATCGGCCGATTTGAAGCCCAGCTGGCTGGCCAGCTCTTCCAAGCGGATCGCGGTGCGCCCCAAGCGTTGCAGGGATTTTTCGACCGCCTCGCGCCCGCGGGCCACGGTTTCGGCCATCACTTGTGTGTTGAACCAGGCGCGCACTTTGGCCCGCGCACGGGGGCTGGCCAAAAAGCCCAACTCGGGGTTGAGCCAATCGCGCGAAGGCCCGCCTTCCTTGATGGCGGTGATCTCCACCGTCTGGCCATTGGCCAGCTGGGTGTTCAGCGGCACCATGGCCCCATCGACCTTGGCGCCCCGGCAGCGGTGGCCCAAGTTGGTGTGCACCGTGTAGGCAAAGTCGATGGGCGTGGCGCCTTGCGGCAACTCGACCACGGCGGCGTCAGGCGTCAGCACATAAATGCGGTCATCAAACAGGCCGCTGCCGGGCGCACTGGCTTGGGCGGCCCCAGACAGGTCGCGCTCCCAAGCCAGCAGCTGGCGCAGCACGGCGATTTTGGTGTCGTATTCGCTGGTGGCTGATACACCGGCATAGCCTTTGGTGCCCGCTTCTTTGTATGCCCAGTGGGCGGCCACACCGTTCTCGGCATGGTCGTGCATGGCTTGGGTGCGGATTTGCACCTCGATCGGGCCGCCATCGGCATCTCGCACCACGGTGTGCAGTGACTGGTAGCCGTTGGCTTTGGGCTTGGCGATATAGTCGTCAAACTCCTCGGCGATTGGCACAAAGTGCTCGTGCACCCAGCTGAGCGCCTGGTAACAATCGGCCACGCTCGGCACCACCACACGCAGCGCCCGGATGTCGAACACGCGCTCAAATGGCAGCGACTTACCGCGCATTTTGCGCACGATGCTGTAAATGTGCTTGGGGCGCCCATCCACAGAAGCCGCAATGCCCTGCTCGGACAAGGCCTGCTGCAAGCGCAAACGCAGATCCACCATATGGCGCTCACGCTCGGTGCGTTTTTCGTCCAGTAAGCGGGCAATGTCTTTGTAGGTCGCAGGCTCCAGAAAACGGAAGGACAGGTCTTCTATCTCCCATTTGATCTGCCAAATGCCCAAACGGTTGGCCAAAGGCGCGAACACCTGCAAAGACTCGCTGGCCAAAGCTGGGGGCACGGGCAGCTTGGTGGCGGCGTAATGGCGCAGGGTTTGCAAACGCGAGGCCAGGCGAAGCATGACCACGCGCAAGTCGCGGCTGAAGGCCAGCAGCATTTTGCGCACGTTTTCGGTCTGGATGCGCGGGCTCAGCGGCGTGTTGTCAGGGCCATGGGTGCCCGATTCGGCCGCACGCGAGAGGCGCTGCACATGCACCAGCTGGTTGGTCTGCATGGCCAGTTGCGCCAACTCAGGGCCAAAGGCCTTGGCCATCACCTCTTCGGGTTTGTTCAGGTGCGGGCAGGCATACACCAGGTAAGTGGCCGCCTGCATGGCCACCGATCCCCCAATGCCCGCCAAAATTGCGGCCACGGCATCGGCATGCGCCAGGATGTTTTCACCCGTGTCCAGCGTTTCACCGGCAATCAGGGGTTCGGCAAAGGCGCGGGCTTTGGTCAGGGTTTCGGTTTGTTCTGACCCTTGTGCTGTGGCCAGCACGACGGGCGGCAAATGGGGTGCATGCAAGCGGCCCGACGTGGACATCGGGCTGGCCGCGTGGCTGGAGGTGGGGCTGACCATGAACCTAGTTGGCCAACAAAAAATGCGTCAACACCGCGATCTGATCGTCTCCTGTCAAGGTGGGCGCATGACCGCACCCCGGCCAAGTGTCCAGCTGGGCACGGGGGCCACGCTGCGTCATCTGGTTGGCCGTTTCGGGCGTCAGCAAGTCAGAGTCCTGCCCCCGAATCAACAGGGTTTTGGCCTGAATCTGGTCGTACAAAGACCACAACATGGCTTCACCCGCGGTCGCCGCTTCGGGGGTCAAGGCCCGCACGGGCACCCCGATGGCGGGGTCGTAATGCAGGGTCAACTGGCCATCGGCGGTGGGACGGGTCATGTGCGCTGACATCTCGCGCCAGACCTGGGGCAAAACCGGGCCAAAGCCTTGAGACAGGGTCCACAAAGCGGCTGCGGCTTCATCGAGGTCGCGGTATTGGCCGTATTGCCCCACATAGGTTTGCATGCGTTGGACCGACGACCAGGTGATGGCCGGGCCCACATCGTTGAGCACCAAGCAGCGAATGGGGCAAGGCAAGGGCAAGCCCGGCTGCCCAGCCAACACCATGCCGATCAAGCCACCCATGCTGGTGCCCACCCAGTCGAGCGATTGCAGGGGCTTGTCCGCCCCCAAGTGCTGCTGAATCTGGCCCAGCATGGCCAGCATGTCGCCTGCGTATTGCGGAATTTGGTACAGGGCAGGATCGCTCAGCCATTCGCTGCGGCCTCGTCCCGCCACATCGGGGCAGATCACTTGCAGTGGCTCGGAGCTTTGTGCCACAAGGGCTTGGGCCAAGCGGTCAAAATCCCGGCCCTGACGGGTCAGGCCATGCACACACACCACCAAGCGGCGGGCACTCGCGTCGCCCCAACGCCAAAAGGCCATGCGGTGCTGCCCTTCGGGGTGTGGGCAAGTCACCCATTCGAGCTGGGGGGATAGGTCAGTGGCAACGGGGGCTAAGGTGGGGAGCAAGGTCATGACAATCGGAAACAATCTAAAGAGTTGGCCCGTCAAACCGGGCTTGGGCGGCGCGATAATGGTCTTTTGAACATCCTAAATCATCTTTCGGAGGAGAAAACATGTTGCAAGGTAAAACAGCGTTGGTCACCGGTTCTACGAGCGGCATTGGACTGGGCATTGCCAAGGCTTTGGCCAAACAAGGCGCCAACATCGTGCTCAATGGTTTTGGCGATGCCGAAGGCGCCCAATCCGAAATCGCTGCCCTGGGTGTGAAAGTGGCTTACCACGGCGCCGACGTGAGCAAAGCCTCTGAAATCGAGGCCATGATGAAGTTCGCTGCCGACACCTTTGGCCGCGTCGACATTTTGGTCAACAACGCAGGCATCCAGCATGTGGCCAAGATCGAAGAATTCCCGATCGAGCGCTGGGACGCCATCATCGCCATCAACCTGAGCAGCGCCTTCCACGCCACACGCTTGGCCCTGCCCGCCATGAAGGCCGCCAACTGGGGCCGCATCATCAACGTCGCCTCCATCCATGGCCTGGTTGGGTCGGCCGAAAAATCGGCCTATGTGGCCGCCAAGCACGGCGTGGTGGGCCTGACCAAGGTCACCGCGCTCGAAAACGCCACCACCGGCGTGACCTGCAACGCCATTTGCCCCGGCTGGGTGCTGACTCCGCTGGTGCAAAAACAGGTGGACGCCAAGGCCGTGGCCATGGGCTTGTCCAATGAAGAAGCCAAGAAAGTGCTATTGCAAGAGAAGGAGCCCTCCATGCAGTTCACCACGCCCGAAGAACTGGGCGAACTGGCGGTGTTCTTCTGCTCGGCTGCAGGCAACAATGTGCGCGGCGTGGCCTGGAACATGGACGGCGGCTGGACCGCCCAATAAACAAGATGAGCGCTTCTCAACGTTTGGACAAAATCGTCATCGTGGACGATGACGCACGCATTCGTGATCTGTTGCGTCGATTCTTAACGCAAGAGGGCTTTGACGTGCTGTTGGCCGAAGACGGCCGAGCACTCGATCGCATCTTGCAGCGCGAGTCCATCGACATGTTGGTGCTCGACCTGATGCTGCCGGGCGAAGACGGCCTGAGCATCTGCAAGCGATTGCGGGCCAGCGGCGTGAAAACCCCTGTGATCATGTTGACCGCCAAGGGCGAAGACGTGGACCGCATCAACGGTCTGGAAATTGGGGCCGACGACTATTTGGGCAAACCCTTCAACCCCCGTGAATTGCTGGCCCGCATCCACGCGGTGCTGCGCCGCAGACCTGTCAGCGAACTGCCCGGCTCACCCTCGACCGATGAAGAGGTCATCGCCTTTGGACAGTTCAAGCTCGACTTGGGCGACCGGTCACTGAGCAAAAACGGCGTGAATATACCCTTGACCACTGGCGAATTCGCCATGCTCAAGGCCTTGGCCAGACACCCTCGGCTATCGCTGACACGCGACAAACTGGCCCAACTGGCACGCGGCCGCGAGTTCGAACCCTTCGACCGCAGCCTGGATGTACAGATTTCCCGTCTGCGCAAAATGATCGAAGTCGACCCGGCTTCACCCAAAATCATCCAGACCGTCTGGGGGGTCGGTTACGTCTTTGTGCCCGATGGACAACCGTGAAACCCGAGCCCACTGCATCGGATGGGGTGGCTGCCGCTGCACCGGAAGGCCCTCTCGTGAAACTCAGCCTGTTTTGGCGCACCTTCATTTGGTTGGCCCTGCTGATTTTCTTCAGCAGTGTGGCCTGGCTGCAGATGTTCAAAACTCAGGAGTATGAGCCACGCATCCTGCGCAATGCCCACCAAATTGCCACGGTGGTGAACCTGACCAAAACCGCGCTGAAAAACAGCGATGAAATTGCACGTTTGTCGCTCATCGAAATGCTGGCCGACGAAGAGGATGTCCGCATCCAATTGCGTGAGCGCACGGACCGCATCGTCGCATTCACCGATTCCGGCATGGACAAACGCCTGGTCGACGAAATGGTCAAGCGACTGGGGCCTGGCACCCTCATTGCTTCCAGCGTGAACGAGGAAGATGGGCTGTGGATTGGCTTTCCCATCGAGCGCGACAGCTATTGGCTGCAAATGGACCCCTCGCGACTGAAACCCTTGGGGGGCAGCGCCTGGATCATCTGGCTGAGCTTCACCACCGCCTTGTCGCTGGGCGGCGCAGCTTTTTTGGCTGGCCTGATCAACCGCCCGCTCAAACGCCTGTCCTACGCGGCCAGCCGTGTGCGTGAAGGCCACTTTCATGGAGACCCACTTGACGAAAGGGCTGCCACCAGTGAGATCCGAGAAGTCAACATCGGCTTCAACCGCATGGCCGAGCGACTGGCCAAGATCGAGGCCGAACGCGCTTTGATGCTGGCCGGGATTTCGCATGACCTGCGCACGCCCCTGGCCCGCTTGCGGCTGGAGACTGAACTGAGCGTCAACGATGCGCAAACCCGTGATTTGATGGTGGCCGACATCGAGCAACTCGATGACATCATTGACAAGTTTTTGGACTATGCCCGCCCGGAACCCACCGACTTGGGACCGGTGCTTTTGTCCGGGGTCATCAGCCGCTGCATCACGCCATGGCGACACAACCCACGGCTGCAAATCACGGTGGATGTAGGGGAAGATCTGCAGGTACAAGCAGAACCCGTGGAACTGGGGCGCGTGCTGTCCAACCTGCTGGAGAACGCGCGGCGCTACGGACAAAGCCCCGCTGACGGCATCACACGCGTCGAAATTGTGGCCCGTGTGCACGAAGGCTGGGTGCTGCTGCGGGTGCGCGACCAAGGCCCTGGCGTGTCGGAAGAAAGCCTGAAAAATCTGACCCAACCTTTCTTCAGAGGGGATGCCGCACGCACGGCTGCCACAGGCTCGGGCCTGGGTCTGGCCATTGTGGAGCGCTCCGTGCAGCGCATGGGTGGCACATTCTCTGTGTTCAACAGCAGCGCTGGTGGCCTGATGGCTTTGATGAAGTTCAGGCAGGCCGAGAGTGACTGAGCCGCATGGCCTTGACTTGAAAACGCCCCATGACCGCCCAAAGTCGCTGTGGCTCCGCGCCCTCGCTGAACACAACTGCCCTTACAACGCTAAAAAACAGTTATAATCCAAGGTTTTCGGCAAGCGCGACAGCAGCACCTCCGGCCAGACCAACGCCATCCACGCGATGCCCCCATGCGGGCCAGTCACCGTTCCGCAAGGACTGCACTCGAAATGTTCGCCCACAACCTTGCCAATGCAGCTTGAACACCCAACTGTGGTTTTCATCTGTCCCTCAAACCACGCCCGCGCCGGGATGTATTTGGCGCTGACTGTGTCTGTTTCCTTGTCTCTTTTTGTGTCTCGAGGTTATTCATGCCCGCTCAAAAACCGAAGAAGCCTGCCCAGGCCCCTGCCAAATCCAAAACCGTTGTCAAAGCTCCCCCTGCCAAAAAAGCACCTGCGCCCGCCGCCGTGCCCAAAGCAGCCAGCAAAGTGATCGCAAAAGCTCCGGCCAAAAAGCCAACCCCTGTGGCGAGCCAGGCCAAAGCACCTGCCAAGGTTGCTGCAAAACCCGCAGAAAAACCGGCTGCCAAAGCGTTACCCAGCAAGCTCAAAACATCGGCCAGCCCAGCGACTCCTGCCAAGCCCGTGAAGAAAGCCGCCTCCGTGCCCGCCAAAAAACCAGAAGCCATTGAGAAAAAACCCGCTGCCAAAGTCAAAGCCAAAGACGTTGCAGCCGAAGTCGAAGTGAAAAAACCGACCAAATCGACCAAAGCAACTGCACCCATCGAAGACAGCAAAACTGCTGCCAAAAAAGTCGTCACGGGCGCCAAGCGCGGCCCCAAAAAGAAAGGCAGCATCGCCGAGCCCAGCATCGACGATGAATTGGCCGAACTCGAGGACGATCTGCAAGGCGAACCTGTCGCCGACAACGTGACGGAGACAGGCGAAAAGGTCAAGCCCCTGCGCATGAAGATCAGCAAGGCCAAAGAACGCGCCTTGATGAAGGAATTCGGCTTGGACGAAACCGTCCTGACCGAAGCCGAAATGAAGCAGCGCCGCGACCGCCTCAAAGCCCTGATCAAGTTGGGCAAGACGCGCGGCTACCTCACCAACGGCGAAATCAGCGACCACTTGCCCGACAAACTGGTCGATGCCGAAACGCTGGAAGTGGTGATCGCCACCCTGAACGACTTGGGTGTGGCGGTGTACGAGCAAACGCCCGACGCTGAAAGCCTGATCATCACCGACAACGCGCCCACCGGCTCGACCGAAGAAGAAGCCGAAGAAGCCGCCGAAGCCGCCCTGTCCACTGTGGACAGCGAATTCGGCCGCACCACCGACCCCGTGCGCATGTACATGCGCGAAATGGGCACCGTAGAACTGCTGACGCGCGAAGGTGAGATCGAAATCGCCAAGCGGATCGAAGGCGGCTTGATGGATATGATGGCCGCGATCAGCGCATCGCCCGCCACCATCGCCGAAATCTTGCGCATGGCCAACGAAATCCGTGAAGGCAAGGTCGTCATCTCCACCGTGGTGGACGGTTTCGCCAACCTGAACGAGGCCGATGACTATGTGGCCGAAGAAGACTTCGACGAATTCGACGAAGCCGACGATGACGATGGCAAAGGCGGCTCCAAAGCCCTGACCAAGAAGCTTGAAGAGCTGAAAAACCAAGCCCTCGAGCGCTTCGACCGCATCACCGAGTACTTCGAAAAAGTGCACAAGGTGTACGACAAAGAAGGCTGGGGCACCCCCGCTTACGTCAAGGTCCAGTCTGCTCTGTCTGAGGAGCTGATGACCATCCGTTTCACCGCCAAGACCATTGAAAAGCTGTGCGACATGGTGCGCGGCCAGGTCGACGATGTGCGTAAAAAAGAGCGCGAGCTGCGCCGCATCATCGTGGACAAGTGCGGTTACCCTCAAGACAACTTCATCACCGATTTCAGCGGCCGTGACAAAAATGGCAAGCGTGTTGAGTCCCAGTTGCTCAACCTCAAGTGGATCGAAAAACAAGCCGCCGCAGGCAAGAGCTGGAGTGCGGTCATGGGCCGCAACATCCCGCCCGTGCAAGATTTGCAACAAAAACTCATCGATCTGCAATCGCAGGTGGTGGTGCCGCTCGATGAGCTCAAGGACATCAACAAGCGCATGAACGCCGGTGAGCGCTCGTCACGCGATGCCAAGAAAGAGATGATTGAGGCCAACTTGCGCCTGGTGATCTCCATCGCCAAGAAGTACACCAACCGCGGTCTGCAGTTCCTCGACTTGATCCAGGAAGGCAACATCGGCCTCATGAAGGCGGTGGACAAGTTCGAATACCGCCGTGGCTACAAGTTCTCGACCTACGCCACCTGGTGGATTCGCCAGGCCATCACCCGCTCCATTGCGGATCAAGCCCGCACGATCCGCATCCCGGTGCACATGATCGAGACGATCAACAAGATGAACCGCATCTCGCGTCAGCACTTGCAGGAATTCGGCTTTGAGCCCGATGCCTCCATCCTGGCCGAGAAGATGGAGATTCCGGAAGACAAGATCCGCAAGATCATGAAGATCGCCAAAGAGCCGATCTCCATGGAAACGCCGATCGGTGACGACGACGACAGCCACCTGGGTGATTTCATCGAGGACAGCACACACACCGCGCCCATGGACGCGGCACTGCAAGCGGGCCTACGCGATGTGGTCAAAGACATCCTCGACAGCCTCACGCCCCGCGAGGCCAAAGTGCTGCGCATGCGTTTCGGCATCGAGATGTCCACCGACCACACTTTGGAAGAAGTCGGCAAACAGTTTGATGTGACACGCGAACGCATCCGCCAGATCGAAGCCAAGGCGCTGCGCAAGCTCAAGCACCCCAGCCGCTCGGACAAGCTGCGCAGCTTCATCGACACGATGTAAACGCCCTGTTCTTCAAAGTTCAAAGCCTCCCGACTTTCCAGTCGGGAGGCTTTTTTTATGCATCTCAGCGCGACTGCGCTTTGTTACCGTAAGGGCAGTGGTTGGGGCGCGGCCCCACCTGAGGATGCAAGCGACAGGTGTTGGGACGCTTGTCGTAGACCGTACAGCGCCGGGTTTTGGCATCCAGCAAATGGCAATCACCACTGGCGCGACGCGCCAAACTGAAAATGCTGTTCTTGAAGTTGAAGTGCTCGATCAGACCGGCTTTGGTCAAACGCTTGGCAATCTGTTTGGGGTCATCGTGCTCGGCCTCAAACGGGTCCACCATGCCCAGCCGCACCAGATCGGGCATCTTCACCTCAACCGGCATGGTGCAGCAGTTGGCGGCGCAGCTGTCGCACAATCCGTTTTTGTAACGGGTCCAAGTTTCACAACGGTCAACGTCGACAACGGCAATGGGGGATCTCATGCCTTGGATTATCCCGGAAGCAATGGATCAGGCCGCTTGCGCCTGGCCCCAGTAATGAAATGTCATGGGTCGAGGCCCCGCCAGATAAGCCGATTGGGTATCGGCCACAAACCCTGCCTCCAGCAACAAAGCCGGAATGTCACGCCCCAACTGACACCCGCCAGCCAAGGGGCCCCACAGCGGCTGCAGTCGATCTTGCCAACGGCGTACGCTCGCATCCGGGGCGCGGCCATGTTCGCAAAAAAGGAGCTGGCCACCCGGTGCCAAAACCCGACGCATCTCGCGCAGGGCCTGCGCCGCATCCGGAATACTGCACAGGGTGTAGGTGCAGACCACGGTGTCGAAGCTGGCGTCTGCTGTGGGCAGCTGCTCGGCCGACAGGCCAATCAACTCGACGGCGATGCCCGCCTTTTGGCTGCGCTTTTGGGCCAGGTGGTGCATCTGCATGGCCGGGTCCACCCCCACCAAACGCGTCACGCGGTTTCGGTCATAAAAAGGCAGGTTGCGCCCCGTGCCCATGCCAATTTCCAGCACGCGCCCCTGCGCTTGGGGAACCAACTGGCGGCGCTGCGCCTGCACCATCGGCAGGCCACAGGCCATGTCGATCATGTAAGGGAGCACCACGCGGTCGTACCAGTTCATAGCGCTCCTCGGAGGCCTCAGCCCTTTTTGGCCACCAGCGTCAAGATGTCGTAGCTGGCCACGAGCTCGCCCAATTGGTTGCTCACTTCCACATCCCAAGCCACCACGCCCTGCCCCACGCCGTTGGCGTCTTTCTTGTTGCGGTCGATCTTGCGTTTGGCCGTCAATCGGGCCTGAATGGTGTCGCCAATCCCCACGGGCTTGACGAAGCGCAGGGTGTCGAGGCCGTAGTTGGCCAGCACCGGGCCGGGCGCGGGCGAGACAAACAAGCCCGCCGCCGCCGACAGCACAAAGTAGCCGTGCGCGATGCGTTTGCCAAATGGCGAGTCCTTGGCCGCGATCTCGTCGAAATGCATGTAGAAATAGTCACCCGACAAACCACCAAAGGCCACGATGTCGGCCTCGCCCACGGTGCGGCGGTGGGTCAGCAAGCTCTCGCCAATTTGCAACTCTTCAAAGTACCGGCGGAAAGGGTGGACCTCGGTCTCGATCAGCTTGGCGCCGCGCATGTACTCGCCCG
Source organism: Limnohabitans sp. Rim8 (assembly GCA_945897465.1). Taxonomy (GTDB): domain Bacteria; phylum Pseudomonadota; class Gammaproteobacteria; order Burkholderiales; family Burkholderiaceae_C; genus Limnohabitans_A. Next base: position 48,240 of record CAMDFK010000007.1, on the reverse strand, counting down.
TCACCGCAGCGATCATGGTGGGCGAGCCCTGCAACGCAGTGCGCTGCATCAGGTGCTTGACGGCGCGGATGCCGCCGAGCTCTTCACCCCCACCAGCACGGCCTGGGCCGCCGTGTTTGAGCGGCGGCAGCGGCGAGCCGTGACCGGTCGACTCCACCGCCGATTCGCGGTCCAGAATGTGCAAGCGGCCATGCAAAGCGGCCGCCACCGGGATGATGCAGGCCGCAATCTGCGGGTCTTTGGTGACCAACGTGCCGACCAAACTGCCCTGACCGCGTGCGGCCAGTTGCAGCGCTTCGTCGATGCCGTCGTAAGGCATGAGGGTGCTCACGGGGCCAAAGGCTTCCACGTGGTGCACGCTGTCGGTTTGCAAAGGCTTTTGGCACAGCAGCAATGTGGGCTGGAAGAACGCGCCTTGGGCAACGCCCTCGCCCACTGGGCTGAAATCGGCACCACCGCCAAACACCAGCTCGGCGCTTTGGCGCAGCAGCGCCACGCGCTCGGCCACGTCGGCTTGCTGCGAATGCGAGGCCAGTGCCCCCATCTTCACGCCTTCAACCGACGGGTCACCCACCACCACTTTGGCCAAACGGGCCTTGAGCTTTTCAGCGACGGCGTCCAGATGCTGGCGCGGCACGATGGCGCGGCGAATCGCGGTGCACTTCTGACCCGCCTTGACGGTCATCTCGCGGGCGACTTCTTTCACGAACAAATCGAACTCTTCGTCATCAGGCGTGACATCGGGCGCGAGGATGGCGCAGTTGAGCGAGTCGGCTTCGGCGTTGAAGGGGATGCTGTGCTTGACCACATTGGGGTGCACGCGCAGCATGGCGGCGGTGTCGGCCGAGCCGGTAAACGTCACCACATCCTGGCCATTCAGGCGGTCCAATAGGTCGCCCGTGGAGCCGATCACCAGCTGGAGCGAACCGGCAGGCAAGATGCCCGATTTCTCGACCATGCGAACCATGGCTTCGGTCAGGTAGCTGGTGGACGAAGCGGGCTTGCCGATGCAAGGCATGCCCGCCAAAAAGCTCGGCGCAAATTTTTCAAGCAAGCCCCAGATAGGGAAATTGAAGGCATTGATGTGCACCGCAATGCCGCCGCGCGGCACCAGGATGTGCGTGCCCGCAAAGCCGCCTTTTTTGCCCAACGGGAATGCTGGGCCTTCGTGGATCAGGTTGCCGCTGGGCAACTCGTTGCTGCCCATGCCCGAATAGGCGAACAGCGTGCCCGCGCCGCCTTCGATGTCCACCCAACTGTCAGCGCGGGTGGCACCGGTGTGGGTGGAAATGGCGTACAGCTGCTCTTTGTGCTCACCCAAATACTTGGCCAAGGCCTTCAGGCGCTGGGCACGTTCTTGAAAGTCCAGCTTGAGCAAATTGGGCAGGCCCACGGTGCGGGCGTAGTGCACCGCGTCGCCAAAATCAATCGACTCGGCATGGGTCTGGAACACCGTTTGGCCGTTGACGGCGCTGCGAAGGGCTTGCGCACCTTGCTGGCCGATCCACTGGCCACCGATGAAACTTTGCAGGACTTGGGACATGGGGTGTTTTCCTTGAAGAGGTCAAAACCCGGTGAAATGGCAAAAATTGTTCCAACCAATGCGTTAACCAACCGGGCGGTCGGTTAATTCTAGTCGCAATGTCAGAGGTCAATTCAGCTTTTATGTCGCTCTGGCACAGCTTGTGGTGGCACGGGAGCTTGTGATCGCGCTTTCAGGTGCAGCGCAGCCTGGGCCATCAGGTTGGCCGACACGGGCGCGGTGACAAACACAAACAAAGTGATGAGCAACTCGGCCATGCCCGCACGGCCCTGAAAGGCCGACACCAGCATCGAAGCCACCAAAATACCGCCAACGCCCAAGGTAGACGCCTTGGTGGGGGCGTGCATGCGCATGTAAAAATCAGGCAGGCGCACCAGTCCAATGGCGCCGACCAGCAAGAAAAAGGCAGCAATCAAAATCAAAGCCGCTGCAGTCCATTCAATCAGGGTGTGCATGAGAGACTCCTTTTATTCGACCACATCACCGCGGCTGAGGTAACGCGCCAGCGCCACCGTCGAGGCAAAACCCAACATGGCCACCAGCAAGGCGGCCTCAAACAGCAACGCAGTTTGCCAGCGGATGCCCAACAAGACGATCAGGGCCACAGCGTTCATCGACAAAGTGTCAAGCGCAAGAATGCGGTCGGTGGTTTCGGGGCCACGAAAAAGCCGCCAGGCGCACAGCGCCACCGCCAAGGTGACGGCCACAATTGCGACCGACAGGGCCAAATCCAGGATGCTCATTGCAGGCCTTTCTTTCCGAGGGGTGCAGATGCCTCGTTGCACCCAAAGATGTGCAACAAGGGCGCTTCGTAGCGGGTTTTCATATCATCGATCATGGCTTGCGCATCGTCGCAGTTCAGCGCATGGACCAAGATTTCGCGCCGAGTCTCATCCACCACACAAGACACCGTGCCCGGCGTGGTGGTGATGATGCTGGCGAACAAAGCGTTGACCATCGCGTGATCACTGGCCAAAGGCACGGCCATCCAGGCCGGCGACATGGCTTTCATGGAGCCAAGCACCAAGCGGGCCACAGTGATGTTGGACATCACAATGTCCTTGAGGACCACCCCAACCAGACGCAAAGCTGCGCCCCACCGGATGTGGGCTGCCGGACCTAAAAACGGATGGATCAGCCGCGGCACAATCAGCGCGATCAACACAGCCGACAAGAGGTGCACCGGGGCCAAACTGTGCGACAAAGCCAGCCAACTGATGCCCAACAACAAAGAAAGTACGGGATGGCTCAGCCATGTCGCCCGAGGGGTCTGATGCGCAGGGGACTGTTTCATCGGTTTTCCTTGGCTGGAGATTCGGGTTCCGAAGCAAGTGCAGAAACTGGTGCCGATGGACGTGCACCGTCATACGCCCGCGTGCTGGTTGTGGATTGGCCAGCCTCCAAACCCAGTACGGCTTTGGCATAAGCGGCCGTGTCGGCCAGTTGTGTGGCGGTATCGTCGGTGTAACGCTTGATGGGCGAAGCCAGCACAGCCATGGCCACGGTCAGCGCCATGAAGGCCCACACGGCCGACAAGAGCTTGGGGCTGCTGCCCGAGTTGCCTTGCGCCTCATCCGGCTCGGGCTGAATGTGCCAAAACAGAACCACACCCGCGCGGGCCAAGCCCACGATGGTGAAAAAGCCCACACTCAGCACCACGGTCCAGACCCAGGCCTGTGCGGGCAGACCCGAGCTGCTCTCCAAAATCATGAGCTTACCCAAAAAGCCGGGCAAAGGCGGCAAACCCGCAGCCGAGGCGGCGCCAAACAGCAGCATCAGACCCAGCAGCACCGGCTCGCACACGGCCACCGCGGGGCGCAGTTTGTCCAAGGCTTGACCGCGCTGCGCAGCCATCAGCTCCACGAGCAAGAACAAACCCGCAATGACAATGGTGCTGTGCAGCGTGTAATAAAGCGCCGCTGACAAAGTGTCGGTGGTGTACAAGCCTACACAGGCCAGCAAAGTGCCCACCGAGGACACCGTGAGATAGGCCACCAAGCGGCTCATGCTGTGCGCTGCCAAGGCGCCCAACACCCCAAGGGCGCTGGTGGTCAAAGCCAGTGGCAGCAGCCAGTCGGCCACGGCCAAAGCAGACTCCCCACCCCCCACGCCAAAAATCACCCAGTGTGTGCGGATGATGCTGTACACCCCGACCTTGGTCATGATGGCAAACAGCGCCGCTACAGGCGCACTGGCCGCCGCATAAGTGCCCGGCAGCCAAAAGTACAGCGGCACCAGCGCGGCCTTCAGGCCGAACACGGCCAGCAGCACCAACGCCGCCGCCCGCGCCAGCCAAGCACTGTCACCCGTGAGTTGCGCCACCTGCAGGCCCACATCGGCCATGTTGAGTGTGCCGGTCACGCTGTAGACCATGGCCAGGCCAATCAGGAACAAGCACGAAGCCGACAAATTGAGCACCACGTAATGGATACCCATGCGAAAGCGCTCGCGCCCCTGGCCATGCACCAGCAGCACATAAGAGGCGATCAGCAAGACCTCAAAAAACACGAACAGGTTGAACAAATCACCCGTCATGAACGCACCGCACAGCCCCATGAGTTGGAACTGGAACAGCGCATGGAAATGACGCCCCCGCGTGTCCCAGCCGCCTGTGGCGTACCAGAGCACAGGCACGGCCACAAGGTAAGTCAGCAGCACCATCAGGCCGGACAAACGGTCGAACACCATCACGATGCCAAAAGGCGCAGGCCATTCACCCAATTGGTAGACCAACAATTCACCGCTGCTGGCCTGAACCACCAGACCCACAGCCATGAGCAAACCCAGCAAAACCGAAGCCAGCCCTAAGCGGCGAGACCAACGTTGGCGCTGATCAACGTGTCCACCTGCCGCCACTTGCTGGGAGCCATCACCGAGCAACAGCAAAGCCACCGCCGTGAACACGGGCAGCAGGACCGACAACACAGGCGCGTGCTGCAGCCAAAAAGAGAAAACTGCATCAAACATCAGGCTTGTCCTCCGCGGGCTGCACCACCAGCTTGCCCGGGCTCTTGCCCATCCACATGGTCGCTGCCGCTTTCGTGGCGACTGCGCAGGGCCAGTTCAATGACAAAGCCGGTGGTCGCAAAGCCGATCACAATGGCGGTGAGGACCAGGGCTTGCGGCAGTGGGTCAGCCACAGGGCCTTGACCTTGCAAGATGGGCTGGGCATTGCTCCACAAACGGCCCATAGAAAAGATGAAGACGTTGACAGCGTAGCCCAGCAGAGACAAACCCAGCACGACGGTGAAAGTCCGTCCTCGCAGCATCAAATAAACAGCACAGGCGGTCACAAAACCGATACCGCTGGCCAACAAAAATTCCATGCTCATGAGAGCTCCTTGCTGCGACTCAAATCGCTCAATGGGGAAACGGCAAAGTTCATGCGGCCACCTAGGAGGGTTTGGACGCAGCGCCTGGCACTTCGCGTGTGACAGAGCCCAGCACCGAGATGGTCAACAAGGTCGCGCCCACCACCACCAAGTAGACCCCCAAGTCAAACAAGGCGGCCGAGGCCAGCGGAAGCTCACCCAAGACTGGCACCACCGGGTTGCCGTGGGCACTGGTCAAGAAGGGGCGGCCCCAGACAAAGGCGCCCACACCAGTCAGCCCGGCAATGCCCAGACCCGAGCCAATCCACTTCACAAAGCGTCGACCAGCCTGGCCGCGCAGCAGGTACTCGGCCTTGGCTTGCCCCATGGACATGAACTGCAGCACCAGCGCCACGGCGGTGATCAGGCCTGCGATGAATCCGCCACCGGGCATGTTGTGCCCACGCATGAAGATATAAATGGTGAACACCAAGGCCACCGGCAGCACCACCCCTGCGGCCACCCGCAGCATCAGGGGTTGGGCGGCAAAGGTCCAGGTGCGGCCATCGGGGTCTTGTGTGGGGCGACGCGTGCGCATGCCCTCCATCAGGGCCAGCACACCAATGGCGGCAATGCCCAGCACCGTGATCTCGCCAAAGGTGTCGTAGCCCCTGAAGTCCACTAGGATCACATTGACCACGTTGGAGCCACCGCCCACCGGAATCGACTTGTCCAAGAAGAACCAAGAAATCGAGCTGAATTCTCGGGTCAAGAAAACCCAGGTCAGCCAAGCCATGCCCACACCAGCGGCCAATGCGAGAGCAGCGTCGCGGACGCGTCTGACCACACTCGACTCGCGTGGCGAATGTTGGGGCAGCAAAGCCAGACCCATGAGCAACAAGACCGTAGAGACCACCTCGACCGACAACTGAGTCAGGGCCAAATCGGGGGCAGACAGGCTGACAAAGGTGAGCGATGTGACCAAGCCCACCACGCCCACCAGCACCACCGCCTGAAAGCGCTTGTGATGCTGCAGTGCCAGCGCCAGGCTGACCGCACCCAGCAAGAGCCAGATCATGATGGCCAGAGGCGATGCGGGCAGCAGCTCGCGCGGCCCGGTGCCAATGCCGCTGCCCAGCAAGGGCCAGCCCACCACCAGCACCACGCCGCCCAGCATCCAGGCGATGTAGCTTTGCAGTGAGCCGTTTTCAAGGCGTGTGGTGACCCGCGCAGACAGCACAAACAGACCATCAATCAGGCCTTCGAACATTTGGCGACCGGTGGCGCGGCCAAACCAGGCTTCGGATTCGATGCGGTGCAGGCGCTTGTTTTTGGCCAGCATCAGGTACAGCGCAATGCCCACCACCAGCGCGATCGCGCTCATGAGCAATGGCAAATTGAAACCGTGCCAAATGGACAAGTGGTATTCAGGCAGCGGTTTGCCAGCCAATGCGGTGGCCGCCACATCAACCAGCGGGCCCAGCGTGAGCGCGGGCAACACCCCCACCACAATGCACAGCGTGACCAGCAGCATGGCAGGCAGCTTCATGCCCAGCGGCGGCTCGTGCGGGTGGGTGTTGGGCACATCGCCCAGCGGCCCATTGAAATATGTGTCGTGCACAAAGCGCAGCGAATACGCCACGCTGCAGACCCCGGCCAGGGTCACCAAAGCAGGCACCAACCAGGCAAAAGTGCCCGATGTTCCGACCACGGCCTCGGTGAAGAACATTTCTTTGGACAGGAAGCCGTTGGTCAAAGGCACACCCGCCATGGACGCGGCCGCCACCATGGACAGCGTGGCCGTCCAGGGCATGAGCGACCACAGACCACCGAGCTTGCGCATGTCGCGCGAATGGGTTTCGTGGTCCACGATGCCCGCGATCATGAACAGCGAAGCCTTGAAGGTGGCGTGGTTGAGCACATGGAACACCGCCGCCACGGCGGCCAGCGGCGAGCCCAAACCCACCAAGAAGGTGATCAGGCCCAAGTGGCTGACGGTGGAATAAGCCAACAAGCCCTTGAGGTCGTGCTTGAAGATGGCAATGAAAGCCGCGAACAACACGGTGATCAGGCCCACCGTGGTGACAATCGCCTCGAAATAACCCGATCCGGCCAAGACCGGGTACATGCGCATGAGCAAAAACACCCCGGCCTTGACCATGGTGGCCGAGTGCAGGTAAGCCGACACGGGCGTGGGCGCGGCCATCGCGTCAGGCAGCCAAAAGTGGAAGGGGAACTGAGCGCTCTTGGTGAAAGCCCCGAGCAAAATCAAAAGGAGCGCGGGCAAGAACATGGGGTCGGCTTGAATGGCGGCCACATTGCCCAGCATTTCACTGAGCTCGTAGGTGCCCGCAATCTGGCCCAAGAGCACAAAGCCCCCCAACATGGCCAAGCCGCCGCCACCGGTCACGGCCAATGCCTGACGGGCGCCGGCGCGGGCGTCGGGCCGGTAGCTCCAGTAACCCACCAGCAAGAACGACGAAACGCTGGTCAGCTCCCAAAACACCACCAAGAGCAGCAAGTTGTCCGACAACACCACACCCAGCATGGCGGCCATGAACAGCATCATCTCGCTGTAAAACTTGCCCGCCGAATCCTTGGCGCTCAGGTAATAGTGCGCATACAAAATGATCATCAGCCCGATGAACAGGATCAGGCCCGCGAACATCATCGACAAGCCGTCAAGCCGGAACGTCAGGTTCAGCCCGATCTCAGGCACCCAAGGCCAGGCGTTCATGACCGTATCGCCCGCCAGCACGACCGGGGCCATCGACAGCAACAAGCCCAAACTGCTGGCCGTCACAGCGCCCGCCGCGCACGCGGTCAGAAGACGAGAGCGGGAACCCAGCCAAAACGTGACCAATGTACCCAGCAGAAGTGGGAGCAATACGATGAGTAAGAGCACGGCATGTCTTTCAGATTAGCCTTGAATTTTAGCCACGGCCCCTGAACAAGCGGCTTGGGCCCAAGAAACAAGCCACATCTGGCCCACACCATGAGACGCAAAGGCCTCAGACCACAGCCCCAGCCAAACCACTGAAACGGCGACGCTGGCCCGGTTTTCAGGGTCTCCACGCCAAACCCAAGTCAACAGACTCGAGCCACTTCCAAAACTTCAAAAAAGGGGCAACACCCGCCGGTATGCCCCTGACATGCCAGCGTGCGATCGTCAGCGCGCGTCGTAGACCGCCTTTTCGAAATCGAGGTACAACGGCAGCGACTTGTGGTCCGCAAACGGGAAGATTTGCGTGAGGTATACCCCTGCCAACCCGCTTGTGGGGTCAATCCAATAGTAGGAGTTGGCCAGACCCGCCCACATCATGCCGCCAGCCGGGCGACCCGTGGGAGCGATCTCGTGGTTGATCTGAAAGGCCAGGCTCCAGCTCTTGGGCACACCCGGGAAGAACTCGGCGTCATTGGTCAAGCGGATGGCGGCTTTGAGGTTGTAGACGCGGCAATCCCCCATGTGGTTGACACCGAGCGAGGCCGCACCCTCGGGGGTGAGGATGCGCTCGCCGCCCAGCTGCCCGCCGTTGAGCACCATGCGCAAAAAGCGCAGGTAATCCCCGGCCGTGCCATACAGGCCGCCACCGCCCATCTCGAACTCGGGCTCCTGCGGAATCTCGAAGGGGAACACCGCCAACTGCCCATCGGGCCCACGCAAATGCGGCGAGGCCAGGCGCTGGCGCATGTCGTCCGAAATGCGAAAGGCCGTGCTGTTCATGCCCAGCGGGCCCAGAATGTTTTCTTTCAGGTAATGGCCCAGGGTCTGGCCGCTGGCGGCCTCGATCATCTTGCCGGCCCAATCGATGTTGATGCCGTACTCCCAAGCCTCACCCGGATCGAACAGCAAAGGCAGCGTCAGCGCCTTGTTTTTGCATTCGGTCACGCTGGGAATACCCTGCGCGGCCTGCACCTTTTGCATATCGGTGTTCCAGATTTCATAGCTGAATCCGGCCGAGTGCGTGAGCAACTGGCGCAGCGTGATGTCGCGTTTGGGTGGGCGAGTGGTGGGTTGGCCGTTGGCATCAAAACCTGTGAGCACGCCCACCTGGCCCAACTGCGGGCAGACGTTTTTGGCCGGTTCATCGAGCTTGAGCAAGCCGCGCTCCACGCACTGCAAGGCGGCCACCGAGGTGATGGCCTTGGTCATGGAGGCGATCCAGCCGACCGTGTCGGTGGTCATGGCCGTGCCCGAGCCCAGGGCCCGCTCACCAAAAGCACCCTCGTAAATCACGCCCTCGCGGTTGGCCACCATGGCCACCACACCGGGCACATCGCCGCGCTGCACGCCCTGCGTCAGCACGGCACCGATCTTGTCTTGCATACCCATGGCATCACTCCTGAAGATAAGCGGAAAGGGCTTTCAAGTTAAGCCGCCACAGCCTGTCAACCTATAGGGAAAACCCGAGAAAAATGGCATGAAGCGACCGAACCACTGTTTTTTTTGAACACATTTGTATTTTCAGGCAGACTGAGCTTTGAATGCATGTCGCTTCCATGACCCGTCCGGGGAACACTCTGCAGACACCTTGGCCAGGTTCAGACAATGCCAAGTCGTCTTTTAATAAGTATACTTATCGAATCCTTCTTCTATCTGCCATCCCACTTCAGGAACCCCCATGAGCCCATCATCCAACACCCTCCCCGTTTTGGTCGCAGGCGGTGGCATAGGCGGTTTGGCCGCCGCACTCGCCTTGGTGCGTCAAGGATTTCAAGTCACCGTGCTGGAGCAAGCCCCCGAAATCGGCGAGATCGGCGCGGGCATCCAAATTGGTCCCAACGGCTTTCATGCGTTTGACGCTTTGGGTGTTGGCGACAAGGCCCGGGGCCGTGCGGTCTACACCGAATTCATGGTGATGCACGACGCGATCGACGAATACCAAGTCGGCAAGATCCCCACCGACGAAAAATTCCTCCAACGCTTTGGCAACCCCTATGCCGTGATCCACCGCGCCGATGTGCATTTGTCGCTGCTCGAAGCTGCACAAGAAACCGGTCAGGTGCAGTTTCACACCAGTACCCGGGTGGAGCGCATTGAGCAGGACGACCACAGCGTGACCATTTGGGACCAAAATGGCAAACTCTTTCAGGGCTGCGCCCTGATCGGGGCCGATGGCGTCAAGTCGTTGGTGCGCGAGCAGTTTGTGAGTGACCCAGCCCGCGTCACAGGCCATGTGGTGTATCGCGCCGTGGTCGACAAAAAAGACTTCCCGCAAGATCTGCAATGGAACGCCGCAGCGATTTGGGTTGGCCCCAATTGCCACTTGGTGCACTACCCCTTGCGAGGCGGCGAGCAGTACAACGTGGTCGTGACCTTCCACAGCCGCGAGCAAGAAGAATGGGGCGTCAAGGATGGCAGCAAAGAAGAAGTGCAAAGCTACTTCCAGGGCATCTGCCCCAAAGCACGCCAGCTGATTGACCTGCCCAAGACCTGGAAACGCTGGGCCACGGCCGACCGAGAGCCGATTGGCCAGTGGACCTATGGCCGCGTGACCCTGCTGGGCGACGCTGCCCACCCCACCACCCAATACATGGCGCAAGGCGCCTGCATGGCGATGGAAGACGCCGTCACTTTGGGTGAAGCGCTGCGCGTTCACAACAACGACTGGCCCCAAGCGCTGGACATCTACCAACGCGCCCGCGTGGCCCGCACCGCCCGCATCGTGCTCTCCAGCCGCGAGATGGGCCGCATCTACCACGCCAAAGGTGTGGAGCGCTTGGTGCGCAACGACCTGTGGCGCGGCCGCAGCCCCGAGCGCTTTTATGATGCGATGGAATGGCTGTACGGCTGGAATGTGGGCAACTGCCTCGATGCAGCGCAACACACCCGATGACATGAAAACTCAACAACCGTCACCGCCCCTACCCTGTCATCGCGTGGAGCGCAGCGACGTGGCGATCCAAGGATTGCTTCGCTGCGCTCGCAATGACACCCTCTTGACCACCGCATAAAAGGACAAAGAAATGAACGACCTCGGACGCATCGAAGACCTGCCCGCAGACTATGTGCAAGACCTGCGCAAGGTGAACCTGGTGCCGCTGTGGCCCAGCCTGCGGGGTGTGCTGCCCCCCAAAGTGCCCACCCGCCAGACCCAGCCGACCTGCTGGGCTTACCAAGACATCAAGCCGCTGCTGCTCAAAGCGGGCGAACTCACCCCCATTGAAAAAGCCGAGCGCCGCGTGCTGGTGCTGGCCAACCCCGGCCACGGCCTCGACAAAATGCAGGCGAGCGCGGCCATGTATTTGGGCATGCAACTGCTCATGCCCGGCGAGTGGGCACCCAGCCACCGCCACACCCCCAACGCGGTGCGCATGGTGGTCGAAGGCGAAGGTGCCTGGACCACGGTAGACGGTGAAAAATGCCCCATGAGCCGGGGCGACCTGATCCTGACGCCCACGGGCCTGTGGCACGAGCACGGCCACGACGGCACCGAGCCCGTCATCTGGCTGGATGTGCTGGACTTGCCACTGGTCTATTACATGGAAGCCAGCTACCACATCAACGGCGACCGACAGACCGTTGTGCCCGGCCAAGGCGACAAGCAATACGCCCGTGGCGGTGTGGTGCCCTCGCATGTGTTTGAGCGAAGCAAAAAGGCTTACCCCATGCTGCGCTACGCCTGGAAAGACGCCAAGGCCGCGCTCGAATCGCTGGATTCGGACGACGCCAATTTGGAGCAGGTGCAAGTCACTTACACCAACCCCGAAACCGGTGGTGATGCTGAAAACATCTTGGGCTTTTACGCCCTGATGCTGCGCCCCGGCCAAACCCTGCGTTTGCCTGCTCGCTCGCCCGCGCAGGTCTTCCATGTCATCGAGGGCGCGGTGCAAGCGCAGATCGTGGCCAGCACCTTCACCCTGCTTGAGGCCGACACCTGCTGCGCCCCCGGCTACGAGGCTGTGACGCTGAAGAACCTGAACGCCAACCAACCCGCCTTCATCTTTATGGCCGACGAGTCACCGCTTCACCGCAAACTCGGCGTCTACGAAAACCGCGGTTGAGATGAACTGCAAAGACTACATCTTTGTCATCGCGAGGAGCGAAGCGACGTGGCGATCCATCGCTGGATTGCCGCGCTTCGCTAGCAATGACGAAGCAAGTGCCATACACACGACACCACACCATAAGCACTGACACATGACTTCTTACCTCTTCACGCCACCCGCCGTTCCATCCCTGCCCATCCGTGGCAAAACCGAGCGCTTCCCCATCAACCGCATCTTTTGTGTGGGCCGCAACTACCATGCGCACGCCGTGGAGATGGGACGCCCCGTCGACAAGAGCGTCGAGCAAGCGTTCTACTTCACCAAATCACCGCAGACCCTTGTGGAAAGCGGCGTGGACCATGTTGCTGTGGTCGACTACCCACCCCGCACCAACAACTACCACTTCGAGATGGAACTGGTGCTGGCCATCGGCAAAGAAGGTTTCCGCGTGAGCGAAGCCAACGCCCATGAACTGGTCTATGGCTACGCCGCAGGCCTGGACATGACACGCCGCGACCTGCAACTGGTGGCACGCGACAAAGGCCGCCCCTGGGACACGGGCAAGGACATCGAGCAAGGCTCGGTCTGCTCCGAGATCGTGCCCATGCCCGGCGTGGTGATCGAAAACGGCGCGATCGCTTTGGAAGTGAATGGCGTCACCAAGCAGTCCTCTAACGTGGACAAGCTGATCTGGAACATCCGCGAAATCATCGCCGACCTGTCGACCTACTACCACCTGCAGCCCGGCGACCTGATCTACACCGGCACACCCGAAGGTGTGGGCGCCGTGCTGCCTGGCGACAAGATCACCGGCCAAGTGGAAGGCGTGGCCGAGATTGCGCTCACGATTGGCGCTGCAACTTAAAAGCCACACGGCGATGAACGAGGAGAAAGATGTCATCTCGTGGTACGAAACGATCCACAGACTGCCACGTCGCTGCGCTCCTCGCAGTGACGCAAAAAATAGTGTCATCGCGAGGCACGAAGCGATCCATTCCCATTGAAACCATCAGTCCCTAAACACCATGAAGCTCTATAGTTTTTTCAGAAGCGGCACCTCGCACCGCCTGCGCATTGCGCTCAACCTCAAAGGCGTCGCCACCGACTATGTTGCGGTGGACCTGCGGGTCGATGAACAGCAAGGCGATGCCTTCAAGTCGGTCAACCCTCAACAAATGGTTCCTGCGCTCGACACCGGTCAACAGGTGCTGATCCAGTCGCCGGCCATCATCGAATGGCTGGAAGAAAAACACCCCACACCCGCCCTGCTGCCTGCAAGCGCAGACGACCGCGCCCATGTGCGTGCGCTGGCGGCGATGGTGGGTTGTGACATCCATCCTCTCAACAACCGCCGCGTTTTGCAAACGCTGCGCAAGCAATTCGGCGCCAACGAAGACGCCATCAACGCCTGGTGCGCCACCTGGATCAGCGCTGGCTTTGACGCCTACGAAGCCCTGATCGCGGCCGACACGCAACGCGGCCGCTTCAGCTTTGGCGACACGCCCACACTGGCCGATGTCTACCTGATCCCCCAGGTTGAAAGCGCCCGCCGCTTCAAAGTGGATATGGCCCGGTGGCCATTGATCAGCGCCATCGACAAGGCATGTGGCGAGTTGGAGGCCTTCAAAAAGGCCGTCCCTATGGCCCAACCAGATGCCTGATCAGCCAAACACCTCGGTATCCACCTCGCTGTTGGCCTGTGCGTTGTAGCGATCCCCGGCTACCTTGCGTTGGTTGATCAAGGCGTCCAGGCGTGCCATCAAGCTGGCATCGAGCTGCACATCCACCGCCGCCAAGTCATCGATCAAGTGATCTACCGAGGTGGTACCAGGGATGGGGATGATGTCTTCGCCCTGGTGCAGCAGCCAGGCCAGTGCCAGCTGCGAAGGGCTGCAGCCCGCTTCTTGGGCGAGCGCGTGGTAGGCGGGCAAGAGCTTCAGGTTGGCGGCGTAATTCTCGGGGGTGAAACGCGGCATGCCTCGGCGGATGTCTTTGGCGTCGAAAGCGGTCACGTCCAAAGCCTCGCCACACAAAAAGCCCCGCGCCACCGGACTGAAAGCCACAAAGGCCACACCCAACTCACGGCAAGTCTGCAGCACCGCGATCTCGGGGTTGCGTGTCCACAGCGAATACTCGGTTTGCAGCGCTGCAATCGGGTGCACCGCATGGGCTTTGCGCAGCGTGTTGGCCGACACCTCCGACAAACCAATGGTCTGGATCTTGCCTTGGCTCACCAGGTCGCTCAGTGCGCCCACGCTGTCTTCGATCGGTACTTTTTTGTCCCAGCGGTGCAGGTAATACAGGTCGATCACATCGGTCTGCAGGCGGCGCAGCGCGTCTTCGCAGGTCTTCTTGATGGTCTCGGGGCGGCCGTCGATGACGCGCACTTTGCTGCCGTCGTTTTGTTCCACCCCCTGCATGCCGCATTTGCTGGCCAGCGTGAAGCGGTTGCGGTGCGGCTTCAACACCTGGCCCACCAGCGTCTCGTTGGCCCCAAAGCCATACAGCGCGGCGGTGTCAAAAAAAGTCACGCCTTGATCAAGAGCGGTCAACAAAACACGCTCGGCCTGAGCCGTCGAAACTGGCGGGCCGTAGGCATGGCTCAGGTTCATGCACCCAAGACCGATGGCGCTGACGGAGAAGGAGGCGACGTGGCGATTTTTCATGGCCATATCTTAGCCTTCAAAAATGAAGCAGATAAGGCCCCGTTAACATCAAGCCTCTAAGCTGCAAGCCTCAGAACCTTTCCTAGAGAGCACATGAACGATACCTCTTCAGCACCATCCAAACGCCAAGGCCTCAAACGGGTTTGGCATGCGTTTTTTTACTCGGCTGAGGGCTTACGCGCCGGATGGAGCGAACCTGCTTTCAGACAAGAGGCCGTGTTGGCGTTTTTGATCTTGCCGGGCGCATGGTGGTTAGGTCAAAGCTGGACCGAAATGGTGCTGCTGGTGGGAGTGGTGGTGGCCGTGCTGGTGGTGGAGTTGCTCAACACCGCCATCGAGGCGGCGATTGACCGCGTAGGGCCCGAGTGGCATGAACAGTCCAAGCGGGCCAAAGATACGGGCAGCGCGGCCGTGCTGCTGAGCTTGCTGTTGTGTGGCGGGGTGTGGCTGTCGGCCCTGTGGCGTTGGTGGTCAGCCTGAGCGCTTTGGCTCAGGCCGGGCGTTTTGCGCAAGCCGAAAACACATCCAACTCGGGCTTGTGCATGCGGGTTTTGACCCCCGCGAGCGTCAAGACCGAATGAAAGTAGTGATCACCATTGGCGCAAAGGACAAAAGTTCAAGGTGGCCGTCTTGGTGTTGGGCCTGGTTCTGGGCGCCATCTAAACCCTGCGCGGCGCCCACTACCCCAGCCACACGGCCTGGACAGCTTTGATTTGTGCTGCCACATCTTGGGCCAACGATGTCTTTTGGACGTGGTGGGACATGAGGCTTCAACGACCATCAAAATGTTGAATGCGCGAGCCCTATCATTCTGATTGACCAATATGTGACGACCTGGCAACCAGTTCCCGGCTAAATTCACTTCATAAAGCTTCTTTCAAAGGTAAAAAAATGACCCACATCGGCATGATCGGCATTGGCATGATGGGCCACGGCATCGCGAGCAACCTGCTCAAGCATGGGCACAGCCTGACCGTCCTCGAACACGCGGGCAACCAACCCTTGGACGCCCTGCTGGCCGCAGGTGCATGCACCTGCAACACGCCGCAAGCCTTGGCGGCGCAGTCAGACGTGGTCATTTTGTGCGTCACGGGCACACCCCAAGTGGAGGCCGTGCTGCTGGGTGACGATGGTGTCTTGAAGGGTCTGCGTCCCGGCACCGTCGTGATCGACTGCTCCACCGCTGTGCCCGCCTCCACCGAAAAAGTCGCCGCCATGGTCATGGCCCAAGGTGGACTGTTTCTTGATTCGCCCATGACCCGCACGCCCAAAGAGGCCGCCGAAGGCCGTTTGAACTTGCTGGTGGGCGGTGATGCAGCACTGTTTGAGCGCTGCCGCCCGATCTTGGCCTGCTTTGCAGAAAACATCGTGCACACCGGGCCGATTGGCTCGGGCCACCGCATGAAGCTTCTGCACAACTACGTCTCGCTGGGCACCGTCACCCTGCTGGCCGAAGCCGCAGCTTGCGCCCAGCGTGCAGGCGTCGACGCCAACACCTTTGTCGAGGTGCTCAGCAAAGGCGGTGGCTGGGGTGCAGCGCTCGATCGTCTCAAGCCCACGCTGCTCTCTGGCGACACCTCGGGTCTGCGTTTTTCGCTGAGCAACGCACTCAAGGACCTGAGCTACTACAACCAGATGGCCATCGACACCCACGCCGACCACACCGTGGCCCAAGCGGTCAAAAACACCCTGGAGACGGCTTGCCGCGAGGGTGACCCCAACGCCCTGGTGCCCGAGTTGATCGCGCTGCTGGCCAAACGCTGACCCGCCCTTACACCAGCGGCACCGTCAGCTGAGCAATTATCGCGGCGGTGTCAGGCCGTACCCCACGCCACCAGGCAAAGGCCTCGGCCGCTTGCTCGGCCAGCATGCCCACACCATCGGCCACCCGGGTCACGCCCGCTTGTTGCGCCAATTGCAAAAACGGCGTGAGGCCTTTGCCGTAAGTCAGGTCGTAGGCCAGACAGCCAGGTGCAAACACACTGGCGGGCAAGGGTGGCAACTCGGCCGTGAGGCTGGACGAGCTGGCATTGAGCACCACATCAAAAGTTTGCCCTTGCAAGTCGACATAACCCAGCCCCTGCACAGGCACTTGGCCAGTTTGATGCTTCTGCGCCAAAGCCGCCAACTCTTGCGCCTTGGCCACCGTGCGGTTGACGATCACCAGCTCGGCAGGCTGCTCGGCCAACAAGGGCAGCAAGGCGCCTCGCGTGGCACCACCTGCGCCCAAAATCAACACACGCCGCCCCTTCAGCGGGCAGGCCAGGTTGTGCACCAAGTCGCGCACCATGCCCACACCGTCAAAGTTTTCGGCATATACCTTGTCGCCCTCAAACTTCATCGCGTTCACCGCACCCGCCATCTGGGCGCTGGGGGCCAAATCGGTGGCGTAAGCAAAGGCGTCCATCTTGAAAGGTGCGGTCACGTTCATCCCGCGCCCGCCACTGGCTCGAAACGCGTCCACCGTGGCCACGAACTCGCCCACGGGGCCAAGCAACTTGCCGTATTCGACGTCTTGCCCCGTGACCTGCGCAAAAGCGCTGTGGATCAGGGGCGATTTGCTTTGTTCAATGGGGTTGCCGATGACGGCGTAACGGTCGGTCATGTGGAGGATTTTCAAGAATCTTGACAGGGGATCTTATCGTCACCCCAGTAAGGTCTCACGAAGCGCCTTGTGAAAGATCGTCGGTATACTTTTGAAGTGAACACCCAACCGCCTAACATGCCTTCCGCCGGGTGCAAACCCTCCCTGGCCGTGGCGGCCATTGTTCTGGCCCAGTGCCTGAGCACCTCGCTGTGGTTCAGCCCCAGCGGGGTCGCTGAAAGCCTGATGCAGGCCTGGCAACTGAGTGCGACTTCTTTTGGCTGGCTGCTGGCCGCCACCCAAATGGGTTTTATAGCGGGCACCATGGCGTTTGCATTCAGTGGCGCAGCCGACCGTTTTCAGCCCACGCGCATTTTTGTGGTGTGCAGCGCGATCGGGGCGCTGGCGAACGCCGCCGTCACCTGGGGCGTGACCGATTACGGCGTGTTTTGGAGCCTGCGTTTTGTGGTGGGCATGTGCCTAGCGGGCATCTACCCATTGGGCATGAAGATGCTGGTGCAGCGGGTAGGCAGCCAACCGGCCGCCGCACTGGGTTGGTTGGTGGGCATGCTGACCTTGGGCACGGCCATGCCGCACTGTTTGCGGGCTCTTGGCCAAAGCTGGCCCTGGCCCGAGGTGCTGCTGGGCTCGTCGGCACTGGCCTTGGTGGGTGCGGCGCTGGTGGCATGGATGGGCCAGCCGCCCAAACAGGCCGCTTCGCCCGCGACAACCACCACGCTCCCACCCGTTCGCCTGAACACCCAGGCTTTGCGCGAGGTGATGGCGGTGCGCGGCTTTCGCGCGTCGGCACTGGGCTACTTTGGCCACATGTGGGAGCTGTATGCGTTCTGGAGCGTGTTGCCTTGGCTGAGCCTGCCCATCCACCGCGCACTGGTAACCGCAGGCTACGGCTGGGCACCCTCGGTGGCGCTCATCAGTTTTGCGGCCATCGGCATCGGTTTTTTGGGCTGCGTGCTGGGTGGCATCTGGAGCCGCCGCGTGGGCAGTGCGCGGGTCGCGGCCACGGCCTTGGCCGCATCGGGCCTGATGTGTCTGGGCTACCCTTTGATTCCCAATGCTTGGCCACTCGTGCAATTGGGGGCCTTGCTGTTTTGGGGCATTTGTGTGGTGGCCGATTCGCCGCAGTTTTCGGCCATGTCGTCACAACACGCGCCGCCGCAGTGGCTGGGCAGCGCCCTGGTGCTGCAAAACGGCGTGGGCTTTTTCATCACCGTGCTCAGTATCTTGCTGCTGGGCTGGGCCGTGCAGCAGTGGGGCAGCATGGCCCTGTGGTTACTGGCCCCCGGCCCCTTGCTCGGCCTGTGGGCCTTGCGCCCTTTGCTCAAAGAGGTCTGAGCCAAAAAGGCTCAGTGCCGCCCCACCAAGCGGTAAACCAGCACCCCGAGCCCTGTCACGCCCACTGCCACCACTGTGAAGGCATAGGCCAGCCAGCCCATGTCCACACTTTGCGCCATGATCAGCACCCCCGTAGACTGGCCAAAAAACAGTGAACTGGCAAACAATGTCATGGCTGTTCCACGAGCGGCCGGCGCCATCTGCGTGGCTTGCACCTGCAAAGTGTTGTGCAGCATGTAAAAGCCCAGGCCGGTCATGAGGCAAGTCAACATACCCAGCCACACACCACTGCCACACGCCAGCAGCAGCAAACCCACCGCGACCAAAGCGGCCCCTGTACGCACCAGCCCGCGCTCGCCCAACCAAGCCAGCCAGCGGCGTGCCATCTGGCTGTAGAGCAAACCCCCAACGCCATAGAGCATCATGACCGAGCCGGCAGCCACCACGCTCAAACCAAACTGCTGGTGCAAATGCGTGGGCATGAAGGCCATGGCCCCGAACACCAAGGCCCCTTCTGCGGCCGTGACGCCCAGTACCCAGCGCACGCGGGGTGTGCCCAAGAGCTGCCCAGTCAAGCGAAACGCCGCCCACAAACCCGTCGTGGCCACAGGCGCCGACTGCGTCGGCAACTGGGCCTCTCGTTTTGCTTGCTGGCGCAAACGGCGCAGCAGCAGGACAGCGGCCACACCAAACATGACCGCCAGAACAACAAACGCACCACGCCAGCCCACCGTGTCGGCTGCAAAACCACCAAACCACAGCCCACTCATCATGCCCAGCACGGTCGCACTCATGAGCTTGGCCAAGGTTTCCTGACGGCGCTCGTAGGGCACTCGGTCGCCCACCCAAGCCATCGACAACGGGATGATGCCCGCCGCCGCTGCGCCCATGAAGCCGCGCATGATGACCAGCATGGGCAGATTCGTGGACAGCGCGGTGATGGCGCTGAACAGCGCACAGGCCAGCACCGCCAAAGACACCACCCGCAGCTTGCCAAAGCGCTCACCCAGTGGGCCATAAAACAATTGCAAAACGCCATAGACCACGGCAAACACCGAAACCACCGCAGAGGCGTCTCCCGTGGAGACCTGAAACTCCTGGCCCAGCACCACGAGCATCGGATCGCAGATGCGCATCGAGGCCATGCTGGCAAAACCAGCCAGGCCCAACGGCTGCAGGTGTTGCCGCTCGTCTGCAGGCGTCAAAGCGCTCATGCTCAGGCCAATTGCTGCTCCAGGTCGTGCAGGACCTGGTAGCACGGCAGCACTTGCGCGATGCTCGAATTGGGCTCTCGGCCTTCGCGGATCGCGGCAAAAAACTCTCGATCTTGCAATTCGATGCCGTTCATCGACACCGCCACTTGCGACACATCGATCTTTTCTTCCTTGCCGGTAAACAGGTCGTCGTAACGCGCCAAGTAGGTGCCGGTGTCGCCGATGTAGCGGAAGTAAGTGCCCAGTGGGCCGTCGTTGTTGAAGCTCAAGCTCAGGGTGCAGATCGCACCGTTGGCGGCTTGGAGCTGGATGCTCATGTCCATGGCGATGCCCAATGTGGGGTGGATCGGGCCTTGCACCGCATTGGCTTTGACGATGGGGCTGCCGCACTGGTAGGCAAACAAGTCCACCGTGTGCGCGGCATGATGCCACAGCAGGTGGTCGGTCCAGCTGCGGGCCTGGCCCAACGCATTCATGTTGGTGCGGCGGAAAAAATAGGTTTGCACGTCCATCTGCTGGATATTGAACTCACCCGCCTTGATCTTATGATTGACCCACTGGTGGCTGGGGTTGAACCGGCGGGTGTGGCCCACCATGGCCACCAGCCCGGTTTCTATTTGTACCCGCTGCACTTCTTGACCCTCTTTGTACACGTCGCACAGCGGAATCTCGACCTGCACATGCTTGCCCGCCTTCAGGCACGCCAAGGTCTGGCTGGCGTGCATTTGTGTGGGCGTGCACAAGATGACGGCGCCCACTTCTTTGAGGGCCAGCGACTCGTTCAAATCGGTGGTGACATGGCCAATGCCGTATTTATCCGCCACCTCTTTGGTTTTGGCGAACTCGCGGCCGATCAGGGACACGACTTCCACGCCGTCGATGTTTTGGATGCCGTCCAGGTGTTTGATGCCAAAGGCACCTGCGCCAGCGAGGGCAACTTTGATGGTTTTGCTCATGGTTTTTCCTTAAATGAAAGTTCACAGGGAGATCGGGCAAGGCGCTCATGCAATGAGCGCATAAAACGTCATCACGAGGAGCGCATCCATAAACGTCATCGCGAGGAGCGAAGCGACGTGGCGATCCATCGCCTGAATTGCCCCGCTTGGCTCGTAATGACCTGCTTTTTCAGGTATTCTCCAAAATTGCATGACCAACAGCCGTGTTGCTGGCAGGCACATGGTAGAAGCGGTGACGCAACTTGGGCGCAGGACCGGTGGCCTGACCAGCCACAATGTCGCTCATCGCGCCCCGGGCGATCAGCCACATGACCAGCTCAATGCCCTCGCTGCCCGCTTCGCGCACATAGTTGATGTGAGGTGTCTGGGCGCAAGCCACAGGGTCGTTGATGAGTTGGTCCAGCCACGCGTTGTCCCACTCGCGGTTGATCAGGCCCGCGCGTGCGCCCTGCAGCTGGTGGCTCATGCCACCCGTGCCCCAGATGTGGACGTTGATGTCCTCGTCGTAGCTCTCGACCGCTTTTCGAATCGCTTGGCCCAAATTGAAGCAGCGCTGACCGCTGGGCACGGGGTACTGCACCACATTGACCGCAAACGGAATCACTGGGCAAGGCCAAGCGTCTTGGATCGGGTCCAGCGCGCCGCACATCAGCGACAGGGGCACCGTGAGGCCGTGGTCCACGTCCATCTTGTTGACGATGGTCAGGTCAAAGTCTTGCTGAATGACCGACTGCGCGATGTGCGAGGCCAATTCAGGGTGGCCCTTCACCACAGGCACCGGGCGTGGTCCCCAGCCTTCGTCAGCGGGCTGGTACTCGGCTGCAGTGCCGATGGCAAAGGTGGGAATCAGGTCGGAGCTGAAGGCCGTAGCGTGGTCGTTGAACACCAGAAAAATCACGTCCGGTTGGTTGTCCTTCATCCATTGCTTGGAAAAGTCGTAGCCCGTGAACACGGGCTTCCAATAGTCTTCTTGGATCTTGCCCAAATCCATGGCCGCGCCAATGGCGGGCACATGAGAGGTGTAGACGGAGGCGGTAATTTTGGCCATGTATTGCTCTCGAATTTAATGGGGATGATCCGACTAAAGGTAGACCCCAATTAAGGTTTTTTGCCAGCCGAGCCTTGGGGCTGGTTGTGTGCTTGGGCTGTGCCGTTTTCGCCGATGTAGCGGTTGCCCTCGATGCTGCGGCCGCCCGCGATCATCATGTTGCGGTATTCCTCTTCGGTCATGCCGGTCATAGAGCCTGCCATCTGCTGGAAGCTCTTGCCATCGGTTGCACCAATTTTGGCGAGGAAATAAATGTTGCCGCCTGTGCGCATGCACCAGTTCAAGTCTCGCGCTAGAACAGCCTGCTTTTGCTCTTCGGTCATTTGCCACTCGTCCAGATACGCACGCTCATCGGCCTTGAACCTCTCACGGTTCTCGGCCTTCATGAGCGACATGCAAAACTGGTTGAGCCAATAGCCTTTGCGTGACTGCTCCGCGTCAAAGATGATGGTGCCAGGCACGTCGGTATAGGGTTTTTCTAACGCCATATCTGTCCTCATGTTCAGTGGTTCAAGAATGCTGGATCGCCACGTCGCTGCGCTCCTCGCGATGACGAATTCATTGTCATTGCAAGCGCTGCGCAACTATACGAATTCCATGCCATTGCGAGCGCAGCGCGGCCATACGAATGACATGTCATTGCGAGCGCAGCGCGGCAATCCATGGCGTGCCTCGGCCCGTGGGATGCACGCCATAAGCCCATGGTCATGCCTCTGGCCAATACAGCCGCATCGGGTTGTCCACCAACAACTGGCGCTGCAGCTCTGCAGTCGGCGCGATGTGTGGGATGAAGTCCACCAGCAAACCATCGTCGGGCATGTGGTCTTTCAGATTGGGGTGCGGCCAGTCGGTGCCCCAGAGCACGCGGTCGGGAAACTCTTCCACGATGCGCTTGGCAAACGGGATCACGTCTTGGTACGCGCCCAATTCCAAATCTTTTTCGCCGTTCAAAGCCTTAGGGCCAGTCACCGACAAGCGCTCGGGGCAAGACACTTTGCTCCACACATTGTTGTGCTCGCGCATGAACTTCTGGAACAGCGCAAACTGCGGGCCGTCCACGGGCAGCGACACATCGGGGCGGCCCATGTGGTCCACCACCACCGTGGTGGGCAGCGCGGTGAAAAAGTCCCACAGCTCAGGCAAGTCCACTGCCTCGAAATAGATGACCACATGCCATCCCCACTTCTGGATGCGGCCCGCAATCTCCATCAGTTCGTCCTTGGGCGTGAAGTCCACCAGCCGCTTGACAAAGTTGAAACGCACGCCGCGCACACCCGCGTCGTGCATGGCCTGAATTTCTTCGTCGGTCACACTGCGTTTGACGGTGGCCACACCGCGCGCCATTCCGTTTGAATGGACCAACGCATCCACCAGGGCGCGGTTGTCGGCGCCGTGGCAAGTGGCCTGCACAATCACATTGCGGGCAAAGCCCAGGTGGTCACGCAGCGCGAACAACTGGTGCTTGCTGGCATCACAGGGTGTGTATTTGCGCTCGGGCGCATACGGAAACTCGGCGCCCGGGCCAAACACATGGCAATGCGCATCGACTGCGCCAGCGGGCAACTTGAATGTGGGCTCGGAAGGTCCGGTGTACCAGTCCATCCAGCCAGCAGTTTTGGTGAAGTCACCGGTTGTGGGTTTGCTCATGGTCTTGACCTCAATCGATGTACTTCAGACCCGCTGCCGCCAGTGGCTCACGCATCTTGTACATGTCTAAACCCAGCACGCCCGACGCGAGCTTGGCGCGTTTTTCGCCTTCGTTGGCTTCACGCGCTTGCGCAGCAGCCAGCGTTTTGCCGGCCAGTGCCTGGGGCACACACACCACGCCGTCGTCGTCGGCCACGATCACATCCCCGGGGTGGACGATCATGCCCGCGCACACCACGGGGATGTTGACCGAGCCGATGGTGGCCTTGATGCAGCCCTTGCTGCTGATGGCTTTGCTCCACACCGGGAAGTTCATCTTCTGCAGCTCTTTCACATCGCGCACTCCGGCGTCAATGATCAAAGCGCGTGCGCCACGGGCTTGAAAGGACGTGGCCAGCAAGTCACCAAAATAACCGTCGGTGCAGTCGGCCGTGATGGCCGCAACCACGATGTCATCCGGCTGAATCTGCTCGGCCACCACATGCATCATCCAGTTGTCGCCAGGGTGCAGCAGCACGGTGACGGCTGTGCCCGATACCTGAGCACCGGGGTAGATGGGGCGCATGTAAGGCTTCATCAGGCCGACACGGCCCATGGCTTCGTGCACCGTGGCCGAGCCCAATGCGCCCAGGTCGTCAGCGGCTGCGCGGTCCGCGCGGGTGATGTTGCGGTAAACAACGCCAAGTTCGTACATGATTTTCTCCTTCAAATTTTGAAAACTTCGCAAATGCAGGACTGCCGCGTCGCTTCGCTCCTGGCAGTGACGGAAGCTTGTCCGCCATCGCGAGGCACGGCTGGACTGCCGCGTCGCTTCGCTCCTCGCAGTGACGGGAGCTTGTCCGTCATCGCGAGGCACGAAGCGATCCATGGTCTGCCGCGTCGCTTTGATTCTCGCCATAAAGGGGCATCCATCGCCATCATCGGGGCGGGCCTCACAAGCCCTTGGCTGTCAGCTGGTCGTCCAGCCGCTTGAACACACGGCGCGCATTGCCCTCATAGACCATGTAACGCTCTTCGTCATTCAGGTTGGCCGTGGCTTGCACATAGCGCTTGGTGTCGTCAAAATAGTGACCAGTTTCGGGGTCGATGCCGCGCACTGCACCGATCATCTCGGAGGCAAACAGAATGTTCTTGACCGGGATCACCTTGGTCAACAAATCGATGCCAGGCTGGTGGTACACGCAGGTGTCAAAAAAGATGTTGTTCAGCAGATGCTCTGACAGCAAAGGTTTCTTCAGCTCTTGCGCCAGTCCACGGAAACGGCCCCAGTGGTAAGGCACCGCACCGCCGCCGTGCGGGATCAAAAACTTCAGCGTCGGGAAATCCTTGAATAAATCGCTGGTCAAGCACTGCATGAAGGCCGTGGTGTCGGCGTTCAGGTAGTGGGCGCCGGTGGTGTGAAAGCAGCTGTTGCAGCTGGTGCTCACATGGATCATGGCGGGGATGTCGTGCTCGACCATCTTTTCGTAAATGGGGTACCAAGCTTTGTCGGACAGGGGCGGTGATGTCCAGTGACCACCCGATGGATCGGGGTTCAAGTTGATGCCGACGTTGCCGTACTGCTCCACACACTTGACCAGCTCAGGGATGCAGGTGGCGGGGTCCACACCGGGCGACTGGGGCAGCATGGCCGCAGGCACGAAGTGATCGGGAAAGAGTTGGCTCACGCGGTAGCACAGCTCGTTGCAAATCGCGGCCCAGGTGGACGAGACATTGAAGTCGCCAATGTGGTGGGCCATGAAGCTGGCTCGGGGGCTAAAGATGGTGATGTCCGAGCCGCGCTCTTTCATCTTGGCCAGCTGGTTGAGCTCAATGCTCTCGCGCAATTCGTCGTCGCTGATCTTCAGCTCCGAGACTTTGGGCATGGACGCTGGGTCTTTGATGCCCGCAATTTGCTTGTTGCGCCATTCTTCCAGCGCCTTGGGGGCGGTGGTGTAGTGGCCGTGCACGTCAATAATCAAAGGGTTCTTTTGGCTCATTTTTTTTTACCGGTTGGTGGCATGGATGGCCGCACTTCGCTCGCCATGACAACGAAATCGTCATCGCGAGGTACGAAGCGATCTCTGGATGGCCGCGCTTCGCTCGCCATGACAAGAAAAATACGCCTCATTGTGCAACCCATCGCCCCCAGGTCGAACTCAATGGAGCATCTAACAGATAGAACGAATGGGCATAACCAGACCGTGGGTATGACAAAATCAGTTCAACCAACGCCCTCTTCCCTATGGACCTCAAACAGCTCGAATACTTTGTGCGCGTGGCCGAACTGGGCAGCTTCACCCGGGCCGCCCAGGCCCTGAACGTGGCCCAGCCCGCGCTCAGCCGTCAGGTGCGCCTGCTCGAAGTCGAGCTGCGGCAAAACCTGCTGGTGCGCAACGGGCGCGGCGCCACCCCTACCCAGGCCGGGCTGCTGCTGCTGGAGCACGGCCGAGGCATCCTGCACCAAGTGGAGCGGGCGCGGGAAGAACTGGGCCGGGTGCGCACGGGCCTCACAGGCCGCGTCGCTTTGGGCCTGCCGCCCAGCGTGGCGCGGGTGCTGACGGTGCCCCTCACCCGGGCCTTTCGCGCCAAGATGCCCGAGGCCCAGCTGTCCATCAGCGAAGGCCTGTCGAGCGCCATGCAAGAAAACCTGCAAAACGGCCGCCTGGACATCGCCGTGCTCTACAACCCCAGCCCCATGCCGGGCATCGAGCACACCCCGCTGGT
This sequence comes from Limnohabitans sp. Rim8, assembly GCA_945897465.1. Classification (GTDB taxonomy): domain Bacteria; phylum Pseudomonadota; class Gammaproteobacteria; order Burkholderiales; family Burkholderiaceae_C; genus Limnohabitans_A. Next base: position 22,219 of record CAMDFK010000007.1, on the reverse strand, counting down.
GCAAGAAGAGTTGCTGCTGGTGCAGCCGCGCCCACCGGGCTTGCAAGAAGACCCTCCCCCACCCGCCATCAGCCTCCAAGAGGTCGCCACCCTGCCCTTGGTCATCCCCACCCGCCCGAACGCCATCCGCATGCATGTGGAGTCGGAAATGGCCGCCATCGGTTGCCGACCGCAGATTGCGCTGGAGATTGACGGCGTGAGCGCCATCCTCGACCTGGTGGCCGACGGCGCAGGCTACGCCATCTTGCCCCACAACGCCGTCATGCGCTCGGTGCGGCCATCGGCGTTTTCGGTTCGGCCCCTCAAGCAACCCGCCTTGCACATCCAGCTGACCACCGCCATCAGCGCACAACGCCCCGGCACCCTCACCCAGCAAGCCACCTTGGCGCTGCTGACCGAGATGGCGGTGCAGTGGCTCAGCCCGCCTTGATGGCCGCGCAGACGCTGCATACACGCTGCCGAACACGCGCCCCTACCCAGTGCGTATGACAAAATGAACCCATGTCCACCCCTGCTGCACAGATGGAATTCACCGCTCCAAAGCCGCCCGACCCAGGGGCAGGCAGCGCTGCGTCCATGTCTGCGATTGCGCAGCTGCCACAAATCCGGCAAGCACTGAACTCGGTAGTCGGCTTGCAGCTGGCCATTGTTTTCGGCTCATGCGCCACAGGACTGGCCAAACCCGACAGCGATCTGGACATCGCCCTGGCGTTTGACCAAGCCATGAGCGTCCAGCAACACATCGCACTGATCGAAGCCCTGACGCTGGCCACGGGCCGCCCGATTGACCTGATCGATCTGCGCACCGTTGGCGAACCATTGCTGGGCCAAATCATGCAATACGGCGTGCGCATCTTGGGCAACGACGTGCTGCACGCGCAATACATGACCCGCCACGTCATGGACGCCGCCGACTTCATGCCTTACCAAGCCCGCATACTGCAAGAAAGAAGGCAGGCATGGATCCACAAGTGATCGATCAAAAACTGGATTCTTTACGCCGTTGCCTGGTGCGCATTGAATCCAAACAACCTTTTGATGCGGGCCAACTGGCCGATGACTTCGACCTGCAAGACATCGTTTCGCTCAACCTGACCCGGGCCGTTCAAATGGCGGTAGACATTGGTGCGCACATCGCTGCCAGTCAAAACCAGCCGGGCCCCGCCACCATGGCCGAAACCTTCCAACAACTCCATGGCATGGGTGTCATCACCGCCGATCTGGCCATTCAACTCAAAAAGTCCGTCGGTTTCCGCAACATCGCAGTGCACAACTACAGCGCGATCAATTGGCAAGTGGTCCACGCCATCATCGCGGGCCATCTGGACGACTTCAAAGAATTTGCCCGTGCAGTGAGCCTTTGGCAGGCTGGGTCATCGGCACAAGCCAAAAACTGACCACTGCCCTCAGCACACAACGCCCCAGCACCGACGTGTGCACGATCATGCGTCCGTGCGCACCATCAGCAACTTGGCCCAATCGGTGGTGTAAGCGGGCGTCATCCGCTCTTGCTTCATCGCCCACAGCTTGATGTCCCTCGGCGCCCCCGCACTGGCCAGCTTCAACGTCCCCCGCCCATAGCGCCGGTTCAGCTGGTCCATCGCGTCCATGAGGCGCACGCGGTTTTCGGGCATGGTCTCGTCAAAGTCCAGTGTCAGTTGTTCGCGGGTGGCCGGCTGCAGGTCCATCAGCATCACGCCTGCTTTGGCGTATTTGTAGCCGTCTTTGTAAATGCGTTTGACGATGGCATTGGCCGCCTGGGTGATGTGGGCGCTGTCGCTGGTAGGGCTGGGCAGGGGGATGCTGGCGCTGCGGCTGTATTGCGGGTCTTGTTGCCGGAAGGGGCTGGTGCGGATGAAGGCCATGATTTGGCCCGTGTGGCTGTTTTGCTTGCGCAGTTTTTCTGCTGCGCGGCAGGCGAATTCGGTGATGGCTTCTTGCAGTTCGATCAGCTCGGTCACCGGGTGGCCAAAGCTGCGGGTGCAGGCGATTTGTTGTTTGGCCGGGGGTTCGTCTTCGAACTCGATGCAGGGGGTGCCATTCAGTTCGCGCACGGTTTTTTCCAGCACCACCGACCAGCCCGCTTTGGCGGCCGCCGGGCTCATGCGCTGCAGATCCAGCGCGGTGTGGATGCCGTTCTCGCGCAGTTGCGCCCCGATCTTGCGGCCCACGCCCCACACCTCGCCCACTTCGGTGGCCTGCAGCAGGGCCTGCAGTTCTTCGGGGGAGCACGCGCCCAGGTGGCAGATTTGGGCGTGGTGTGCGGGGTAGCTGCCGGGTTTGCGTTCGGCGCTTTTGGCGATGGCGTTGGCCAGTTTGGCGAGGGTTTTGGTGGGGCCGATGCCGATACAGGTGGGGATGCCGATCCATTGGTGGATGCGTTTGCGGATGGTGCGGGCGCGGCGCACCAGGTCGCCGCGGATGCCGCTCAGGTCGACAAAGCTTTCGTCGATGGAGTAGACCTCTTGGTTGTGGCCCAGGCCTGCGGCCAGGCTCATCATGCGGTCGCTCATGTCGCCATAGAGGGCGAAGTTGGCCGACAGGGCGATCAGGCCGGCGTCGCGCTCGAGCTCCCGCAGCTGGAAGTAAGGCGCGCCCATCTTGATGCCCAGGGCCTTGGCTTCGTCACTGCGGGCAATGGCGCAGCCGTCGTTGTTGGACAGCACCACCACCGGCCGGCCTTGCAGCCAGGGCTGGAAGACGCGTTCGCAGGAGACGTAGAAGTTGTTGCCGTCGATGAGGGCGAGCATGGGGAGCATAGTCGAATACTGTACAAAAGAACAGTATAAAGACCTGCAGCCCGACGCAAGCCCCCAATCCCCTCCAACCACAGGTCATTGCCCCGCATCAAGGGACACGCTTTTGGCCTCATGTGCTTGAATTGGTTTTTGTCTTCAACCCCATTCCATTCTTCCAAGTCACATGATCAACGCCCCCACCCAGCAAGCGCTTTTGGCCATCATGGTTCACGCCGCCATGGCCGATGGTGAAAAGTCCCAAGCCGAGCGCGACTTTGTGCGCGACCTGTCTTTGCAGCTCGACGAGCAAGGCGGCGCCAAGCAACTGGCGCAGGCCGTGCAGGCTGCGCTGTTGGGGCGTTTGTCAGCGCAGCAAGCGGCCGCGCAACTGCAAGACCCGATGCACCGCCAACTGGCCTATGAGTGGGCCACCGCCGTGTGCCATGCCGATGGCCTGTGCAGCCCAGCCGAAGCCGCGTTTTTGCAGCAGCTCAAAACCCATCTGCAGCTGGCCGGCGCCGAGCCCGAGGCCACTGCCCACACCCAAGCTTTGGCCCAAGCCGCTTATGCCGAGGAGGCCGCCGCGCCACTGCACGCGCCAGCCGCGGTGGCCGCCTTGCCCAGTGCACCTGCCGCAGCCCCTGCGCCTGCTGTAGACAACGCCGCCATCGACCGCTCTGTCCTCCACTACGCCATCTTGAACGGCGCACTGGAGTTGCTGCCCCAGTCGTGGGCATCCATGGCCATCATTCCGCTGCAAATCAAAATGGTTTACCGCGTGGGCCAGGCCCATGGCGTGTCGCTCGACCAAGGCCACATCAAGGAGTTCATTGCCGCCGCAGGCGTGGGCCTGACCTCGCAATACATCGAAGAGTTTGGCCGCAAGCTGCTGGGCGGTTTGCTGGGCAAGGCAGGGGGCAAGTTGCTGGGCGGCCTCGGCAGCCAGGCCACGGGCATGGCGTTTTCATTCGCCAGCACCTATGCGCTCGGCCATTTGGCCAAACGCTATTACGCAGGCGGTCGCGTCATGTCCACCGACTTGCTGCGCCAAACCTACCAAGGCCTTTTGAGCAGCGGCAAAACCCTGCAACAGCAGCACTTGGGCGACATCCGAGCCCGGGCTTCCAACCTGGACGCGGGGGAGGTGATTCGCATGGTCCGGGGCTGAGTGGCGACGTAGATTGGGGGCGCTTGTGTTTGCAGGGCTGAGTGCGCGATGTTCAAGCCGTTGAAATTAGCGTTGATCGCGCCATGAGAATATGACTTTGACAGGCTCTTACTGTGTGCATAGAATGCACACATGCCACCCCCTAAAATCTACAACTGGAATGCCCAAAAAAACCAGTTGCTATTGAAAGAGTGCGGCATTTCCTTCGAGCGAATCGTCTTTGAAATCAGCTTGGGGAACGAATTGGATGTTGTTTTGCATCCTAATCAGGAAAAGTACCCAGGACAAATGATTTCGACAGTGGAAGTCGATGGCTATATCTGTGCGGTCCCCTTCGTTGAAACCGATTCTGAAATTTTTCTGAAAACCATCATTCCAAGCCGTAAAGCGACCAAGACCTACAGGAGCAAGTCATGACAAAAAAAGCAACACACGATGAGGAAGAAATGGGCATCTTGCAAGCGCTGACCTCGGGAAATCTCCAGTCAGCCAAAGATGCACCTGCTCGACTCAAAGCACATAAATTGGTGGCAGAAGCTACGCTTAAAAAAGACCAACGCCTGAACATTCGCATCTCAAGCAAAGACCTGAAAAACCTGCAGGCGCGTGCGTTAGAAGAAGGTGTTCCCTACCAAACATTGGCAGCGAGCCTGCTGCACAAATATGTAAGTGGTCATTTGGTCAATCAGCGTTAGATCGCCATCAGGCGTGCGCCAGCGGACTGAAGGCCTGGCCCCTATTTGCTTTAATGGTCCATCACACCCTTTTCAAACGAGCATCTATGCGGTGGTTTTTTACAGTCTTGTTCCTTTTTTGTGGAGCCGCCATGGCCGTTGAAGAACCGCGTTACACCGTGCTCGTCTCAGACCCGCCGTTTGAGGTGCGGCGCTACGCCGCCTTCACGGTGGCCCAAACGCAAATCCAAGGGGACTTCGATGCCGCCAGCCGCAGCGGTTTTCGGCGCATTGCTTCGTACATCTTTGGTGACAACCTGCAAGCTGGTCTCGGGGCGCAGCGCAAAATTTCCATGACCGCGCCCGTCACCGTGGTGCCCGAAGACCAAGGCTGGCGCGTGCATTTTGTGATGCCGTCGGCCGAAAGCGTGCAGACCCTGCCCCAGCCGCTCAACCCCCAAATCCAACTGCGCCCCGTGCCCGAACACGAGACGGTGGCGGTGCGCTTCAGCGGCTTCACCACACAAGCGAGCATCCAACAGCAGACCGAGCGCCTGCGGGCATGGGCGAAGGCTCGCCAACTCAAGCTCAGCCCCACGGCCCAAATCGCTCGCTACGACGACCCGTTCACCCTGCCGTGGAACCGGCGCAATGAAATCTTGATCGACTTGATGCCATGAGGCTTGACCCACGCGGCTTCATAAGCAGATGACCGCACCCATCGCATCGGCATTCGTGGGCAGCCATCATCGTTCGATCAACTAATTTTTTGCTAGTACAATTAATTCATGTTGACCGTCAACGAAACCCCAGACTTCGTCGCTTGGTCGGCCAAGGTTTGGAATGACGCAGAACGGTTCGAGTTCATTGCCTGGATCAGCGAAAACCCAACAGCCGGGGATGTAATTCCCGGAGCAGGCCCCTTGCGCAAAGTCCGTTGGTCGCGCCAGGGCATGGGCAAGAGCGGTGGTGCCAGGGTGATTTATTTCAACCGCTTAGCCAACGGAGAGATTGTTCTTTTGTTGGTTTACGCCAAAGCCAAGTTTGACAACCTGAGACCTGAACTCCTGCTGAAACTCAAGGAGCGATTCGATGCCTAAATCAAAAATCACTCAAGCGGCCCCTGTGGACCCCGAAATGCTCGAATTTGAAGCGGCTTTGCTGCGCTCGGTCGATCAGGCACTCAAGGGTGAACTGGCAGCGAGCCACTCGCCTCAATCGATACGGGCGCGTGGTGCAGGCCGCCCCGTGGGCAGCGTCAAGCCAGACCGCAAAGTGCCCACCACCATCCGTTTGTCGCCCGAGGTCTCATCGGCTTTTCGTGCCACCGGTCATGGCTGGCAGACCCGCATCGATGCTGCGCTCAAAGATTGGCTGCGAACGCATTCACCTTCGGCTGAAACCGGACATTGAACCAAACCAACCGGCACAAGCTGATGTCCTGAAAGGAGCTGGGATTAATTGGCCCGTGCGGCATTCCCAACGGGCCACCTGTTGTAGCCTTGGGCAATGGTCCAAACAGTCTTTCAGCCGTGACGGGGCGTGTTCGCAAAAAACTCATTCAAGCCCAGCTTGAAGCCCTGCCCGCACCGCGCACCGATGCCGTGCTGTGCCCGCTTTGCGAGCGCCCTGTGCCGCCCAGCCAACAAGATGCGCACCATTTGGTGCCCAAGTCGCACGGCGGCGTGCAGACGGTGGTGCTGCACCGCATTTGCCACCGGCAAATCCATGCGCTGTTCACCGAAACCGAATTGGCCCGTACCTATGCCACGGTCGAGGCCTTGAAGCAGCCCGAAGAGATGGCCCGCTTCATCTGCTGGGTGCAAACCAAGCCCGACGCGTTTTTTGAAAAAAGCCGCAAGAGCCAACGGCTCAAAAGCAGGCGCTGAGCCCCAGAACCACACCCCTCAAAACTTGCCTGCCCACACCCATGACACTGCCCACCTCGACCGCCAGCCGCATTGAGCTGAAAGACTTTCACCTGGCCACCCGCATCGGCACCTACGCGCCCGGCGACACCGTGCCCGATTACCACGCGCTGGACTTGACGCTGTGGATCGACCCCGGTCTGGTGCTGATTGCCCAAGACGGCATGGCGCATGTGTTCGATTACGACCCTTTGGTGATCGAGATCGAGCGACTCGCTGCCGATGGGTTGTATGAAACCCAAGAGCGGCTCATGACGCGCATCGTGCAGGCCTGCGCGGCTTACCCTGCAATCGAGGCGCTCGACATCGGCTTGCGCAAATTCCCAGTGCGTGCAGGCAGTGGCTCTTTGGGTGTGCGTTTGGCCGTCGACGGCGCACAACTGCAAAGCATGCGAGACGACCGACGCTGAAAGCACTCAGGGCGTGAGCCACGCCCAAGTGGTGGCGCTCAGCTGCGCCCGGCGATGCCCTTCGCGCGACAACTCCAGCCAGTCCATTTGGAGCACCTGCGCACGCAGCACGGCAAAATGGTGCGCAGGCGCAAGGCCATTGGCCGTTTCTGCATTGGGGGTCATCGAGCTGTCTTTTGTCAACACAGCACCCGGCGGCAGGGGTGACAAATAATCGCCCGCAGCCGCCGACTGCTTGACCCCTTGCCAAAGGGCCTCGACCTCCGGGCCAGCGGTGATGACCGTGCAGGCCACCCGCACCCGCAGTTGCCAACTCAAACGCGCACTCCAAAACACCAACATCGCTTGGGCTTGGGCCTGCAGCTGTGGCACTTTGGGGCTGCGGCGGTCGGTGTAGAAAGTCAGCTGCCCGGCCAACGCGTCCACTTGCCGCAGCACCACCGTGCGGGCATCGGGCAAGCCGTCTGCGTCGGTCGAAGCCAACACGGGCGTGCGCCACTCGTGGTGCCGGTCTTGGCTGGCGCGGCCCAGTTCCTTCCAAATTTGTGGGCGTATTTCTTGAGGCGTTTGCAGGTGGATTTTCATGGTCTTCTTCACAACAACACCATCTCGACACTCTGCGTGAGCACCGGGCGGCACAAAATTTTGTAGCCGTCGGCATCAAAATGGGCGGCCACTTGGCTGGCGGTTTGGCTCAGTTGGTGGGCGGCTTCGGCGCTGGGGGCGCTGCCCAAATAGCACCAGTGCTTGACCACATGGATTTGGGTGAAGTCGCCATCGCGCTCGACCAAACCCACCGCGCCCGGGTAGGGCCAGCATTCCACACGCAGCGCCAGCAGGCTGCTGAACAAGCGCTCGCGGTGCGCCTCAGCGCTTTCGTCGCCCCGGCACACGCCCGCACATTGGCGGATCGCAGCCCTGAAGCAGGCTTTGCCGGGCGGCAGTTTTTCCAGACCCAACGGGCCGTAGCACAGCTTGTGCTGGTCGGCCACCGCACGCAGCGCACCCAGCGCGGCGTGGCGGCTGGCGTACAGGCCATACAGCGCGGGTTGGCGGGCAAAGTCAATGTCGCGGGCGTAGACCACTTGCGGCACTTCGCCCGTCAATTGCAGGCTGCACAGCTGTTGGTTGCGGCGCAGTTTCTGGTTGAACAGGGGGTGCTGGGCCTTGATCATTTGCGCCTCCAGCAGCAGTGCCCCGATCTCGCCCGCCGTGCGGATGTGGCTGATGCGCTGGGTCTGGCGCAGCATGCGGGCCTCGTCGGGTGTGCGCAGGTGCGACAGCAGTCGCGCCCGGATGTTGATGCTTTTGCCGATGTACAGCGGCAAGTCACCTTCCTGGCCATGAAAAATGTAGACGCCTGCCCCGGTGGGGGCGTCGTCGATGGCGTCCCGCAGGTGCTGGGGGTATTCGTAGACCCGGCTTTCTTCAAAGTCGTCGCGGCGGCGGCGTGGGGAGATGCTGGCCATGTCAGGTTCGCTCAGGTCAGGTGGCGTGTTGGTGGATGGTAGCCACCACCACGCCCCAGATGTCCACGCTTTGGCCGTCTTTGGGCACGATGTCGGGGTAGTCGGGGTGGGCCGCTTGCAGGCGCAGGCCCTCACCGCCCAGGCGCAGGGTTTTGCAGGTGAAGTCGCCGTCGATCACAGCCAACACAATTTGCCCGTCGGCCGGGGTGATGGCGCGGTCCACCAGCACCACCGAGCCGTCTAGGATGCCTGCGTCGCGCATGCTTTCGCCCCGCACGCGAATGTAGAAGGTGGCCTGCGGGTGTTTGACCAGCTGCTGCATCAGGTCGATGCGCTCGACCTGGTGGTCTTCAGCGGGCGACGGAAAACCCGCTGCGATGCTGGCGGGCAAGGCCTGCAACCACCAGTTTCCGGGGGGCAGGGCTTGGGGGGTGTCGGGGGCATGCATGTTGGGGATGGCTCAAAATACTGTTTATATTTACAGTATACTGGCCAGGTCATGCTTCTTGCAGTTGCCTGACATTTTTATTGATTCACGCCCCGGGCTTTGCGGTCCGGGGCGTTTTTTTCGCCTAGCGCTACGCAACGACATAGAAAATCGGCCTGCCCAAACAAATGCCCTTGGCCGCACGTGGACCACGATGGATCGCTTCGTACCTCGCGATGACAGGAAAGAGGGTGGTTTCGCCTTTTTCGTCATTGCGAGCGAAGCGCGGCAATCTATGTGCTCCTGGACCGCCAAGGATCGCTCCGTACCTCGCGATGGAGAAAACGAGAGCAGGTCGCTTTGTCCCTCGTGGCAACAAGGATGGGGGCAAGGGCATTCAGCGCATCTGGGCACTGATGCTGCCCAAGGGCGCAGAAAACTCGGCCCGCCAGTGCTCACCCGCAAGCAAGGGCCAGGCGTCGGTCCAGGTGCCGGTGGTGATCACGTCGCCCGCTTGCAGGTCCACCGCGCCGGGGCATTGGCGCAGTTCTTTCAAAAAGTGGTGCAAGGCGTTCAGCGGGCTGTCGAGCACGTTGGTGCCGGTGCCCTGCTCCACCGCCTGGCCGTTTTTGAAGAGCGTGACGCGGGCCTGCGCCAGCAGGGCATGCAAGGCCTGCGCGTCAGCGGCCAGTTGCTGAACAGGCAGACGCTGGCCCACCAGCAAGCGGGCGTGCAAGCCGCTGTCGGCCATGGTGTCGGTGGCGGTGAACTTCCAGTCCAGGCAATGCGACTGCACGACTTCAAAACCGGGGGCCAGCCAGTCGATGGCCTCAAACAATTGCTGCAGGTTGGCGTTGGCTGGGGGCGTGGCCTTCATGCCGAAGACGATTTCGGGCTCCAGCCGGGGCTGGCAGGTGGCGGTCAGGTCGATGCGGCCCTCGGCAGCCCCCGATGCGGTGGGCTCGGCAAAGCCCAAACCCGTGTCCCAGACCGTGCCCCACATGGGGCCAAACACCTCGTAGCGTTGCCACAGCGTGCGGTTGGTGAAACCGATCTTGTAGCCCTTGGCCACTTCGCCGCGCTGCTGGCGCAGCTGGCGCACGGCCAGGGCTTTTTGGTAGGCCGCTGCGATATCGGGGCCACCCACTTCGCCGGGGGCCTCCCCCCACAAACGGGCTTGGTCGTGGTGTTGCAAGAGTTGTTCGGGGGTCATGAAAAGTCTCCTGTTCGGGTGCGGGGTGAAGGCATTGCCCAAAAGTCAAACAGCCAAAAAACGGCCGTCTTCCAAGGTCTGGATTTGTCCCAGCGCCAGCAGTTCATCGAGGTGCATGGCGATGGTGTTGCGTTCGGCGCAAGGCACAAAGGGCACATCGTAGCCTTACGGATACAGCAGGCGGCGGCTGACCAGTTCTTCCAAGCTGTGCGGGCTTTGCAAATAGCCCAGCAGCTGTGCGCTGCGCTCATCGATCTTACTGGCAAAGCGGGCCAGGTCGGCCACAAATTGCGCCCGGTCGGTGATGACCGCCTTGTGGTGCGAAGTGGCCCAGATACGGGCGTCCAGCTCGGCCACTTTCTTCAGGGTCTGCCGAAAGTCGCTCAGGCTGGAGGTCGCGTCGCCGTAATACGGACCAAAGCCGCTCAGGTCGATGTCGCCAATGAAGGCCAAGCCCTCGCTCTCGACCACCAGGGCGCAGTGGCCTGCCGTGTGGCCCGGCAGGTGGTGGGCCCGCACCCGCACGCTGCCGCCCAAATCCCACAGCGCGCCGTCGCTGTAGCCGGTGGCGTCGGGCCGGGGCTGGTAATGGAAATCCTTTTGCACGATGGCCAGCATCGCGTCCAGCACGTCTTGCGGGTAGCCATAGTGCTGGCACATGCCGTCCCACGATTGGGCCGCAGCCAGGTCGGCCTCGTGCACCTGAACAGGGGCGTGCATCAGGCGGTGCAGCCCGGCCATGTGGTCTTCGTGCACATGGCCCAAGATGACCAAGTCCACCGTCTCCAGCTCGGGGCCGATGCGGTTGGCCACCTCGGGCGTGTCAAAGGCCACCCGCATGTCGGCCCCTTGCACGATGAGCTGGTTGCCGTCGGGGTACTTGCCCGACTTTTCACCCAAATGCACGCTCACCGCGCCAAAACGCAAAACAGAAGACATGACAGCCTTTCCAAGATCCTGGTGTGTAGCCCGCAATATAGCCAGCGTGACACATCCGGGCTGGCGCACACGCTACAGTCCAATTCATGAACGACCTGCCCTCCCCCGCCACGCTGGCCGCGACGGCCTTGATCGACAGCGACCACCCGGACGTGATCGGCTTGGCCCGCGAGCATGCGCAAGGCGCCACCGACCGCGAACGCGCGGTGTCGCTGTACCTGGCGGTGCGTGACCGGTTTCGCTACGACCCCTACCGCATCGACCTGTCGCCCGGCGGCATGCGGGCCAGCTCGGTGATTGCCCAAGGCTCGGGTTGGTGTGTGCCCAAAGCGGCGCTGATGGCCGCGGCCTGCCGCGCCGCAGGCTTGCACGCCCGGCTGGGTTACGCCGATGTGCGCAACCACCTGAGCACCGAGCGCCTGCGCCAAACCATGCAGACCGATGTGTTCATCTGGCACGGCTATGCCGACATTTGGCTAGACGGCCAGTGGGTCAAGGCCACGCCCGCCTTCAACATCGAGCTGTGCGACAAATTTGGCCTGCTGCCGCTGGCGTTTGATGGGTTGAGCGACTCGATTTACCACCCCTTTGACAAAGCGGGTAACCGGCACATGGAGTACGTGAACCAGCGCGGCACTTTTGACGACATGCCACTGGCACAGATCGTGGCCGATTTCAAAACCGTCTACAGCGGCTGGATGGCCGAGAGCGATCCGCTGCACAACGCCAGTTTTGCGCAAGACGTGGACAAGGAAACGCGATGACCCAGCGCCCACTGGTCTTGCTCGATTCGATTGCGTTGGTCAACGCCTCGCATGCAGGTTCGGTCATCGTATCGGGCTCACACGGCGGTTTGTCGGCCTCGCACTTCGTGACGGCGCAGACCCTCAAGCCTTTTGCGGTGGCCTTCAACGACGCGGGTGGCGGCAAAGACGATGCGGGTCGCGTGGCGCTGCACGAATTGCAAGCCGTGGGTGTGCTGGCCATTTTGTATGCGCACACCTCGGCCCGCATTGGCGAGGCGCAAGACGGGCTTGACAACGGCGTGGTCAACGGCCTGAACGCTTTGGCGCTGGCGCAAGGCTTGCAGCTGGGCATGCGTGTGTCGGACGCGGTGCGGCAACTGATTGAATGTTCACGGGGTTAGGGGCCATGCACCTTTTTCAACACCTGCGCCGCGGCCATCTTTGGCTGTGTATGGGTCTAGGGCTGGGTGCATCGGCCTTGGCTCAGACTGTGGTCGAACATCTGCCGGGTGCCGAAGGTTTGGCGCTGAAAGTTTGGGTGTTTCATCCCGCCCAGCACTCACCCGACACCCAGCGCCCCGTGGTGGTGGCTCTGCACGGATGTGGCGGCATGTACGCCACGGTCGGTTCACGCAAAGGCCAGCTCAGTGCACGCCATCAGGGCATGACCAATCTGCTGATGGCACAAGGCTACAGCGTGGTATGGCCCGACAGCCTCACGCCCCGGCAGGAAACCAGTTTGTGCGAACAAAGCATGGCCTCTCGCCAAGTGCGGCAAAGCCATCGGCGCAGTGACGTTCACACCACCTTGGCCTGGCTGGGCCAACAAGCCTGGACGGATCCCCAACGGGTGGCCTTGTTGGGCTGGTCCCATGGGGGCAGTGCCGTGCTGGCCAGCTCGGACAGCCGCCAAAAACTCCCTCAGCCCAGTGTGACGCCGGACATCGCCTTGGCGTTTTACCCTGGTTGCTCCGATGCGCTGCGGCGGACTTACCAAGCGGCTTGGCCCGTGCACCTGTTGCTCGCGGGGGCGGACGACTGGACCCCGGCAGCGCCTTGTGTGGCTTTGGCCCAGAAAGCGGGCATGAGCTTCAAGCTGTATCCGGACAGCCACCATGGCTTTGACAATCCGGAGGGACAAGTCAAACACTTGCCCCGTGTGCCCAATGGCCAAAACCCAGGCATGGGCGTTCACGCTGGGCGCAACCCCGTGACCGGCCCTCAGGCCTGGCAGGATGTGCTGGAACTGCTCAAGAAACGGTGGCCGGATCCAGTCGCTCACTGAGCTGACGAGACCCAGCGGCCAAAGGCACCTTCTCAAACGCCACGCGGCTGGGTACGTCGCAGGCCACCCACATGGCGGGCGGTTGCGTCTGCATGATGATGCCAGCCACGCTTTCGACGCGGCTTTCGGGCGGCACACTCGGGTCGGGGCTGCGGCAGACGGACAAAAAGCCATCCGACTCGTCACGCAAAAAGTGCTCCAATTCGGCTTGTCCAATCGGTTTGTGCAACGTGTGTTGATGGGCGGTACTGAGGCGGCTTTGGCTCGACAAACCGGGGCCCATGGGGGCTTGCTCGGCCAGCAGTGATTCGCACACAAAATGGTTGGTGTGTACCACCACGCCATCGGTGGGCGTGACCTCGGCCCAGCCTGCGGGCGAGACCTCGAAACACGCGGCCTGACCCTGGGCATCGGCACAGGGCACATTGGAGGCCGCGCCAAAACCCAGACCCAAATCAGATTGAAGGACTTTCAAACGCTGGCGGGCGTGCGCCACCGAGTCGCCATCGAGCAAATGGCGCAGCAGCACATGCACCGGCACGCCCAAGCGGCTGCCGTCGCGCACCGAGCGCAAGATGTTCAGACCCAGCGCAAAACCCGATTGGTTGATGCCGATCTTGGCCAGCATGCCCGCCTCGGTCAGGGTGGTGATGCTTTGACCACTGGGGCCTTGGGTGTGCAGCACCACCAGCGCCTGCCGCTGGCGGCCCATCCAGTCCCAGTTTTGCGCGAGCCAGGCTTGGCCTGTGCGGCTGGCGGCGGCGGTCACGCCCATGGCGGTGCATTCGCCGTCGTGCAGAGCCTGGTCCCAGGCGGCTTGCTCCAGCCAGTCGGGCAGGCCTGCGGCGCGGTTGGCGGCCAGGGCGGCTTGGGCGGCGTCTTTCAGGTGCGGAGCGTCCGCCAAAAACGTGGGCGGCAAAATTTCGGTGCGGCAGTTCAGCGCCATCAGGCTGCCCAGCGTTTGGCCGCTGCCTTCTGCCATGCCGCGCAGCTCGGCCATCAGGTCGGCATCGACCTGAGTAATGACATTTTCGAAACGCATGGCCCGCTCACAAGCTTGGGCCCAGTCGATGCCGCAGGCGGCAAACAAGCGTGCGTAGGTGACCACGCTGTGCTGGATGCGGTCCTGGGCCTGGCGGCCATAAATTTGGCCGCGCTCAAAGGCCGAGGGGCCACCCAAGGTGTTGATGCAAGGGAACATGCGCAATCTCCGTCAAGAGGCTTAAGTCTTGATCCAGCAAGGCTGGCTGTCAATCCGGACAAACGCAGATCCCCTCTCGGCTTGGCACCTCGGTGACTGTGCCCGGCCCGACATCGGGGCCATCATGGCCGGATCTTGAACTGGAGGCCCTATGCGTTTGCTGATCGCGATGATGATGCACGAGACCAACACTTTCTCGCCGGTGCCCACCGACTTGCAGCGCTTTGCGCTCGGCCCGGGTGAAGCGCCGCCGCGCGGCGATGCGGCCATTGCGGCGTTTCGCGGCACGGGCACAGCCACCGGGGCTTTCATTGACCTGGCCGAGCAGGCGGGGGCTGAGTTTGAGCTGGCTTTGGGAGCACACGCCGCGCCCAGCGGGCTGGTGTTTGACGCGGCCTACGAGGCCATGAGCGAGGCCATTTTGCAAGCCGTGGCGCGAGGCGGATTTGACGGCATCTTGCTCGACCTGCACGGCGCCATGGTGAGCGAAAGCCATGAAGACGGCGAAGGCGAGTTGCTGCGCCGCATCCGCGCCATCGACCCCCAAACGCCCATCGGTGTGGCCTACGACATGCACGCCAACGTGTACGCCGACATGGTGGAGCTCGCGCAAACCGTGGCGGGCTACCAGACCTACCCGCATGTGGACATGTACGGCACAGGCGTGCGGGCAGGCACGGCCTTGCTCAAGCTGCTCCAGGGCCAGGCCCAACCCACCACCGCTTGGGGCCGCTTGCCAATGATCCCGCACATCATGCGGCAAAGCTCGCTGGACGAGCCCAACCGCTCTATCCAGGCCCGCGCCCAACAAATGGAGGCCGAAGGCGCTTTGTGTGCCAGTGTGTTCACTGGTTTTCCACATGCCGACATCGAGAACGCCGGCCTGTCGGTGGTGGTGGTCACCGACAACGACCCGGCGCTGGCCCAGCGCCTGCGCGACGAGCTGTTGCAAATGGCTTGGGACAGCCGCGCTCAATGGGTGTACGAGGTGGAACCCCTGGCCACTTCGGTGGCCCGTGCCAAAACGCTGACCGAGTTTCCGGTCATGCTGCTCGACCATTACGACAACGCGGCCTCGGGCGGCACCATGGACACCACCGCCGTGTTGGCCGAGGTGCTGCGCCAAGGCTTGCGCAAGGTGGCGGTGTTTGCGATTTTTGACCCCCAGGCGGTGCAAGAAGCCATCGCGGCAGGCATCGGCGCACAGGTGCGATTGCAAGTGGGCGGCAAGATGGCCATGCCCCTCATGCCGCACCGCAGCGAGCCCGTTGAGTTGTGCGGCGTGGTCAAACTGATCTCGAACGGCAAATACCGCAACAAAGGCCCCATGAGCCAGGGTGCACAGCAAAACATGGGCCAGGCGGTGGTGATCGACACGGGCGATGTGGAGGTGGCGCTGATCTCTCGACATGTCGAGCCCTTTGACGTGAACGCCCTGCTGTGCCTGGGCATCGACCCGACACAAAAGGATTTTGTGGTGCTCAAAAGCCGCGTCCATTGGCGTGCCGGCCTGGGCCACCTGGCCCGCGCCACGGTGGAGTGCGCTGGGGCCGGGGCCTGCACCTCCGACTACTCCGAGTTGCAGTTCAAAAAACTGCGTCGACCCATTTACCCGCTGGACCCCGGCGTCAGCTGGTCGGCCAACTGTCGTTGAACGCCAGCCTGCGGCCTGTTCACGCGGGCTGCGCCGCGGCCCGCTTGACTCGCCAGAGCAACCACAGGGCGATGCTCAAATTCAGCGCGTTCCACAGCACGCCGTTGATGAAAGCGGCGTGGTAGGAGCCGCTGAGGTCAAACACCTTGCCCGACATCCAGCCGCCCAAAGCCATGCCCAAGAGCGTGGCCATGATGACCGCACCCACGCGTGAGCCGGCTTCTTTGGCCGGGAAGTACTCACGCACGATGATGGCGTAAGCGGGCACGATGCCGCCCTGAAACAGGCCAAAAAGCGCGGAGATGACGTAGAGCGAGACCAGGCCATCAAAGGGCAAAAACAAGAGCAGCGCCACGCCCTGCAAAACCGAGCCCAGCACCAGCGTGCGCAAGCCGCCAATGCGGTCGCAAATGGCCCCTGAAATCAAACGGCTGGCGATGCCGCTGGCCAGCATGAGCGAGAGCATTTCCGCACCGCGTGCCGCGCCAAAGCCCAAGTCGGTGCAGTACGCCACGATGTGCACCTGCGGCATGGCCATGGCCACGCAGCAGGCCACGCCCGCCACACACAACAAAAACTGCGCTTTGTTCAGGCTCAATCCAAAAGGACGTTGCGACTGCGAGGCCTGCAGGGCCTGCACACTGCCCACCACCGGGCTTTGCAAAAGCGGTGGCCTTTGGCGCATGAGCAAGCTGAGCAGCACCATGCCAATGCCGCAAAACAAACCCAGCGCCACATAAGTGCTGCGCCAGCCCATGGCTTCAATGCCGTACTGCGCCAAAGGCGGCCAAATCGCACCCGCCAAATAGTTGCCGCTGGCACACACCGCCACGGCAATGCCCCGGCGCTTGTTCCACCACAAAGACGTGTCGGCCAACAAAGGCGCAAAAGTGGTGGAGCTGCCCAGTAAACCCATCAGTACCCCATGCGCCAATGCAAACCACCAAATGCTGCCCGACAAACTGGCGGCAATGAAACCCAAGCCGGTGCAGATCCCGCCCAGCATCAAAGGCACATGCACGCCCGCGCGGTCGGCCCAGCGGCCCATGAAGAGGCCCCCGACACCAAAGCCGATCATCATCAAGGTGTAGGGCAATGACGCATCGGCCCGGCTGACGCCAAACTCGACCTGCACCGCAGGCAGCACCACGGCCACCACGTACATGTTCGAGCCCCCCAAGGTCATCAGGGCCAGGGTGACCAGCAAACGCCGCGCGGCGACAGCGGAGTCGATCAGGTGTTCAGCAGCGGCAGTTGATGAGCTCATGCCACGAGATTAGCAGGCACACACCCGCTGCCTTGGCAAGTGCGGGACAAGCCACCTGCCCAGGGCTGAGCTCAACGCACCACATCCTTGATGCGCGGCCAGGTGTTGCGGATGTGCTCCCCCATGATGCGCGACAGAGCCTGGCCGTCCCGGGCGGCCAAAGCCACCATCATCTGTTCGTGTTCGGCCATGGCGGCGTTCCAGTTCTCCGGTGTGGAATTACCGCTGTAGCGCAGGCTGCGCATGCGTTTGCTCAGCGTGGCATGGGTCATGCTCAGGGTGTCGTTGTCGGCCAACGCAATCAAGGCCTCATGGATGCGCTGGTTGAGCGTGAAATACGCCAGCCGCTCACGGCTTTCAAAAAACACCTTCATTTGTTGGTGCATCGCCAAGATCGCGTCGATCTGGGCCTGATCGGCCTGACAGGCCCGCTCACCCGCATAGGACTCCACCAAGGCGATCACCTCCAGCATGTCGCGGGCATCTTTGGCCGAAAAAGCCTTCACGATCGCACCGCGCAAGGGCAGAAGCTCCACCAGGCCTTCGGCCGTCAAGACCTTGATGGCCTCGCGCACCGGTGTGCGGGACACACCCAACAACTGCGCCACCTCCAGCTCCTGGATGCGCTCGCCCGGACGCAGTCGCAAGG
Organism: Limnohabitans sp. Rim8; assembly: GCA_945897465.1. Classification (GTDB taxonomy): domain Bacteria; phylum Pseudomonadota; class Gammaproteobacteria; order Burkholderiales; family Burkholderiaceae_C; genus Limnohabitans_A. The sequence goes on along the minus strand of CAMDFK010000007.1, from coordinate 4,451 downwards.
ACACGATCATGTCGCGCAAACGGTGGGTGACTTCTTCGTGGAGCGATACGCGCTCAATCTGGCTGGGGGGATCTTGTGAAGGCATGGGGTGAAGTATGGGGGAAAACCAGAGCTTGACTGGATGAGACCGCCTGACTAGTATTATCCGTAATTACGGATTACACAAATCCGCCAGCGTCCCTCTTCAAAGTAACCCTCTATGACACTGCCCACCCTGGCCCTCTTCACGGGCGATCCTGCAGGCATCGGCCCTGAACTGGTCGAAAAAATGCTGCACAACCCCGCGTGGCAAACCCACGCCCGGGTGATCCTAATTGGCCAAAAGGGCTCGATCCAAGTCCCCAAGGACGTGGTCTGGCACGACTGGTCTGGCCTCGATGCCCCAGTTTTTGAGCGGGGAGTGGCCAATGCCCAAAACGGCCGCTACATGTTGGATGCCCTGGCCGCAGGGGTGGATGTGGTCATGGCGGGGCAAGCCGATGCTTTTTGTTTTGCTCCGCTCAACAAATCCGCCCTGCGCCAAGGTGGCATGACCCAAGAGGACGAATTGCGCTGGTTTGCCGAGCACATGCACTACACCGGCGTGTGTGGCGAACTCAATGTCCTCAAGGACCTCTGGACCGCACGGGTGACCTCCCATGTGCCCTTGAACGAAGTCTCCTCGCTGCTCAACCCGGAGAAAGTGGCCGATGCCATTCGCATGATTTCGCAGGCCCTCAAGGCCTCGGGCATCAACCAACCCCGCGTGGCGGTTTGCGGCCTGAACCCACACAACGGAGACAACGGCAACTACGGCGACGAAGAAGGCCGCATCATCGCGCCCGGTGTGCAACTGGCGGCGGACATGGGTTTTGCTGCCGATGGGCCTTTTCCGGCCGACACGGCTTTTGTGCGTGCCATCCGCTCGCCGGGCGGCTACGACGGCGTGGTGACCATGTACCACGACCAAGGCCAGATCGCCATGAAGCTGATGGGTTTTGAGCAAGGCGTGACGGTGCATGGCGGTCTGCCCTGCCCTATCACCACCCCCGCCCACGGCACGGCTTACGATATTGCCGGTCTTGGCCTCGCCAACCCCCAAGCCATGACCAACGCTTTTGAATTGGCCGCCCGCATGGCCACTTCTCACCGTTCACCACAACCACAACCCGAGGAGACCTTGTCATGAAGTTGAAGAAAATCCTGCTCACGGCCCTGTTGGCCACACCCTTGTTGGGCTTGGCGCAAAGCTACCCCAACAAACCGGTGCGCATCATGGTGGGCGCCAACGCAGGCGGCGGCACCGACATCATTGCCCGCATGTTGGCCGAAAAAATGGGCGAAGCCTTCAAGGGCTCGTTTGTGGTCGAAAACAAACCGGGAGCCTCCAACACCATTGCTGCCGACCTGACGGCCAAAGCCCCAGCAGACGGCCACACCTTGCTGGTGGCCACCAACACCGGACAGGCCATCGCCCCACACCTGATCAAACTCAATTTTGACCCCATCAAAGACCTGACCCCGGTGGGCCTGATCGTGACCGTGCCCAATGTGCTGGTGGTGGGTGCCAATGTGCCCGCCAACAACGTGGCCGAGTTGGTGTCTTTGATGAAAGCCAAGCCCAACGAATTCAAATACGCGTCATCGGGCGTGGGCAGCACCCAGCACATTGCGGGCGAGGGTTTCAACCTGGCAGCGGGTGTAAAAAGCATTCATGTCCCCTACCGCGGCAGCAGCCAGGCGCATTTGGACATCATCGGGGGCAACGTCCAGATCATGTTCGACACCACCTCCTCGGCCATGGGCCAGATCAAAGCAGGAAAGTTCAAGCCATTGGCTCTGACCACCAGCACACGCAGCGCCGAGTTGCCACAGGTTCCCACGCTGGCCGAAGCTGGTGTGAGCGGCTTTGAGATGAGCACCTGGTACGGCATGTTTGTCACCAGCGGCACCCCTCCCGAAGTGACACAGCGCCTGCAAACCGAGTTGGCCAAAATTCTTAAAATGCCCGACATCCAGACCAAGCTCAAAGGCCTGGGCGGCGAGCCTGGGAACATCTCACCCGAACAATTCGGGCAAATGAACCGTCAGGAATTTACGCGCTTTGGTGATCTGATCAAAAAGGCCAACATCAAGCTGCAGTGAAGTGCTCTTGATGACATAAAAACGGCTCAAGGCTTGGGCGAAATCAGCGCTCAAGCCTTGTGTCCAAGTCACAGGCTGCTGGCTCTTCGTCAGTCCATCCGCTAGGGCTCAAACGGCCAGCAAAAAAGTCTTCGCAAGATGGCATTTACAAACTGTCCACCAGAAATTAACTTTCAAAATATTTTTTATTATTGGATTTAATAATTAATTTATCAATTATCAGTTGCTTTTTAATTGTTGCATCTTGTTTTAAATTCCCAGGCATATTGATGCCACCACGCCACACACAGGAAGCTGCAGCCTGTTCACTCCCCGACACTGCGGGCCGTCGAAAGCAGGCCCCTAAAGTGGTTCAGGAGGCCGGACGCTCCATCTGACAGGTGCTGGGCAAACGGGCCTGTTCGGCCGTGATCTGGCGCACCACTTTGAAGCCGTAACCCGAGCCTTCAACGTCAAAAGGCACGCCGGGTGTGCCCTGACGGGCCATCACCCCCACCACCAAGGGCTGCTGAAACTGATGGTCTTGCGCGCGCATGCTGCCGGTTTGCCCGGCCATGCTGACCCGGGCTTTTTCCAGTTGCATGGCCACAGCCACCGGATCGGTCCCCCCGGCTTTTTCCACCGCCTGCGCCAGCGCCTCGATCATGAGTTGCATGCGCACATGCACATAGTCTTCGGAGGGTTTGGGAAAGCGTTGGCGGAAGTCTTGGTAAAACTGGGCGCTGGCATGCCCCGGCACATTGGGCAGCCAGTCAGCCACCGCGATCACGCGGCCCACACCGGCCTCACCAATGGCCGCTGGCGCACCCAAAGCGTTGCCATAAAAAGTGTAGAACTTGCCTTCGTAACCGGCCTCGCGAGCGGCCTTGACCAACAGCGTCAGGTCATTGCCCCAGTTGCCCGTGATCACCGCTTGGGCACCACTGGCCTTGATCTTGGCCGCATAGGGCAAGAAATCTTTCACTCGGCCCATGGGGTGCAGCTCATCGCCCACGATCTGCACATCCGGGCGCAACACACCCAATTGACGCCTGGCCTCGCGCAACACCGCCTGGCCAAAGCTGTAGTCCTGGCCAATCAAATAGGCCGATTTCACGCTCGGGTCTTCGCGCAAGACCTGCATGAGCGCTGCCATGCGCATGTCGGCATGGGCATCAAAACGGAAATGCCAGAAACTGCATCGTTCGTTGGTCAGGGCCGGGTCAACCGCCGAATAATTGAGAAAAAGCACCCGCCGGTTGGGTTCGCGCTCGTTGTGCTTGTTGATCGCGTCGATCAGGGCTGCCGCATTGGCCGAAGAATTGCCTTGCAACACGACCTGTGCACCAGCATCAATGGCCGATTTGAGCGCCGACAAGGCCTCTTCGCTTTGGCCTTTGCTGTCGTGGCGTGTCAACACCATGGCTCGCAGGCCTTGTGCAGTGGGGACGCCGCCGCGGGCATTGACCCGCTCGACCGCCCAAGTGATGTTGCGCACCACGGCTTCACCCGTGTTGGCAAAGGGACCACTCAGGCCTTCAATCAAGGCCAGGCGAATGGGCTCGGGCGATTGAGCATAAAGGGGAGGAGAAAACAAGACGAGAACGCAGCTGATCAATGTGCGTCGCAAAAAATGGGTCAGTGATTGCATGAAAAAGGGAAACCAGTGCGTGAACAGATCCACACGACCAAAGGGCGGGAGTTTAACCAACCTGCCTCGTCACCCTCGGGTTAACCCGAATTCCAGCGGGCCTTGTATCAAGACGCTCAGGGATTCACGAATTCGAGAGTTCGTGCAACGGCCAGCGCGGTTTAACGTCGAAGCTGTAGCGCGCCTCGGCGGTTTGTGCACCGGCTTGCAAGCGCATGGCCGCGGCCATGGCGATCATGGCGCCGTTGTCGGTGCACAGGTGCAGCTCGGGGTAATGCACCCGCACCCGGGCTTTGGCGCAGGCGGCATTGAGTTGCGCCCGCAACTCGCGGTTGGCCCCCACGCCCCCCGCCACCACCAGGCGCTTCATGCCGCTGGTTTTGAGCGCGGTCATCGACTTTTTGACCAGCACTTCGACAATTGCCGCCTGGGTTGAAGCGGCCAAGTCAGCCCGCTCAGGTGCGCCTTCGGTGCGTGCGGCAGGGCCGATTTTTTGGCTTTGGGTCAGCACCGCGGTTTTGAGGCCCGCAAAAGAAAAATCCAGATCGCCGCTGTGCAACAAAGGCCGTGGCAGCTTGTAGGCCGCAGGATTGCCCTGCTCGGCCAAGCGCGACAGGCCCGGGCCACCGGGGTAAGGCAGGCCCATGAGCTTGGCCGATTTGTCAAAGGCTTCGCCTGCGGCGTCGTCAATCGTCTC
>CAMDFK010000006.1 GCA_945897465.1 Limnohabitans sp. Rim8 | reverse complement strand
ACCGCATCAGCGACGTGGTGATGGGCATCATGGCCAACCCGTTTTATGTAGACCTGGGTTTCACCAAACCCGTAGTGGCCAGTGTGACCAAGGTGTATGGCGTCATCATGACTTTGGTGGGTGCATTGATCGGCGGCGTGTTGTCGGCCCGACTGGGCGTCATGCGCGTGCTCATGCTGGGTGCGGCTTTGAGCGCGGCCAGCAACTTGCTGTTTGTCTGGCTCAGCGGTGTGGGGCATGACGTGCAGGCCTTGGTTTGGGTCATCTCGGCCGACAACCTGGCCAGTGGCATCGCCTCTGCAGCCTTCATTGCTTATTTGTCATCACTCACCAACATCAGTTACTCGGCCACGCAATATGCGCTGCTCAGCTCCATGATGCTTTTGTTGCCCAAGTTCATTGCCGGGTTTTCGGGCGACTTTGTGGATGCCCACGGCTACGCCACGTTCTTCACGGCCACGGCTTGGTTGGGCTTGCCGGTGCTGGTGTTGGTGGCGTTGGCTTCACGGATGCACGCCAAGAAAGATTGACTTCTTTCTTTTGAGATTCAGTGGTGGTGACCCACCACTTCCCCCGCTTTCAACACATAAACAGTGCCGCAGTAAGGGCACTTACCTTGGCCCGTTTTGGCCACATCCAAATAGACTTTCGGGTGGCTGTTCCAGAGTTTCATGTCGGCTTTGGGGCTGGGACAAAACACACCACCTTGGGGGTTCAGGTCGGTGGCCAGCAGTTCAACAGATGAGTTGCTCATGGGGGTGTTCCTTAAACCAAGGTCAGCCAGTGGGCGTACTTGGGGTTGCGGCCGTTGACGATGTCAAAAAAGGCGCTTTGGATTTTTTCGGTGATCGGGCCGCGGCTGCCCACATAGTCGTCTTTGCCCAAGGCAATGCGGTCGAGTTCGCGAATCGGCGTGACTTCGGCGGCGGTGCCGGTGAAGAAAGCTTCGTCGGCGATGTACACCTCGTCGCGGGTGATGCGTTTTTGCACGATCTCCAGGCCCAGGTCTTTGGCGATGTGGAAAACCGTGTTGCGGGTGATGCCGTTCAAGGCACCGGCCGACAAGTCGGGGGTGTAGATCACGCCGTTTTTGACCACAAAGATGTTCTCGCCCGCGCCTTCGGACACAAAGCCCGAGGTGTCGAGCAACAGGGCTTCGTCGTAACCTTCGTCGGTCACTTCCATGTTGGCCAAAATGCTGTTGGTGTAGTTGCTCACCGCTTTGGCTTGTGTCATGGTGATGTTGACGTGGTGGCGGGTGTAGCTGCTGGTTTTCACGCGGATGCCGCGCTTCATGCCTTCTTCGCCCAAATAAGCGCCCCAGGTCCAGGCGGCCACCATCAGGTGGATGGTGTTGCCCTTGGGGCTGACACCGAGCTTTTTGTCGCCAATCCAGGTCAAGGGGCGGATGTAGCCGCTTTCCAAGTTGTTCTCGCGCACCACGGCGCGCTGGGCCTCGTTGACTTGGGCTTGGGTGAAGGGGATGTTCATGCGCAAGATCTTGGCGCTGTTGAACAGGCGCTCGGTGTGCTCGGCCAAACGGAAGATGGCGGTGCCTTGCTCGGTTTTGTAGGCACGCACGCCTTCAAAAGCGCCGCAGCCGTAGTGCAGGGTGTGGCTCAGCACATGGATCTTGGCGTCGCGCCAATCGACCATCTGGCCGTCCATCCAGATTTTGCCGTCGCGGTCTGACATGGAGGGGATGACAACGCTCATGAAAGTGTCCTTTGAATTAGCTGCAATAAACAGGGGTGAAGAGAATTTTAAAGGTTTGGCCCTCGGGGGCGCTCTGGCTCGCTTACTTCGGGGCGCACCAGGGTCCATTCGGTCAACTTGCCGCCCACAAAGGTGCAGGTGACCACCGATTCGCTGGTGTCGGTCCAGGTGTACACCTCGGGCTGGGTGTCTTTTTCTGTTTGAAGCAGTCCCAATGAGCGGGTCATGGCGATGACGTGCATCAGTGTGACGCCTTTTTGCAGTTTGGCGTTGAGCATCACGGCGCTGGCCACATGGCCAATGGGCCGGTGGGCAGTTTTTTTCAGGATGGTGACCATGCGGGTGAAATGCAACAAAACCCACATGACCACGCCGCCCAGCGCCAGGGCAATGCCCGGCCAACCAAAGGCTTGCCAAGCGCCCGCAGTCAAGATGGCAATGCCTGTGAGGGTGAGGATTTGGGTGAAATTCATGGGGGCAGATTGTGCCTTGTGAAGCAGTGCACCGTAATGGCTCAAGAAATCGGCCTGAAGATCGCAGGCCGGCACAAGTTCACGCTCAAGAAACCTTAAAAATAAAATATTAAGTTGACAATTTGAGCTTGAATAGATTAAATTTGAACTGACTGGTATTAAAAAGTACTGGTTATTCTGAAACTTTCATTATTTCAAGCCTCAGGGCTAAGGAGAGCAACATGCAAATGAGCATTAGAAGATGGATCGCCGCGTTGATCACCGCCAGTGCGGCGTTGTTGTCGGCTTGCGGCGGAAGCGATGACCATGGGCCTTTGGACATTGTGAGCCTTGCCAAAAGCAACAGCAACTTGAGCATACTGGCTGAAGCCATACAGGCCGCAGATTTAGAGAAGACATTGCGCGCTGCAGGACCCTTTACGGTGTTTGCGCCCACCAACCAAGCATTCGAGAACCTCCTGCAAAACGAACTCAAAGTGAGCAAAACAGAGCTGTTGGCCAACAAGACCTTGCTGACATCAGTTTTGACCTACCATGTTTTGGGAACGAAAGTGATGTCGGGCGACGTGCCCCTGGGACAACCCATCACCACGCTGCAAAAGGGATTTTTCAAGGCCGAGGCTGCAGGAGGCAGTTTGAAAATCACCGATGGGCGCAACCGGTCTAGCAATGTGGTGACAGCGAACGTGGCGGCTCAAAATGGGGTGGTGCACATCATCGACAAGGTCTTGTTGCCAGCCGATAAAAACGTGGTTCAAACTGCCATCGCTTTGAGCACAGCGCCTCAACCCGAGTTCGGCATTTTGGTCGATGCCGTGGTCGCTGCTGGCCTGGTCGAGACCCTCAGTGGCACCGGACCGTTCACCGTGTTTGCCCCAACCGATGCGGCATTTGTGGCACTGTTGGAAGAACTCAAGATCAGCAAGGAAGCCTTGCTGGCTGACAAGTCCCTCTTGACCAAAGTGTTGACTTACCATGTGGTGCCCGGTTTGGTATTGAAAGCGCAGGTGCCTGTGGGCCGCGCCATCACCACGGTGCAGGGAGAGAGCTTCACGGTCAACGCCGCGTTGGCCATCACCGACCAAAGAGCACGCAGCGCCAAAATCACCGGCACCGACGTGTTGGCCAGCAACGGTGTGATCCATGTGATCGACAAAGTGATCTTGCCAAAGCCATAAAACTTGGCGACAGCTGGTGGTTTGCGCGGCCAGCGAGGGGGCTCAGCCTTGATTTTTCAGGGCCAGGGCCTGCTCGTACAGGGTATTTTTGGATTCGCCCGAGATCTCGGCCGCCAGTTTGACCGCCGTTTTGAGTGGCAACTCGGGCAGCAAGAGCTGCAAAACCCGCAAGCCTTCACCGCTGGCGGCATCAACGGGCGCGTCGTGCAGCACCAGCACAAATTCACCGCGCAGGTGCTCAGGCTTTGCGGCCAGCCAGGCGCTCAAGTCTTGCGCGGGCAAGGTTTCGATCTGCTCAAACTGCTTGGTCAACTCACGCCCCAGGGTGATGGGGCGCTGGCCCAGCACCGCCAGTGCTTGGGCGAGGGCTTCGATGCGGTGCGGCGCCTCCAGCAGCACCACGGCGCGGCTTTCTTGCGCAAAGTGTTGCACCGCCAACTGCCGCTCGGTGGCTTTGCTGGGCAAAAAGCCTGCAAACACAAAACCATGGTCACCGGTCATGCCCGATGCACTCAGGGCCGTGGTCACGCTGCTGGCACCGGGCAGCGGCATGACCCGAAAACCAGCCTGGCGCACAGCCGCCACCAGCCGCGCGCCGGGGTCACTGATGGCGGGGGTGCCTGCATCGCTCACATAAGCCACGCGCTGGCCTTGGCCCAGACGTTCGAGCACGTGGCGCGCCGCCTCGGCTTCGTTGTGCTGGTGCAGCGCCAAAAGTTGGCTGCCCGGGCGGTCCAACCCGTAGGCCCGCAGCAATTGCTGGGTGTGGCGGGTGTCTTCGCAGGCCACCACGTCCACGCGGGCAAGCACATGCAGGGCTCGCAGGCTGATGTCGGCCAGGTTGCCAATCGGGGTGGCCACGACATACAGTGTGCTGGCCGGGTGGTTTTGTGATCCGGCAGCCTCGTGCGCGGCGGCAAGGGCGTTGGCAAACGAGGCAGACAAGGGAGACGGAGACAATGCAATTCCTCAAAAAAGACAAGGTAGGCCCCCCCACGACCAAAGCCCGGGGTGATGCGGGCGAAGACGAGGCGCTGGCCTATTTGCAAGCGCGCGGCTTGCGGCTGCTGCAGCGCAATTATCGGACCCCCGGCCGAGGTGGGGGCGAAATCGACCTGATCATGCAGAGCCCGGACGGGACGGTGGTGTTTGTCGAGGTGAGAAAGCGCAGCCGCAGCGAATTTGGGGGCGCCGCCGCCACGGTGGGTGTGCACAAGCAGCGGCGCATCATTTTTGCGGCCCGACACTACCTGCTGGGCTGGCGGCAATTGCCACCCGCCCGTTTCGATGTGGTGACCCTGGAGGGCCAGGGGCCTCAGTGGTTGCAGGCGGCTTTTGACGCCAATTGAGGCAGCCTTGGCTGTGCGCCGGAAGTGAATGGGCACACACACGCACCACCCATAGGCCTTGCATCGGGCTGGCGGGGTTATCATACCGGCTTATGTTAGACCTGCGCATTCAACAGCATTTCATTGACAGTGCGGACCTGCATTATCAGGTGGCCGAAGGTTTGGCCAAGCCGGTTGATGCGGCCGTTCAGGCGGTGCTCGCTTGTGTCACAGGTGGCGGCAAGGTGTTGACCGCGGGGCTTGGTTCTTCGGCTGGATTGGCGCAGTATTTGGCTGGCTTGCTGGTGGGCGGTTTCGAGCGCGAAAGACCGGGCCTGTCGGCCATGACCTTGTCGGCCGATGCCCAGATGGCCAGTTTGTGGCCCGAAGAGCAAGGCTTGGCCAGCCAGGTCCGTGCTTTGGGTCATACCGCAGATGTGCTGATTCTCATCAGCGCCCAAGGCGCAGAGCCTGCGCTGGTGCAGGCCATTCAAGCCGCGCACGAGCGTGAAATGAGCGTGGTAGCGTTGACGGGTAGCCAGGGCGGCGCCTTGACGCGGCAGCTGCGCGAGACCGATGTGCATGTGTGTGTGCCCCACGATCGTGTGGCCAGAATTCGCGAGGTGCAGCAGTTGGTGCTGCACTGTTTGTGTGATGGTATTGACACCCAGTTGTTGGGTGAACAGGAGTCTTTTTAAATGAAACGTCCAATTCAAACTGTCGTCTATGGTGCCGCTTTGTTGGCCTCTTTGGTCAGCCTGAGTGCGTGTGCGCCCTTGATCGTGGGGGGCGCAGTGGTCACCGGTGTGATGGCCACTGACCGCCGCACCACGGGTACACAGGTTGAAGACGAGAGCATCGAGATCAAGGTGGCCAGCGCTGTGCGCAAGGAATTGGGCGAGCGCATCCACTTGAACGTGACCAGCTACAACCGTCAAATCTTGCTCACCGGTGAGGTGCGCAACGTTGCCGACAAGGAACGGGCAGAAAAAATCGCCCAGAGCCAGGAAAACGTGAAATCGGTGGTGAACGATTTGGCTGTCATGGACATCAGTTCCTTGACACAACGGTCCAAAGACATTGTGCTCACAGGCAGGATCAAAGCAGCGTTTGTGGACGCCAAAGATTTGCAGGTCAACGCCATCAAGGTGGTGACCGAGCGTGGCATTGTTTACTTGATGGGTCGCGTGACGCCCCGAGAGGCCAAACGTGCCACAGACATTGCACGCAGCATGAGTGGCGTGACCAAGGTCGTGCGTGTGTTCGAAGAAATTTCGGAGCAAGAACTGCAGCGCCTGAGCCGCCCGACCAAGTGATGGGTGGGCTGCCAGCGGCCCTGCCTTTGTGTGGAGCGGGTTGGCGCGGCTGCCCACCTCACCAAGTATCGATGGCCAGCGTGCCGTCAAAAGGTCGGGTTTGGCCCGAGGCCAAGCCCGCGACCAGCCAGTTGCGCGTCTCGGCCGGGTCGATCACGGCGTCGATCTCCAGGGTGGTCGCCATGTTGATGGCGCTGCCGTTGTCGTACTGCTGGGCCAGCAGCTGCTCAAACAAGGCCTCCCGCTCAGGGCCCTCGGGCAGGGCTTCCAGCTCTTTGCGGTAACCCAGGCGCACCGCGCCTTCGAGGCCCATGCCGCCAAACTCACCGGTAGGCCAAGCCACCGTGGCCAGGGTTTCATGAAAACCGCCGCCCGTCATGGCCATCGCGCCCAGGCCATAGCCTTTTCGCAGCACCACGCTGAGCAGTGGCACACGCAAATGCGCCGCTGCCACGAACATGCGCGAGACATGGCGCACCTGGGCCGCGGCTTCGGTGTCCGGCCCCACCATGAAGCCGGGCGTGTCCACCAGACTCACGATGGGCAAGCCGTGAGCGTTGCACAGTTGCATGAAACGGGCGGCTTTGTCGGCCGCATCGGCGTCGATCGCGCCACCCAGGTGCAGCGGGTTGTTGGCCATCAGGCCCACCGGGCGGCCTGCAATTCGGGCCAGTGCGGTGTGGATGCCCACACCAAACCCGGTGCGCAAATGCAGCAAGCTGCCTTCGTCGGCGATGCCCTGCATGGCGCTGCGGGTGTCGTACACCCGCAAGCGGTTTTCAGGGACCACATGGCGTAGGGCCTCGGCAGGGGGCGCTTGCCACTGTGCTGGTGTCCCTTGAAAAAACGACAGGTAGTGCCGCGCTGCCCAGACCGCCTGCACTTCGTCATCGACCAACACGTCGATCACGCCGTTGCCATGCTGCACCTCGCTCGGGCCGATCTGCGCGGGCTTGAACGCGCCCAAGCCACCCCCTTCGACCATGGCCGGGCCGCCCATGCCGATGTTGCAGCCCTTTGTGGCGATGATCACGTCGCAGCAGCCCAGCAGCGCCGCATTCCCCGCAAAGCAGCGCCCAGCCACCACGCCCAGCACAGGCACCCGGCCGTTGAGCCGCGCGAATGAGGCGAAGGTGGCCAAGTTGAGCCCGGCCACGATGGCGACGTCGACATCACCCGGTCTGCCGCCACCACCCTCGGCGAACAGCACCACGGGCAACTTGTTGTGCAAAGCCACGCCCAGCATGCGGTCGGTCTTTTGGTGGTTGCGCATGCCTTGTGTGCCCGCCAACACGGTGAAGTCGTAGGCCATGACCACCACGCGCTGGCCATTGACGCAGCCGATGCCCGTGACCATGCCGTCCGCTGGGGTGTTGCGCATCAAGTCGTCGGCGCTGCGGCGCCGACTTTGCGCGGCCACGGCCAGAGCGCCGTACTCCACAAAGGAATCGGGATCACACAACGCCGCGATGCTTTCGCGGGCCGTGCGCAGGCCCTGCGCGTGGCGCTTGGCCACGGCTTCGGGGCGAGCAGCGTCGTGGGTGAAGGCCAAGCGGGTCTGCAGCTTTTGCAGGTCAGAGCGCTTGTCCAAAGGTGGAGGCGTTTTGGAGGTGGGAGCAGAGGCCTTGGGCTGGGCAGCCGCATCGGTCACAGGCATGAGCACACCCAGCAGCTCGCCCTCGGCCACCGCTTCGCCCGCCTGGAAAAACAGTTCGCCCACACACCCGGCCTGTTGGGCGCGGATTTCGTGCTCCATCTTCATGGCTTCCAGAATCACCAGCACGTCGCCTGCTGCCACGGTGGCACCGGGGGCCACCAACCACTGAACCAGTTGCGCCTGAAGGGGGGAATGGATGTTTTGCATCCGTTCATTTTGAGGGGCTGCCCATTGGGCAGCGGGTCAAGTCCGGGACAATTTAAACTGGTTTTTTTTCAGTCCACAAAAACCCGAGCCATGAACTTTGAACCCCTCATCGAATTGACCCGCAACGGCATCCCCGAATGCATGCACATGGGCGCGCTGGCCGTGACCGACACCGAAGGTCGGGTGCTGGCCCAAGTGGGCAACCCGCACTGGCTGTGCTTCACCCGCTCCACCCTCAAGGCCATGCAGGCCTTGCCGCTCATCCAGTCAGGCGGCGTGGCGCATTTCGGCTTCACCCCCTCAGAACTTGCCCTAATGTGCGCCAGCCACAACGGCGAAGAGATGCACGTTGAGCAGGTCACGTCCATCCTGAACAAAAGCGGCAGCAACACGCGCCAGATGCGCTGCGGTTGCCATGTGCCTTACCGCTTCACCTTTTTTGACCGCCCCATGCCCGAAGGCTTTGCCTACGATGAGCGGCACCACAACTGCAGCGGCAAGCACAGCGGTTTTTTGGCTTACTGCGTGCAGCACGGCCTGCCGACCGAGAGTTACACCGAGGTGGACCACCCCTTGCAGCAGCAGGTGCGTAAAGCCGTGGCGCACCTGGCGGGCCTGTCTGAAGAAGAATTGGCGCTGGGCATCGACGGCTGCTCGGCCCCGAACTACGCCATGCCCTTGTCGCGCTTGGCCCGCAGCTATGCCCGGTTGGCCCGGCCCGAGTCGGATGGTTTGTACGGCGCGAGCCTGCAACAGTTGGGCGAGGCCATGAGCGCCCACCCCGAACTGGTCTCCGGCACGGGCCGCAACGACGCCGACTTCATGCGGGTCGGCCGGGGCGATTGGGTGACCAAGGTGGGGGCTGACGGTGTCCAGGTGGTGGGCAGTCGCTCACGTGGGCAAGCCCTGGCCATCAAAATCATGGACGGCAACAAGCCCGCCTTGTTTGCCGCCACCGTGGAGGCGCTGGACCAATTGGGCTGGCTGGACGATGCGCAGCGCCAAGCGCTGGCCCCTTGGCGTGCGCAGGTCTTGCTCAATGTGGCGGGAAGCCCGGTGGGTGAGCGCCGCAGCGTGTTCAGTTTGCAAACGGGCGCCTGACCCGCTCGCCAGGCGCCTTCAGCGTTGGCCAAAAATGGCCGTGCCCACCCGGACCAGGGTGCTGCCCTCGGCAATGGCCGCGGCCATGTCGGCGCTCATGCCCATCGACAAGGTGTCCAGCGGCAAGCCTTGCTGGCGCAGGGCCTCGTACAAGGCATTGGCCTGGGCATGAACCGCCCGCATTTGCGCTTCGGTCTCGGCGGGTTCAGGAATGGTCATGAGCCCCCGTAACTGCAGGCGGGGTAAAGCGGCCACGGCTTGTGCCAGCGCGGGCAATTCCTCTGGGCTCACGCCCGATTTGTTGTGGCCGCCGTCCACATTGACCTGAATGCACACCTGCAAGGGCGGCAGCTCGGCCGGGCGCTGCTCGGACAGGCGCTGGGCAATTTTGAGTCGGTCCACGCTGTGCACCCAATCAAAGTGTTCGGCCACCAGGCGGGTCTTGTTGCTTTGGATCGGCCCGATGCAATGCCATTCCAGGGGTAGATCGCGCAAGGCGGTGATTTTGTCCACTGCTTCCTGGATGTAGTTTTCGCCAAAGGCCGTTAGCCCTGCGGCATGGGCCTGACGCACCGCGTCGGGCCCCCAGGTTTTGGACACGGCCAGCAAGTGAACGCTGCCCGGTGTGCAGCCAGCGGCCTGGCAAGCAGCCAAAATTTGTGCCTGCACGCGGGCGATGTTGTCGGCAATCGAGGGGTTCATGCGCAAAGCGTACCAAAAGTGCCCCTGTCACCTCGTGGTCACGCCAAAGCACCCGGTGAGCGCCAGAACACCCACAGGCTGCCAAAATAGCTTTTTTTCCACTTCACCACGAGACAACCATGAGCCAAATTGCTGCCAAAACCTACGAAGCCACCCCCGCCAAAAAAGTCGCCTTTTTGGGCCTGGGCGTGATGGGTTACCCCATGGCGGGCCACCTGGCGCGTGCCGGGCACCATGTCACCGTGTACAACCGCAGCGCTGCCAAGGCCGCAGCCTGGGCCGCAGAGTGCCCTGGCAACGCCACCGCCCCTACTCCGCGTGAGGCGGCAGCGGGTGTGGACATCGTGTTCGCCTGTGTGGGCAACGATGCCGATTTACGCAGCGTGGTTTTGGGCGCGGATTTGGGCGGAGGCCAAAGGGCCTCCGATGGCGCTTTTGCCGGCATGAAGCCTGGCGCGATTTTTGTGGACCACACCACGGCCTCTGCCGAAGTGGCCCGCGAGTTGTACGCCGAAGCCCAAAAATTGGGCCTGCACTTTGTGGATGCCCCCGTTTCGGGCGGTCAGGCCGGGGCGCAAAACGGCATGCTGACGGTGATGTGCGGCGGTGATGCGGCCTCCTTTGACGCGGTCAAGCCCGCGGCCATGGCCTTTTCGCGGGCCTTCACCTTGCTGGGTGCCTCGGGCGCGGGTCAGCTGGCCAAGATGGTCAACCAGATCTGCATTGCGGGTTTGGTGCAAGGCCTGTCCGAAGCCATTGCCTTTGGCCAGCAAGCCGGGCTGGACATGCACCAGGTGCTGGACGTGATCGGCAAGGGCGCAGCCCAAAGCTGGCAGATGGACAACCGCGGCAAGACCATGGCCGACGACAAGTTCGAGTTTGGTTTTGCCGTGGACTGGATGCGCAAGGATTTGGGCTTGGTGCTGGACGAAGCCAAGCGCAACGGCGCCCGCCTGCCTGTGACCGCCTTGGTCGACCAGTTCTACGCCGATGTGCAAAAAATGGGCGGCGGCCGTTGGGACACCTCCAGCCTGATCCGCCGTTTGCGCTGAATCCGCGCTGAGCCTCAGGGCTTGCGCAAGCCCAGCCACAAAACCGTGCCCACCACCACGGCCGCCCCCAGCACTTGCATGGGGGCTATGGCTTGGCCCAGCAGCGCCCAAGCCAGCACCAGCGCAAAGATGGGCTCCACATTCATGATGGCCGAATTGCCCACTACCCCCAGCTTGGGCAGCACGGTGAACATGATGGTGAAAGCGGTGCCGTACAAAAAGGTGAGCAGCCCCAGGCCCCACCAGCCGGGCACAGCCTGCGGCCATTGAAAGCCGCCTTGCGTGAGCGCCACGCTGATGGCCAGCACGCCCACCGTGGCCATGGTGGTGAAGGTGCGCAAGCGACCATCCACTCCCACGGTTTCGTGCTGGGTGAGCACCAAGGCCAGGCCAAAGGTGGTGGACGCGGCCAATGCAAAGCCTACGCCAGCTCCGATCTCAACCCAATGCCGCGCTGCCCCCAGGCCAGAGGTCGCGCCCAGCACGTCCAGCGCCAGGGCCAGCCCGGCCATCATCACCGGCATGGCCCACAGCACGGCGCGTTCGGGCTGGTGACCGTACAAAAGTTTGGCCCACAGGGCGGTGGTCAGCGGGTAAGTGTTAAAAGCCAGCAGGGCCAACGCCACGGGCAAACGCGCCACCGCCGAGTACAAGCACACGCTTTGCACCGCGATCAGCAGGCCCACCGCGCCCAGGTATTTGCGCTGGCCGGGCAAGACTTGAAAGGCTACTTTTTGGTGCCACAAAATCAGCGCCACCACGCTGGCGGTGATGACGCTGCGCACCGACACCGCTGTCACCACGTCCAACCCATGGTTGAAGGCAGTGCGTGCGGCCACATGGTTGGCCCCCATCATGAAGGCGATCAGCAGCAGCGTGCCAAAGGCTGCGCCGCTCAAGCCAGGTTTGGCTGCTTCGTTCACGGGTAGAGGCCCAGGCCTCGCGCATGCAGACGGCTCAGGCCCAGCAAGGCGTCGGTGAAGGGTGTGGCCACACCAGTCAGTTGGCCCAGCTCGCGCACGGCAGACACCAAGGCATCGAGCTCGACGGGCTTGCCCGCGTCCACGTCTTGCAGCATCGAGGTGCGAAAGGCCCCGAGCTTGCGTGTGACGGCGTGGCGGTCTTCGGGGGTTTGTGCGATCGGGATGCCGATGCGCTCGCCAATGGCCTTGGCTTCGAGCATGATGCGGGAGACAAAATCGCGCACCAGCGGGTCGTCCAAAATCACGTCGGTGGTGGCCCCGGTGAAAGCGCTGATGGGGTTGATCGTCATATTGCCCCACAGCTTGTACCAGACGTCTTTTTGAATTTGGGGCGAGACCGTGGCGTTGAAACCCGCTTGCACCAACAAAGCCGCCAGTGCTTGCACACGCGGTGTGTCTGCGCCACTGGGCTCACCCAGAATCAGGCCATTGCCAAAGTGGTGGCGGATCACCCCCGGCACATCGACCGAGCAGCTGGCGTGCACCACGCCACCCACAATATGGGGCGCCGGGATGTGCTGCGCGATCACGCCGTCCGGGTCCACCGAGTCCAGATGGGTGCCCGCCAAAGCGCCACCAAAGCCCTGCAAAAACCACCAAGGCACGCCATTCATGGCGGTGAGTACGACCGTGTTGGGGCCGATCAGTGGCCCGATGCGCCGAGCCACATCGGCCATGGCGGGGGCCTTCACAGCCAAGATCACCAGGTCTTGCACGCCCAGATCGGCGGGGTTCTCGCGGGCCATCAAAGAGGTGTGAATTTCCTGATCGCCTTGCAGCAGCACCAGGCCGTTTTGTTGCAGGGCTTCGAGCGTGGCCCCCCGAGCCACCGCGCTCAGGCTGCAGCCCTGCTGCGCCAAGTGCGCGCCGATCCAGCCGCCAATGGCGCCTGCGCCGTAAATACAGACTTTCATGCGCGCCACCCTGAGTCTTGCCGATCGATCTGACGCACCAGCGCCTGGAACACATCTTCGCCCGCGCCATGGTTCGGGTTGAACTGCAGGGCGTCTCGGGTGCATTGGTCGGCAATCGCTTCGGGCACCACGATCGGCTGGCCCATGCTCAGTGTGGCCATCTGGATTTCGCAGGCACGCTGCAAAGTCCAAAGCACTGCAAAGGTCTGCGGCAAGGTGTGCCCCCAGGCCAGCAGGCCGTGGTTGCGCAAGATGATGGCCTGTTTGTCGCCGATGCTGTGCAACAGGCGCGGCGCTTCATCGGCGTGGATGGTGATGCCTTCAAAGTCGTGATAAGCCACCATGTTGTGCAGTTGCGCACTGTAAAAATTGGTCTGCTGCAAGCCGCCTTGCAAGCAGGCCACCGCCACCCCCGCCGTGGTGTGGGTGTGCATCACGCAGTGCGCCCCGGCCAGCCCTTCGTGCACCGCCGCATGCACCGTGAAACCGGCCGGGTTGACGGGGTAAGGTGAGCCATCGAGTTTGCGCCCTTGAACATCGATCTTCACCAGGTTGCTGGCCGTGACCTCGCTGTAGTGCAGACCAAAAGGGTTGATCAAGAAATGCTTGTCACCCCCCGTCACGCTGTCGGGCAGGCGCAGCGTGATGTGGTTGTAGATCATCTCGGTCCAGCCGAGCAGCGCGAACACCCGGTAGCACGCGGCCAGTTGCAAACGCGCTTGCCATTCGTCGGGGTGAACACGCGCTTGCAGCGATGGCACCAGGGGTTGGGGGTTGGGGAACATCAGGGTTTCCTTTTCGGGTTATTCGGGGCAGTTGCTGGCGATCTAAAGACTGCCGCGTCGCTGCGCTCCTCGCAGTGACGGGGTGGAGACGCCCACGCGGTGATGGGGTGCAGCCGTCCACGCGGTGATGGGGTGCAGCCGGCCACGCGGTGACGGGGTGGAGACGCCCACGCTTTGGCATGGTGGAGATGTCATCGCGAGGAACGAAGCGATCCATGTTGTGTCAGTTGGATGGGCATGACTTCTGGTTGGGGTCAGATCCCCATCAATAAGTGGCGCCTTTTTGTGGGGCGATGGCCTTCACCTCGGCTTTGAAGTGCGCGGCCAGATCGGTGGTGTGGCGCATCAAGAGTTGGGTGTCCAGACCCACTGCCACGAACAAGGCACCCAGCTGCAGGTACTGTGCAGCCAGTTCTCGGTCGGGTGACAAGATGCCAGGGGCCTTGCCAGCTTTGAGGATGCGGGCGATGGCATCCGAAATGGCCGCTTGCACATTGGGGTGCGCCGCTTTGCCCACATGGCCCATGGAAGCCGACAGGTCCGCCGGGCCGATGAACACACCATCGACCCCAGGTGTGGCGGCAATGGCGTCCAAATTCTTCAGCGCTTCGCGCGATTCCACCTGCACCAACAAGCAGACTTCATCATTGGCCCGCTTGAAGTAATCGGGGTAGTGGCCCCAGCGTGAGGCCCGTGCACCCGCCATGCCGCGCACACCGCCTTGCCCATCGTCTTGCGGGTAGCGCATCGCTTGCACCAGCTGCGCAGCTTGCTCGGCCGTGTCGACCATGGGCACCAAGATGTTTTGTGCGCCCAAGTCCAGGTATTGCTTGATCAGCGCCGTGTCGCCCACAGGCACACGGCAGACCGGGTGACTGGCGGGGTAGGCGGCCACGGTTTGCAGTTGCGCCTGGATACTGCGCAAGTCGTTCGGCGCGTGTTCGCCGTCGATCACCAGCCAGTCAAACCCGGCCAGAGCGCAGATTTCGGCGGTGTAGGCGCTGGCCAGTCCCATCCAAAGGCCAATCTGGGGCTGCTTGTTTTGCAGGGCTTGTTTGAATAAGTTCATAGGGGTGTTCATGGCAAAGTTCCTCTCGTTGATGGGGTCAAGGTTGGCAGACTCTAGGTGTCGTGGCTTCGATGAGGGTGCTGATCGGGTCCGGTGGGCCTGTCCGGGCTCAGAGGCGCTTCGCTTTGCCACATCGCCCAGCCAGGCCCCCCGGACCCGACCAGCGCGGGCGTGCGAAACATTCTGGTGTTAAATGAATTTGAACTCCAGTTTGCCCAAAGGGCCGTAGTCCACTTCAAACACATCGCCCACTTTGGCCACCGCCGGTTTGGTGAACGAGCCGGCCAGCACAATCTCGCCCGCCTGCAGGTGCTCTCCCCAGGGCGCGAGCTTGTTGGCCAACCAGGCGATGCCCACGGCAGGGTGTCCTTGCACGCCCGCAGCCAGACCGGTTTCTTCGACCACGCCGTTCTGGCGCAACACTGCGCCGCACCACGGCAGGTCGGTGGTGAGCGGATCGACCCGCTTGGCCCCGAGCACGATGCCCGCATTGGCCGCGTTGTCGCTGATGGTGTCGTACACCTTGCGCATCACCTTGGTGTGGCGGTCGAACTGTTCGATGCGCGAATCGATGATCTCGATGGCGGGCGTCACGTAGTCGGTGGCTTCGAGCACCTGCTGCACCGTCACATTCGGGCCACGCAGTTCCTTTTTCAGGATGAAGGCCAGTTCCACTTCGACGCGCGGGGCGATGAAATCGGTGAAGGGAATGTCGAGCACCTGACCGGGCGTGCAGGTGTAGCGCATGTCATCTAGCAGCGTGCCGTAGTCGGGCTCGTCGATCTGGCTCGAGACCTGCATGGCGCGGCTGGTCAACCCAATCTTGTGGCCGATCACGGTGCGCCCCTCGGCAAGCTTGATCTGCATCCAGGCGCGGTTGATGCGGTAGCCGTCTTCAATCGTCATGCCCGGATAACGCTTTGAAAAGTGCTCGATCTGCACATGGGATTTTTCGGACTGGTTGAGCTCGTGCGCGAGCTGCTGGATCAATTCGTTGTCAAACATGTTGGGGACGTTCCTGGTGAATTGTGGATTGCCACGTCGCTTCGCTCCTCGCAATGACCAGGCGTTTGCATGGCAGAAACGTCATCGCGAGCGAAGCGCGGCGATCCAGAGTGGGAGTCAAGCGCTTCAAACGGGCCCCTTTTGAAACAGCGGATGGAGGTTGCTGTGCTTGGCGTCAAACACCTCGGGGCCGACGTCGATCTGCAGTGTGATGCCGATGTGGCGCTGCGCCATCACGGGCGCGAAAAAGGCTTTGGCCACTTCGAGTAAGGTTTGCCCGGCGCTTTGTTGTGTGGCTTCTGTGCGGCCACGGCCCATGCGCACGTTCAGGTAAACAAAGGCGTAGTCGCCCGAGCCCCCATGAGGGTTCTGATCATGCAGTCCCGCCGCCCGGCCCGCCGCCCCGCCGTCGGCCACCGCATAGTGTGGCGCCGGGTAGGCCAGCACCCGAGTGCCGCCCGTGGGGAAAACCTGTTTGCCGTCTTCGTCTTTCACGGTGAGCATGGCATCGGCCAATTGGCGGCACAGGGTGGTCATGTTGACTTCGGCTTCCAACTGTCCGGTGTAGATAATCACAAGATGGGGCATGGGTCGATCTCCTCAAAGACGGGTGCTGATGGCCGTATAGCCCTCGGCACGGCTGGCCACGGCAGCGGGCACTTGGCTGCCGTCTTGCGGTGTGACGTCAAAAATCGCGTTGAGCTGGCCCGTGCCACTCGCGCCAAAGTAAGGCGTCACCATGTCCACGCCGCCGTCGTACCCCGTCCAGCCCAAAGCGCCCATCAGCATGGCGGTGTCGTGCATGAAGCCTTCGCCGTGGCCTTTGCTGGCGTACTCGGGCAGCATCTCGCAAAAGGCTTTCCACTCGCGCTGGACCCACATCTGCAAGACTTGCTTGTCGAGCTGCTCCAAAAACGGGCTCCAGATCTTGTGGGCGAACTCGGGGGCCAAGCCGTTCTGCGCAAAGCGGTGCGAGAGCGAGCCGCTGGCCAGAAAGGCCACTTTGCCGTTGTAATGCTTTTCCACCGCCTCGCGCAGGGCCCAACCCAGACGGGCGCTGTCGGCCAAATAGTGCGAGGTGCACAGCGCTGAGACCGAGACCACCTTGAAATGCTGGTCGGCGTTCATGTAACGCAGCGGCACCAGCGTGCCGTATTCAGGCTGCAAGGTGGTGGCGTCGTGCGCCAGGGTTTCCACGCCGTAGTCGTTGGCCACTTGGGCCAATAAGTGTCCCAATACCGGGTTGCCGGGTGACTCAAACGCCATGTTGCTGATGAAGTGCGGCAGCTCGTTGCTGGTGTAGACACCTTTGTAATGCGGCGCGCAGTTGATGTGGTAGCTGGCATTGACCAGCCAGTGCGTGTCGAACACCACCAGCGTGTCCACACCCAAAGCGCGGCATCGGCGGCTGATTTCCTTGTGGCCGTCGATGGCGCTTTGGCGCGTGCCAAAGCGTGGCCCCGGGATTTCGCTCAGGTACATGCTGGGCACGTGGGTGATTTTGGCGGCGAGTGCGAGTTGTCCCATGGGGTGTCCTGTGGTGACGTTTAGGGGCAGATCAGATCAATGCTTGGAAAGTAACTGCGGTAGCGCCCTGCATCGCGGGTGAGCAATTGAAAGCCCTCGGCTTGTGCATGCGCGCCAATGAAGAAGTCGGGCAAGACGCCGGTTTTGGTGCCACCTTGTCGACGGTATTGACGAAAAGCCTGCCCAGCGAGCTTGGCTGCAGGACGCGATATTTCTGCCAAGCGGATGCCCAGTGTGTCCAGAAAAGTATCCAAATCCGCAGGCTCTCCCGGGTGTCCAGCCAGTTCGGCATATACGACCATGTTGGTGCCCAGTTCTCCGGCTCTGGCGCTGCGCAGTTGCTGCAAAGACCAGGGCATCCAGATTGGGTCGGCCTTGTAGATGTCGAGCAGGACGTTGGTGTCGACCAAGATCATGGTTTGTTCCAGTCCTCGCCGCGGGTGATGGCCATCCATTCGTCTGTACTGGGGCCATCCTTCACGATGCCAATGAACTGCCGAATCGGGTCGTCTGGCGCGAGAAAGGACAAGTCGGGCTCGGGCACAGCATGCGGACTGGATGGCGCTTTGGCCGCCACCAAATACTCGGCGAGGGCTTCTTGCACGACTTGCGATTTGCTCAGCTTGCGCGCAGCGCAATACTGGGTCAGTTCACGTTCAACGGTTTCGGGCAGGCGGACAGATAACATGGCGCACTCCTTGTCATACACATGCGAAATGAATGCATGACATCAAGTATGACAGATGGCGGCGATTTGTCATACACCCCAATGCGGAATATGGTGACCGCCCAATGACACCGCCACGTTTTTGGGCTCACAAAACACTTCGTAGCTCCAGGTGCCACCCTCACGGCCCGTGCCGCTGGCCTTTGTGCCGCCAAAGGGTTGGCGCAGGTCGCGCACGTTTTGGCTGTTGACAAAGCACATGCCCGCTTCCACCGCAGCGGCCACGCGGTGGGCGCGGCCCAGGTTCTCGGTCCAGACATAGCTGGACAGGCCATATTCAATGTCGTTGGCTTTTTCAATGGCGTCTGCCTCGTCCTTGAAGGGGATCAGACAAGCCACCGGGCCGAAGATTTCTTCTTGCGCGATGCGCATGCGGTTGTCGACATCGGCAAACACGGTGGGCCAAACGAAGTTGCCATGCTTGACATGCGCAGGAAGGTCGGCGGCGTAGCCGGGTTGTTGAAGGCCGCCGCACAGCATGGTCGCGCCTTCTTTAGGGCCGAGTTCGATGTAGCTGCGCACCTTCGCCAAGTGGGCCTTAGAGATCATGGGGCCGACGATGGTCTTTTCGTCGAGCGGGTCGCCCACGGTGATGCGTTTGGCGCGCTCGGCGAACTTGGCGGCAAAGTCGGCATAAATGCTTTGCTGCACCAGGATGCGGCTGCCTGCGGTGCAGCGCTCGCCGTTGTTGCTGAAGATCATGAAGATGGCGGCGTCCAGTGCTCGGTCCAAATCAGCGTCTTCAAAAATCACAAAGGGGCTCTTGCCGCCGAGCTCCATGCTGAACTTCTTGAGGCCACCCTTTTGTGCGGACATTTGCACAATGCGGTTGCCCGTGACAGTAGAGCCTGTGAAGCTGATGGCGCGCACATCGCGGTGTGAGACCAGCGGCTCGCCCGCTTCTTTGCCGTAACCGTGCACCAGATTGAGCACGCCTTCGGGCACGCCGGCTTCCAGCGCCAGCTCGCCCAAACGGGCAGCGGTCAAGGGCGAGAGCTCGCTCATCTTGAGCACGGCGGTGTTGCCAAACGCCAGGCACGGCGCGACCTTCCAAGTGGCGGTCATGAAGGGCACGTTCCAAGGGCTGATGAGGGCGCACACGCCCACCGGGTGGAACAGGGTGTAGTTCAGGTGCGTGGGTGTGGGGTAGGTGTGGCCGTCCACGCGGGTGCACATTTCGGCAAAGTAGTGGAAGTTGTCGGCCGCACGCGGCACCAGCTGCTTGCCGGTCTGGCTGATGGTCTGGCCGCAGTCTTTTGTCTCGGTCTCCGAGATGTCAGGCACATGTTTCGTGATCAGGTCGCCCAGCTTGCGCATGATCTTGGCGCGTTCGGTCGCAGGCGTGGCGGCCCACTTGGGGAAGGCGGCTTTGGCGGCGGCCACGGCGGCATTGACCTCGGCTTCGCCGCCCGAGGCCACTTCGGCCAGCACTTCTTGGGTGGCGGGGTTCAGGGTCACAAAGTAGTCGCTGCCAGCGACGCTTTTGCCGTTGATGAGGTGGTCGATTTTCATAGGTGTATCTCAGTCATCTGTTTTTCATTGCCAATCTAACTTGGCGGTTGTGGTCCATCCATTGCGATGGTCATTGCGAGCGAAGCGTGGCAATCCAGTCTTGGTCCTTTGATTTTCTTGCATGGGTTTGAATCACTTGACGGCTGGATTGCCGCGTCGCAAGCTCCTCGCAATGACAAGTGAAACACCTTCAATCTTTCACGAGGGTGTTGGTCAGTGCACCGATGCCTTCGATCTCGGTGACCACCACATCGCCTGGGTTGACGTTGACGATGCCGTCGGGCGTGCCGGTCAGGATCAGGTCGCCAGGGTTGAGTGTCATGAAGCTGCTGAAGTACTCGATGAGGGTGGGCACATCAAACACCATGTCAGCGGTGTTGCCGCTTTGTGTGACTTGGCCATTGACGGTGGTCTGCAGCTTGAGCGCCATGGGCCCACCTTGACGTTGATGGACATCTGCCGCATCGACCAGCCAGGGGCCGATCGGCGTGCAGGTGTCGCGGTTTTTGACGCGCAGGTTGGGGCGGTACCAGTTCTCCAGGTAGTCGCGGATGGCGTAGTCGTTGGCTACGGTGTAGCCGCCCACAAAGTCGTAGGCATCGGCTTTCTTCACGCGGCGTGCGGTTCGGCCGATGACCACGGCCAACTCACACTCGTAATGCATGTATTTCACGTCTGTAGGGCGCAGGGTGAGGGCTTTGTGCCCGATCAGCGAGGCTTCGCCTTTCATGAAGGCCAGCGGTTCTTCGGGGGCTTTGAAGGCGAGTTCTTTGGCATGGTCGGCGTAGTTCAGGCCCAGCGCGATCACGGTGCGTGGCTGGGGCACTGGCGCCAGCGGCGGCAGCCAGACGACTTCGTCAAAGTCCACGCGCTGGCCTTGGTGCGGGCCTTGGGTGATGAGCAACTGGCCGTCGGACTCGATGGCCAACTGGATGGCCCCCGACCAGGCAATGCGTGCGTGTTTCATGCGTCCTCCCCTTGCACAGTTTGGACCCACGGTGCAAAGCCTGAGGCCGTCAGGCACACGGTGTCACCCGCACGGGCACGGGGCCTTTGGCCTTGGGCCAGTACATCGGTGCCCAGCATCAGCACATCGCCCGCTTGCAGGCTCATGAAAGCGCCCACATCGGCCAGCAGTCGGTCTACCGGACGCACCAGTTCTGACAGATGCACAGTCTGTACCTTTTGGCCATTGAGCTGCACCATGATGCTCAGCGATGGCAGGTCCAAGCTGGCCCAGGGGACGGGGGGGGAACCACATCCCAAATAGCCGTCTCGGCAACGGAATTTGACGGGCGGGCGGTAATAGCTCTCGTGGGGCACGGACCAGTCGTTGAGCAGCACCACGCTGTCGGGTTGGCCATCGGCACCCATGACCAGACCCAGCGTGGCCCCAATGTCCACTTCTTTCACCCCATCGTGCAGCAACAAGTTGCCGCTGGGGTTGAAGGTGTTGGCCGATTTGACATACAGCACGGGTGCCCGGGGCGGGCCTTTGTAAGGGTCTTGTGCCATGCGAGGGGCCCACAGGTCCCACTCCCGTTGAAAATTCAAGAGGCAGCCGTAAACGGTGCCCGCAGGTTGCCAATGTTTCATGGTGAAGCTTTCTTTCGGCGGGGGGACTTGGGTGCAGGGGCGGGTCCATCGCCCTCTAAGGCAATCACTTGGTCGAGCAAGGCATACAAGTCTTGCAAGGCGGTTTTGCCCAGTTGCCCTTCCATCCAGCCGTAGTGGGCTTCGATGCTCTGCGACAGGGCCTGAACCTTGGCCAGCCCCAGTGCCGTCGCACGCACCACTGTCCGGCGGGCGTCTTGCGGGCAGCGGTGGCGCTCGATCAGGCCGTCACGCGCCATCCGGGTGAGCACACCCGTCAGGCTGGGGCCCAGCAAGAACGCTTCTTTGGCGACCCGTCCAGTTTCCACCCCGGCGTTGTCGTGGGCGTGTTCGCCCAGCACCCGCAGCACCCGCCACTGTTGGTCAGACAGGCCGTGTGAGCGCAGGCTGGGTCGGGTGTGGCACATGACCGATTCGCGTGCCTGCAAGAGCAGGCGCGGCAGGTTGCGGTGGATGAACGGGGTGTTGAGCATTTATTTAACATGTTAACTGAGTGGCTTGGTTTTTTTCTGCGTGTTTTCCCTTGTTTCTCCCCGCGGGTGTCGAATCTCATTGACTTTTGAACTGCATCCCATGGAGTGGGCTACAGCCAGGAACAACTGGACGCCATCTCCGACGAAATCACCAACTGGCCTCGCAAGGTGTTGGGAGTACGATTTCCCTTGGGGGTCTACCAGGGGTTGCTCTTGAACTGCGCTCAAAAATCCACCAACATCCATTAACCCAATGGGTGTTGCATTTCAGATTTGAATCCACCATGCGTTTGATCTGAATGAAATCAACGAAATTTGATTGAATTTATGATCGACTCGTTTATACGAGTCGATCTTTAAAAAACTAGAGCAGAAGTTTTCCTGAATCGTCAAAAAATGGAAAAGGGCCTGAGCTTGAGACAGCTGACACGTGGTGCGTTACAAGTCCGACTCCACTCCACCAGTGAAGCAAATAGCCTGGTGGTTCCATTCTGTACATTGCGGCTGCATTTTCAGCGATATCCAATTGGACTGTATGTGCCGTACTAGGAGAAGTCATGACGGCCCGTCCACCAACGGTTGCTCTAATGTTGCGATGTAAATGGCCACATATTACTAGCTGAATTTGAGGATGAAGGCTGAGAATTTTGGCTAATTCTTCTTGTCCCTCAAGGCCGATATCATCCATGTGTCCTATTCCAGTTTTAAATGGAGGGTGGTGTAGCATGACCAAAGTCGGCGTGTTAGGTTCTTGTGTTAATGCATCTTCAAACCAATCGAGTCTGGTTTGACATAACAAACCGCTGCTATGACCTTGATTCACAGTATCAAGGCCAATAATCCGAAGAGGCCAGTTGGGCGAGCTTGCAGAGTATTGCCAAAATCCAGTTTCTGAGATCCATGGATGGTCTGTGAATACGGCTCTCATGTTGTTGCGATCGTCATGATTTCCGGGGATCAGTAAATAGGGGGCCGGTAAATTCGTTAAAAATCTACGCAATATTCCATATTCTTCTATTGAACCTTCGTCTACTAAATCACCAGTAATCACAATTAAATCCGGTGTTTGTGGTAACTGTCGAAGATGATCAATGGCTACACCTAACATCAAAGATGTATCAACCCTTTTGTAGGCAAGTTTTCCTTGAGGTTTGATGTGTGTATCTGATAGTTGAGCTATTAACATAAAAAAATCCAAGTGAAAACAGCCAGGGGCATCCTGGCTGTTTGATTTAAAGTGCAATAAGAGCAACTAAGTTTGATTTATTCCATCAGACCTTCAGTTGCCTTGATCAATTCAGGCAATGCGGCTTCAGGTGTCTTCTCTCCACGCATCACGGCAGCCACGACATCACGTTGTGCGCGCCAAATGCGAACCGATTGACCACCTGGATACCCACCCCATGGCAATGACTTGTCAATTTGAGTTGTAGCGGTTCTGAAATTAGGGTTCTTATCATAGAAAGGCGCTAAGTAATCAGCACCTAAGGCGCGCTGGTTAGTAGGCAGATAGCCAGTCATCTCGACCACAATTTTTTGTGCTTCGGGGCTTGTAACAAACTTGATGAAGTCCCATGCAGCTTTTTGTTTGGCTGGATCTTTGGCCAGCATCACTACAGCGTTACCGCCTGTTGGAACGCCACCTTGAGTTTTGTTGTCCAGTGGGAAGCGAGCAGTGCCCCATTCAAATTTGCCACCAACCATGTCGGTGACAATTTTCAAATGTGCAGGTGTACTGAACAAAATACCTGTTTTACCAGCACCGAATTGTTGACGTGACTGATCCCAGTCAACCAACTGCATTTTTCCATCTGTAACAAAGCGACGCGCAGTTTTGAGTGCATTTAAACCCACTTCGTTGTTGAAGCCGGCTTTTTTAGTTCCAGGCTCAACCAACTTACCGCCTTGCTGGTAGATCAGGCCTTGAAACAACCAGTCATCGGGCCAGGCATGCACGTCGTATGACATGCCATTGATCTCTTTATTTTGAGCATTGATTTTGCCAGCCAAGGTAATTAAGTCATTCCAATTGGTGGGCATGTTTTTTGGATCACCGCCAGCTTTCCTGACCAAGTCTGTATTGAAGTACATGATAGGAGAGGATGCGTTAAACGCCATACCATATTGTTTACCGTCCACTTGAGACAGGCTCATCATGCGTGGTGCAAAGTTGCTTGTAGCAAAGTTTGCTGGCTCACCTTTAATGAATAAGGATAGATCAGTAATCTGATTGCGCTTTTCTAATGTTCGAGCCATTTCACCTAATAAGTGAAAACCAGCATAGTAAACATCAGGCAGTTGATTGGTTACAGCACTGCGCAAAATAACTTGGTGGCCTTCGTCATAGCTGGCAGATGGTGCTCTGAACTGAATTTTGACGTTGGGATTTTTCTTCATGTATTCAGCTGCTAATGGCTCATGGAAGCGTGCAAAGCTAGGATAGCAATACAACACGTCCAAAGTGACGGTCTGAGCCTGTACAGACAAACTTGCCGTAGCTGCCAGCGTCATTCCAGTTAAGAATTTTTTCACGAGTTTCATCGAAAGTTCCTTTGGTTGGGGTTGAAGAGAATTAACGAAAGCTGGTCATGGTGATGCCTTGAATAAAACGGCGTCGAGCAATCAAAAATGCAAGCACCATAGGTGAAGTGATCAAAGTTGCGCCCGCCATTAAGGCACCGTAGTTAGCGCCAGATTCAGCAGAGGCAAATAACAACATCCCAAGGGGAGGTGGTGCTAGCTCTGTCGATGAGATTACGATCAAAGTCCAATAGAGGTCATTCCAATGAGCAACTAAAGAAAAGATGGAAAAAGCCGTAATTGCTGGTATTGCTGAAGGCGTCACAACGCGCCACACAATCTCCAATTCACTCATTCCATCTAGCCTTGCAGCGTGAATGATTTCATCAGGGAAGGATTTGAAGTTTTGCCGCAATAAAAAGATGGCAAACATCGAGAGGAAAAATGGCAACATCTGTGCGAAATATGTATTGAGTAAATTGCCAGAAGACATCGCTATATAGATAGGCAATGAAGTTGCTTGAATGGGAACTGACAACGCAGCCAATATGCAAATAAATAATAATTCTCGACCAGCAAAGTTAAGTTTAGCTAGTGCATATGCTGCTGGAATAGCAACCAGAAGTTGCACGAACAAAATACCAGCGCAAACAATCACACCGTTAAGCATGTACTTACCGATCGGCGCTGATTTAAGAACCTCGCTGAAGTGTTGGAAGCCGTAGAAATTTTTAGGAAAAGGCCACAACGAAGCTTCAAAAATTTCTTGTGGTGGCTTGAATGCAGTGGACAACATCCAAATAAATGGCATCAGCATGAACAGTGCGCCAAAAATCAAAACACAGTGTGAAGCTGCATGTTTTAAAGAAAAATTGATTTTCATACGTAATGCACCTTCTTCTCAATTAATCTAGATTGAACAATTGAGAGTATCAATATGAAAAATAAAAAAACCAAAGTTAGCGCAGCGGCATAACCCATTTTGAAGTACTGAAATCCCTCCAAATAGAGTGCATACAGAAGTACTTCTGAGCCGCTTTTTCCTTGAGTGAGGGTTGCAACGGTATCAAATACTTTAAAGCCGGTGATACAGCTGGTGACCATCACAAACAGAGTGGTCGGGCCAAGCATAGGCCAGGTAATTCTTACAAATCTATCAATTGGGCCGTTAGCGCCGTCTAAAGCTGCAGCTTCATATAATTCTTCGGGAATACTGGAGAGACCCGCCAAGAACAGAATCATGTTGAATCCGACAAGTTGCCATAGACCGATCATGGACAAGGTAGGAATGACCCACTCTGGATCGGAAATAAACGACACGGCTTGAATACCGACAGCAGTAAGAATATGATTAATAGGACCGAGTTTTGGGTGCAGTAAAAATTGAAACACGGTTGCCATGGCGATCAGGGTTGAAGTGACAGGCAGAAAATAAATCACCTCGTAAATTGACCGAGTGCGCTTGCGAGCATGAATCAGTACTGCAATACCCAGTCCTAGAAAGATGCTCGAGGGTAGGACTAATGAAACGTAAAGCAAAGTATTGCGAAATGATCTGAGGAATACTTCGTCCTCAAAGGCTTTTAGAAAATTGCGAAGACCAATCCAATCAAAGCTGATTGCGCCTAACTCGTAATTGGTAAAACTCATCAAAATTACCCAAGTGATGGGTATCAAATAAAGCATGACCAACAGGAAACTGGCGGGCAGGGCCAGTGCCCAGCCAAGTATGTTTTCATTCCTAGCTTGATGATGTGATTTGCCAAACTTAATCATGCTAAAAGTGACTATTTGATCAAATGAGGGGTGGCTTGAACTCGGCTACCTGTTGCATCAAAAAGATGAAGGTCAGCAAGACGCCACCCCACCAATACGTCAGTACCTTGAGCCAAAGGTTTAGGCATCTTTTGTGTTGACACCCTTGCCGTTATAAGGGCGTCTTGCCACTGTGCTAGTTTGAGAATGTAGATCCATTCAGATCCGTGATGCTCAGTTCGGTGAACGGCTGCCTCAAGTTGCACCTCAATTTCTGCAGGGAGTGCGTATCCACTACTACCCATCATTAAATGTTCTGGCCGAATTCCAATATTTTTGATTACCGCTTGAGATTGATCCACCTGACCGGCTGTTATCAAGGAAAAATTCAAGCCGTGAGCATTTCCCATTTCTAGAGGCAAAATGTTCATCGAAGGTGTACCTATGAATTTTGCAACAGTGAGGTTGGAGGGGGTCTCGTAAAGTTCTGAGGGCGTACCTATTTGTAAAATTTGACCTTGGTCCATTACAGCTACGCGGTTTGAAAGGGTTAAGGCCTCCGTCTGATCATGAGTCACATACAAAAATGTTGAGCCTAATCGTTGATGTAAATCTGCAAGTTCATCCCTAACTTGAATGCGTAGTTTTGCATCTAAATTCGAAAGTGGTTCATCCATCAAAAATGCATCTGGATGTCTGACCATGGCTCTGGCCAAGGCGACTCTCTGCCGTTGGCCACCAGATAATTGACCTGGCTTTCGCAGCACTAATTTACTGATTTGTAAGCTATCACATAGATTTATAACTTCAGTATGGATTTTCGTCAGAATGTCTTTGCGTTTTCGAGAAAATGCCCCTAGAAGTGCTCCAACATAAGGTTGTCTTTGGAGTAAGCCTAGCCTGGACATCAACAGGGGTGTTGAGATGTTTTCTGCAACCGTCATGTGAGGGTATAAGGCGTAGTTCTGAAACACCATGGCAATGTTGCGTTCCTTTGGGGGCACTTCATTGACTTGCCTGTTACCAATAAAAACCTCACCTTTGTCAATACTTGTTAAGCCAGCTATGACTCGTAAAAGTGTTGATTTCCCACAGCCAGAAGGACCTACTAGAGATACGAACTCACCAGGATTGACATCCAAATTGATATTGTTCAGTACAAGCTGCGAACCATATTTTTTTGTCACAGCGTTGAGCTTGATGGATTCAGTCATTGCCTATCTTTCAGTGAATACATATCGCTGTTTCAAACGTAATTTCGGAAGTCTGTAGCTGTTTCCTATTGGAAAGGCACTCGAGTAGGTTTGTAGAGTTATAGAGTGACGATTTTGTGAAAGGCTAAGAAAACTCTGCACAGGTCAGTGTTCTGTGTGCTCGGCGCCTACACCCTCAAGGGGGACAAAGACCGTTATCTGGCTGCAGGCATGGACGGTTATGTGTCCAAACCCATCGCTGTCGATGCGCTGCGCCATGAAATCAAGGGGCTGTTGAGCCATGAGTTTCCCCGAACACTGGCCGCTTGATGGCTGGGGGCAAGACTGACAGGCGGCGCAAGCATTAAAGTGAGCGTCATGTCACATGTCTTCAACCGATTGGGCCTGGCCGCACCCATTTTTCAGGCGCCCATGGCGGGCGCACAGAACCACCGCTTGGCCTTGGCCGTGTGCCAGGCCGGGGGGCTGGGGGCGCTGCCTGCGGCCATGCTCAGCCCGGACGCTCTGTTGGCCGAACTGCAGGCGCTGACGGCGGCCACGGGTGCGCCGTACAACGTGAACTTTTTTTGCCACACGCCGCCCACGCCCTCGCCTGAAGGCCAGATGCGTTGGCAGCAGGCCTTGGCCCCTTATTACCGCGAATTTGGGCTGGACCCGGCCCAGATGCCCAGCGGCCCGGGGCGTGTGCCTTTTGCACACGACAGCGCCGATGTGCTGGAAACGTTTCGCCCAGCGGTGGTGAGTTTTCACTTTGGCCTGCCCGCGCCCGATTTGCTGGCACGCGTGAAAAGCTGGGGCTCGCTTGTAGCGTCGTCTGCGACCACGGTGGACGAGGCCCGTTGGCTGCAGGCGCACGGCGCAGACATTGTGATTGGCCAAGGCTTGGAGGCCGGTGGGCACCGGGGCATGTTTTTGACGGACGACCTGAGCACACAACTGGGCACCATGGCCTTGTTGCCCCAAATCGTGCACGCCGTGGATGTGCCGGTGATCGCTGCCGGTGGTGTGGGCTCTGACCAAAGTGTCGCCGCGGCCAAACTGCTGGGTGCGGCGGGCGTGCAAATCGGGACGGCTTATTTGTGCAGCCACGAAGCCAGCACCAGTGACTTGCACCGCGCCGCCCTGCAGTCATCCGCCGCTCAGCACACCGCCTTGACGACCTTGTTCAGTGGCCGACCGGCGCGGGGCATTGTCAACCGCCTCATGCGTGAATTGGGACCTTTGAATGCAGCGGCCCCGGCGTTTCCGCTGGCCACAGCGGCCGTCGCCCCCTTGCGGGCTGCAGCAGAAGCACAAGGCTTGAGTGACTTCACGCCCTTGTGGTCCGGCCAGAACGCATCGAATGCACGCAGCTTGGGTGCCACCGAGATCACGCGCGGGTTTGTGCAGGCTTGGCTCACTACATCCATGCATCCAGAGGGCTGAGGTGATCGACTAAGCGGACAGGCGCATGCAGCTGCTTACTTTCAGGTCCAAGTTCGGCGTCTGCCCAAAGGCACAATCACCCCCATGGCCAAAGACAAATCGACATTCACCTGCACCGAATGCGGCGGCACCAGCGCCCGATGGATGGGCAAATGCCCCAGCTGCAATGCCTGGAACACCTTGATCGAAGGCTCCAGCGAGCCCGCGGCGGGCAAAAACCGCTTTGGCTCGGTGCACGCCTCGCTGGCCCCCACCTCGGAAGTGCTGCCGCTTGCTCAAATTGAAGCTGCCGACTTTGAACGTCACCCCACCGGCATTGACGAGCTCGACCGGGTGCTCGGTGGTGGCATGGTCGAGGGGGGGGTGGTGCTGATTGGTGGCGACCCGGGCATTGGCAAATCCACCTTGCTGCTGCAGGCGGTGGACGCGCTGCAGCGCAGCGGCATGAACACGCTGTATGTCACGGGCGAAGAAAGCGGTGCGCAAGTGGCCATGCGCTCGCGCCGTTTGGGTCTGCCGGACTCACAAGTGCCGGTGCTGCCCGAGATCCAGCTCGAAAAAATCCTGCACACCCTGCAGTCGCGCCAGCCGGGCATCGCCATCATCGACTCGATCCAGACGGTGTATTCGGACCAACTGACCAGCGCTCCCGGCTCGGTGGCGCAGGTGCGTGAATGTGCGGCGCACCTGACGCGCACCGCCAAATCGACCGGCACCACCATCGTGCTCGTCGGCCACGTCACCAAAGAGGGGGCGCTGGCGGGCCCTCGCGTGCTGGAGCACATGGTGGACACGGTGCTGTACTTTGAAGGCGACACCCATTCGAACTTCCGCCTGATTCGCGCCATCAAGAACCGCTTTGGCGCGGTGAACGAGATTGGCGTGTTTGCCATGACCGAAAAAGGTCTCAAGGGCGTGAGCAATCCCAGCGCCATCTTTTTGAGCCAACATGCCGAGCCCGTGCCCGGCAGTTGCGTGATGGTCACGCTCGAAGGCACGCGCCCCTTGCTGGTGGAGATTCAAGCCCTGGTGGACAGCGGCGGCCCATCGCCCCGGCGCTTGAGTGTGGGCTTGGACCGCGACCGACTGGCCATGCTGCTGGCGGTGCTGCACCGCCACGCGGGCGTGGCCTGCATGGACCAAGACGTGTTTGTGAACGCCGTGGGCGGCGTGCGCATCAGCGAGCCCGCAGCCGACCTGGCGGTGATGCTGGCGATCACCAGCAGCCTGCGCGGCAAAGCTTTGCCCAAGGGTTTTATTGCTTTTGGCGAGGTGGGCTTGGCGGGCGAAGTGCGCCCTGCGCCGCGCGGGCAAGACCGCTTGAAAGAAGCCGCCAAACTCGGCTTCAAGGTGGCGGTGGTGCCCAAGGCCAATGCGCCAAAAAAGAACGACAAACCCTTTGAGGGCTTGACGATTTACCCGGTCGATCGCATCGAAGAGGCGATGCAGGTGGTGCGCGGGCTGGACTGAGCGCGGACCCCTGGGGTCCGCCGTGCGCTCAGAACCGTTCCAGCTCCGGGTGCTTGATCGCACCAGCACGCACCAGCATGCGGCCATATTCGGCGCAGCGGTTCAGGGTCGGAATGACCTTGCCCGGGTTGAGCAAACCTTGCGGGTCAAAGGCGCGTTTGACCGCAAACATCTGCTCGTTCTCTTCGGCACTGAACTGCACGCACATGCTGTTCACTTTTTCGATGCCCACGCCGTGTTCACCCGTCACCGTGCCACCCATGGCCACGCTGGTCTCCAGGATGTCGGCACCAAATAGCTCGCAGCGGCGCAGCTGGTCCGGGTCATTCGCATCGAACAGGATCAGCGGGTGCAGGTTGCCGTCGCCCGCGTGGAACACGTTCAGGCAGCGCAGGGCGTACTTGGTTTCCATCTCGGAGATAGCTTGCAGGATGTCGGCCAGGCGCTTGCGCGGGATGGTCGAGTCCATGCACATGTAGTCGGGGCTGATCCGGCCTGAGGCCGGGAAGGCGTTTTTGCGGCCGCTCCAGAACTTCAAGCGCTGGGCCTCGTCACGGCTCACGGTGATGGCGGTCGCGCCGCAACCGCGCAGCACCTCGCTCATGCGGCCGATTTCTTCTTCCACCTCTTCAGGCGTGCCGTCGCTCTCGCACAAAAGAATCGCGGCAGCGCTCAGGTCGTAGCCCGCGTGGACAAAGTCTTCCACCGCAATCGTCATGGGGCCGTCCATCATCTCCAAGCCTGCGGGGATGATGCCTGCCGCAATCACGGCAGCCACCGCGTCGCCCGCTTTGCGCACATCGTCAAAACTGGCCATGATGCAGCGGGCCAGCTGGGGTTTGGGCACGAGCTTGACGGTGACTTCGGTGGTCACGGCCAGCATGCCTTCGCTGCCCACCAGCACGGCCAGCAGGTCGTAGCCCGAAGTGTCGAGCGCATCGCTGCCAAATTCAATCGGTTCACCTTCAATGGTGAAGCCCTTCACCTTGAGCACGTTGTGCACCGTCAAACCGTATTTGAGGCAGTGCACACCGCCCGAGTTTTCGGCCACGTTGCCGCCGATCGTGCAGGCGATCTGGCTGGACGGATCGGGTGCGTAATACAAGCCGTAGGGCGCGGCCGCCTCGCTGATGGCCAGGTTGCGCACACCGCACTGCACCACGGCCGTGCGGCTCACGGGGTCCACGTTTTTGATCACGTTGAACCGCGCCATGGACAGCGTCACGCCCATGCGGTGCGGCATGGCGCCACCCGAAAGGCCGGTGCCAGCGCCGCGTGCCACCACCGGCACTTGCAGCGCATGGCAGGTTTTGAGCACGGCTTGTACCTGCGCCTCGGTCTCCGGCAAGGCCACCACCAAGGGCCGCTCACGGTAGGCGGTCAGGCCGTCGCACTCGTAAGGCGTGGTGTCTTCGGGGGTATAGAGGATGGCGTCTTGCGGCAGTACCCGGCCCAAGGCCAGCACCACAGCGCGTTGGCGCTCGGCACGTTCGGTGGCGGTCAGTTGCTGTGTTTCGGCGGGGGTGTTGGCGCTCATGGCATTCAAAACCTTCAAATTTACTCCCAACTGTAAGCCCAAGCCGGGTCGGTGGGGCTGAAGAAACTTTGATGGACTTGTGAATTTCAGAGGCAGCAAGGTGAGCTGCCCTTTCAATTGTCATCGCGGGTGAAGCGCGGCGATCCAGTTGGTGTGCTTGGAAAGGACTTTACCGCCAGGCCGACCGCAGCGCCTGGATTGCCGCGCTTCGCTCGCAATGACGGGAGCACGGACTACCAAGACTTGGCACGAACGGCGATGACTGGTGTGCAGGCTGCAATCACTGGCATGCATACCAGAAAAAGGCAATGCCTCAGGCCAGTGCTTTTTTCAGCCAGTCGGCAAAGGTGGCGCATTCCCAGCGCTCCATGGTGCCGGTGCGCCAGCACAGGTAATGGGCGTGTGGGCTGGGCACGCTGCGCTCGAACAGGCGCACGAGTTGGCCGCTTTCCAGCCAGGGGGCGCCCAGTTTGGTGCGGATCAGGCCCACGCCCAAGCCTTGGGCGGCGGCGTCGCACATGAGGCCGATGTCGTTGAAAGACGAGCCGTCCATGGGCTCGGGCCAGTCCAGGTCGTGTGCGGCAAACCAGGTGCGCCAGGGCTCCAGTGGGCTGCGCAAGAGGGCCACGCCTTGCAGGTCTTCGGCGCTGGCAAAGGGACCGTTTTCGCGAAGCCAAGCGGGCGATGCCAAGGGGGTTACCTCATCCTTGGCGAGGCAGACGTGTTCCACATCCGAGTAACGACCTGTGCCAAAGCGCACCGTGAGGTCGGCATCTTCGGCCACCACGTCGAGCAGGGGAATGCTCACTTGCAGCGTGATGTCGATCTCCGGGTAGGCGTCCAAGAAGTGTTTGAGGCGCGGCATCAGCACCGAGCGCGCAAAGGTGGGGGTGACCGCCAAGCGCAGTTTGCGACGTCCGGGCGTGTTGCTGGCGCTGGGAAAGCGTTGCAGCGACACCAAACCTTCGCGGACATGGGCCAGGTATTCAATGCCTTCGGTGGTGAGTGAAAAATCAGCCCGGCCAAAGAGCTTGGTGCCGATGATCTGCTCCAGCTGCTTGACACGGTGACTCACCGCGCTGGGCGTCACACAGAGCTCTTCGGCCGCTTGGGTCACGCTACGCAAACGCGCCAAGGCCTCAAAGGTCAAGAGGCACTGGATGGGCGGGATGCGTGAGGTGGCTGACATGGTGAATCAGTTGGGGACAGAGCTGAAGATCTGCCCCGCAAAGTTTGATCGGTTGGGGACAGAGCTAAAGATCTGCCCCGCAAAGTTTGATCGGTTGGGGGCAGAGCTAAAGATCTGTCCCGCAAAGTCATTCATTTAAAAATCACCGTCTTGTGGCCGTTGATCAGCACACGGTGTTCGCTGTGCCATTTGACGGCACGGGCCAGCACTTGGCTCTCGGTATCACGGCCTTGGGCTGTGAGGTCTTCCACGGTTTTGCTGTGGTCCACACGGGCCACGTCTTGCTCGATGATCGGGCCTTCGTCCAGATCGGCCGTCACATAGTGGGCGGTGGCGCCGATCAGCTTCACACCCCGGTCGTGGGCTTGGTAGTAGGGCTTGGCCCCTTTGAAGCTGGGCAAAAAGCTGTGGTGGATGTTGATGGCACGCCCGGCCAGTTTGCGGCACAGGTCGTCTGAGAGAATTTGCATGTAACGCGCCAGCACCACCAGCTCGGCGCCCTCGGCCTGGATGACCTCGTACTGCTTGGCTTCCACCTGTTGTTTGGTGGCAGCGGTCACCGGTAAGTGGTGAAAGGGCACGTTGTAGCTGGCCGCCAGTTGGTAAAACTCACGGTGGTTGCTGACGATGGCGCGAATGTCCAGCGGCAGCAGACCACTTTTCCAGCGAAACAGCAGGTCATTCAGGCAGTGGCCTTCTTTGCTGACCATGATCACGGTGCGCATAGGCTCGGCGGTGGCGTGAAGGTTCCATTTCATGCCAAAAGTCTGGGCAAATTCGCCCCATTGCGTTGCCAACGTCGGGCCATCGGCCCGAGCACAGGCGAACTGAACGCGCATGAAAAACAAACCTGTGTCGTGGTCGTTGTATTGGGCCGCTTCTTCAATATTGCCCCCATGCTCGAGCAAAAAGCCCGACACGGCGTGCACGATGCCGGTTCGGTCGGGGCAAGACAGGGTCAGGATGTAGGTAGAGGTCATGGGTGAATGCTGGGGGTTTCGCCGCGATCTGACAAGGGTCAGATATTCGATGGATCGCTTGATTGTAAAGACCTCCATCACGGTCATGGAGGGTGTGTCACGCTTGTGCAGGTGACAGATGTATTCAGGATTAAACTGATTGGGAGAATTGTTTTCGAGGAGTTTTGCCGTGTCCAATACAGTCTTTCACATGGACAACCAATGGTTGCCCTTCACACCCAACCGCACCTTCAAGCAAGACCCGCGCGTGTTCGTAGGGGCCGAGGGCATGCACTTCACCACCCACGACGGCAAGAAGGTGATTGATGGCATTTCCAGCTTGTGGTGCGTGGGCGCAGGGCACAACCGCCGCCCGATCAATGAAGCCATCAAAAACCAGCTGGACACGCTGGACTACGCCACGGCTTTCCAGGCGAGCAACGACAAGGCCTTCAAAGCGGCGCAGATGATCGCCGACATGGCGCCAGGTGATCTGAACAAGGTGCTGTTTTGCAATTCGGGCTCTGAGGCGGCCGACACCGCCCTGAAAGTGGCGCTGGCCTACCACCGCGCCCGGGGCGAAGGCCACCGCAATGTGTTCATTGGCCGGGAAAAGGGTTACCACGGCGTCAACTTCGGTGGCATGAGCGTGGGTGGCTTGCCTGCCAACCGCAAGGTGTACGGCGCACAACTGCTGCCGCGTGTGGACCACATGCGTTTCATTCACGACCCGGTGAACCACGCTTACATCCACCACGAAGAACCGGTGTGGGCTGAAGATCCTTTGCTCGAGCTGGAAAACCGCATCTTGGTGCTGCACGACCCGAGCAACATCGCGGCAGTCATCGTCGAGCCGATTGCGGGCAGCGCGGGTTGGTACATCCCGCCTCAAGGCTATGTGAAGCGTCTGCGCGAGATTTGCGACAAGCACGGCATTTTGTTGATTTTTGATGAGGTGATCACCGGTTTTGGCCGTTTGGGCGTGAACTTTGGTGCCGATTACTACGGCGTGGTGCCCGACATGCTCAACTTCGCCAAGGCGGTGACGAACGGCGTGATCCCGCTGGGTGGCGTGATCTGCCGCGACTTCATCTACGACGCGATGATGAACGCGAACTCGCCTGCCCACGCCATCGAGTTTTTCCACGGTTACACCTATTCCGGTCACCCCGTGGCCTGTGCGGCTGCGATTGCCACGCTCGACTTGATGAAGGAAGAAAACCTGTTTGCCCGTGCGGGACAACAGGGCCGGGTGTTGGGCGACGCGATGCACAGCGCCTTGAAGGGTTTGCCCAATGTGGTGGGCATCCGCACGCTGGGCTTGGCCGGGGCGGTGGAACTGGCCAGCATTCCGGGCACACCGGGCAAGCGGGCTTACGACATCTTCATGGACTGCTTCCACCACGGCGTTTGGGTGCGCCCGGCAGGCGAGAACATCGTCATTTGCCCGCCTTACATTGTGCAAGACGCGCACATCGACCAGATCGTGCAGACCTTGGCCGACAGCATCCGCCGACACGCTTGATGCACGGGACACAGGGTGCTGGGGCGCATCCTTGAAAAGTTGGCCACGCACCTTTGGCACTTTGGTTGCCGCCTGGCTGGCCGCTGAACTGTGCGTCTGGCTGGGCACGCCCATTCCTTGGATGCTGGGTCCTTTGCTGATCACAGCGCTGGCTTCTATGGCCGGCGCGCCGACCCACAGTGCCAATTTGTTGCGCAACAGCGGTCAGTGGGTGATTGGAACGGCCTTGGGCTTGTATTTCACGCCGCAAGTCAGCGCGCTGGTGTTGGCGCAGTGGTGGGCCATTGTGCTGGCGGTGGTGTGGGCGCTGGCGCTGGGGGCCTTGTTTGGTTTGTGGTTACAGCGTCGCCACGGCGCCGAGTGGGCTCACCTGCCGCCCAGGGCTTTGTGGGCCACCACGTATTTTTCGGGCTCAATTGGCGGTGCGTCCGAGATGACGCTGCTGGCCGAGCGCCACGGCGCCCGCACCGATCTGGTGGCGGCGGCGCACAGCATGCGCTTGGTGATGGTGGTGATTGCCGTGCCGTTTGGCATGCAGTGGGCACAGCACCAATGGGGCTTGACGGTGGATGCATCCTTGTTGCCCGGCCCGCGGCTGGCGCAATGGCCGGGCTTGCTTTGGCTGGGCTTGGTGACGGCAGCTGGCGGCTGGGTCATGCTCAAGCTGGGTCGCACCAACCCGTGGTTCATGGGCGCATTGCTGGCGTCGATGGCGGTGACTCTGTTGGGTTGGCAGTGGTCGGCAGTGCCCAATGTGCTGTCCAACGCGGCGCAGCTGGTCATCGGGGTGAGCCTGGGTATCCGGTTTCGGCGCGAATTCGTCAAGACCGCTCCCGGCTGGCTGGCCTCTGTGGCCTGGGGTTCGTTGTGGATGATGGGCGCGTCGGTGGTGTTTGGCATGGCCCTGGCGTGGGGCACGGGCTTGCACCCGGCCACGATGATTTTGGGCACGGCACCCGGCGGGATCACCGAGATGGCCATCACGGCCAAGGTGCTGCAGCTGGGGGTGCCGGTGGTCACGGCTTTTCAGGTCTGCCGTTTGGTCGCGGTCTTGCTGGTTGTGGGGCCGTTGTTCACCTGGGTGACACGGCGGATGGCCAAGGCTTGATGGGCCGTCAATGCACCACGACGGGCTGCTGGGCCAGACCTGTGTAGCCTTCGAGGGTGTCCTCGACCTCTTCTTGTGTGGGGGTGTGCTGCTGCCAAGCTTGAATCTGCTGCTGGAACATTTCAGCCCAGGAGCCGTCCAGGTACACCTCTTTGCCCGACCGTTTGTCCACGATTTCGAAACCATGGCGCTCCAGCTGGGGCGTGCTGCTGTGGGACGCCGCTTCGACCGGCGCATTGGCCAGCATGTGCATCACGGCAAAAGTTTCTGATTCGTACAACAGGTTCATGCCTTCATTCTCCCTCAAGTTGTGGCTTGCAAGTGGGTGCATGTGTAACAACTTCAAGTGGGTGTGGTTTTTGGTGGAATCGTTGGGTGGTGGGATGGGCTCATGGGTTTAACGGTAGGGCGTCCAAGGCTTCACGCCCAATCAGCTGCAGGTCGATGTAGCTTCCACTGGCTTGAGTGATGCGGATGCGTGCCGGCAGCCAATCGTGTGCGGCTGAAACCCAAAATTCCACTTGGGCATCAAATCGGTTGCGCGGTTGGCACACCCATTTCACGGTCTGAAAGCTTTGGCCATCCACTTCCAGTATTTCCTGATTTTCTAGCGTCAACAGCCAAGGCAATGCGTCGCGCACGGTGGCCGTCTGAATCTGTAGCCGTGTGCCGGGTGGCATCGGTTGGCCTGGCTGAGCCATAGCGGCGGCCAGTTGCACATACAGGCTGACTTGGTCTTGCGCACCTGGCTGCAAGGGCGCAGCGGGTGCATTGTTGCTGAACACGATGCGTTGGTTCGGGCGGTCAAAGTGAGCCGCTCGTTCACTGCGCCAACTGTCTGAAAACCGGGTCGGTGCCAAGCCTGTGTTGTTGATTTGACCCACGCTGCGCCAGTGCCTGGAGCCCAGTAAAAAGGCCCTGACAGACAAGCTCATGCTGTAGACGCTGGCGTTGTGCTGCCATCGCAGCTGGCCAGAGGCTTGGTATGGGACGCCTTTATCTTGGCCGTTGAGCCGGTAGCTCAGCAAGGCCGAAGGTGGCAGCGAAGTCAAGGCTATTTCAGGCAAAGCCAGGGTGGTGCCGGCGACGCCCTCGGGCGCAGGCATGGTGGGCGTGTCTCTGGTTTCAATGCGCTGGTTTTCACGCGTTTTTGCTGCCTCGGCTTGGCCGTTTGTCGGTGCGGTCGTTGGCGTGGGGTTTGGAGGATCGGCAGGTGCTAAGCCTTCTGGCGTCGTGGTGACTGGCGCAGCAATATCAGCCTCAGGCGCCTTGGCAGTGACAGGGTCTGACTGTGATTCAGTTGTGGCTGTAAGGTCTATTGTTGGAGGCCTGTCCATCAAGTTGTCGAAGCTGACTTGGCCCGATTGTTGTAGCGGTTCTGAATTGGTCAGGTTGGCGGTTTGAGGTTCATCCAGATCTGATGGCGTATTGGGTTCGGCTGTGGGTGACCCTTCAGCTGTGGCAGTTGTTTGTGGCGGTTGAAAGAGCGCCGCAGTTTTGGGAGTGGCGGGCTTGGGAGGGGGGATGGGTTTGGGTTTGGGTTTTTCTACCATAGCGATGCGTGTGCGTGCTGCTGGTGCGGCGGGCAGCACTTGGACTGTGGGTGCCGCCGCAGATGCCGCGATGTGGCGTGTCTGTACCGGACCCGTGCGCAGCGTCTGGGGGGCGTTCAACTGCCAGTCCAACGTGCCCGCCAGGCTCAGCAGTACAGCAAGGTGCAGCGCCAACACCAACGCACCCCAGCCAAGCAAGTTGCGCGTGCTCGGCCGACCGGACCGCGCGACAACGGGAATTGGCTTGGGCGGCACCGTGCTCATGGGTTCACAAGGCGTGGGTCAAGGGATCTGAGGACTGCCGCGAAATTCTGGTGAGCTCACTCAGCTTGAGCGCCAGCCCAAGTCGGCCGACAACTGCGTGGCAAATGTGCGCAGCGCCTGCGCTGCTGGGCCTTGCCAGTCGGCATCGAAGGTGGCCGAAGACCCCAGCGACACCACACCCATAGCCAGATGTCCCCCTGCATCGAACACGGGCGCACATAAACCTGAAATGCCGGGCAGCAGCACATTGACCACGCGGCCCAGACCCTGTGCGCGGGTTTCGGTCAACAGGGCTTGCACCTGCGCGGCGGTGGACGGCAAATCACTGCGGCCCAATTTGCGGGCGAGGACCAGTTCGGCATCGAGCATGGGCCGGGCCTTGTCGGCCGCACCGCCGTGGCCCATGAAGGCGGCAAAGCACCGGCCCGTGGCCGATGACAACAGCGGCATCACATCGCCCAGACGCAAACTCACTGGCATGGCCAGTGGGGTTTCCTGCCAGTGCACCAGGGTCGGGCCCCGGTTGCCCCAGACGGCCAGGGCCAAGGTGTGGCCGGTTTGATCCATCAAAGTTGGCAAGCGCTCACGCGCAAGTTTGACCGCATCCAGCCGAGACAAGGTGGCCAAACCCAGGCGCAAGGTGGCGGGGCCCAGTTCATAACGGGTGTTGGCGTCCTGCACCACCAGGTTCAGACGCTGAAAGCTCACCAGGTAGCGGTGGGCCTTGGCCGCGCTCATGCCAGCTGCGCTGGCCAGATCGCGCAACATCAAGGGCCCAGGGGCCTGCGCCAGCACATCGAGCAGGGCAAATCCCACCTCCACCGACTGGATGCCTGCGCGCGCTTTGTCCCCGTCCGGGGTCGTGTCCAAGCTGCTTTCGGTAACCATATGCTCTAGAATCAGGTTTCGTTTAGTTAAACGAGTTTAACAATGCGTAATTCAATGCGCCATTCACCCGTGGTACCCACCGCGGTGAAAGGCGAACAAAATGGGCAAACATCATGAAATTGGCGACCTACAAAGACGGCTCACGCGACGGACAGCTGGTGGTGGTCTCGCGCGACCTGAGCTCAGCGCATTATGCGACCAGCATCGCCAGCAAACTCCAGCAAGTGCTCGACGACTGGAACTTTCTGGCCCCGCAACTGGAAGACCTGTACACGACCTTGAACCAAGGCAAAGCCCGCCACGCTTTCCCGTTTGACCCGGCGCAATGCATGGCCCCGCTGCCCCGCGCCTACCAATGGGCCGACGGCTCAGCCTACCTCAACCATGTGGAGTTGGTTCGTGCGGC
Source organism: Limnohabitans sp. Rim8 (assembly GCA_945897465.1). Classification (GTDB taxonomy): domain Bacteria; phylum Pseudomonadota; class Gammaproteobacteria; order Burkholderiales; family Burkholderiaceae_C; genus Limnohabitans_A. The sequence goes on along the minus strand of CAMDFK010000006.1, from coordinate 113,268 downwards.
ACGCAACTCCGAAGTGCCCAGCAGCTTCTACACCGACCCTCTGATGTACCAAGGCGGCAGCGATGACTTCATCGGCCCTTGCGATCCGGTGGTCTGCGCCAGCGAAGCGTTTGGCATTGACTTTGAAGCCGAAATCGCCGTCATCACCGGCGATGTGCCCATGCAAACCAGCGCCGATGACGCCATCGAGGGCGTTCGCCTTCTCATGCTGGCCAACGACGTGAGCCTGCGCAACCTGATTCCCAATGAGTTGGCCAAAGGCTTTGGCTTCTTCCAGAGCAAACCCGCCACCGCCTTCAGCCCCGTGGCTGTGACGCCTGACGAGCTGGGCGACGCCTGGCAAGGCGGGCGCGTGCACCTGACGCTGCAGTCCACCTGGAACGGTCGCAAAGTCGGCATGTGCGAAGCGGGTCCCGAGATGACATTCCACTTTGGTCAGCTGATCGCCCACATCTGCAAGACGCGCAATGTGCGCGCTGGCTCCGTGGTGGGCAGCGGCACGGTGAGCAACAAAAGCGTCGACGTGAACGGCAAACCCGAGTGGCCCAAAGGCTACAGCTGCATCGCCGAAAAACGCGCCATCGAAACCATCCTCGATGGCAAGCCCAGCACTGAATTCATGAAGTACGGCGACACCATCCGCATCGAAATGAAGGGCCAAAACGGCGAGAGTTTGTTTGGCGCGATCGAGCAGGAAATCGTGCCTTTGGCTGGCTGAAAGCCCCACCGTTCAATACACCCCGTGGACACCCAACCTTCTGCGGTGGCCGTGGTGACGCTCTTCAACCCCGAAGGGCCAGACAGGTCTGATCAGTAGCCATGGAGCATAAAATCCATCGCGGCAGTGATCTGGTCCTGGGCTGGGGCGAGCGAAGTCACACGCGACTTCAGCACCCGCAGTGGAACCGCGCCCATTTTGGGTGTTTCCAACAGGTACGACTCACCGTCGATGGTGAAAACAGGTGTCAGTTGCGTTGACAACTTGACCTGTGGGAAATGCCTGAGGCTGCACAAGGGAATCACCATCCGGCTGTCCAAACCATTGAGCAAATCGCTTTGCACATCCAGCAGGTAAGGGGTGGTGTCTGCATGGCTGCCAGGGTTGGCATAAACGTCAAATCGCGCCATCAGAAACTTCTCCACTCATCCAGCGGCAGGCCTTCTGCCTCGATGGTTGCGTTGTAAGCCGATATGAAATCCGCGTGATCCTCGCGCCATTTGCGCTCCTGCTCGCTGCGCACCACTTCACGCAGGTGGCTGTCGCAGACTTGGGAAATGTTGATGGCAAGGTGCTTTGCGGCCTCCAGCACATCGTTGCTCAGGCTGAGGTTGACTGCCCTCTTGCCGGAGACGCTGGTGCGTGTGCGATGGGCTGACTGTGTGGCTGACATCGTGATCTATATGCGCATTGAAGTGTGCGCATATTTTAACCCGCATGTTTGTTGGGGGCACGGGTGGGCGACAAAGATATATGGGCTTACACAGCGCATGAGGCGTAAAAAAGCCATTTGCGCATGGATTGTGATGTATCTACAATGTAGATACAAAACAGGAGAGTGTCATGGAAGCTGTGATTCGCAAATGGGGCAACAGCCCTGCATTGCGCCTGCCAGGTGCAGTCATGAAGTCGGCCGCATTCGACCTAGAGCAGCACGTCATCATCACGGCAACTAAAGGACGCATCGTCATCGAGCCCGCCACCCAGCCCGAATACAAGCTGGAAGACTTGTTGGCAGCCATGACCGAAGAGAACGCTCATGACGCTGTGGACTTTGGCGGGCCAGTTGGGCAGGAAGCTCTCTGATGGTCACCAGAGTCTATGTGCCAGAAGCCGGTGACATCGTCTGGCTGGCATTTGATCCACAAGCTGGACACGAGCAGGCAGGCCATCGCCCCGCCTTGGTGCTAAGCCCTGCGGCATACAACGGCAAAAAAGGCTTGATGGTCTGCTGTCCGCTGTCCACCCAAATCAAAGGCTACCCCTTTGAAGTACAGACCTTGATCGGCGGCAAGCCGGGTGTTGTGTTGTCGGATCAGGTCAAGTCACTGGACTGGCGCGTTCGTCAAGCCAAAAAGAAAGGCGCGGTGCCCGAAGAAGTGCTTCAGGATGTACGCGCCAAGATCAAGGCTTTGCTGAGAATCGGCTGAATCAACCCAGCTTCTTCATCAACAACGCATTCACCTGCCCTGGATTCGCCTTGCCCTTGCTGGCCTTCATGATGGGGCCAACCAAACCGTTCAGTGCCTTGGCGTTACCCGCCTTGAACTCTTCGACGTTCTTGGGGTTGGCGGCCAGGACTTCGTCGATGATTTTTTCCAGCTCGCCAGTGTCGTTCATCTGCTTGAGGCCTTTGGCTTCGATGATGACGTCGACATCGCCTTCGCCGCTACCGGAGGGGCCCTCTTTATTCCACAGACCCTCAAACACCTGACGCGCCGCGTTGTTGCTGATGGTGTTGTCGCTGATGCGGCCGATGAGTGCGGCCAGTTGCGCGGCGCTCACAGGCGTTTGCTCGATGGCCATTTCGCTGGCATTCAGGCGGCGTGACACTTCACCCATGATCCAGTTGCTGGCCAGTTTGGCTTGGCCGCAGGCCTTGGCCGTGGCTTCAAAGTAGGCGGCGACCGCCTTGCTTTGCGTGAGCTGCGTGGCGTCGTATTCGGGCAGGGCGTAGTCTCTGACTAAACGCTCGGCCATCACGCGGGGCAGCTCGGCCATCTCGCCCTTGACGCGTTCGACCCAGTCGCGGCCAATGACCAGTGGGGGCAGGTCCGGGTCGGGGAAGTAGCGGTAGTCGGCGGCGTCTTCTTTGGTGCGCATGGCGCGGGTCTCACCCGTGTCGGGGTCGAACAGCACGGTGGCTTGTTGGATGGTGTGGCCGTCTTCGATTTGGTCGATCTGCCAGCGCACTTCGTAGTCGATGGCTTGCTGCATGAACTTGAATGAGTTCAGATTCTTGATTTCACGGCGAGTGCCCAGAGGGCCACCGGGTTTGCGCACCGACACGTTGGCATCACACCGGAACGAGCCCTCTTGCATGTTGCCGTCGCAGATGCCGATCCAGGTGACGATTTTGTGCAGCTCTTTGGCGTAGGCCACGGCTTCTTCGCTGCTGCGCATGTCGGGCTGGGTCACGATTTCCAGCAAGGGTGTGCCAGCGCGGTTCAAGTCGATGCCGGACTGGCCCCGGCCATCTCCGATGGACGCTCCCAAGCTCGAGTCTTCGTGCAGCGATTTGCCCGCGTCTTCTTCGAGGTGGGCACGCTCGAGGCGCACGGTTTTGCGCACCGTCTCTTTGCCTTCTTCCATGAAGAATGACACCTCGCCGCCTTGCACCACCGGGATCTCGAACTGGCTGATCTGGTAGCCCTTGGGCAGGTCGGGGTAAAAGTAGTTTTTGCGCGCAAAGATGCTGCGCTCGGCCACATGGGCGTTGATGGCCAAGCCAAATTCGATGGCGCGTTCCACTGCGCCGATGTTCATCACCGGCAGCGTGCCGGGCAGGGCCATGTCCACCGCGCAGGCTTGGGTGTTGGCTTCGGCGCCAAAGGCGGTGGGTGCGCGGCTGAAGATTTTGCTGGTGGTCGAGAGTTGGGCGTGTGTTTCAAAGCCGATGACGACTTCGTAGCCTTGGACGAGTTTGCTCATGGTGTGTTTATCCTGTGAATCACAAGTGGCCTGTGGCCGTCACTGCGAGGAGCGCATGCGACGCAGCAGTCCATAGATCGCCGCGCTTCGCTTGCGATGACAGAGCCGTCAGCGAGAGGCGGGCGAAAACTGCGTAGAAGCAGGGCATGGCTCAAATGCCTTGAGGCATGCGCAGGTGGAAATCGGTGGCTTGTTGCAGGCGGTGTGCAGCGTTCAACAGTTGGGCCTCCTTGAAGTAGTTGCCGATCAGCTGCAGGCCCACGGGCATGCCCTGTGAGCCAAAACCTGCAGGCACGCTCATGCCGGGCAGGCCGGCCAGCGAGGCGGGCAGGGTAAAGATATCGGCTAGATAGTCGGCCACAGGGTCGTTGGCGTTCTCGCCAAACTTCCAAGCTACAGACGGGGCCACGGGGCCGGCGATCAGGTCGCATGCTTTGAAGGCGTTTTGGAAGTCGTCGGCGATCATGCGGCGGACTTTTTGGGCCTGCAGGTAGTAGGCGTCGTAGTAGCCGTGGCTCAGCACATAAGCCCCGGTCATGATGCGGCGCTTGACCTCGTTGCCAAAGCCTTCGGCGCGGGTCTTTTTGTACATGTCCACCAGGTCGGTGAAGTCCTTGGCGCGATGGCCAAACTTCACGCCGTCAAAGCGGCTCAGGTTGGAGCTGGCTTCGGCCGGTGCAATGATGTAGTAAACCGGAATCGACAACTCGGTGCGCGGCAGGCTGATGGGCACCAGTTTGGCGCCGAGCTTTTCATACTCGCGTAAAGCACCGTCCACAGCAGCACGCACATCGGGTGCCAGGCCTTCGCCAAAAAACTCTTTCGGAATGCCAATGCGAAGGCCTTCGAGTGAGTTGTTCAGCGAAGCTGCAAAGTCTTCGCTGGGCATGTCGAGCGAAGTCGAGTCACGGTCCAAATCTGCGCCGCACATGGCGCTCAGCAAGAGCGCACAGTCTTCTGCGCTGCGGGCCATGGGCCCGGCCTGGTCGAGGCTCGAAGCATAGGCGATCATGCCGTAGCGCGATGCGCGCCCATAGGTGGGTTTGATGCCGGTGATGCCGCAAAAGCTGGCGGGCTGACGGATTGAGCCACCGGTGTCGGTGCCGGTCGCAGCAGGCGCCAAGCCAGCGGCCACGGCGGCGGCGCTGCCGCCAGAAGACCCGCCGGGCACGCGGGCCGTGTCCCAGGGGTTTTGCACCGGGCCGTAGGCCGAGTTTTCGTTGGCCGAGCCCATGGCGAACTCGTCGCAGTTGAGCTTGCCCAAAGTGACCATGCCCGCCGTGCGCAGGCGCTGCACCACGGTGGCGTCAAAGGGCGAGCGGTAGCCGCTCAGGATTTTGGAGCCAGCGGTGGTGGCGAAGTCGCGGGTCACGAACACGTCTTTGTGCGCGACGGGCACGCCTTCGAGTGGGCCAGCGGTGCCATCGGCCAATTTGGCATCCGAAGCTTGGGCCTGGGCCAGCGTGACTTCGCTGTCAATGTCCAAAAAGGCGTTGTGCGGGTTGCCGCCCATGCGGGCCAAAAAGCGCGTGGCCACTTCGACGGCGCTGACTTCTTTCGTTTGCAAAAGGCTGGCCAGCACTTTCACGCTCAAGTTGTGCAAATCACTCATGGCTTACTCGATGACTTTGGGGACCAGGAACAGGCCGCGCTTAACGGCGGGGGCGCTTTGCTGGTTCAGATCGCGTTGGTTGGGTTCGCTCGCCTCATCGGGGCGCAGGCGCAGCGTGATGTCCTGAATGGCCGCCACGGGGTGGGCCATGGGGGTGATGCCGGTGGTGTCCACCGCCTGCATGGCTTGCACGATGCCCAAAAAGCCGTTGATTTGCGTGAGCATGCGCTCGCTTTCATCGGGCTTGAGTTCCAGCCGGGCGAGATTCGCGATCCGAGCAATATCTTGTGGGGTCAACGACATGGTTGTAAATGGCTTCTGGTGGGGTGAATTTCGGTGCATGGGGCAGGCCGCAGGCCGCCAAATGACAGGGGTATCGGGTATTATCCTGTGTTTGCTGAAGAGTTCAGAATACCCTGTCAAGCACCCATTTTGATACACCCCACCAGATTGCTGTGCCGCCTTTTTTCCAGCATTGTTTGGCTGTTATGGGTTTGAGTACCAAAGGATCCCCATGTTTTCCTCATTTCGTCGTTATTTCTCCAGTGACTTGGCCATTGACCTGGGCACTGCCAACACCCTGATTTTTGTGCGTGACAAGGGGATCGTGCTCGATGAACCTTCGGTGGTCGCGATTCGCCATGAAGGCGGCCCCCAAGGCAAGAAAACTTTGCAAGCCGTGGGCCACGAAGCCAAGGCCATGCTGGGCAAGGTGCCCGGTAACATCGAAGCCATCCGCCCCATGAAGGACGGCGTGATCGCCGACTTCACCGTGACCGAGCAGATGCTCAAGCAGTTCATCCGCATGGTGCACCCCCGCAGCACCTTCCGCCCCAGCCCCCGCATCATCATCTGCGTGCCCTGCGGCTCCACCCAGGTCGAACGCCGTGCGATTCGTGAGTCGGCTCTGGGTGCAGGCGCTTCTGAGGTGTACCTGATCGAAGAACCCATGGCCGCAGCCATCGGCGCGGGCCTGCCCGTTTCTGAAGCCTCTGGTTCCATGGTGGTCGACATCGGTGGTGGCACCACCGAAGTGGGCGTGATCTCGCTGGGCGGCATGGTCTACAAAGGCAGTGTGCGTGTGGGCGGTGACAAATTCGACGAAGCCATCATCAGCTACATTCGCCGCAACTACGGTATGCTGATTGGCGAGCCGACCGCAGAAGCCATCAAGAAAAACATTGGCTCGGCTTTTCCGGGCAGCGAAGTCAAGGAGATGGAGGTCAAGGGCCGCAACCTGTCCGAAGGCGTGCCCCGCAGCTTCACCATCAGCTCCAACGAAATCCTTGAGGCTTTGACCGACCCACTCAACCAGATTGTGTCGGCCGTCAAGACTGCGCTGGAGCACACACCGCCTGAGTTGGGTGCCGACATCGCTGAGCGCGGCATGATGCTGACCGGAGGTGGTGCCCTGTTGCGCGACTTGGACCGTCTGCTGGCCGAAGAAACCGGCTTGCCTGTTTTGGTGGCCGAAGACCCGTTGACCTGCGTGGCCCGTGGTTGCGGCATGGCGCTGGAGCGGATGGACCAATTGGGCAGTATTTTCACCAGCGAATAAGCCCTTGTCGGATGCGGCACGGCCGCATCACCACTTTCTCATTTCACCACCTTCCGGTCCAATTGAACCATGGCCTTGGATACGCTTGAACGCAGTGCGCCGCCGATCTTTCGGCAAGGCCTGTCTGTGACTTCCAAGACGCTGTTGCTCGGGTTGCTGGCGGTGTTGCTCATGGCGGCCGACCATCGGATGCAGATTTCTCAGCCGATCCGCTCAGGCATGGCCTTGGTGCTGTCCCCTTTGCAATGGCTGTCGCTACAGCCAGTCAATGCGGTCCGTGCCCTGTCGCATTACTTTCAAAGCCTTGAAGAGGCCCAAGATGCGGCTTTGATCTTTCAGACCCGCACCATCGCCCAGGCTCAGCGATTGCAGCAGGTGGAGCAGCTCAGCCAGGAAAACGTCCATTTGCGGCAATTGCTTGATTTACGGGCTCAGGTTTCTGGCTCGGCCAAAGCGGTCCAGGTGCTTTACGACACTTCGGACCCCTACACCCGCCGCGTGGTGGTGGACAGGGGGCTGATGGCTGGGATCGCACCAGGCTCGGCTGTCATCGACACGGCTGGAGTGGTGGGTCAGGTCACGCGCGTTTACCCTTTGGTCAGTGAAGTCACACTGCTCACCGACCGGGCGCAGAGTATCCCGGTCATGAATGCCCGCACGGGCAACCGCTATGTGGCCCAGGGTGACCCGATAACCCTGGGCGGTTCACTCGATTTGAAATTTGTGCCCTCGGGCGCAGACATGCAAAAAGGTGATCTACTGACCACCAGCGGTATCGATGAGGTGTACCCGGCCGGATTGCACGTAGGGCGCATTGCCCGAATTGACCGCCGAGTGGACTCGTCCTTTGCTCGGGTGCACGCTGAGCCCATGGTGACCGAACGGGGGCGACATTTGCTGGTGTTGTTGCCCTTCAAGGATTGGCCACAACCCCCAGTTCCGGAAGTGGGCAAAAAGGTCAAAGCCAAGGGTGCCGCGCCCGTGATGCCCAACGCAGGAATCCAGCCATGATCATGCCTGCAGGGCGACCCTTGCTGTTGCCCGCCAACCCCAAATTCATTGCCTTGAGCTTTGCGTTGGCCATGCTTTTGCAAATGTTGCTGGGCTTGCTGGGATGGTACTGGCTGCCCGATGTGCTCGCCATTGTGGTGGTCTTTTGGACTGTGCATCAACCGCGTCGGGTTGGTTTGGTGTTGGCCTTTGTGATGGGTCTGGCGCTGGATGTGCACGAGTCGGCTTTGTTGGGGCAAAACGCGCTGTCTTATGTGGTGCTGTCCGGGCTGGCCACAGTGGCGCAGCGGCGCGTGTTGTGGTTTCCATTGGGCGAGCAGGCACTTCAAATTTTGCCGCTCTTCTTGGTGGCCGCTGTGGTGGAGTGGTTGACCCGTTTGGTTGCGCACGATGTTTTGCCTGCTTGGAGTCAGCTGCCTGCGCCTTTTTTTCAAGCGGCCTTGTGGCCTTTGGTGGGGGCTTTGCTGCTGGCACCGCAGCGGCGCGCGTTCGATCGCGATGACATCCGGCCGCTTTGAGCATGTCTTTGAACCTGTCATCACTGGCGGAATTGCGCGATACCCGCGCCGAGATCCAGCGTTTTCAAAGCCGGGTGGTGTTGGTGCAGTGGGTGGTCCTGTGCTGCTTTGTGCTGCTGGCCAGCCGATTGGCCTATTTGCAAGTGGTGCGCCATGAAGACCTGATGGCTCAAGCCGAGAACAACCGCACAGCCATCTTGCCCACGGTACCGCCGCGTGGCACGATTTTGGACCGCAATGGCGTGGTGTTGGCCAGCAATTATTCGGCCTACACCCTAGAGATCACGCCCTCCAAGGTCATGGACCTGGAGGTCACCATCAACGAGTTGTCCGAATTGGTGGACATCCAGACCCGGGACCGTCGACGCTTCAAGCGCTTGCGCGAAGAGTCCAAAAGCTTTGACTCGCTGCCCATCCGCAACCGCCTGACGGACGAAGAGGTGGCGCGGTTCAGCGCGCAAAGCTACCGATTTCCGGGAGTGGAGATCAAGGCCCGCTTGTTTCGCCAGTACCCGTATGGCGAGTTGGCCAGCCACGTCATTGGCTACATCGGGCGCATCAACCAGCGCGACAAGGAGCGCTTGGAAGAAAACGACGATGCGGCCAATTACCGGGGCACCGAATACATGGGCAAACTGGGTGTGGAGCAACGCTATGAGCGTGAACTCCATGGCATCACGGGCGTCAACGAGGTAGAGACTTCTGCAGGGGGGCGGGCCACGCGCAGCCTGTCCAACCGACCGGCGATTCCGGGTCAAAACGTGGTGTTGTCGATTGACATTCAGTTGCAAAAAATGGCCGAAGACCTGTTTGGCAACCGGCGAGGCGCTTTGGTGGCGTTGGACCCGAACAACGGCGAAGTGCTGGCCTTTGTGAGCAAGCCCACATTCGATCCCAACTTGTTCGTAGATGGCATCGATGTCGAGAATTGGCAGATGCTCAATGAATCCATTGACAAGCCGCTGCTCAACCGGGCGCTGCGCGGCACCTACCCACCCGGTTCCACCTACAAACCCTTCATGGCCATGGCCGCCTTGTCGACGGGCAAACGCAGCGCCAGCACCATCGTCAACGATGCAGGGTCTTGGACGTATGGCGGGCACACCTTCCGCAGCCATGGGGATGCCGGGCTTGGGCCGGTGGACATGGTGCGGTCCATTGTGCTGTCGAGCAATGTGTACTACTACTCGCTGGCCAATGAGATGGGCGTGGACGCGATCCATGACTTCATGAAGCCGCTGGGTTTTGGCCAGATCACCGACATCGATTTGCCGGGCGAAGTGCGTGGCATTTTGCCCAGCACCGAATGGAAGCGGAACTATTACAAGAAACCTGAGCAAAAGAAATGGTACGGCGGCGAGACCATTTCATTGGGGATTGGTCAAGGTTACAACACCTTCACGATGCTCCAACTGGCTTCGGCCACTGCCACGCTGGCCAATGGCGGCATGCAGTTCAAGCCTCGCGTGGTCACGGCCACCCAAGATGCGCTGACACACGCTCAGACACGGGTGGGTGCCCAAGAGCCGTTGAATCTGGGTTACAAACCCGAGCATGTGGAGGTCGTTCACAAAGGTCTGGTGGGGGTGGTCACCTCGGGTACTTCGGCGCGTGTGTTTGCTGGAGCGGGTTACACCAGCGCGGGCAAAACTGGCACAGCGCAAGCGGTGACCATCGGGCAAAAAGACAAATACGATGCAGGCAAACTTTCCGAATACCAGCGCGACCATGCTTTGTACATGGCCTATGCGCCTGCCGAGAATCCGAAAATTGCGGTGGCGGTGGTGGTGGAGAACGCGGGTTTTGGTGCGGCCTCGGCCGCCCCTATTGCCCGGCGGGTGTTTGACTATTGGCTGCTGGGGCAATACCCCAGTGAAGAGGATTTGGCCGCCACGCAAAAAGGACAGACTGCCGCGCCGATCGGCAAGCCTCGGAACAAAACCGAAGTGCCCTTGATCGATCCCAAAGCGCTGACTGCGGGAAAAACCGAGAAGCCTTGATTCATCGACTGGCCAGGGTGTTCATCTGGCCTAGACCGTGTCCAAGCCGGTGAAACCTTCATATCGGCCCAAAAGCCTCAGGGCAGCGGGACGAGCCCAATTCTGTGGGGCACAGTGAAGGTGTCTGGACAGACTTGGGTGTCCACGCCGCCCATTTGGCTGTATCGTTTTCGATGATCCAGCGCACTCGGTCAGCTTTTGGCTTTCATTCGGGCCATCATCAACTCCATATTGGCTTTGCGGTCGGCGTTGACCTTTTGCATGTGGGGGCGCTCGCCCATCATTTTGAGGTAGTCGCGTGCTGGCAGCTCTGCCAAAAAGTCTTTGCCATAAATCACTTTGGTCACAGCAGAAACCAAAGGCAGGTGGGTCACAGCTGCGCAATCGGCCAGCGTCAGGCTGTCGCCCGCCACAAAGGGTGCAAACTTGGCCAGCTTGGCAAAAGCTGAGATGTTTTTCTCAAGCTGCGCACCGACTTTTTCTTTGACCGCATCGCTCACCTTGCCGCCAAAAAAGGCCTCGGGGTAGAGGTTGCGAGCGACCAGTTCCAAGTGCAGGTCCAAAAACAGCGCCAGTTCGCGTACCTTGGATGCGGCCATAGGATCGGCAGGCAAAAGAGGGTTTTGCGGGTATTTTTGTTCGATGTATTCCAGCATCACAGACGACTCGCACATCGCCCCATCCTCGGTTTTGAAATAAGGCACTTTACCCAAAGGGCTGGCTAGGGGGTCGGTTTCGCCAACCCAGACCAATTGCTCTTCAAAAGGGATGCCCTTTTCGAGCAGGGCCAGTTTGACTTTGTTGTGGTAATTGCTGCCAGCAAAGCCGCAGAGTGTGAGCATGAGGGTACTCCGATAGATGAGAAAGAGAAACATCCTAACCGGGTGTTGGTCATGCCGCAGTCGCATGATTGACGAGTTGCTTTGGGCTGCGTTATCGCCAATTTTTTCCAGTCAATGTGGGGGCGTGTGAAACGCGGCTGAGCGTTGTGGCGGTTCGGCCAAGGCCGTTGTTTGAGGTGTTTCGAATCCTCGCACCATAGACGGTCAAACTGCCAGTGTCATAATTTCAGAAATGCTGATTCTGCAATCCCTGCGCAACGCCCACCGCCTCACCCGCTTCGTGCTGATGTGGTTTGCGTTGTTTGTGGGGGTGGCCGTGGCTTCGCCGCTGGTCAACCCTGAGGGCGTGCAACTGGTGTGCACCACAGCGGGCAGCGTCAAGCTGCTGCAGCTCGATGCCGATGGCGAGGAAGCGCAAGGCAGCCACCAAGGCCTGCAATGTCCCTTGTGTTTGCCGGTGGCAGCGCCCCCGGTGGTGTCGGTTTCAGCGCCAGTCCATGTCGGGCTGTCTCATGCGCTGCGTCCTCTAGAGCAGGCCCGGCTGGCCTCGCTCATCGGCCTGCCTTGGCAGGCCCGCGCTCCCCCTTCTTTTTCTTGATCTCTTTGGCAGTTTGACGGCTGGATGCGGGGTCTCCGCATGAGACGGTCCAACTGTCCGTGATCCGGTGTGCTGGCTTTCAAGCGGCGCCATACCCTTTCCCCTCGTGTCTTTTTTAACTGGAGTTCGCCATGAAACGCGTTGTTGTCTCTTTTGCCGTCCTGATGTCGGCCCTGTTCAGTCAGGCCCAAGCCCAAGTCACCGTGAAAGACGCCTGGGTGCGTGCCACCGTGGCGCAGCAAAAAGCCACGGGTGCTTTCATGCAACTGCAGTCGGCGCAAGACGCCAAGTTGATCTCGGCCCAGTCGCCTGTGGCGGGTGTGGTTGAGGTGCATGAAATGAGCATGGACGGCGGTGTCATGAAAATGCGTGCCATACCCAGCTTGGCTTTGCCTGCAGGCAAAGCGGTGGACCTCAAGCCCGGTGGCTACCACGTCATGCTGATGGACTTGAAAGGCCAAGTCAAAGACGGTGACACCGTGCCCGTGATGCTGGTATTCGAGGGCCAGAACGGCAAGCGCCAGTCCTTGGTTTTGAAAGTGCCAGCACGCAAAGCTGCCGCGCCCGCTATGAAGCACGGTGACGGTCACAAACATTGAGCGCAGTACTGATTTGACCATTCAAGACCTCGCCATGAACAGGTTTGACCGACGGTTTGGAGCTGTCGGCAGACCTGTTCAGGCATGATCTGCGCATGAATTTTCCGACCTCTTGCCCTGCGGCTTACCAAAGTTTTGTGGTCGAGCCCTACACCCCCAACATCGGGGCCACGCTCCATGGTTTGGACTTGTCGCAACCCTTGAGGGATCTGGCACAAAGCGAGCTGAGGGCTGCTTTGGCCCGGTACGAGGTGATCTTTTTTCGGGATCAAGTGCTCACCCCTGCTCAGCAGGTGGCCTTCACCCGCAGTTTTGGCCAAGTCAAGGAAGTCAAAGCTTTCTTTCCGCGTGTGGAGAGCCAGCCCGAGATTGAAATTGTGGAAAGCACCGCCGAGCGCCCGGCTGCCAACAACAACTGGCATTCCGACATCACCTGGCAGGCCAACCCACCGATAGGCACCAGCTTGTATGCGCAAGTGATTCCGGCCCGCGGCGGCGACACCGTCTGGGCCAGCATGACCACCGCCTACGAGGCCTTGCCTGCCGACTTCAAAGCCTATCTGGAAACGCTGAGTGCCATGCACACTTGGGAGGTGACCGGTTGGACCGAATACTTGCTGCGCCAAGATGCCACGGGCGAGCAACTGCAGGCCGCTCGCGCTAAATACCCGCCCGTGACGCACCCGGTGGTGCGTGTGCACCCCGTCACAGGCAAAAAGATTTTGTACGTCAATCCGACCTTCACCACCCACATCCACGGCCTGCCGCGCACGCAAAGCGACGCCTTGCTGGCGCAGTTGTTTGGGCTGATCACCGCGCCCGAAGTGCAGGCCCGGTTTTGCTGGAAGCCCCATTCATTGGCGGTGTGGGACAACCGCTCGACCCAGCACTACGCCGTGGCCGACTTTTATCCGCAGCACCGCAAACTGCACCGGGTCACCTTCACGGCCGATCAGGCGTTTTGATGTCGTCAGAGGGTTTGAAAGCGTCTTCGGGTAAGCTTTGTTCAGACCTTTTTCAGGAGACTCCATGAGCGATTCATCCGCCTTCGGCTTTGGCCAATTCGTACCGGGTTTTGACTTTTTACAAAACCTGTCCAAGACGGCTGCGCAGGCCACACCAAGTGCCAGCGCGGGTGCCATGCCTGGCATGGCCAGCTGGGTAGCCCCCACGCTGAACATCGAAGACATCGACAAACGCATTCAAGAGTTGAAGTCGGTGCTCTTTTGGTTGGAGCAAAACACCACGGCGCTCAAGGCCACCATCCAAGCGATGGAAGTGCAAAAAATGACATTGTCCACACTGCAGAGCATGAATGTCAGCATGGGCGATCTGGCCAAGGCTTTCACGGTCAAAGCGCCTGCATCAGCTCCTGCACCTGAGCCGCAGGCTGCTGCGCCTCAACCGGTGACGCCACAGGCCGCTCCTGAGCCGAAACCCGTTCAAACAGGCGATGCGGTGAATGAGGCGTCTGAAACGACTTCGAAGGGGTCTACCTCCGCCAGGCCCGCGGTGGACCCGATGCAGTGGTGGGGTGCATTGACCCAGCAGTTTCAAAACATTGCCGCAGCGGCCGTCAAAGACGTGGCCGCCGAAGCCATGAAGACGGGCATGACGGCCAAAGGGGCCAGTACCTCAGTTGCTGGCAAAAAAACAAGCCCCGCCAAAAAGGCTGTGGCCAAAAAGTCAGCCGCTGTTAAAACCAAACCGCTTGCCCCATCTGCACCGCGCAAGGCGGCCGCTAAGCGCAAAGCATCATGAAGTTGTATCCCTGTGGCCACGCCACCCACCCACAGTGGCGCATGGCCGCTGGCTTGGTGCTGGCGCAGTTGCGTGCCCAGATGGGTTTGCCCGATCACGCCAGCCAGCCGCGTTTGGGCTTGCTCTACATCACCGACCATTACGCAACCGAGGCGCAAGCCCTGCTCGACCACTTGCGCCAGGCCTTACCCGAGGTGCCCGACTGGGCAGGCACGGTGGGGATTGGCGTGGCGGTGAACAACGCCGAGTACTTTGACGAACCCGCCATGGCGCTCATGCTGTGCGACCTGACGCTCGAGCAATACCGCGTGTTTTCTGGGGTGTCGCCGCTGCCATCCGACTGGGCCGATGCGGCCTTGGTGCATGCCGACCCGAACACGCCTGACCTGGCCGAGCTGATCAAAGAGATGGCCGAGCGCACGCAGCAAGGTTATTTGTTTGGGGGCCTCAGCGCCAGCCGCACGCGCAGCGTGCAGTTTGCGGTGCGGGCCGAAGACGCGGGTGGTGTCGAAGTGCACGGAGGTGTGCTCGAAGGTGGCTTGAGTGGCGTGGCTTTCTCGCCCGATGTGAGTTTGCTTTCACGCGTGACACAAGGCTGTCAACCTGTGGCCCCCGAGCGTGAGGTCACCGAAGCCGATGGCCATGTGGTGCTCCAACTGGCGGGAGAGCCAGCGCTGGATGTGATGTTGGCCGATCTGGACATCAGCTTGAGCGAGCCTCAAAAAGCCGTTGCCGTGGTCCGATCGACTTTGGTGGGCCTGAGTGCGCCCGGTCAGTCGGGTGTGGGCCGTGCGGGCAATTTGGGCAACGACGTGCGGGTGCGCCACATCATTGGTTTGGACCCTTTGCGCCAAGGCGTGGCGATTGCTGAGCACCTGGAGCCGGGCATGCGCCTGACGTTTTGTCGACGCGACGTGCCAGCAGCCCGTGCCGACCTGGTGCGCGTGTGCGCAGAAATTCGTGAAGCTTTGGAGCCCGAGATGCTGTCCATCGAGGCGATCAACGCCATGAGCGACGACCCGGTGCCCACGGTGCCCCAAGCGGGCCAGCGCATTGCGGGTGCTGTGTATGTGAGCTGCACTGGGCGCGGTGGCCCGCATTTTGGCGGGCCGAGTGCCGAGATGCAGATCATTCGGCATGCCTTGGGCGATGTGCCGCTGGTGGGCTTTTTTGCGGCTGGCGAAATTGCCCGTCACCAGTTATACGGTTACACCGGGGTGCTGACGGTGTTCACGACCGATTGATCACACGCCCCGCGCACGATCTGACTTGAATTGCGACCGGAACTGAGAGAACTGACCCGAGTCCAGCGACTCGCGCACTTCGCGCATCAGGCTCAGGTAGTAGTGCAGGTTGTGGATGGTGGTCAGCATGGGGCCGAGCATTTCGCCGCAGCGGTCCAGATGGTGCATGTAAGCGCGGCTGAAACCCTCGCGCCCGCCCTGGTCCCATGCCACGCCGGATGTACCTGCACAGGCATGGCAGGTGCAGTTGGTGTCCAGTGGCTGCGGGTCGTTCTTGTGGCGGGCATTGCGCAGCTTCAGGTCGCCAAAGCGGGTGAACACCGTGCCGTTGCGGGCGTTGCGGGTGGGCATTACGCAGTCGAACATGTCCACGCCATCGGCCACGCCCTGCACCAGGTCTTCGGGCGTGCCCACGCCCATCAGGTAGCGCGGTTTGTGGGCGGGCAGGCGGTGCGGGGTGTGCGCCATGATTTGCAGCATCAGGTCTTTGGGTTCGCCCACGCTCACGCCGCCAATCGCGTAGCCGGGGAAGTCCATCTCCACCAGCGCATCCAAGGATTCCTGGCGCAGGTTTTCAAACATGCCGCCTTGCACGATGCCAAACAGCGCGTTGGGGTTTTCCAAGCGGGCGAACTCGTCTTTGGAGCGCACGGCCCAGCGGCGGCTCATCTCCATCGACTTGCGGGCTTCCGCCTCGGTGGTCAGGTGCCCCTTGGTCTCGTAAGGCGTGCACTCGTCGAGCTGCATCACGATGTCCGAGTTCAGGATGGTCTGGATCTGCATGCTCACTTCGGGCGACATGAAGAGCTTGTCGCCGTTCACCGGGCTGGCAAAGGTCACGCCTTCTTCGGTGATCTTGCGCATGTCGCCCAGCGACCAGACCTGAAAGCCGCCCGAGTCGGTCAAGATGGGTTTGTCCCATTTCTCAAACTGGTGCAGGCCGCCAAAGCCTTTCATGATGTCCAGGCCCGGTCGCATCCACAGGTGGAAGGTGTTGCCCAAAATGATCTGCGCACCCATCTCGTGCAGACTGCGCGGCATCACGCCTTTGACGGTGCCGTAGGTCCCCACAGGCATGAAGATGGGCGTTTGCACCACGCCATGGTTCATTGTCAGGGTGCCCCGTCGGGCGTGGCTGGAAGGGTCGGTTTTGAGCAGGTCGAATTGGAGCATGGCAGGAATTGTAGGAGGGCGTGTCATGAAGGGTCTCGAAGGCCGTGACTGCGGGGCTTCACGGTCTGACAAGGTGAGCATTTGACAGTTCAAATAAGATATCGCGCATGACCGAACACCCTATCCACTGGGAAACGCACGGCACCAGCCGTGTCCCGTTTGCCGTTTACACCGACGAAGACCGGCACAAAAAGGAGCTGGAGCGCTTCTTCTACAAAAGCCACTGGAGTTATGTGGGCCTAGAAGCTGAGGTGCCGAACCCTGGCGACTTCAAGCGCACCGTGGTGGGTGAGCGCTCGGTCATCATGACGCGCGCCACAGACGGGCAGATCCATGTGGTCGAGAACGTCTGCGCCCACCGGGGCATGCAGTTTTGCCGTGAACGCCATGGCCACAAAAAAGAGTTTGTCTGCCCTTACCACCAGTGGAGCTACACGCTCAAGGGCGACTTGCAGGGCGTGCCGTTTCGGCGCGGCGTGCGGCAAGACGGCAAGGTCAACGGCGGTATGCCCGCCGACTTTGACCCCAAAGACCACGGTCTCACGGCCCTGAAAGTGGCCACTCGCGGTGGCGTGGTGTTCGCGTCGTTTGACCCTGCTGTGGAGTCGCTCGAAGACTTCATGGGCCCAACCATCTTGAAGTACTTTGATCGCCTGTTCAACGGCCGCAAGTTGGTGGTGCTGGGCTACAACCGCCAGCGCATTCCGGGCAACTGGAAGCTGATGCAAGAGAACATCAAAGACCCTTACCACCCCGGCTTGCTGCACACCTGGTTTGTGACTTTTGGCCTTTGGCGTGCCGACAACAAGAGTGAGTTGCGCATGGATGCGCACCATCGCCACGCGGCCATGATCTCGACCCGGGGCAGCGCGGGTCAGGCCACGGGGCAGGCGTCCCAGGTCACGCAGGTGAGCAGCTTCAAGGAAAGCATGCAGTTGCACGACGCCAGCTTTCTGGACATCGTGCCCGAAGGTTGGTGGCAGATGGGGGAACAGATGCCCACGGCGGTGATGATGACGCTGTTCCCCAGTGTGATTTTTCAGCAGCAGGTCAACAGCGTGTCCACCCGCCACATCCAGCCCGACGGCCATGGCGCGTTTGATTTTGTCTGGACGCACTTTGGTTTTGAGGACGACACGCCCGAGATGACCGAGCGCCGCTTGCGCCAGTCCAACCTGTTTGGCCCAGCGGGTTTTGTGAGTGCAGACGACGGCGAGGTGATCGAGTTCTCGCAGCAAGCCTTCGAGACCAAGCCCGAGCACCGCATGCTGGTGGAGTTGGGCGGGCGCGATGTGGGCGAGACCGACCACATGGTGACCGAGACCCTGATCCGGGGCATGTACGAATACTGGCGCAAAGTGATGGAGGCCTGATCGTGGTCAGTTTTGAAACCCACATGGCCCTCGGCCGCCTGTACGCCGATTACGCCCTGGCCGTGGACAGCGGCCATTGGGATTTGTGGCCTGAGTTCTTTATCGAGCAGTGCGTGTACAAACTCATCCCGCGTGAAAACCACGAGCGCGGCTTTCCGCTGTGCACCCTGTCGTTCACCAGCAAAGGCATGATCAAAGACCGTGTGTATGGCATTCAAGAGACGCTGTACCACGACCCCTATTACCAGCGCCATGTGGTGGGTGCGCCGGTGGTGCGGCGTGTCGACGGTGAGCGCATCCATGCCGAGGCCAACTACGCGGTGTTCCGCACCAAGCTCGACAAGGCCAGCACCGTGTTCAATGTGGGCCGCTACATCGACACCATCGTGCCCACCCCAGAGGGCCTGAAGTTCGCCGAGCGCCTGTGTGTGTACGACAGCGAAATGATCCCCAACGCCATCATCTACCCGATATGACCATGAACACTTGGATTGACGTGGCCGCCGAGGCCGACCTGTTTGAAGGCGCAGGCATCGCCGTGACGCCAGAAGGCCAAGACATTGCGCTGTTCTGCGTGGAGGGCGAGGTGTTTGCCATCAACAACCTGTGCACCCACGGCAACGCCAAGTTGTGCGATGGCTTTGTGGAAGGCGACCATGTCGAGTGCCCCTTCCACCAAGCGCAGTTCAGCCTGCGCAATGGCTCAGTGGCTTGTGGCCCCGCCACAGAACCCGCCAAGACCTGGCCGGTCAAGGTGGAGGGTGGGCGAGTTTTTCTTCAGCTGGGCTGAGATCCAGGTGCGGTGCGTTTGAGCAGCATCGCATCCCCGTAGCTGAAAAACCGGTACTGCTGCGCAATTGCGTGGCGGTACAGCCCCATGATGTGCTCGTAACCTGCAAAGGCACTCACCAGCATCATCAGCGTGCTTTTGGGCAGGTGGAAATTGGTGATCAGCCGATCGACCACTTGGAACTCGAACCCCGGGGTGATGAAAATCTCGGTGTCGCCGCTGGCCTGGCCAAACTTGGACCAGGATTCGAGGGTGCGCACCGTGGTCGTACCCACGGCAATCACTTTGCCGCCGCGTGCTTTGCAGGCCGCAATCGCTTGCTGTGTGGCTTCGGGCACCTCGTACCACTCGCTGTGCATGTGGTGTTCGGCAATGTTCTCGGTCTTGACGGGTTGGAAGGTGCCCGCGCCCACATGCAAGGTGACGCTGGCGGTGTGCACGCCGCTCGCCGCCAGAGCGGCCAAGACGCCTTCGTCAAAATGCAACGCGGCTGTGGGCGCAGCCACCGCACCGGGCGCACGCGCAAAAACGGTCTGGTAGCGCTGTGCGTCTTCTTCCGAATCGGTGTGGGTGATCGCGCCCGCAGGGCGCTCAATGTAAGGCGGCAGTGGCACCACGCCGTGCTTCTCCATCAAGGCGTGTGGCTCGTCGCTCAGTTGCAGATGAAACAGTTGGCCTTTTTCATCGGGCCATCGGCCCAACAGCACGGCATCGAAACCGCCGTTGCGCGCGCCGCCTGCCAAGTACATCTTGCCGCCCACCAAAGGTTTTTTGCTCACCTTCATGTGCGCCACCACCTGGTGGCCCGGCAATACACGTTCGATCAGCAATTCGAGTTTTCCGCCCGAGGCTTTCTCGCCAAAAATGCGGGCCTTGACCACTTTGGTGTCGTTGAATACCAGCAGATCGCCTGCATTCAGCAAACCGGGCAGTTCGCGAAAAATCCGGTCGACGACCGTGGCCGATGAGCCATCGAGCAAACGCGAGCCGCTTCGCTCGGTGGCCGGGTGTTGGGCTATCAACTCGGGGGGCAGCTCAAAGTCGAAGTCGCTGAGCGTGAAGGCGCGCGTGGTGGTGGGGGTGTCAGAAGTCATGGTGCTTCAGGGCCGGACAGGCCCGTACAAAGTGAAAAACAGTCACCACACCTGCAGTTGTGGCATGGGGTGCACAGCGCCATGCGCACCGAACGCGTGGCAGGGCGGCTTCATTTAAGCCATCAAGGTCAAATATCAATATTCCCCGCCCGCAGCGCGTTGCTCTCGATGAAGTGGCGGCGTGGCTCGACTTCGTCGCCCATGAGCATGGTGAACACGCGGTCGGCTTCGATGGCGTCGTCGATCTGCACGCGCAGCAGGCGGCGTACAGTCGGGTCCATGGTGGTTTCCCACAGCTGGGCAGGGTTCATCTCGCCCAAGCCTTTGTAGCGCTGGCGGCTGGTGGTGCGTTCGGCTTCGCTGATAAGCCAATGCATGGCTTGGCGGAAGTCGCTCACTTTTTCTTCTTTCTGGCGCTCGCCTTCGCCGCGTGTGGCTTTGGCACCTACGCCCAGCAAACCGCGGAAGGTCTCGGCCGCTTCGGCCAGAGCCCCGTAGTCGGCGCCGTGGACAAAGTCTTGCGTGATGATGCTGCTTTTGATGTTGCCGTGGTGGCGGCGGCTGATGCGCAGAATGGGTTTGTCGGTGCGCACGTCAAACTCGGCCGTCACCTCGGCCGGAATGCCGGTCGTGTTGAGTTCGCGCAGCTTGGCCTGCAGCGCGGGGGCACATGCAGCCGCTTGTTCCATGCCATCCAAGTTGAGTGACACGCCGTCGGCCATGGCCCGCAGGGCTTCGGCGTCCATGAAGTTGGACAGGCGTGCAATGACCGACTCGGCCACTTGGTGCTTGCGGGCCAGGGCTTCCAGCGTTTCGCCGGTCAGCATTTGCGGCGCAGCGCCGCCGGTGCTGATGCTGGCGTCTTTGAGCGCGATGCGCAGCAAAAAGCCGTCGAGCGCCGGGCCGTCTTTGAGGTACAGCTCTTCTTTTCCCGCCTTGACTTTGTAGAGTGGTGGCTGGGCGATGTAGATGTGGCCACGCTCGACCAAATCGGGCATCTGGCGGTAGAAGAAGGTGAGCAACAAAGTGCGGATGTGGGCGCCGTCCACGTCGGCGTCGGTCATGATGATGATGCGGTGGTAGCGCAGTTTGTCGACGTTGAAGTCGTCGGTGCCGCTCTTGCCCGATTCAGCGCTGGCCTTGCCAATGCCGGTGCCCAAGGCGGTGATCAGCGTGACGATTTCGTTGCTGGTGAGCAGCTTTTCGTAGCGGGCTTTTTCGACGTTCAGGATTTTGCCGCGCAGGGGCAAGATGGCCTGGAATTTACGGTCGCGGCCTTGTTTGGCCGAGCCTCCGGCGGAGTCGCCCTCGACGATGTAGATTTCGCACAGTGCCGGGTCTTTTTCTTGGCAGTCGGCCAGTTTGCCGGGCAAGCCCATGCCGTCGAGCACGCCTTTGCGGCGTGTCATTTCGCGGGCTTTGCGGGCCGCTTCGCGGGCGCGGGCGGCTTCCACGATCTTGCCGCAGATGATTTTGGCGTCGTTCGGGCGCTCTTCCAAAAAGTCGGTCAGGGCCTTGGCCACGATGTCTTCCACCGGGGCACGCACTTCGCTCGACACCAGCTTGTCTTTGGTCTGGCTGGAGAACTTGGGCTCGGGCACTTTCACGCTCAGCACACAGCACAGGCCTTCGCGCATGTCGTCGCCGCTGACTTCGACTTTTTGCTTTTTGGCGATTTCGTTTTTGTCGATGTACTTCGCGATCACGCGGGTCATCGCGGCACGCAAGCCCGTCAGGTGGGTGCCGCCGTCACGCTGCGGGATGTTGTTGGTGAAGCACAGCACGTTTTCGTTGTAGCCGTCGTTCCACTGCATGGCCACTTCGACACCGATGCTGGTGCCGGGAATGCCGCCGTAGCTGTCGGCCGGGCGCTCGCCGTTGGCGTGGAAGGCGTTGGGGTGCAGCACTTTTTTGTTGGCGTTGATGAAGTCCACAAAGCCTTTGACGCCACCGGCGCCCGAGAAGTCGTCTTCTTTGCCGCTGCGCTCGTCTTTGAGGCGAATGCGCACGCCGTTGTTGAGGAATGACAACTCGCGCAAACGCTTGGCCAGGATTTCGTAATGGAAATCGGTGTTCTGCGTGAAGATTTCCACGTCGGGCAAGAAGTGCACTTCGGTGCCGCGCTTGTCGGTGGCACCCGTCACGCGCATGGGCGAGACTTCAACGCCGTCCACGGTTTCGAGCAAACGGTTTTGCACAAAGCCTTTGGCAAAGTCGATCTGGTGCACTTTGCCTTCGCGGCGCACCGTCAGGCGCAGCCACTTGGAGAGTGCGTTCACGCAAGACACACCCACGCCGTGCAGGCCGCCAGAGACCTTGTAGCTGTTTTGGTTGAACTTGCCGCCCGCGTGCAGCTCGGTCAAAGCAATTTCTGAGGCACTGCGTTTGGGCTCGTGCTTGTCGTCCATCTTCACGCCGGTGGGGATACCGCGGCCGTTGTCGGTGACGCTGATGGAGTTGTCACTGTGGATGGTGACGACGATGTCGTCGCAGTGGCCCGCCAGTGCTTCGTCGATCGAGTTGTCCACGACCTCGAATACCAAATGGTGCAGGCCCGTGCCGTCAGAGGTGTCACCGATGTACATGCCGGGGCGTTTGCGCACCGCTTCCAGGCCTTCCAGAATCTGGATGGAGCCTTCGCCGTAGCCTTCAGATGCGCCCGCTTGGTTGGCGTCGATCTTGGGTTGCGCGGTGGTGAACGCTTCTTCGCTGGGCTTGATGTCGTCGGTCATGTTCAATTTTCTCTGTCGCTTGAATGGCCGAAACCCGCGAAGGGTCGCGGGTTTCGATAAGGTCTATGGCCGTATGGCGCGGGCCTTAAATGCGCATGGGCATCACCACATATTTGAAGTTGTCGTTCTCGGGAATCGTGATCAGCGCCGAGCTGTTGCCATCGGCCAGGTCAATGCGGACCATGTCCTGGCCCATGTTGCTGAGCACGTCGATGATGTAGGTCACGTTGAAGCCGATCTCGATGGCGTCACCGCCGTAGTCGATGTCGAGCTCGTCCACGGCTTCTTCTTGTTCGGCGTTGGTAGAGGCCACGCGCAGACTGCCGGGGTCGAGGTTCAGGCGCACGCCTTTGAACTTGTCGCTGGTCAGGATGGCGGTGCGTTGCAAGCATGACAAGAGCGCCTGGCGGCCCAGCGTCAGGTTGTTGCGGTGGCCTTTGGGGATGACGCGGTTGTAGTCAGGGAACTTGCCCTCGACCAGCTTGGTCACGAATTCCATGCCATCAAAGCTGAACTTGGCCTGGTTGTTGGCAAATTGCATCTCGATCGCGCCGTCGGCGTCCGAGAGCAAGCGCTGCAGCTCGAGCACGGTCTTGCGCGGCAAGATGACTTCTTGTTTGGTGGGCACTTCCACGTCGAGTGTGGCGGCGGTGAAGGCCAAGCGGTGGCCGTCGGTGGCAACCAGGCTCAGGCGTTTGCCTTCAGCCACAAACAAGATGCCGTTGAGGTAGTAACGGATGTCGTGCACGGCCATGGCAAACGAGACTTGCCCCAGCAATTGCTTGAGGGTCTTTTGCGGCACGCTGAACACGGGGCCGAAGCTGGCGGCTTCTTGCACCAGCGGAAAGTCTTCTGCGGGTAAGGTCTGCAAGGTGAACTTGGACTTACCGCCCTTCAGGATCAGCTTGGCTTGCGATGATTCGAGGCTGACGGTTTGGTCAGCGGGCATGGTGCGCAGGATGTCGATGAGTTTGCGTGCGCCCACGGTGGTGGTGAAATCGCCTGGGTCACCGTCCATCTCGGCGGTGGTGCGGATCTGGATTTCGAGGTCGCTGGTGGTCAGTTGCACGGCGTGACCGGTTTTGCGGATCAGGACGTTGGCCAGCACGGGCAGGGTGTGGCGGCGCTCGACAATGCCGGACACAGATTGCAGGACCGACAGCAATTTGTCTTGGGTGGCCTTCAGGACGATCATTTGTCTACCTTTGGTGGTTTTTTGTCACCGCAACTCAGCGCCGGGTGAATTTTCACAACAACATGCATTTTCGCTGTTTTTTGGGTCCAAAACGGCTTCTAAGGGCTGCAAATCACCTAAAACCGGAGGGGCGGGATGGGTTCATGGCGCCTCAACCCTTGAGGGATTGCTCCAAGACATGCAATTGCTGGTTCAACTCGGTCAGCTGCAAGCGTTCAGCGCTGATCTTGCGCACCGCATGCAGCACGGTGGTGTGGTCCCGCCCGCCAAAAAGCTCGCCAATTTCGGGCAGGCTCTTTTGGGTCATTTCCTTGGCCAAGTACATGGCAATCTGGCGTGGGCGAGCGATGCTGGCCGGGCGCTTCTTGCTGTACATGTCGGCGACTTTGATTTTGTAATAGTCAGCCACCGTTTTCTGGATGTTGTCGACACTGATCTGGCGGTTCTGGATGGACAATAAATCACGCAGCGCATCGCGGGCCAACTGGATGGAGATGTCTTTTTGGTTGAAGCGTGAGTAGGCCAAGATTTTGCGCAGCGCACCTTCCAATTCGCGCACGTTGGAGCGCACGTTTTTGGCCACAAAAAACGCCACATCCTCGGGCATTTCGCTGCCCTCGCTGATGGCTTTGTTGATCAAAATGGCCACCCGCATCTCGAGCTCTGGGGGTTCCATGGCCACCGTCAGGCCCGAATCAAAGCGCGAGACCAGGCGCTCATGGATGTCGGCCAAGCCCTTGGGGTAGGTGTCGCTGGTCATCACGATGTGTGATTTTTTAGCCAACAGGGCCTCAAAGGCATTGAAGAATTCTTCTTGCGTGCGGTCCTTGTTGGCAAAGAACTGCACATCGTCGATCAGCAGCAAATCGAGCGAGTGGTAGTGCTGTTTGAACTCGTCAAAAGTCTTGCGTTGGTAGGCTTTAACCACATCCGACACAAATTGTTCAGCGTGGATGTACAAGACCTTGGCATCGGGCCGGTCGGCCAGCAGCTTGTTGCCAATGGCGTGCATGAGGTGGGTCTTGCCCAAACCCACGCCGCCATAAATGAACAAGGGGTTGTAGAGCTGTCCCGGCGAGCCGGAAACATGCATGGCCGCTGCACGCGCCATGCGGTTGGCCGTGCCCTCGACCAGGTTGTCAAAATTCAGAGCGCTGTTGAGGCGGTTGCGGAAGGTGTTGGCCGCAGCTTCGTCAGGCACCGAAGTGGGTTCGAGGGCTGCCTCCATGGAGGAAGGTGTCGAAGCTCTTGTCGATTTTATGCCGCTTTCGCGCGGAGTGATCGCTAACTCAATTTTGACGGGATGACCTTGAAGGCTTGCCATCAAGGCCGCCAAGCGGCTGGCGTATTGGGCGCGAACCCAGTCGAGTTTGAAGCGGTTGGCCACAAACAAAGTGACGCTTTGCTGGTCGTCCGAGACCCGAGCGGTCAGCGGTTTGATCCAGGTGTTGAACTGCTGTTCGGGCAGTTCGCGAGCGAGCTCGTCGACGCAGGTTTGCCACAGCGATTGGCCTGCATCCATTTGAAATTCTGGGGTAATTCCCTCGGACATGTATTGCTTTTTTTGTGGACAGTAGGGATCTTCAACGGAGGGACGGCTTGATTTATCAAGAGCTTATCCACATGCCGATTCGGGTCGGGAGGGCGATCATAAACCACATCGATCCGATTGAACTCGGTGCTCACCCTGATGGTCGAAAACACAGTTAATTTGCCCGGCTTGCGAAAGTTTGCAATAATCTTGGGTTTCGCCCAATGCTGATTTTCGGCATTGGGCACAAAGGAATAGTTATGAAACGCACCTACCAACCCTCCAAGACACGTCGCGCCCGTACCCACGGCTTTTTGGTTCGCATGAAAACCCGTGGTGGTCGCGCCGTGATCAATGCGCGCCGAGCCAAAGGCCGCAAGCGTTTGGCCGTCTGATGCTTTTTCGGCCGTCTGGCTGTGGCCTCTCGCCACGGCAAGCGGTTGATTCCAGGGCTTGGCCATCGTGCAGCGTTTAAAGACACGCCCACAATTTCAGGCCGCCCTGGCGGGTGGAACAGTCTCGCGCACAACGCATTTTGTGCTGCATCGCCTGGCTTTATCCCGCCCATCTGACACTCCCATCACGGCTCTTCAAACTTTGGGGTCTGTACCTTCACAGGAGCAGGCCCTTTTTGGTTTGGTTGACGTTTGGTTGGGAGCCATGGTGCCCAAGAAATGGGCGCGACGCGCCGTCACACGCAACGCCATCAAACGTCAGATTTACAACGTGAGTGAGCGGTTTGTCCATCGCCTGCCTGTAGCGGCCCATGTGGTGCGCTTGCGCTCTGCTTTTGACCGCCAACATTTCATCAGCGCTACCTCACAGCCGCTGAAACTGGCGGTGCGTCAAGAGTTGGAACAATTGTTTGAACGCGCAGCACGACCCGAGGTAAGCACATGATCTTGCAGCGTTTGTTGATGGGTGTGGTGCGCGGCTATCGCCTGCTGCTGAGCCCCTGGTTGGGATCGTCGTGCCGCTTCGAGCCCACTTGTTCAGCGTATGCTTTGAAAGCTTTGGCGTTGCATGGCGCCGCCAAGGGCAGTTATCTGACTGTTCACCGCTTGGCGCGATGTGGCCCTTGGTGCCAAGGTGGCCACGATCCTGTTCCCCAACAAGCTCCGCGCTTGTTTTCTGATTTGTTTTCACTTACTTCGTCAAAGAAGCTCCCATGACTGATATCCGTCGCACCATCCTCTGGGTGATTTTTGGTTTTTCCTTGGTTTTGTTGTGGGACCAATGGCAGCTGCACAACGGCAACAAGGCCACTTTCTTTCCCAAGCCCGAAGTGGCCACCGTCGCGCCTGCGCCTGCTGCACCCGCCAGCGCCAGTGGCGTGCCTGCAGCTTCTGCCGCAGTGACCGCCTCGCCCGCCCAGGTGCCCACCTCTGCACCTGCGGCAACGGCCGCTCCTCGGGAGAGGATCGAAGTGCAAACCGATGTGTTCAAGCTCAGCTTCGACACCGAAGGCGGCTCGCTGGTGCGCACAGAGTTCACCCAGCACCGCGACTTGGTGGACCCCAAAAAGAACATGGTTTTGCTCGACCAAAGCAGCAGCCGTGTGTATCTGGCCCAAACCGGCTTGATTGGTGGTGATTTTCCAACCCACAAAGCGCCCATGAGCTTCAGCGGCGAGCGCAGCCTCAAAGAAGGTCAAAACGAGTTGAACTTTCGCTTTGAATCTGCCGAGATGAATGGCGTCAAGCTGGTCAAGACCTACACGCTCAAGCGCGGCAGTTATTTGATCGACGTGAAGCACGAAGTGATCAACAACGGTCAAGCCAGCGTGTCACCTCAGCTGTACATGCAATTGGTGCGCGATGGCAACCCGCCTGAGGGCGAGTCGGCGTTCTATTTCACCTTCACAGGCCCTGCGATTTACACCGATGCCAAGAAATACACGAAGGTGGAATTTGGGGACATTGAGAAAAACAAGGCTGAGATCGACAAAACATCCCCCAATGGTTATGTGGCCATGGTGCAGCACTATTTTGCAAGCGCCTGGTTGTTGGCCGATGGTGTGCAGCGCGAGAATTTTGTACGCAAAGTCGATACCAATCTGTATGCCGTGGGCATGATCACACCGGTGGCCGACTTGGCACCGGGTCAGTCCAAAACCGTGAGCAACCAGCTCTACAGCGGCCCGCAAGAAGAGAAAGTGCTTGAAGCCTTGTCACCAGGTTTGGACTTGGTCAAAGATTACGGCTGGTTGGCCATGTTGTCCAAGCCTTTGTATTGGCTGTTGGACCAGATTCACAGCGTGTTGAAAAACTGGGGCTGGTCGATCGTGTCATTGGTGCTTTTGCTCAAGATTGCTTTTTACTGGCTCAATGCCAAGGCCTATTCGAGCATGGCTAAGATGAAAGCCATTAACCCCAAAATCATGGAAATGCGTGAGCGTTTGAAGAACAACCCGCAGCAGATGCAGCAAGAGATGATGAAGATCTACCGCGAGGAGAAGGTCAACCCCATGGGGGGCTGCTTCCCGATCATGGTCCAGATTCCGGTGTTCATTGCCTTGTATTGGGTGCTCCTGTCCAGCGTGGAGATGCGCAATGCACCCTGGATCGGCTGGATCCAAGATCTCTCAGCACCCGATCCGTTTTTCATCTTGCCCTTGGTCATGACCTTGACCACCTTGCTGCAAACCGCGCTCAACCCCGCGCCACCAGACCCGATGCAAGCCAAGCTGATGTGGTTCATGCCGCTGATCTTTTCGGTCATGTTCTTCTTCTTTCCCGCAGGCCTGGTGCTGTACTGGATCACCAACAACATCTTGTCGATTGCCCAGCAGTGGGTGATCAACACCCGCATGGGCGTGCCGCCGCAGTTCAATCTGCCCAAGTTCAAGTAATCAAACCCAACTTAAAGGGCCGCGCAAGCGGCCTTTTTTTGCTCCACCCTGCCCAAGATCACCAAGACCGACATGCTCGCCAGACACCAAGAACCGATTGTTGCCATCGCCACCGCCCCTGGTCGCGGCGCTGTGGGCATCGTGCGGTTGTCGGGCCCAAATCTGTCATCGCTGATTCAGGCGCTGTGCGGGCGGCCACTCAAACCTCGAGAGGCCACTTACCTGCCTTTTGCAGATGCCGATGGCAGCCCCATTGACCACGGTTTGGCTTTGCACTTTGTGGCGCCGCATTCGTTCACAGGTGAAGATGTGCTTGAACTGCAGGCCCACGGCGGGCCGGTGGTGTTGCAGCTGCTGGTGGCGCGTTGCCTGCAAGCGGCGGCCGAGGTGGACCCGGCCACTGGCCAGCCGCGTTTGGCGGGTTTGCGGGTGGCTCTGCCGGGCGAGTTCTCTGAACGGGCATTTCTGAACGACAAGATCGACTTGGCGCAAGCCGAAGCGATTGCCGACCTGATCGACGCGAGCACCGAGGCCGCGGCACGCAGCGCCAGCCGGTCTTTGGCTGGGGATTTTTCAAAAGAAATCCATGTGCTGCGCGATGCGCTGATCCACCTGCGCATGCTGGTGGAGGCCACGCTGGACTTCCCTGAGGAGGAGATCGACTTTTTGCAAAAAGCCGATGCACAAGGGCAATTGACGCGCTTGCAAGCGGCTTTGATGGCGGTGCTGGGCAAAGCCCGGCAAGGCGCCTTGCTGCGCGAGGGCATCAAGGTGGTGATTGCGGGCCAGCCCAATGCGGGCAAGAGCTCGCTGCTCAACGCACTGTCCGGGGCCGAGCTGGCCATTGTCACGCCCATTGCGGGCACCACGCGCGATGTGGTGCAACAAACCATTCAGATCGAAGGCGTGCCGCTGCATGTGATCGACACCGCCGGGCTGCGCGAAGGCGAGGGCGTGGACGAGGTGGAGCAAATTGGCATCGCACGCGCTTGGGGGCAAATCGAGAACGCTGATGCCGTGCTGTTTTTGCACGACCTCACCCGCGTGGGCCTGCCCGATTACGACATGGCCGATGCCGACATTGCCGCCGCACTGCAAAGCCGCTTGCCCACCAGCGTGGCGGTGATCGACGTGTGGAACAAGGCCGATGCTGCGAGCAGCGCACAAGAACGCACAGGCTTGACACTCTCAGCACGCACAGGCGAAGGCCTAGAGGCCCTGCGCCAGCAACTTTTGCAACAAGCCGGTTGGCAACAAGTCAGCGAAGGCCTGTTCATTGCCCGCGAGCGCCATGTGCAGGCGCTGCACCGCGTGCGCGAACATTTGGAAATAGCCGGCGCACACCTGGCCGCCCAAGCACAAAACCTCGACCTGCTGGCCGAAGAGCTTCGCTTGGGCCAAAACGCGCTCAACGAGATCACGGGTGAGTTCAGCGCCGACGATTTGTTGGGCGTGATCTTTTCGAGTTTTTGTATCGGCAAGTGAGCCCGCTCAATGGCGCGAGGGCTCAGGGAAAGCCCCGAAAAGGTCACGACTGTGACTATTCGATGTGGCCCAAAGGCACAAGATAGGCCTTTTGCCGAGCCCCCTTGTCATGACCACCGACACCCAGCCCAGTCTGAGCCCCGAGCAAGACGCGTATTTGCGCGAGCGCTCGGACTGGATGGGCGCGTACTTGGTCTTGCACGCTTGGGGCGTGATCGCCTTGGCCATGGCGTTTTTCATCGCCTGGCCCAATCCCTTGAGCTTTGTGGTGGCCGTGGTCATCATCGGTGGGCGGCAGCTGGGTTTGGCGATCTTGATGCACGACGCGGCGCACCGCGCCTTGTTCAAAAACACTGGACTCAATGACACGCTGGGCGCATTTTTGTGCGGCTGGCCAGTGGGCGCAAGCCTCACGCTCTACCGCCCTTACCACCTGAGTCACCACCGCCACACCCAACAAGCCGAAGACCCCGACCTGATTTTGTCGGCGCCATTTCCGATCACGAAACAAAGCTTTTGGCGCAAGATGCGGCGCGACATTCTGGGCATCACCGGTTATCAGCGGCGGCTGGAATTTTTTCGTATGGAAATGGGCGACAGCCCCAGCCGCTGGCAGCGCGTGAAGAACCTGTTGGCTGCAGAAAAATACTTTTTCTTGAGCAACCTGGCCATCTTGGCCGTTTCGGCCGCAGCGGGGGTATGGTGGGTCTATTTTGTGTTGTGGCTCTTGCCCTTGCTGACCTGGTACCAAGTCATCAGCCGCGTGCGTAACATCGCCGAGCATGCGGTGGTCGGCAACAACGATGACCGCTTGCGCAACACCCGCACCACCATGGCGAATTGGGGCATGCGCATGGTGCTGGCGCCGTATTGGGTCAATTACCACCTGGAACACCACCTGTTTGTGTTCACCCCCTGCTGGAAGCTGCCTGCCGCCCATCGCATGCTGATTGAACAAGGCTTTGGCCCGCGCATGGAGCTGGCCCAGGGTTATCTGGCGGTGTTGCGCCAAGCCGTGTCCAAGCCGCACGACGGCCCCAGCCAAGGCAAGTCGGGCGACCCACGCAAACACGCGGCGCTCATCTGAGCGCCCCAACCCAAGGATTGAACATGGCACACCGACTCGACCAACAAGTGGCCATCGTGACCGGCGCAAGCCGTGGCATCGGCCGTGCGATTGCCGAGGCTTATGCGGCCGAAGGGGCCATATTGTGCCTGATCGCCACCGACACGGCACGCTTGCAGGAAGTCAAAGACAGCCTGGGCCTGCCCGCCGAGCGCATCATGACTTTGGGCCTGAACGTGACCGAGCGTGACGCCTGTTTTGCGGCCGTGGCACAAGTGGAAGAGCGCTTTGGGCGCGTCGATGTGCTGGTCAACAACGCGGGGGTTTACCGGGCCAAGCCTTTCCTCGACTACGCACCGCAGGACTTTCAGGACATGCTCGATGTGAACCTTTTTGGTGTGCTGCACTTCATGCAGGCGTGCCTGCCGGGCATGCAGGCACGGCGCCACGGGCGCATCGTCAACATCGCCTCCACGGCGGGCAAATGGGGCTCGCGCAACCAAAGCGCCTACAACGTCAGCAAGCACGCGGTGGTGGGCCTGACCCGCTGCGTGGCGCTCGAGGCCAGCCCACACGCGGTGACTGTGAATGCGATCTGCCCCGGCTTTGTGCAGACCGACATGGTGGAAACACTGAAAGCCCAGGTCGCTCAAAGTTCAGGCATGAGCGGCGACGACATGGTCAAGGCCGCTTTGGCGCGGGTGCCGCTGGGACGGGTGCTGAACCCAGACGAGATCGCTGCTCTTGCGGTCTACCTCGGCTCTCACGAGTCACGCGGCATGACAGGGCAGTCCATCTTGCTCGATGGTGGCATGGTCCTGGTCTAGTGATCGCATCGATTCGACTCGACTCTTCCCAAATCACATGAACATCGCCCTCTGGTTGGCCCGCAGCGCCGAACGTTACCCGCAGCAAGCGGCCATTGCACACGGCACGCAGGTCTGGTGCAACTACGCCCAATTCGCCCAACGCGCTGCGCGGACGGCCCACTGGCTGCACGCCCAAGGTGTACAGCCCGGCGACCGCGTGATGCTGTTCTTGTACAACTCGCCAGACTATTTGCCTCTGATCTGGGGCATCTGGTGGGCTGGTGCGGTGGCGGTGCCGGTCAACGCCAAATTGCACGAACGTGAGGCCGCATGGATCGCCCAGCACAGCGAAGCACGCATCGCTTTTTGCGACTACAAACGGGAACACGATTTCACCCAAGCGCTGAGCGAAATCGGCGTTGGGACAGGTGTTGCCGCCAACACGGCCTTCATGTTGCAAGAGGACGCCCCACAGCTGCCTTTGCAAGTGCGAAGCGACGACGACCCGGTCTGGTTGTTCTACACCAGTGGCACCACCGGACGCCCCAAGGGCGTGGTGCTTTGCGCCCGCCAGTTGCGTGGCTGTACGCTGGCGTATTTCGGCTCAGTGCAATCGGTGGCGCTTTGCGACACCATGCTGCACCCCGCGCCCCTTTCGCATGGCGGCGGCATGTACCACTTGCCGTATGTGCTGAACGCGGGCTTGAACGTGGTGCCCCGATCGGACGGGTTTGACCCGCACGAAGCCCTGGCGCTGGCCGCGCATTGGCAGCGGGCCTCATTTTTTGCAGCGCCCACCATGGTGCGGCGGCTGGTGGACGCGGCACGCACCTTGCCCCAGCGGCCGCAGGGCCTGGCCACTATCGTTTATGGCGGCGGCCCCATGTATCTGGCGGACATCGAAGAGGCTTTGCAAGTCATCGGGCCCCACTTTGCGCAGATTTACGGTCAGGGCGAATGCCCCATGACCATCAGCGTCTTGCCCAAGAGCGATGTGCTGGACACCCACCACCCACGCTGGCGTGAACGCCTGGCCTCGGTGGGCCACGCACAGGCCATGGTCGAGGTGAGAATTTGCGACAAGGCGGGTGCCGAACTGCCCGTGGGCGAGGTGGGTGAGATTTGTGTGCGCAGCGAGTTGGTCATGGCCGGTTATTGGCGTGACCCCGAGGCCACCGCCAAAGCGATTCGCGGTGGCTGGCTGCAAACCGGTGATGTGGGCCGCCTGGATGCCGACGGCTACTTGAGCTTGCTCGACCGTTCCAAGGACCTGGTGATCAGCGGTGGCACCAACATCTACCCTCGCGAGGTGGAAGAAGCCTTGCTCACCCATCCGCAGGTGGCCGAGGTCTCGGTGATCGGTCGGCCCGACCCCGAGTGGGGCGAGGTGGTGGTGGCTTTTGTGGTGTGCCACTCAGACCTGAGCGTGTCTGAACTGGACGCGCATTGCCTGTCTCAGGTCGCACGCTTTAAGCGCCCCAAGCACTACCACCTGGTGTCGAGCTTGCCCAAGAACCACTATGGCAAGGTGCTCAAAACCGAGTTGCGCAAGCAAGATGAACAAATTCTCAAATCGAACTTTTCGACCGCAGCACAATGAAAACCTGATGGATTCCAAGGTCTTTGCCCCGGCAATAGACACGTGCGGGACAAGCCCCGGGATAACCATGACACCAAACTGACAAATGCTCTGCAAAATGCAGCCACTGGTTGAAATGACCTGTTGGTTGGTTGCTGATGAAAGAAACCGAGACA
This sequence comes from Limnohabitans sp. Rim8, assembly GCA_945897465.1. Lineage (GTDB taxonomy): Bacteria > Pseudomonadota > Gammaproteobacteria > Burkholderiales > Burkholderiaceae_C > Limnohabitans_A. The sequence continues at coordinate 80,022 of CAMDFK010000006.1, read as the reverse complement.
CCCACATGAGCCAAGAATTCATATTGGAAACCCGAGACCTCATCAAAGAGTTCAAAGGATTTGTCGCCGTCAATGGCGTTAACTTGCAGGTCAAACGCGGACAGATCCACGCGCTCATCGGCCCTAATGGTGCAGGCAAGACGACTGTATTCAATTTGTTGACCAAATTTTTGATCCCTACCAGCGGCCAAATCTTGTTCAACGGCAAAGAAATCACGGGTGAAAAGCCTGCGCAAATTGCACGCCGTGGCATCGTTCGGTCATTCCAGATTTCGGCGACCTTTCCCAACCTCACAGTGGTGGAGAACGTGCGCATCGCCTTGCAGCGCAGTGCGGGGTTGTCGATGCAGTTTTGGCGTTCAGAGCGAGTGCTTGATGGCCTCAATGAGCGTGCCATGCAATTGTTGGCCGAGGTGGATTTGCAAGACATGGCTGACTTGATGGCAGTCGAACTGCCCTACGGCCGCAAGCGTGCTTTGGAGATTGCCACCACGCTGGCCATGGAACCTGAACTGATGCTGCTCGACGAGCCCACGCAAGGTATGGGCCACGAAGATGTGGACCGCGTGACCCAGTTGATCAAAAAAGTCAGCGCCAACCGCACCATTTTGATGGTGGAGCACAACATGAATGTGGTGGCCCAAATTGCCGACACCATCAGTGTTTTGCAACGCGGCCAAGTGATTGCAGAGGGACCCTACGCCGTGGTTTCACAAAATCCCCAAGTGCTCGAGGCCTATATGGGCACCGCCGACAACCAGCTGGAGGGAGCCCATGGCTGAGTCCAAAGAATTTTTGCGCGTCAGCAACCTGCACGCTTGGTACGGCGAATCGCACATCCTCCATGGGGTTGACTTGACGGTCAACGAAGGCGAGGTGGTGACCCTGCTGGGACGCAACGGCGCAGGGCGAACCACCACGCTCAAATCGATTTTGGGCTTGGTAGGTCGGCGCACGGGCACCATCACCATCAACGGCACAGAGTCGGTCAACATGGCACCGCACCAAATTGCCAAGTTGGGTATCGGTTATTGCCCAGAAGAGCGCGGCATTTTTGCTTCGCTCAGTTGCGAAGAAAACCTTTTGCTGCCTCCCGTGATCGCCAGTGGCGGCATGAGCTTGGATGAAATTTACGAGATGTTTCCCAACTTACTTGAGCGCCGCAGCAGTCCGGGTACTCGCTTGTCTGGCGGCGAGCAGCAAATGCTGGCAGTGGGGCGCATTTTGCGCACAGGTGCCCGGTTTTTGTTGCTTGACGAAATCTCTGAAGGCCTGGCACCGGTCATCGTGCAGGCTTTGGCTCGCATGATCAAGGCCCTCAAGGCCAAGGGCTACACCATCATCATGGTGGAGCAAAACTTCCGCTTTGCCGCACCACTGGCCGATCGCTTTTACGTGATGGAGCATGGACAAATTGTGCAGGGCTTCACCTCGGCTGAATTGACCGAGAAGATGGGCATGCTCAACGAGTACCTCGGCGTCTGATTTTTAACCAGGAGACTAAACCATGAAACGCAAACTTCTCTCGATTGCCGCTGCGGCGGCCTGTGTATTCGGCGGTGCGGCGCAAGCCCAAATTTCTGACGGCATCGTCAAGATTGGCGTGATGAACGACATGTCGGGTCTGTACTCGGACATCACCGGGCCGGGTTCTTTGTCGGCGGCCCGCATGGCCGTCGAAGACTACGTCAAAGCCACTGGCTCCAAGCTCAAAATTGAAGTGGTGGGTGCTGACCATCAAAACAAGCCCGATGTGGGCTCCAACGTGGCACGCCAGTGGTTTGACACCGACAAGGTGGACATGATTGCCGACGTACCCACGTCTTCGGTGGGCTTGGCTGTTGCCAAAATCGCCAGCGACAAGGGCAAGTTGCATGTCAACTCCGGTTCGGCCACGTCCGACCTGTCAGGCAAGGCTTGCAACGCCAACACCATCCACTGGGCTTATGACACCTGGATGCTTGCCAATGGTACCGGCAAAGCGATTGTCAAAAGCGGTGGTGACACTTGGTTCTTCTTGACTGCTGACTATGCTTTCGGTCATGCCCTGGAGCGTGACACCGAGGCCGTGGTGCTGAAAAATGGCGGCAAAGTAGTGGGCAAAGTGCGCACACCTTTCCCGACACAAGACTTCTCCTCTTTCTTGCTGCAAGCGCAAGCCTCCAAAGCCAAGATCATTGGTTTGGCCAATGCCGGTGGCGACACCACCAACTCAATCAAGCAAGCCGCTGAGTTCGGCATCACCCGAGGTGGCCAAAACCTGGCCGGCATGCTGGTGTTCTTGCCCGACGTCCATTCCTTGGGCTTGAATGTGGCGCAAGGCCTGATGTTGACCGAGACTTTCTATTGGGATCTGAACGACCAGACACGCGCTTGGACCAAGCGTTTTGCAGCGGCCAATGGCGGCAAGCATCCCTCGATGGTCCAGGCCGGTGTGTACTCCAGCGTGATCCACTACCTGAAGGCTGTTGAAGCGGCCAAGACCGATGACGGCTCCAAAGTGGCTGCCAAGATGAAAGAGTTGCCTACCGATGACATCTTGTTTGGCAAGGGCAGCGTACGTCCTGACGGTCGCAAAATCCATCCTGCTTATTTGTTCCAGGTGAAAAAGCCATCCGAGTCCAAAGGCCCGTATGACTACTACAAACTGGTTGCCACGATCCCTGCCAATGAGGCATTCCGCCCCTTGTCCGAGAGCGAATGCCCACTGGTCAAGAAGTAAGCCCTTTGTTTTGAGTTAACCAAAGTCACCTTCATGGAAATTTTTGGCGTTCCCTCAGGAGCCCTATTTGGGCAATTGCTGATCGGATTGATCAACGGTTCGTTTTATGCGCTGCTCTCTCTGGGACTGGCGGTGATCTTCGGCCTGCTCAATATCATCAACTTCACCCACGGCGCCCAGTACATGCTGGGCGCCTTTGTGGCTTACCTCGGCATGAACATGCTGGGCATGAACTACTGGGTGGCCCTGATCGTCACACCATTTTTGGTGGGCGCAACGGGCATGTTGATTGAGCGCACCATGCTCAAACAACTCTACAAACTCGACCACTTGTATGGTTTGCTGCTCACCTTCGGATTGGCGCTGATCATTCAGGGCTTGTTCCGGCATGAGTTTGGCTCTTCGGGCATGCCTTACCCTGTTCCCGAAGTTTTTAAAGGCGGCTTTAACTTGGGTTTCATGTTTTTGCCCAAGTACAGAGCCTGGGTCATCGTGGCTTCGCTGGTGGTTTGCTTGGCCACTTGGTATGTGATCGAGCGTACCAAACTGGGGGCTTACTTGAGAGCTGCCACTGAAAACCCCAGTCTGGTTCAGTCCTTTGGCATCAACGTGCCGCGCATGATCACCTTGACCTATGGTTTTGGCGTCGGTTTGGCGGCTTTGGCCGGTGTGATGGCCGCGCCCATTTACCAGGTCAACCCCACCATGGGGGCTGACTTGATCATTGTGGTCTTTGCGGTGGTGGTGATTGGCGGCATGGGCTCCATCATGGGTGCCATCGTGACCGGATTTGGTTTGGGTCTCATTGAAGGCCTGACCAAGGTGTTTTACCCCGAGGCTTCGGCCACCGTGATCTTTGTGATCATGACCATTGTTCTGCTCATCAAGCCCGCCGGCCTGTTCGGTACACAGAAGTAAAACGCCATGTCGATCTCTGCAATTGCCTCTGCGTCCTCGTCGTCCAAAACCCATTGGATCGCTTTCGCCATCATGGTTTTGGCGTTTGCCATAGCGCCCATCTGGCTCTACCCCATCTTTTTGATGAAGGTGATGTGCTTCGCCTTGTTTGCCTGTGCTTTTAACTTGTTGCTTGGCTTTGGTGGTTTGTTGTCGTTCGGACATGCCATGTTTTTGGGCACAGCCGGTTATGCCGCAGCCCATTCTGCCAAAGTGTGGGGCCTAACCCCTGAATTGGCGATTTTGTTTGGCACTCTGTGCTCGATGGTGTTGGCCTATGTGGTGGGTTCGCTGGCCATACGCCGACAGGGCATTTACTTCGCCATGATCACGTTGGCATTGGCCCAGATGATTTTCTTTTTTGCTTTGCAAGCGCCTTTCACAGGCGGCGAAGACGGCATCCAAGGCGTGCCCCGCGGCCACTTGTTCGGCCTCTTTGATCTGGCCGACAACACCAACATGTATTTGTTTGTTTTGAGTATTTTTATCCTCGGCTTTTTGTTTATTTGGCGTGTGATCCATTCGCCTTTCGGGCAAATTCTCAAAGCCATTCGCGAGAACCAAGACCGCGCCACATCGCTCGGTTACGACACTGACAAGTTCAAGTTGCTGGCATTCGTGATTTCGGGAGCCATTGCAGGCACCGCAGGGGCCACCAAATCGCTGGTCTTTCAGCTTGCATCGCTCACCGATGTGCATTGGTCCATGTCGGGCGAAGTGGTGTTGATGACTTTGGTCGGTGGCATGGGCACTTTGTTTGGCCCTGTGGCTGGTGCTGCGGTCATCGTCAGCATGCAAAACTATTTTGCCCAATTTGGCGCATGGGTCACTATCATGCAAGGCGTTATCTTTGTGATCTGTGTGCTGGCTTTTCGCCGAGGCATCATTGGCGAGATCGCCAACTGGATCAAGAAGCCGCTTTGATTTTTCAAAGCTGTACACATCAAAAAAACCGCCTTGTAGGCGGTTTTTTTGGCTGTTTTGAAACCTTCAGCGCATGAAGGTCTTCACATAATCCGCGCCCAAGCCCACGGCTTCAAAGTGAGCGCGGTACTTCTCAATGCGGGTGAACACGTCGTCATAGCCCGTCGCATTGCCTTGGGTGTCCACGTACATCAGGGCGCCGTGCACGGTGAACATGGTCACCATGTCCTGGCAATCGTCGGGCACCACCAGGGTGTGGGTTTCGCCCGGGGGCTCGAACACATAACTGCCTTCTTCGGCCACCCAGTCGTGCTCCAGATAGAGCCATTTGCCGCGCAGCACATGGGCATGCACTTGTCCAGAATGGCGGTGGCGCTGCAGCAGGCCCGAGCGCTTGACTTTGAGCAGGTGCACATAAAAGCCACCCGTCACGTTCAGGTGCAGCGGGCGCGACCAGATGCCTGGTGCCACCGGGGCCCACAAGCGTTCGTCTTCGGTCTGCACGTTGTGCACCACCATGTCAGGGGTCATGCCCCAAGGCTGGGGTTTGGCATAAGGCACGCGGTCGTCAGAGGCCGCTGGCGGGGTGTGGTTGGAGCTCATGGGGCAGTCTTGGGCCAAGTGGAAAAGCCCTAGCTTATGCCGGATCAACTGGCTTGTCAGCGCCGTGCGTGACAGCCCTCAATGCCCCTCGAAAGTCACCAGCGTAAAAAGCTTCAAGCCGCTGGCTTGGATACGCTCAGACCCGCCCAAGTCCGGCAAATTCACAATGGCGGCGCCTTCGATGACCGAGGCGCCGAGTTTTTCGAGCAGTTTTTTTCCGGCCATCATGGTGCCGCCCGTGGCGATCAGGTCGTCGATCAGCAACACGCGCTGGCCGGGCTTGACCGCGTCGGTGTGCAGCTCCACGGTGGCGCTGCCGTATTCCAGCTCGTAGGTTTCCTCCACCGTGGTGAAGGGCAGCTTGCCTTTTTTGCGGATGGGCACAAAACCCAACCCCAGTTCATAGGCCACCACCGATCCCAAAATAAAGCCCCTCGCATCCAGACCTGCGACCACGTCGGGCCGCAAGGTTGGGTGCATGTATCGGTGCACAAAGGCGTCGATCAGCACGCGGAACACTCGAGGGTCTTGCAAGAGCGGTGTGATGTCGCGGAACTGCACCCCCGGCGCAGGCCAGTCGGGCACGGTGCGGACGTGGCTTTTCAAATAGTCGTTGACGTTCAGTTCGTCCATGCCTCAACCTCTCAAAAGTTTGTCTTCGGCCACGGCCAGCGTTTGGGATTTGCCCGACAGCACCAACGTGTCGCCCGGATGCAGAACGGTGTCATCGCTGACGGTTTCGGGCTGGCCATTGGCGCGGCGCAGGTTGACCACACGCACGCCCATGGCGTGAAAAGCCAAGTCCTGAATTTGTTTGCCCAACCATGGTGAGGCCAAGGGCAAGCCCACCGTGGTCAAGCGCTCGTGGTCGATTTCGTCGAGGGTGTCGTCATCGGCACCATGGAAATAACCGCGCAGCAGGTTGTAGCGGGCGTCGCGCTGGTCTCGCACGATCCGAATCACGCGGCGCATGGGCACACCCACCAGCGCCAGCGCATGGCTGGCCAGCATCAGCGACCCCTCCAGCGCCTCGGGCACCACCTCGGTTGCGCCTGCCTGTTGCAGCTTTTCCAGATCGAGGTCGTCCTTGGTGCGCACAATCACTGGCACTTGGGGCGCATGACTGTGGGTGTGGTCGAGCACCTTCATGGCAGCGGGCACATCCAGGTAAGTGATCACCACCGCGCTGGCACGGGCCAAGCCTGCGGCCATCAGGGCTTGCAGACGCCCTGCGTCGCCAAACACCACCGAATCGCCAGCCGCCGCTGCTTGTCGCACCCGGTCGGGGTCCAGGTCAAGCGCCATGTAAGGGATGTTTTCCTTTTCGAGCATGCGGGCCAGGTTCTGTCCGCAACGCCCGTAGCCGCAGATGATCACGTGTTTGCTGGTGTTGATCGACTTGCGGGCGATGGTGGTCATTTGCAAGGACTGCTGCAACCATTCGCTGGCCACCACCTTGAGCACGATGCGCTCGCTGTGCATGATGATGAAAGGCGTGGCCATCATCGACAGCACCATGCTGGCCAACACCGGGTTCAGCAAACTCGGTGGAATGATGTGGCTCTGCGCCCCCAGTGTGAGCAACACAAAACCGAATTCACCTGCTTGCGCCAGGTACAAACCGGTGCGCAAGGACACTCCGTTGGACGCGCCCGTCAGCTTGGCCAGGGCCGTCACCAACACCAGTTTGAACAACACCGGCAAGGTGGTCAGGATCAGCACCAAAGGCCAGCGCTCGACCACAATGTGCCAGTCCAGCATCATGCCGATGGTGATGAAAAACAGACCCAATAACACATCGTGGAAAGGCCGAATGTCCAGCTCCACTTGGTGCTTGTATTCGGTCTCGGAAATCAGCATGCCGGCAATGAATGCCCCCAGCGCCAGGCTCAGGCCTGCCAGCTCGGTGATCCAGGCCAGCCCGAGCGTGACCAGCAGCAAGTTCAGAACAAACAGTTCTTCGCTTTTGCGCCGCGCCACCAGGGTCAGCCACCAGCGCATGACCCGTTGACCGCCCGTCATGAGCAAGGTGATCAAGACCGTGGCTTTGAGCGCGGCCATCATCAAAGCGGTGAGCATCTGGTCAGCGGGTGCGCTCAGGGCCGGGATCATCACAATCAGGGGCACCACCGCCAAATCCTGAAACAGCAACACACCCACCACCCGCTTGCCGTGCTCAGACTCCAGCTCCAACCGGTCGGCCACCAGTTTGATCACGATCGCTGTACTGCTCATGGCCATGGCGCTCGACAGCGCTAGCGCGGTTTGCCACTCCATCTTCCACAGCGTGGGTGCCAAGGTGGCCACCAACAAGGAAAACACCGTCACGATCACCAGCGTGAGCAGCACCTGCAGCAGACCCAGGCCAAACACATGTTGGCGCATGGAGCGCAGCTTGGGCAGGTTGAATTCGAGCCCAATCACAAACATCAAAAACACCACGCCGAACTCGGCCAGGTGTTTCACGCCTTCGGAGTTTTGCGCCAGCGCCAGGGCGTTGGGACCAATCACCACACCCACCGCCAGATAGCCCAGCATGGGCGGCAGCTTGAGCATGCGGCAGCCTACCACGCCCAGCACAGCGGCCAGCAAATACAACAGGGTCAACTCCAATGCGCTCATGCACCAATGGTAACAAGCGCGTATATCTCATGCGGCCTTGCCCCCGATGTGTTCTCGCCTGGGCGAGGTCTTGAACAGGCCCGTGGTGGGGCGCTTCACGCTGCCCGATAAAATGCCCCATATGCTTGCCCATTCCGACCACACCTTGCAGCTCGCCCGCGAGACCCTCGACATCGAGGCCGCCGCCTTGCTCCGAATGAAAGACCGGCTGGACGAGCGCTTCCTCCAGGCCGTGAACCGGGTGCTGGCCGTGCAAGGCCGCGTGGTGGTCACCGGCATGGGCAAAAGCGGGCACATTGGCCGCAAGATTGCCGCCACGCTGGCCTCCACAGGCACCCCGGCCATGTTTGTCCACCCCGGTGAGGCCAGTCACGGCGACTTGGGCATGATCAAAACCGTGGACGTGGTCTTGGCCATCTCCAACAGCGGCGAAAGCGACGAGCTGGTGGCCATCTTGCCTGTGCTCAAACGCCAAGGGGTGCCCCTGATCGCTCTGACCGGCGGTCTGCAGTCTACCTTGGCCCGTCACGCCGACGTGGTGCTCGACTGCTCCGTCGACAAAGAAGCCTGTCCCCTGAATTTGGCCCCCACCGCCAGCACCACCGCCCAGCTGGCCATGGGCGACGCGCTGGCCGTGGCCTTGCTCGATGCCAGGGGCTTCAAACCCGAAGACTTTGCCCGCTCTCACCCGGGCGGTTCCTTGGGCCGCAAGCTGCTCACGCATGTGGCCGACGTGATGCGCAAAGGTGCCGAGGTGCCGCAAGTCGGGCCGGATGCCGAATTCACCGCCCTGATGCGTGAGATGAGCAACAAAGGCCTGGGCGCGACCTCGGTCACCGACGCCGATGGCCATGTGTTGGGTGTCTTCACCGATGGCGATTTGCGCCGCCTGATTGAAAAAGGCTTGGACCTGCGTAGCCTCAGTGCCCGCGATGTCATGCACCCCAACCCGCGCACCATCCGCCACGACGCGCTGGCCGTGGAAGCCGCCGAGATGATGGAGCTGTACCGCATCACCAGCATTTTGGTGGTGGACGCGCAGGGCCAGCTGTGTGGCGCCATCAATTCCAACGATCTGATGCGCGCCAAGGTGATCTGAGATGCCAGCCCTCCAAGCACTGACACCGGCCCTGCACTACCCCCCAGAATTGCTGCTGCAAGCGCAAGGCATTCGTGTGGCCTTTTTCGACATCGATGGCGTGTTGACCGATGGCGGGCTGTATTTTTCGGAAAGCGGTGAGACCCTCAAGCGCTTCAACACGCTGGATGGCCAAGGACTGAAGCTGCTGCAAAAGGCGGGCATCACCCCCGTGGTGATCACCGGCCGCGATTCGGCCCCGCTGCGCCTGCGCCTGAAGGCGCTGGGCATCATCCACGCCCGCTTTGGCACCGAAGACAAGCGCCCGGCCGCCGAAGCCTTTTTGAGCGAACTCCAGCTGAGCTGGGCCCAAGCGGCTGCCATGGGTGATGACTGGCCCGACTTGCCCGTGATGCAACGCGCCGCTTTTGCGTGTGCTCCGGCCAATGCCCATGCGCAGGCCAAAGCCTTGGCCCACCACACCACCGCCGAGAGCGGCGGCGAAGGCGCGGCCCGCGCCTTCTGTGACCTGCTGCTGGTGGCGGGCGGCCACTATGCCGCCTTGCTCGCGCAAGTGGGGGTGAACGATCACCCGGGCGCATCGGCATGAACCTGCTCACGCGGGTGCGCCGCACCTTGGATCGGTTGACGATTTACCTGCCCTTGTTCTTGTTTGCCATTTTGGCTTTGGGCAGTTGGTGGCTGGTGCGCAGCGTGCCCGAGCTGGTCCAACCTGGTCTGAATCCCCGGCTTCGTCAAGGCCCGGATTTCCGGCTCGATCAATTCAAACTCCAAACCTTTGATGCTTCAGGGCGGCTGACCCGCGAAATCAGCGGCCAAAGTGCCACACACTTTCCTGCCACACAAAGTCTGCACATCGAGGGTGTGCGCATTTTGGCCGAAAACGAAGCGGGCGCACGTCTGACGGCCGAGGCAAAAACTGGCATCTCCAGGGAAACTGAACAAGAGGTGACCCTGAGCGGGAATGCGATCGCGGTGCGACAGGCCCATGCGCAAAGCCCTTACACCGAGATACGCGCAGAAGTTCTCACGGCTTTGCTCGAGGAGGAGCGCCTGGTTTCAAACCGGCCAGTGCGCATGACGCGCGGCAAGGACGTATTCACGGCCCAAGGCATGAACTTCAATACCCGCACCGGCCAGTACGAGTTGGAGGGCAAGGTGCGCGCAGTTTTGCCAGCACGCCAGCCTTCCTGAGTCACGTGCCACATCGGTTCAGGCTTGGGGCACTTTGATTGCGTCTCCTTTGAATTTTCTTTTCAAGGCGAAAGCTTTGCCGCATCAGAATTAGCCAAGGCCAGAAACGAAAAAGCCCTGCATGGCAGGGCTTGGGTTGATCATCGACTGGGTGATGAGCGAGAACAAATGCCCGATCAGTAACCGCCGCCTTCGTCACGGCCACCACCGTAACCCCCACCTTCACGCCGACCACCACCGCCGCGAGGTCCCGCACCGTAGGGGCTGCGGAAACCGCCGCCGCCTTCGCCGCGGCCACCACCGTCACGGCCACCACCGTCACGGCCACCGCCATAACCGCCGCCGCCTTCACGGCCACCACCATAACCACCGCCGCCTTCACGGCCGCCGCCGTAGCCACCGCCGCCTTCACGGCCGCCGCCATAGCCACCACCGCCGAAGCCGCCGCCACCGCCGCCGTAACCACCACCGCCTTCACGGCGACCACCGCCGAAGCCGCCACCGCCTGTGCGGGGAGGACGCGCTTCCATGGGGCGTGCTTCGTTGACCACCACATTGCGACCACCCAAAGGTTGGCCGTTCATGCCATTGATCGCGGCTTGTGCTTCGTCGTCGCTGCCCATTTCCACAAAACCAAAGCCTTTGGAGCGGCCGGTATCGCGTTCCATCATGACTTTGGCGCTGGTCACAGCACCGAATTCGCCGAAGGCTTGTTCCAGATCGCCGTCGCGAACCGAGTAAGGCAGGTTGCCGACGTAAAGTTTGTTGCCCATGAAAAGGGACTCCTCAAAACACAGAAATAAAAGCGATGGAGCTCCGAAAGCGCATTCAACAAACCTGAAAACACTGGAAGGAAAGCGAAACTGATCTGGTCACCGCAAACTGAACTTCAGGGTTTTTCCACCGAAGTCAAGTCATTATCTGCGATATCACCAAAAAAAATGCAAGGCATTTTCCCTAAAGCCCCGTCAAAACGTCTTCTGGCGCACCTTGATGTTGTTGTTTTACCAACTCACTTCGCGGTCTGGGGTGGCGCTGATTTTGTGAATGCTCAAGTCGGCGCCGTCGTATTCTTCCTCCGGGCTGAGTTTCAGACCCAGCGTGATTTTCAACAAACCGTAAATCACCAAGCCACCGAACAAAGCCCAAGCCACACCCATCGCGGTGCCGATCAATTGCGCCGTCAGGTTGACGCCGCCCAAACCCCCCAGGCTGCTGGCGCCAAAAATGCCTGCAGCGATGCCGCCCCACGCGCCGCAAATGCCATGCAAGGGCCACACGCCCAGCACGTCGTCGATCTTCCACTTGTTCTGGGTCAGGGTGAACATGACCACAAACAAAGCACCCGCCACAGCGCCCACCACCAAGGCACCAAAAGGGTGCATCAAGTCGGAGCCTGCACACACCGCCACCAAACCGGCCAAGGGGCCGTTGTGCACAAAGCCAGGGTCGTTTTTGCCCAAGACCAAAGCCGCCAAGGTGCCGCCCACCATGGCCATCAAGGAGTTGACCGCCACCAGTCCCGAAATTTTGTCCAGCGTCTGGGCGCTCATCACATTGAAGCCAAACCAGCCCACAATCAGGATCCACGAACCCAAAGCCAGGAAAGGAATGCTCGAAGGTGGGTGCGCCGACACCACGCCGTCCTTGCGGTAACGGTTGTAGCGGGCACCCAGCAAAATCACAGCCGGCAGGGCGATCCAGCCGCCCATGGCATGGACCACCACCGAGCCTGCAAAGTCATGGAACTCATCGCCCGTGACCGCCTTGATCCAGGCCTGTACGCCAAAGTGCTGGTTCCATGCAATGCCCTCAAAGAAGGGGTAAACAAAGCCCACGATCACCGCCGTGGCGATCAGCTGTGGCCAAAACTTGGCCCGCTCGGCAATGCCGCCCGAAATGATGGCGGGAATGGCCGCCGCAAAGGTCAGCAAAAAGAAGAACTTGACCAAGTCATAACCGTTCTTGGTGGCCAGCTGTTCCGCCCCCACAAAGAATGTGGTGCCGTAGGCCACGCTGTAGCCCACCACAAAATAAACCACGGTGGACACCGAAAAATCCACCAGAATTTTGACCAACGCATTGACCTGGTTCTTTTTGCGAACCGTGCCCAGCTCCAGAAATGCAAAACCGGCGTGCATGGCCAACACCATGATGCCGCCCAACAAAATAAAAAGCGCATCCGCGCCCTGTTTTAGTGCTTCCACGATCGTCTTTCGGTGATGTTTGAATTAATTTGGTGCATTTTGAGCGTCATCCGCCCTAGCGCACCAAACAAAAGCAATAAGCGCACCCAAAGAGGCATACGCTTGCTGGGCACCCCCATGTCCCCCAAACCGGTGCACAGAGCCCTCACGTAAGATGCGTCCCTCACTCTGACCCGCTGTTCTGGCCCGCGTCCCAACTCCCCCATGGAAGCATTCTTCGTGTCTACCGCCATCGTGGCTTTGGCCGAAATGGGTGACAAAACCCAGCTGTTGTCACTCGTGCTGGCCGCCCGTTTCCGCAAACCTTGGCCCATCTTGCTGGGCATTTTGGTGGCCACCTTGGCCAACCATGGCTTGGCCGGAGCGGTGGGCAGCTGGGTCACCACCGTGATGGGGCCCGAGGTGCTGCGCTGGGTGCTGGGCGCGTCCTTCATTGCCATGGCGGTGTGGATGCTGATCCCCGACAAACTCGACGAAGAAGAAGGTGACAGCGCCCCGCGCATGGGCGTGTTTTTGACCACCGTGGTGGCCTTTTTTCTGGCTGAGATGGGTGACAAAACGCAAATTGCCACCGTCATGCTGGCTGCGCAGTACAAGGCTTGGTTCGCCGTGGTGGCGGTCACCACACTGGGCATGATGCTGGCCAACGCCCCGGTGGTGTGGCTGGGCGACGCCATCACCCGGCGCGTTCCGCTGCGTTTGGTGCACCGGATCTCGGCGGGCATATTTGCCGTGTTGGGGGTGATTGCGCTGTCGGGCTGGGGCAGCTAAATCCCCTGCTAAGCGGCCTTGGCATTTGACGCTTCGTCTGGCCGAAGCCTTGTGCAGCGCCATTGTTGGGCCCTGATTGAACGCCCTTATACTTAGACCATGCGCCGATTTGAACCCGATTGCGGGCGCCGAAACCGTGATGGTTTCGAAATTCAGCTAAATGGCGTGTGTTTCAACCCACTGAAGCCCGGCCCAGCTGACTGCGAAGCCGGGTTTTGTTTTTTGCACACCTGAACACATTCGATGCTGATCGCCGAATCCCAAAGCATGCTGTTTGAGGCCTCTTTGCCCTTGCAAAGCGGCGCGACCCTCCGTGGCTATTCGCTGAGCTACGAAACCTACGGCACGCTCAATGCCGACAAATCCAACGCGGTGCTGATCTGCCACGCGCTCAACGCTTCGCACCATGTAGCGGGCGTGTACGCCGACCAACCCAAAAACCTGGGCTGGTGGGACAACATGATCGGCCCCGGCAAGTCGCTCGACACCGACCGCTTTTTTGTGATCGGCGTGAACAACCTGGGTTCTTGCTTTGGCTCCACCGGCCCTATGCACACCAACCCCGACACCGGGCGCGTCTATGGCGCTGATTTCCCGGTGGTCACCGTGGAAGACTGGGTCAACGCCCAAGCCCGCTTGCTCGACGCTTTAGGTATCCAACAACTGGCCGCTGTGATGGGTGGGAGCTTGGGCGGCATGCAGGCGCTGTCTTGGACGCTGCAATACCCTGAGCGCGTGAAACACGCGGTGGTGGTGGCGAGCGCCCCCAACCTGAACGCTGAGAACATCGCTTTCAACGAGGTGGCCCGACGCGCCATCGTGACCGATCCGGATTTCAACGACGGTCACTTTTACTCAAAGGGCGTGGTGCCCAAACGCGGTCTGCGCATCGCCCGCATGATCGGCCACATCACCTACCTGAGCGACGACGTGATGAACGAAAAGTTTGGCCGCGAGCTGCGCGAAGCCGTCACGCACAACCCCACCGGCTACAAATACTCCACGCAAGAAGTGGAGTTCCAGATCGAGAGTTATTTGCGCTACCAGGGCGACAAATTCAGCGAGTACTTTGACGCCAACACCTATTTGCTGATCACCCGGGCGCTCGATTACTTCGACCCGGCGCGTGCCTTTGGTGGCGACCTGTCCAAGGCATTGGCCCGTGCCAACTGCAAGTTCTTGTTGATCAGCTTCAGCACCGACTGGCGCTTTTCACCCGCCCGCAGCCGCGAAATGGTCAAGGCGCTGCTCGACAACCGCCGCGATGTGAGCTACGCCGAGATCGACGCGCCGCACGGCCACGACGCCTTTTTGCTGGACGATGCCCGCTACATGAACGTGGTGCGCTCTTACTTTGACAACATGGCGAAGACTTTGAACGTGGGAGGTGCCGCATGAGCGACCCCCTGATCATGCAAGCCATGGCCCGCCTGGTGCCACATGGCGCCCGCGTGCTTGACTTGGGCTGTGGCGATGGTGCCTTGCTGGCCTATCTGCAGCAACACAAGGGCTGCACGGGTTACGGTGTGGAGCTGGACGACGCCAATGTGCACGCTTGCGTGCAGCGCGGCGTGAACGTGATCCAGCTGAACCTGGATGAAGGCCTGAGCCTGTTTGCCGACCAGTCGTTTGACGTGGTGCTGCAAATCGACACCCTGCAACACCTGCGCAACGCCGAGACCATGCTGCGCGAGACCGTGCGCGTAGGCCGCGTGGGCATCGTGGCGTTCCCCAATTTTGCGCACGGGTTCAATCGCCTGAGTGTGCTGCAAGGCCGCATGCCGGTGACCAAGCGCCTGCCCTACCAGTGGTACGACACGCCCAATATCCGCGTGGGTACTTACGCCGACTTTGGCGACCTGGCCCGTAAAAACCAGTTGCGCATCATGGACGCATTCGGCCTGCAGCAGGGCCAGGAAGTGCGTTGGATGCCCAACCTGATGGCGGGCACAGCGGTCTACAAACTGCAGCGCAGCTGACATGGCCATCGCGTCCGGCACGCCAGGCTCGGCCGCCCACAGTCCCCGGCTGATCGCCAACGTGCTGGCGCAAATCTCCTTTGGCCTCTTGGCCATGACCTTGTGCCTGCCGTCCATGCAGGAATGGGGTGACATCTTCAGCACCCGCCAGGCCGATGTGCAGCTGACTTTCAGCGGCTATGTGGTCGCCTACGGTGCTCTGCAACTCGTGTACGGCCCGCTGTCCGACCGACACGGGCGCAAACCCATTTTGATGTTGGGCCTGGTGGTGGCGGGACTGGCGTCCATCATGGCTGCACTGTCCACCGACATCGCCACACTCACGGCCGCCCGTGTGCTGCAAGGCGCAGGCAGCGCGGCCAGCATGGTGGTGAGCCGCTCCATGGTGCAAGACCTGTTCAGCGGGCCGCAACGCACCCGCGTCATGGCCTACATCGGCATGGCGATGGGCATGTGCCCACCGCTGGCCACTCTCATCGGCGGTCAGATCCATGTGCGCTTGGGCTGGCAAGCCAATTTTGTGCTGCTGGCGGTGTTGGCGGTGCTGCTCTTGGTCGCAGCCCGGCTGGGCTTGCCGCGTGTGGCCAAACCAGCGCCCGTTGACAGCCACTGGCTGCGTGCCATGTTGAGCGCTTATGCACGTCTGCTGCGCGAGCCGCGCTTTTTGCTCTACGTCGCCATACTGGCCGCGACCACCGCCACGTTTTACGCCTTCTTGGCCGGGGCGCCCATTGTGCTCAAGGGCTATGGCATTGGTCCGGACGGCATTGGTTGGTTCATCATGGCCGTGCCGGTGTCCTACATCTTGGGCAATTTCATGACCTCGCGGCTGATTGCGCAAGCGGGCGAATCGCGGGTGATGGCCTGGGGCCAGGCCCTGACGCTGGTGGGTTTGGTCGTGATGCTGGCGCTGGGCTTGGGGGGTGTACAAACGGCGCTGGCTGTGGCCTTGCCGCTGCTCATACTGGGTTTTGGCCATGGCTTGCTCAATCCGCCAGCCCTGGCAGGCACCGTGGGGGTGGTGCCCGCACTGGCCGGATCGGCCGCAGCGGTGGCAGGCCTCATGCAGCAACTCACCGGAGCCACAGGCGGCTACCTGGTCGGACTGGTGCCACACGAAGGCGCGGTGAACCTGGGCTGGATGATGTTGGCCTTTGCCTTGACGGGTGCTGTGGCGCAGTACCTCTTGCGCAGGCGATGAGTCACAGATTGTTTGGTATGCCAATCGATGTGGCACAGCGTTTCAAGCTCTAAAGTTAAATTTGCGACTTTCAGCCGCCAGATGGGTGAAGGGCTCTGCCGTTAAAGCCCTTTGTGAAACGAATTTTTTACAATCTTTAGAGTAAATTTAAAGTTACACTGATTTGGACCATTGGCTTCAGGTCAGGTAAACCGCCCATTCAGGTGGCCCTGTTGACCCTTACCCAGGAGATGACCTTGAACATCTACATCTATCTGTTTCTCTTGTTTGGTGCTGCATTCGGCCTGGCCACTTTTTCCTATCAGCACATCTTCAGCGAGGGGCCTCATCAAGTCGATACGCCCGAAGGGAGCGCCACCTTGGGCGCTCGCCTCTTGTGGGCCTTGGTCTGCACCTTTTTGTGGCCCATCATGGTGCTCACCGGGCTCAACTCGGCCCGAATATTGGCTAAGCGCAAACGTGAGGCGCTGGCGAAACGGTGAAGCATCGTGGGTCAGGGGGTGCCAGCAGACTCGGCCCCCAGCAGCGTGGCGCTTCAGCTGTGCAGCTCGGGCTCGTGCATCCAGGCCGCGTGTTTGGGGGCGCGTTTGGTTTGGGCCCACTCATGGAGCATGTCCCACTTGCAGGCATCGAGCTTGGCGTACATGTCGGGCGTGCCCACGTCAGTGGCCAGTTCCAGGCGGTGGCCGTTGGGGTCAAAAAAGTAGATGCTCTTGAAGATGGTGTGGTTGGTGGGGCCGAGCACGTCGATGCCATTGGCTTGCAGCCGGGCCTTGGCGTCTTCCAGGGCTGGCAGGCTGTCGACTTTGAAGGCGATGTGCTGCACCCATTCCGGGGTGTTGGTGTCGCGGCCCATCTCGGGTGAGTTGGGGAGTTCAAAAAACGCCAGCACGTTGCCGCCGCCCGCATCCAGAAACACGTGCATGTAAGGGTCGGGGGCTTTGGTGGAGGGCACCAGGTCTTCGGCGATGGCCAGCACGAATTCCATGTTCAGATTTTTCACGTACCACTCGACGGTGGCTTTGGCGTCTTTGCAGCGGTAGGCGACGTGGTGGATGCGGTCGATTTTCATGGGGTTTCCTTCAGAGGAAGTCGAATCTGGCAATGGGCGATGGTCAATCCGGCGTGGTTGAGACTGCCGCGTCGCTGCGCTCCTCGCAGTGACAGCAAAGGAGGCAGGCCGAGGCAATCGATGCTTTTTCGCATCATGGCGCGAGCCGGGCGGCCTGCAGCGCTTCGCGCAATACGCGCAAGTCGCCAATGTGGTTGGCCAGCAGCAAAATCAGGCGGGCGTTGAGCGCCTCGCTTTGTTCGTCGCTCAGGCCGTTGTGCGCGTCGATAAGGTGTTCATAAAACTCGTCGCCGGGTGAAAAATCTCGGAAGAAGCGGCGTCCGGCTTCGTGAAAATTCGGCGCGGTGTTCAGGGCTGTGGGGGTGTCGGTGGGCATGTCTGTTCTCTCTTCCGTTCAGGCCTGTGTGCCCACTTGCCCCAAGGCACGGGTCATGGCCGCTTGCAGGCAGGCGCTGTCCAGTCTGCGCCAGCGGGCCAGCACATGCTGGTCGGGGCGCAGCAAATAGGTGGTGCCGGGCTGGGCGTCGTAGCGCTTGGCCATCCAGCCTTGTGTGTCCACCAACACTTTGAAGCCGGGCACCTGCAGGGCCTGGCGGGCAACGATCAGGCTGTCCACCGGCACCGCGCTTTGCTTCAGGGCTTGCAGCGTGGTCAGCGTCTGGGCATCTGGCGCGGCATCCACAAAATGCAAGGCCGCAAAGCCGCGACCGACTTGATCAAGCAGCCAGGCGTCTTGGCCATCCAACTGCACCGGTGCATCGTCCATCGGTGCGCCAGGCACCATGTTCCCTTCAAACGCGTCGGCATCGGGCGTGTTGAGCACCGATTGGGTCAAGAAAGAGGGCACCGACAAGCGGCCCGAGTTGACCAGCTTGCGGGCAAACGGGTGGTGCTTGGCCAGTGCCAGTACTTGGTTGCGGAAGGTCTTGCTGGTACGGCTCTTGGGCGTGATGAAGTCGGTCGAGCGGGTCGAGTTCATGATGTTCTCGTCGGCGGCAAACTGGCGGTCCATCGCGTAGGTGTCCAGCAATTTCTCGCTGGCCTGGCCCTTGATGACCAAGCCCAACTTCCACATCAAATCGTCCGCATCCTGAAAACCCGAGTTGGCCCCGCGAGCACCAAATGGCGAGACCTGGTGCGCCGCATCGCCCGCAAACAGCACACGGCCATGGCGGAAATCGGTCATGCGGCGGCACTGGAAGGTGTAGATGCTGACCCACTCCAGCTCAAATGGCCGCTCGTCGCCCAGCATGGCCTTCAGGCGCGGGATGACTTTTTCGGGCTTCTTTTCTTCTTCGGGGTCGGCGTCCCAGCCCAGCTGGAAGTCGATGCGCCAGACGTTGTTGCTTTGTTTGTGCAGCAACACGCTTTGGTTGGGGTGAAAGGGCGGGTCAAACCAGAACCAGCGCTCGGCGGGGTAGTCGGCTTTCATGATCACATCGGCGATCAAGAAGCGGTCTTGGAAGACCCGGCCTTCGATGTCCAGGCCCAGATGGCGGCGGATCGGGCTGCGTGCGCCGTCGGCCACCACCAGCCAGTCGGCCTCGATGTCGAACGTGCCTTCGGGTGTTTCCACGGTGAGTGTGGCGTGGTCGGCTGATGGCGTGACGGCCGTCACTTTGTGCTGCCAGCGGATGTCGGCGCCCAATTCGAGGGCGCGTGCAATCAGCATCTCTTCGACGTGGTACTGCTGCAGGTTGATCATGCCGGGGCGCTTGTGGCCCGCGTCGGGCACCAGGTTGAACTGGTACACCTCGTCCTCTTCCAAAAAGGTTCGGCCAATGTTCCAGCTCACGCCCAAGCCACAAGCTTCGTTGGCAATGCCCAGGCGGTCCAGAATTTCGAGCGAGCGCTTGGCGTAGCACACTGCCCGCGAGCCGACCGAGACCGTCTTGTCGTCGTCCAGCACCAGCACCTCCAAACCCTGCAAGCGGGCGTCGATGGCGGCGGCCAAACCCACCGGCCCTGCGCCAATCACGATCAAAGGTTTGCGCTGCGGCGGTGTGGTCATCCACTCGTTGGAGGATTTGTAGGGATAAATCGGGTTGACGTAAGCACCCATGACACAAGCTCCAAAAGGGTCAAAAAGCACCCTGTGGTGCCCAGGCCGTAATTTACCATTGATAAATCAGTTTACCTAAACGTAATTAAATGCGATGTCCCGATGGGTCAATCTTGACATGTCCCCCAAGCCGGTTAAGGGTTTTCCCGAGGTCAATATTCTTAGGTAACGAAGTATATTGAGCATTTGGTCAGCGCCATTGAGGATTCTTGAATGATCACGCACGAGGACAATCTGTTGCTGTGTCAGGTTGAAGGCCAAGCACCTGCAGGGCAGATGATGCGACAACACTGGATCCCGGTTTGCCTGTCCGAAGAAGTCAGCGAATCCGATGGAACCCCAGTCAAAGCCAAAATCCTAGGGGAAAACTTGGTGGTTTTCCGTGATTCGGAAGGGCGCGTCGGCGTGGTCGACGAGAAATGCCCACACCGAGGTGCTTCCTTGCTTTTTGGTAGGAACGAAGAAGGGGGCCTGCGTTGCCTGTACCACGGCTGGAAAATGGACGTTGAGGGAAATGTCCTCGAAATGGTGTCAGAACCCGCCTCCAGTGGCATGGCCAACAAAATCAAACACAAAGCCTATCCCGTCAAAGAATGGGGATCATTTGTGTGGACGTATTTGGGTGAGAAAGAGACCCTGCCCGAGTTTGTGCCGCCGCGTTGGGCACCTACACAGGACACCCGGGTGAGTGTGGGCAAAGCGGTTTTGCCCGTTAACTGGGCGCAGATCTTGGAAGGCGCTATCGATTCGGCGCACAGCTCCAGTTTGCACAGTTCGGACATGGTGCCCGCCAGGGTTCACGGCGCGCAAGCCACAGATAAAAATTGGCTGCGCCCGTCCACGGATAAAGCGCCCCGCATGCAAGTGCAAAAGACCTCGTACGGTTTTCGCTATGCGGCCATTCGGCGACCGATTTTTGATGCGCAGACGCACGACTACATCAGGACCACTGTTTTTGTGGCCCCATGGACCGTGTTGATACCGCCCAACAATTTGTACAACGTGGCCAACGTCAATATTCCAATGGACGACACGCACACCTGTTTCTATTTCATCGCTTGGGGCGATGCCAGCCAAACTCCAGAAACCGAAACTTGGCGTAAATTTTTAGGTATGTCTTTGGGCGTCGATCTAGACGCTTATTACCGACCTCTGCGCAACTACGACAATCGCTTTTGGCAAGACCGTCAGGCCATGAAGGCGGGTAACTTCACAGGCATTCAGGGAATACCCAACCAAGACATGGCCATGTGGCTCACGATGGGGCCCATTGCCGACAGAACCCAAGACCGACTGGGTGCCAGTGATTTGGCCATTGTGGAGTTTCGCAAGTTGATGGTGCAAGCCGTGAAAGACTTTCAACAAGGCGAACCGGCCATCGGTTCGGGTGATCAACACGTCCCCGCATCGGTTTGCTCTTTTCAAAACGTGATTCCCAAAACAACAGACTGGCGGGAATATGAAGCCCAATACATCAGGAAAGACAGCCCCGTCAATCCCGAACTCGACACTGCTTATTCTGTGAGGAAATAATGACCACCAACCAACTCCAAATTTCAATCGCCATGGGCGATTACGACCGCAACCGAGCACTTTACGACGGGCGCGTGCAGATCGACGGCTGTGACCCTGTTTACATGCTCTTGAACCCTGAGGAGATGTTTTTCCGGGCCATGCGTAGCCGCGATTTTGACATCACGGAGTTGTCGTTTTCCAGTTATCTGGTCAAGCACTCACGCGGTGAATGCCCGTACATTGCGGTGCCGGTTTTCCTGTCGCGAGCGTTTCGCCATACATCGATCTACGTCCGTAAAGACAGAATTCGCCAAGCCTCAGACCTCAAAGGCAAGCGCATCGGCGTTCCTGAATACCAACTCACCGCCATCGTGTGGGCGCGCTCCATTTTGCAAGACGACTATGGCATCAGTCCGGAAGATGTGACATGGGTACGCGGCGGAATTGATACGCCCGGACGGCCTGAGAAAATCAAACTCGACTTGCCACCCGGCGTGAAGATTGAAAGCGCACCCGAAGGCAAAACCATTTCGGACTTGCTCAATGAGGGAGAAATCGACGGCTTCATTGCACCGCGTCCACCCAGTGGTGCAGCCATGCACAACCCCAATGTGGGTTGGTTGTTCGATGATCCAACCGCCGTGGCCAAAGACTACTACCGCCGCACGGGCATTTTCCCGATCATGCACGTGGTGGGCATACGCAAGGAGTTGGCACAACAGCACCGCTGGTTACCGGGTGCGGTGTTCAAGGCCTTCAGTCAATCCAAACACAAAGCGCTCGAGTTGCTGGAAGATACCTCAGCCACAAAAGTCACGCTGCCATTTGTTGAAGAGCAACTCAAAGCAGCGCGTGATACCTTGGGCCATGATTTCTGGTCCTACGGCGTGGAAGGCAACCGCAAAACATTGGATGCTTTCTTGCACCACCACCACGCCCAAGGCTTGTCCAGCAAGCGAATGGCCATCGAGGAGTTGTTTGACCCCTCGACTTACGAGTCATACAGCATCTGAAGCGTCGGCATCAGCCAGCATCGATTGCGCCTCTGCCTTGACCAGATTTTCAATCATGGTCAGCAGAGTGCTTCGCAATTCGGCAATGGATGCGTCGCTGATGCCCTCAACGCTGATGCGATTGACCTCTTCGGCCAAAGGCACCAGATCTTTCTGAAGGGCCATGCCTGAACGGGTCAAAAACACGTGCATGTTTTTGCGGTTGCCAGACATCTGTCGGCGCTCGATCAGGCCCATGCCTTCCATGGCCTTGACCGCACTGAAGGTGGTTGGTTCCATCACCCCTGCCAAATCGCTCAACTCTTTTTGTGTCAATCCGTCTTTGATCCAGAGGATGCGCAAAAACGTCCAATGGCCAAACGACACACCGTGAGCGCTTAACCTCAATTGCAAGGCGCGCATCTGCGCACGCCCCACATCCCGGATCAGGTGGGCCAATCGGTCATTGGGCACCGATTCGCGCCAATGCTGCAATAGTTTTTGGGTTTCATTGGGTCTGGAAGACATGGCTCAAACCGGAAAGTCAGGGGCAGTCTGGTGTTGCATGGTGACCAACTGACCTTGTTGAGCAGACGCCAGGATACCCAGGCACACTTCCATGGTGGCTTTGGACCAAGCACCGCTGTGCAAGGGCTTAGCACCTTGCCGTGCCACCGACCACAGCTCATTCACCACTTCTTGACGGGGCACCTCCATGGCGACGCAAGGCACCAACTGAATGCCATTGACATCATGCACCTCCACACCTTGTGGGGTCAGGCGCAGATCGGCTTGGCTGCAAGACACCAATACAGGTCCAAAATGTTGAAAGCCTGCTGGCGCTTGCATGGCAGTTGGTGTGTAAGAGGAGCCGCCGTAATTGCGCTCAGCCTTTTGCCGCACCTCGCGCATTTCATCAGCCTCGCTGATGCGTTTTTGACGCGTTGCCTGGTGGGTCAGCGGTTTTTTGATTTGCCCCAACTCCCCCACTTGACCCATCCAAATATCCGAGTCAAAAAAGCCATAACCGTTGTAATGGACCTGCGCAAAAGCGCCAGACTCAAAATTCAACAGAGCGCTGTACGCACCTTCTGTGGGCCGTGATCTGTCCCAAGCACCCGTGCGCGCATAAACAGAGGTCACCAAACCACCCGCCAACAGACGGACTACGTCAATTTGGTGGGCTGCTTGGCTGAACGCAACACCGCCGCCTTGTGCTGTGTCCAGCTCTTGCGGTCGACGTGGGCGGTATAAAAAATCTGTGAAATTGAAGGCCAGTATCGATTGAACCGGGCCATAGCGACCACTTTGAATCAAGTCCAAGGCCACACGAACTGGACTGTCAAAACTGTGGCTGTGACCCACCAACAAATGGGTACCAGCTTGCTGTGCCGCATGAATCATGCGGTCGCACTCGGCCAGACTCAAGGCCATCGGTTTTTCAACCAAGACGTGTTTGCCATGCGCAGCCGCCAAAGCCGCATGGGCCCCATGCAATGGATGGGGTGTCGCAATGTAAACCCACTCCACCCTCGGGTCCGCACACAAGGCCTGCGCACTGTCATGCACCCGCGCGCCAAATTGCGCATGGAAAAGTGCGGTGGCATTTTCCTGGGGGTCACAGCAGGCCACCAGTTGAATGCGCGGATCTGCAGACCAGGTGGGCAGCATCAAAGTGAAAGCACGACCCAAACCCAGCACACCCACCCGCAATGGCTGTTCACCACTCATAAATCCAACACCAAATGCGCACTGCAGGCCCGCGAAACACAGACCATGATGTGCTGGCTTTTTTCATCGTCCATCAACACAAAGTCGCGGTGATCGGCCTCACCCTCGAGCAAGCCGACTTTGCAAGAACCACACGTGCCGCTTTCGCAAGAGCTGGGCACCAGAACGCGTTCGCCTCGCAAGGCATCGAGCAAGCTTTGGCCTGCGCCCACCTGGACCGTCTTGCCTGTGCGCGCCAATCCAACGGTGAACGCTCGGTCGTCCGTCTGCGCCGACTGGCCTGCGCCAAAGCTTTCAAAATGCACCGCGCTGGTCGGCCAGTGCCCTGTCATGTCTTGGACCTCGTCCATGAGACGTTGGGGGCCGCAGCAATACACATGGCATCCTGACGCAGGCTTTTCAAACAACTTCCACAAATCAAAGGCCTTCTGGGCATCCCCTTGGTCATGGTGAATCAGCACTTTGCCCGCCCAAGCCTCGGATTTCAACTCATCCAAAAACGCCGTGCTGTCTTCGTCGCGCGTCAGGTAAACCAGCTTGAATGGCCGCAAACCCTCTGCTTGCAATTGCAGCAACATGGACCGCATCGGGGTGATGCCAATGCCACCGGCCACCAACAAAAAACTTTTGGCCTTGTCATCCAGGCTGAACGCGTTGATGGGTGCAGACACCTCCATCCCATCGCCGACCTGCGTGTCGTCGGCCAGGCTGATGGAGCCCCCGCGTCCGTTCGCTTCACGCTTGATGGCCACCTCGTAATGGCGCGTGTCCGCGGGGTCTCCGCACAAAGAATACGGACGGTTGACACCATTGGGCATCTTCATGGTCACATGCGCACCGGCTTCAAACTTAGGCAACGCTGTACCGTCAGGGTACTCCAAAACAAACCAATACGTGTCCTTTGCGATCACGCGTTTTTCAGTAATTCTGAGTTGCATCCAACCCGATGTGGGATCCATGTCTCAAGCCTTTCAACGAAGGTGGGTAAACACCATTGACAAAACATCAATGATTTATTGAAATCAGTTTATCTTAGATTGCTAAGAAAAAGATCATTTTTGCCCCAAGTCTTACCATCTGAATCAAGGATATGAAAATGAAACGTCGTGCACTCGCAGCCATGGCATTGGGTATGGCCCTTGCTCCCTCCTGGGCGTTGGCTCAAGGTCAAGCCTTTCCCAACAAGCCGGTCAAATTCATCGTGCCCTATGCGGCAGGCGGCCTGCCCGACTCTGTCGCACGCATCGTGGCTCAAAAACTCACCGAACGCCTGGGTCAACCGTTTGTGATTGACAACAAGCCTGGCGGCAACGGTGTGGTGTCGTACCAAAACCTGGTCAGCGCTCCCAACGACGGTTACACATTCATCGTGTCAGATGGGTCCATGTTGTCCATCACCCCCCAGATCAATAAAAACGCTCAGTACACCCTGGGCAAGGATTTGATGGCCGTGTCCTTGATTGCACGCTCACCTTTGTTTTTGGTGGCTCACCCCAAAAGTGGTGTCAAAAATTTGCAAGACTTCTTGGCCAGGGTGAAGGAAAAGCCAGGCCATTACACCTACGGCTCCTCCGGGATTGGCAGCTCACACCACTTGACCATGGAGGCCTTAAAAGCCGAAATGAAACTGGATTTGCGCCATATTCCTTTCAGAGGCTCTGGTCAATCGGTCCCGGCCTTGGTGGGTGGGCAAGTTGACTTTCTGTTCTCTGCCTTGCCATCCATGCTGGGTTTCGTCAAAAACAACCAGGTCACACTCATTGCCAGCAACGATTCCAAGCGATCTAACCAGGCCCCGGATGTCCCTGCCATCGCGGAAGTGTTGCCCAAGTTTGACTTCTCCGTCGCCATTGGCGTCTTGGCCCGTGCGGGTACACCGCCCGACATCGTCAAAAAGCTCAGCGATGAAATCGCTCAAGCCGTCAAAGCACCTGAGGTGATCGAAAAACTCACCACCGCAGGCATTGAAGCGGTAGGCTCCACGCCCGATGCCTATGCCAAAGTCATTGAACTTGAAAACGCAGCCATGGCGAAAGCCGGGAAAGCGGCCGATCTCAAAGCCGACCAATGAGCTTAGAGTTCAGCCCTGCACAAATCGTGCTGTGGTTGTCGTGTGCTTTGTTTTTCACGATGGGGGGGTTTGTTAAAGGCACGATGGGTGTCGGTTTGCCCCTCGTCGTGGTCCCTACCCTCAGCCTTCTCATACCGGCGCCCCAAGCCATGGGCCTCTTGGTTGTGCCCGTGTTGATCTCTAACTTGTGGCAAGCCTTAGAAGGCGGAAATGTTCGCTACAGCATTCAACGTTTTGGCAGTTTGATCGTGGTTCAAATGGCCATCACACTGCTGACCGTCAAATACAGTTCCGGTTTAAGTGTCGACAACTTGAACTTGCTGATCGGCGTCAGTTTGTTGGTGGCAGTAGGATGGATGGGTCTGAAACCCAACGTCCATGTGCCTCCGAAATTCGAGCACATGGCCTGCATTGTCGTGGGCGCTTTAGCGGGTCTCATGGGTGGGTTGTCCTCACTCACAGGCCCTTTCATCATCACGTTGTTGATGGCGCTCAAACTCAGCCGTGAGCACTTCATTGGCAGCATCAGCATCGTTTACCTGGCTGGTAGCATTCCCATGTACGGAGCCATGCTCTGGTATGAACGATTTGGATGGACCGAAGTGGGACTTTCCGCCTTAGGTCTCATCCCCATGTTTCTCGGGCTCAAAATGGGAAAAGCGCTGCGTCAGCGTCTCTCTGAAGACTTGTTTCGCAAACTGTTGTTGATTTACCTGTTTGTGTTGGCCATTGTGCTGACCCTGAAATAAACCACCATGAACACCACGAACACAAGCATCCACTGGACGGACGATTTTCTTTTGGGCTTTGGCCCCATGGACGAAACCCATCAAGAATTTGTCACATGCATTGCTGCCATTCAAAACGCTGAGCCGAAAGATTGCCTGGTTTTGATGGATCAATTGTTGGAACACGCCACCGCACATTTCAAGCAAGAAGACGATTGGATGATGACAACCGAATTTCCACCCCGAACTTGTCACATGGACGAGCATGCCGCCGTGCTGGCCTCTATCACAGGCGTGCGCGCGTTGGCCCGCCAAGGCGCAACCGAAAAATGCCTGCACTTGGCCAATGATTTGGCACGCTGGTTCCCATCGCACGCCGACCACCTGGATTCGGCGTTGTCGCACTGGATGTGCAAAATCAAATACGGCGCCAAACCCCTGGTTTTCAAACGTTCAGTGGCCAACGTCACCGCTTGAAGTCGGCTGACAACAGCACTTCACGGCCCGAAGCGCTGGAAGCGATCACGGCCTCACACACCGCCAAAGTCGCCAGGCCCCAGCGCCCATCGTGCACAGCCGCTTTTCGCCCTGAAATCGCGTCATGGAACTCCATCAAAACCAGATCTCTGGGGCTGAGGTCATTGGGCACCTCAAGCTCACGCGCGCCCATCGCCGTTGAAATGCGCAAGCCGGTGGGCGTTTGACGGATGTCGCCTTTTTCACAGTGCACCACCGTCAAGCCAAAAAAGGGCTGAAAGGGGGCCTGGTCAGGAATGGCGTGGACCGCCCGTTTTTCTTTGGCCAAGCGCTCTTGCTGGGGGTCAAGAGCGACCTGCAACTTGCGCGCCCAAGGACGCTCCTCTGGGGCTTGCGCAAATCCCCACTCTGAAATCGGAAACCCCAAGTCCATGCTCGACAGGCCCGCATAGCCGCTGTAAACGGCAGTGGCCGCAGCGCCGTTGTCAAAATCCAGGAAGACCGTGTGCGCCCCCACCGAGGACCTCTCGGGGTCAAAGTCAAAGGCCCTCGCCTTCACACTGCGCACTTGAGCGGCACACAACCACCGCAAAATATCGAATTGGTGTGCGCCTTGGCGAAAGGTCACACCACCGCCCTTGGCCACATCCAATTCATCGGCACGCCTTGGCCGGTACATCCAATCGGTAAAGCACCAGGTGTTGACCATGCGCACGCGGCCCAACTCGCCTGAGGCAATGATGTCCCCCATGGCCTGCACAGGTCGGTCAAAGCTGTGCGAATGCCCCACCAACAAGACCACCTGGGCTTGCTCGGCGGCGGTCACCATGGCGTGTGCATCGGGCAGGCCAGTGGCCATGGGTTTTTCAACCAGCACATGCTTGCCGCGTTGGGCACACAGCACCACCTGAGAGGCGTGCAACTCCGTGGGCGTTGCCAAATAAACCGCATCCAGGTTTGGGTGCTGCAGCAAGGCTTCCAGACTGTCGTAAAGCGCCACATCCAAGCGTTGTTGCAAGCCTTCGCGCAAGCGCGCTACAGGCTCGGCAATGGCCACCAGTTCATACCCCAGATGCTTGCCGATGGCCGGCAAAAATGCCTGGCCCGCAGCACCAAACCCCACCAAACCCATGCGCACCACCGGGTGGTCCATCATGGCGCCGCCTTCGCGATCACTTGGCCCGCTTGGTCACGGTGTCCTCGAACATCTTGGTCCATTTGGCCTGCATGTCAATGGCCACGCCAGGGTCGATGTATTTGACAGAGGTTTGGCTGAACGGGTTTTCAATCTTTTTGCTGGCGGGCACAAATTTGTCTTCGGCCAACAGCTTTTGTCCATCGCTCAACAAGAACTCATAAAACAGCAAGGCCGCATGGGGGTTGGGTGATTTTTTGAGCATCGCAATGGTGCTGGGCTGCGCCAACAAAGGCTGCAGCGCCAGACCTTCGACAGGTGCCCCCTTCGATTTGATTTGCTCCGGGTTCCAGCTGTACACCGTCAGCGCCAAAGGCACCTCTCCGGACGAGACCAACATGGTCAAGAGCGAGTGCCCTTTGCGCACAGAAATCCCGTTGTTGGCCGCCAAGTTGTTGAAGAGTGCCAGCCCCTTGTCTTCACCCATCTGTGCCATCAAGGCACCAAACCACGCGTGGTTGTTGCCTTCAATGCCCAGTTGGCCCTTCCACTTGGGCGCGAGCAAATCGTCGTAGGTCTTTGGCAAATCTTCTTTTTTGATCTTGCTGGTGTTGTAGGCCGCGGTCCACACGTCGACGGTGATCCCGGCCCACTCTTTGTGCGCAGGAACCGCTTGGGGGATCAAGTCCTGGTGAAACACCGAGCGCACTTCTTGCAGCAATTTTTCACGCGAGGCGGCTTCGTTTTCTGGGGCATTGTTTTGCACAATGTCCACTTCAAACTTGTTGGCTCTGGCCTCGGCTATGACCCGCTGCAAAACGGCCTCAGAGCCCGCCCGCCATGCCTTGGTTTTGATGTCGTATTTTTGGGTGAATGCGGCCATCACTTTGGACAGTGCCGGGTACACATGGTAGACCGTGAGGGTGCCTTCTTTTTTGGCCCCGGCAATCAGGCGTGCCTGTCTGTCTGCGCCGGTGTACATCGCCAATTCAACCACTGACGCAGAAGCTTTCAAGGGCTCGGCGTTCTGCGCCCAAAGCGTGGGCGCAAAACTCAAACACAAAGCGGCCAAAGAAGCCAGGCAAAAAGGCTTCAGGATTTGACGTGATGGAGAAGTCATTTCAGTTTCCTTCATGGTTGGTGCGGATGCGTCCCAGCGCGCGGTACGCTTTGCGTTTGAGGTACTCAAAGTTCACCACATACTGTTCAGGCCGGGTGATGTTGAAGTGCAAGCGTTCGATGTTTTGCGCATCAAACTGCTCCCCGATGCCACCGCCTGCCATGGCCGCCAACTGGATCTGGCAAGCGTTCTCCAGCATGATGGTCAAAATGGTGGACTCTTCAAGGCTGGCACCGACAACAGCCACCCCATGGTTGCGCATGAGCACGGCCTTGTGCATGCCCAAGGCTTTGGCCACACCGGCGCCCATGGCCTGAGACCGGATCAAATCGATCGTCTCACGAAAATAAGGCAAGCCGTCCGAAAAAGCCACAGCCGGTTGGCTGATGGGTTGCAAGCTTTGACCTGATGCCGACAAAGCCACGGCATGGCGGGGGTGGGTGTGAATGACGCTGTTGACATCCGGTCTGTATTTGTAAATTTCAGAGTGGATGTAGACCTCGCTGTGCTTGCGCCCAGCACCGCCCACCTTTTCGCCGTCCAAGTCACACAGCACCATGTTGTCTAGTGTGATTTCGTCAAAGCCCACGCTGTGCGGCTTCATGAAGAAATGGGTCGGATCACCCGGGACCCGAATACTCATGTGCCCACGGGTCAAATCACCCAAGTCTTCGGCATCCAGGATCAATCCGGAATCGATCACTTTTTGTTTGGCGATAGTTGCATCCATCATGGGGTTTTTCAGTTCAATCAAAAATTTGCGCCAAGTCATTGGCGATGGGTGAATATTTCGCGTGCGTGCGCATCATGAAACTCGAAAAACCGTCGCTGTTGTGGTGCTTCTTTTTCTCGTTGGGCAAGTCGATGCACGCATTGCGCAAAGGATCACGCACCAAACCCATCGGGTCTTGACCGTCCTGCACCTTTTTCATTTCACGGCGCAGTGTTCGGCGGTACATGGCAATGCCCTTGTCCGTCGCGCCCAGGTTTTCAAGACTGCGGTCAGCGATCGCGCCTTGTGAAACCCAAGCCATCATGTCTTGCCCGTCGACGTTGTCCACAATGAATTCGCCATCGGCATCCAGATAGGGCACCTCGTAGATGTGCACCTTGTCCAACAAATGCGCTGGCACCACTTTGCCCGCAGGCGGCACATAGGCGTTGTACCAAAGGTGCAGGGTGTGCCCATCGTCGACCGGCACACGGATCTGGAAGGAGTAGTATCGGGACTTTTCGTCACCGTTGCCCACCGCCAGCATGTTCGGGAAAACAATGGGGTGACCGATTTTCCAATCGTCATCTTCCTCCGAATGGCCTGCGAGCAAGCGGTGTTTGGTGATGCCGTATTCAAACTCTTTGAAATCGATTTTTTCGTGGTGCGCACTGATGGCCACTTTGACCCCCTCTTGCTCCTGGAGGAATTCATAGTGGTGACCATGCAGCCATTCGGTGTGAACGGGGTCGAGTGAGTTTTCCATCACCTGCAACCAATTCACCGGCAAGACGACTCGGCCCATCATGCGGATCGTGCCCTCGGCAACAAAACCGTCAAAACGGGGCAGCAAAGGTTGGGGCTGCGGGCCCAAATAAGCAAACAGCAAGCCGCCCAACTCCTGCACCGGATAGGCATCGGTAGACACCGCGGCGCGAAACGCTGGATTTTCTTTTTCGTTGGGCTGGTTCAGACACTCGCCTTGGGCTCCAAACTCCCAGCCATGGTAAGGACAGCGGATGCCGTTTTGCGTCGGAATGCCATGGGCAAAAGAGGCCCTGCGGTGCGGGCATTGCTCGGCGATCAGCCCCAAGCGGCCCTGACGGTCCTTGAACAACACCAAGTTTTCGCCCAGCAAGCGAACGCGCTTGGTCCACTTGTCCTGCATCTCCAACGCAGCGGCAATCGGTTGCCAGTAACGCCGCATCAATTCGCCCATCGGCGTTCCCCGACCGACTTGGGTCAATATTTGGTTTTGTTCCGGGCTTTCCACTCGCACTCCTTTGGATTTTTGGCTCACTTGAACAATTTATTTTCTGCAGTTTTGGTGGCCGCATCGTCACCTCAGAGACACCCTGGAGAACCAACGGCTCGGCGCTGGCGTGCATGCGCGGCTCACTTGCCGGAGAACGGTAAAATCTGCCCAGGCCTGCCACACCCTGACGTCAAGGCCGAATCCCAATTGAGTCCAGATCGAATTTGAGGCCCCCCATGGAAAACGCCCCCCTCGCTCCACCACGCCGCCTGATTGTCGGCATCAGTGGCGCCTCTGGCATCATTTACGGTATACGAATTTTGCAGGTGTTGCAAGGCTCATGCATCGAAACCCATTTGTGATGTGCGATTCGGCCAGGCTCACTTTGGCCACTGAAACAGACATGAGTTTCAAAGAGGTCGAAGCCCTCGCCACCGAAGTGCACAACGCCAAAATCATCGGCGCGACGATTTCTTCTGGCTCTTTCAAAACCATGGGCATGTTGGTGGCCCCCTGTTCCATCCGTTCCCTGTCAGAAATTGCCTATGGCATGACCGGCGGCTTGCTCACCCGCGCCGCCGATGTGGTGCTGAAAGAACGCCGGCGCTTGGTGCTCATGGTGCGCGAGACGCCGCTGCACATGGGCCATCTGAGGTCCATGCTGCAAGCGGCCGAAAATGGCGCCATTTTGATGCCCCATGTTCCCGCTCTTTACTCCCGTCCAGAATCTCTGGACGACATGGTCAACTACACCGTGGGCCGTTGCCTGGACTTGTTTGACATTGAAGCCGAGCAGGTCAAACGCTGGTCTGGCATGGGCAAGAGTGCCGACAAACCCTGAAGGCCCACCGCCATGCCCAACACCATGAAATCACTGTTCTTTTATTACAAAGTTCCGATCGAGCAACACGCCCTGCTTCGACCTTTGGCTGAAAAATTTCAGCAACAGGTTCAGCGCGATTGGCCAGCGCTGCGCTGCGAGCTCTTGCAGCGCCCACAAGCCACGCCCGAAGGCATTGAAACCTGGATGGAGGTGTACCACCACCCACAGGGCTTGAGCGAGGACATGATGCTCGGCATTGAGCGATTGGCCCAAGAGATGGGTTTGCCCGCCAAACGGGCCTCTGAAGTTTTCACGTCGCTGAACTGAGCCCGATCAATGGGTTCAAGCCTGCTCAAACCGGCGTCATGGCTGCGCCCTGTGCTGACCGCCTTGGCCGCTTTCTGCGGCGGGGAAGCGGCTTACCTCCTGCACATCCCATTGCCATGGATGCTCGGCTCCATGTTTGGCGTGGCTTGCATCACCTTGGCCGGTCAGGTGTACCCACAACCCAAATGGGCACGCAGAAGCGCACAGGTGTTCATTGGCAGTGCACTGGGTCTGTTCTTCACGCCCTTGATATTTCAGCAACTGTGGGGACTTTTGCCGTGGATCACGTTCGGCGCTGCATCGGTCATCCTGATGTCTTTGCTGGTCGCGCCCCTGTTGCAAAAAATGGCCGGACTGGATGGGGCCACCACCCTTTATGCCATCGCTTTGGGGGGAGCCTCCGAGATGAGTGCACAAGCCCAAGAGGTGGGCGCTGATGCGCCCATGGTGGCGCTGTCTCATACCGTTCGCGTCGTGATGGTCATGCTGACCACCTCCCTCATTGCAGGCGCCAGCGGCGGTGGCATGCCCTTGCCAGATACAACGGCGCACCTCTTGTCTTGTAGCAACGCCGCCGTGCTGCTGATCGGCTCTTACCTGATGGGGATGTTGTTTGTGCGACTGCGCATCATCAGCGCCTGGAAGCTGGGGGCCTTGCTGGTCGGAGCTTTGTTTGCCCTTTCAGGCCTGCAAGGACGTTGGCCACAAGAGGGCATCGTGATCGCACAAATGATCATTGGTTGGGGTTTGGGGCAAAACATGACCCGCTCATTTTTCACACGCGCGCCCAAGGCCATGCTTGCCATGGCCGCAACCACTTTGCTGCTGATGGCCGGGTGCATGGGCGTGGCCTGGTTGTTGTCCCCACAGATCAACATGCCCCTGATCACCGCATTTTTGGCCATGGCTCCAGGTGGCATGACCGAAATGGGTCTGATCGCCAAACTCTTTGGTTTGGCCGTGCCCATGGTCATCACCTTCCATTTGTTGCGCATGGTCTTTGCGCTGCTTTTCACGCAATCAGTAGGGCGCTGGCTCATCCGCATGAATTGGATCAAAACCTGATTTATCCTGTGCATCTGCCCACCGCTTTTGCGGTTTGACCTTGCCCTGGTTGGCGCTGGGCGCCATCCGTTTGATTTGAACCTCTCAAGCCCGAATTTATGTCACACAATTCCCCGTTTTTACTGGCGGGCGTCATGGGATGGCCCGTGATGCACTCACGCTCACCGCTGATGCACAACCACTGGATGCAGCAACACCAAATGGCCGGGGCGTATGTGCCTTTGGCGATTGCGCCAGAAGGCTTGGCGGCAGCATTGCACTCGCTCAAACCTTTGGGTTTTGCAGGCTGCAACCTCACTATTCCGCACAAACAAACCGCCATGCTGATCGTCGATGAGGTGGACGATGCCGCGCAACGCATAGGTGCCATCAGCTGCGTCACCGTTCGCCCAGATGGCTCGTTGGCAGGGAGCAACAACGATGCCGCCGGCTTCATCCGCAACCTCAAGGAGGCCCAACCCGACTGGCGAGCTGACCAAGGCCCAGTGGTCGTCATCGGTGCAGGTGGCGGCTCAAGGGCCGTGTGCTATGGACTCCTGCAGGTAGGCGCTCGCGAAATCCGCTTGGTCAACCGGCACTTTGAGCGGGCGCTGCAATTGGCCACCGACTTCGGTGGCGGCATCACCGCCTACCCTTGGTCACAGCGCCATGAGCTGTTAGCCTATGCCGCACTGGTCGTGAACACCACCAGCCAAGGCATGGTTGGACAAACCGCACTCGATGTGCAACTCCACAGCCTGCCCATATCCGCATTGGTCGCGGACATTGTTTACATCCCGCTAGAGACCCCGTTCCTGGCCGAAGCCAGGTTGCGAGGCAACACCACGGTCAATGGGCTGGGTATGCTGCTGCACCAAGGCCCGCTGGCCTGGAAAGCATGGTGTGGCATGGAGCCCGCTGTCACACCCGCTTTGCGCCGCTTGCTCGAAAACAGCATCACTTCAGCTTAGCCTTGAAATGATCCCATGCCCGCTTGAACAAGGTGTCATTCCACAGCTTCTCGCGGCACATGGACAGCTCATGCTCATTGAAGACATAAGGCTCACCAATTTGCATGGCCATGTACTGGCGGTACGCGTTTTCTTCCATGTAATTGGCCAGAACAAATGCCTCAACGATGTTTGGCCCCACCGTCACAGCACCGTGGGCTTTCATCATGGCGGCGGAACGGTCGCCCAAAGTGGCGGCCAGACGGTCGGCCATCACCTTGTTGTTGATGGAGTTGGGCGAATCCAGAACCGGCATGGGGTAAACCAAAGAGCCTTGGGCATAAACCGGCAAGTAGGGCTTTGCGGCCATGCTCAAAAAAGTTGACCATTTGGGGTGGGCATGCACCACCGCCTTCACGTCTGGCCTTGCACGGTAAATGCCGGCATGCAAATGGAATTCGAGTGGTGGCTTAAACTGGCCGCCGTCCACCCCCTGACCTTCCATGTCAATCGTGCAAATGTCATCCACAGTCAAACAGCTGCGCTGACATGAGCCCGCATTGATGAGCATGTGACCGTTGTCCAACAAAATGCTGGCATGCCCGTTGTAGTCGATGATGTCCGATTGCTCCAGCATCCGGATGCAATCGACGAGTTGTTGCTTGAGTGCCTGGCTCATATCACCACCTTGGTCATCATGCCATTGGGGAAAATTTCTTCAGGGGTGAACTGCTTGTGGGCAATGCCCTGCTGGAAGGTGTACAGGGCCATCTGCTCCCAAGTGGCACGGTTTTCCTCGATGCCAAAGGGAAAGGTGTCACCGTCAAACATGTCGCGCATCTTGCGGGCATACGTCGCCAACCAGGGCAGGGGGTAACGTGACACCGCGGGGTCCATCAAGCGTTCGATGCTGCGACGTTTGGATTCCAGAAAACCGTTGTACAAATTGCGCGGTACCCAAGGGTGCTCCTCGACCACACTTTTCTTCATGGCAATGATGTGCATGATCGGCCAGACTTTGGTGCGCGCGTAGTACGCTTCTTCCATTTCCAGGTAATCGGGGAATAGGCGGACGATGTCGGGGTTGCCTTCCAAGAAACACGTTGGAGGACGCGCGATGATCGCGCAATCGATTTCGCCCGATGCAAGCATTTCGCTCAAGGACTTGTCGGACACCCGCGTCAGGTTGACACCTTCTGGCAAGGTGATTTCCACTTTTTCTTCGCGTCCAGGCGCATTGGCACCGGCTTGGTACCAATGCACATCGCTGAGCTTGACACCCATTTCATTGTGCAACCAGCCACGCATGTAGACCGCTGCCGAGTGGGCCCATTCGGGCGAGCCCACTTTCTTGCCAATCAAGTCTTTGACAGTCTTGATGCCACTTTTGCGGTTCACATAAAAAGAGCTGAACCTGAACAAACGGGAGCACACCACGGGCAAACCAATGATGTCGCTGTCAGGCCGCGTGACTTGGGTCGAAAACTTGGCGAAAGACAATTCGGAAATGTCAAATTCCCGGTTGGCTGTGAAGCGCGCAAAACACTCATGGTGGCCCAAATTGAGCCAATTCAAATCGATGCCTTCAGACTGCACAAAACCCATGCGCAGGTCGCGAAAGTGGTCGTAATCGGTGGTGGCGATCGACAGTTTTAAAAGGGACATGTTTTTCTTTCTAAGGGATGAATGCTCGTCAGCATGGAGATACTCAAAATCATTTGTCGGCTTGAGTGCCCGCAGTGTCCACCACACGCACCCAGCGGGCCAACTCCTCTTTGACCAGGGTTTGCAGCCGATCCGGCTTGCCACCCGCCATCACCAAGCCTTGGCGGTTCATGGTGTCTTTGACTTCGGCCGAATGCAACACACTGTTGATGTCGGCATTGAGTTTTTGAACGATGTCGGTGGGTGTTCCGGCAGGCACAAAAACGCCGTACCAAGTTTCTACCACCGCATTGGGCAAACCGAGTTCCTTGAGTGTAGGCACATTGGCGAAAGCAGGCATGCGCTCAGGACTCATGAGCGCCAACATGCGCAAGGCACCGGTTTGCAAATGGGGCGCTGCCGTCTGCAAGGCCACCACACTGGCTTGCACCTGGTTGCCCATCAAGTTGGTCAAAGCACCCGAGGTGCCTTTGTAAGGCACATGCAGCAGTTTGATGTTCGTCTCGTGGATCAAGAATTCCATGGCCAAATGCTGAGGCGAACCCAAACCCGGGGAAGCTTAGTTCAACTGACCCGGGTTCAATTTAGAGGCCACTACAAAGTCTTTGAAGTTGGTCATGGGCGATTTGCCAGAAATCAACACGCCCAAGGCGCTGGTGCCCAACAACACTACGGGATCAAAAGATTGCAAAGGTGCATAAGCCAGCTTGCGGTCTAAAGCAGGCACCGTGCCGTGCGCAGTGGCGGTGAACAAGACCGTCAAACCGTTCGGCGCGGCTTTGGCAGCGAACTCGGTGCCAATGGCACCGCTCTCGCCCACACGGTTTTCGGTGACCACCGAGACTTTCCAGCGCTCAGCCAATTTGGGGCCCAACAGGCGCGCCAGCAAATCCGCGCCCGTTCCCGTTGAAAACGGCACAACAAAAGTCAAATTTCGCGATGGGTATGCTGCAGCCCCAGAGGGGGCCTGTGACCAAGCGGGAAGACACGAAGCGGTCAACAGCAAAACAGCAAGTGTTTTTTTCATGGGGATCTTTCGTTCAAAGCTCGACGGCCTTGAGTTTTTGCTTCCACAACTGCCATGGGCGCTCAATTTGCAGATCGTTGATTTCCGAAGAATTGAAGGCCTCATCGTCGGTGAGGTAAGTCACTTCACCCAGCATCATCGACTGGGCTTGCAAACGCGCATTGGACTCGGTGTAAATGGCACGGAACACCGCCTGCGGCAAAGACTTGCCTACGGTCACGCTGCCATGCCCACGCATCAAAGCCACAGCACTTTGACCCAAGGTTGCAGCCAAAGACTCACCCAAAGCTTGGTTGCGGATCAGCATGTCACTCGACTCACCTGCCGCATGGCGGATCTCAAACACCGGTGTGACGCTGCCCAGGAAACCGCTCATGTGACAGATGGGTCGCAAGCGTGCACCCGTCACCCCAAACGGAATGATGGCTGGCGAATGGCTGTGGATCACCGCCATCGCATCAGGCCGTGCTTTGTAAACCGCACTGTGAATAAAGCGCTCCAAGTAAGACTTGCGGCCTTGCGCATCGTGCACATGGCCATCCAAGTCACACTCCAAAATGTCTTCTGCCTGAACCATGGAAGGCGGCAAACTGCGCGAAATCAAGAAGCGGTCAGGCCGGCTTTCATGACGAACCGACACATGGCCGAAACCGTCAAACACACCTTCATTCACCAAAATATGGTTGGCACTGACCAGATCGTCCAGCAAGCCTTTCGAGACATTCAACATCGTGTTCATTTTCATTCAAAACTGTCATTTCACCAAGAAAAGTTGCGTCCAAAGCTTGTGCCATTTTTCGGCTTCATCCACCACGAGGCTGGGGTCGGTCATCACAAATTTGAAGTTGTTCAAATTGGATTTGACCTTCAGGTTGGCGGGTGGTCGCCCCATGCTGTTGAAAAGCGCTTGCGCCTCTGGAGAGATCATGTATTCCGCCAACAAAGCCGCCGAGTGGGGACGTGGTGCATTTCTGGCCACCGCCACACCCTGTGGCCTGGCCAAGGTGGGCTCGATGGGCACCCAATCGATGGCCGCACCGCGTTGCTTGAGCGATTGGGCATTGGCGTTGTAGATGGTCAGGCCCACATGAATCTCGCCAGCCGCCACCATTTGGGCCAGCAAAATGTGGCCTTTACGGACATCGGGCTTTTGTTCAGAAAGCCGCTTGAAGAAGCTCATCCCACGCTCTTCACCCAAGGTGTTGACCAAGCCGCCCATCCACTCCGCATCGGTTGACTCAATGCCCAGCAAACCTTTCCACTTGGGATCCAGAAATCCCTCATAGTGTTTGGGTAAATCCGCAGATTTGATTTTTTGGGTGTTGTAAGCCACCACAAAAAAGTTGACGCGGTCAGGCATCCACATGCGGTGTTTGGGAATCATCCCTTGCGGCAAGTCTTCAA
The DNA here is from genome assembly GCA_945897465.1 of Limnohabitans sp. Rim8. GTDB lineage: Bacteria > Pseudomonadota > Gammaproteobacteria > Burkholderiales > Burkholderiaceae_C > Limnohabitans_A. The sequence continues at coordinate 41,633 of CAMDFK010000006.1, read as the reverse complement.
TGTGTGGGCTGTGAAACTCGCTGAGCAAACGCTCACGCGCCAGCATTTCCATCTCGGGTCCATTGGTCTCGATCACATCGACCGTATGTCGCCGAGCTCTGCCCTCATTCACCACCCGCTGAACGACGCCTTCACTCAAGCCGCGCCACATCTCCACCTTGATGCCATATTTTTTCTCAAACTCACGCATCAAAGGCGTCGCCTCCGTCGGCGACAAGGAAGAGTAGAACGTTACCACCCCGCCTTCCTTGCGCGCCCGCTCCAACAGCCAGGCCTCACGGTCTGCGCCCTTGTACATGTAGATGGCTTCATGCGGGTTGGCCACAGGTGCCGTTTGCGCCAGAGACACACTCGGCAGGGCCGATATGCCTGACAAAGCCACCGCCAAGATCGAGGCACGGATCATTTGACGTCGCGCCCAAGGCCGCGATAGATTGAGCATGTTCAACATGGCAACCCCTTTCATCAGGCCTTGGCCAACAAAGTGCGAACACGGGAAGGCGACAGGGGGGCTTGTCGCGCCCGAACGCCGGTGGCATCAAAGAAGGCATTTGCCATCGCAGCTGGCACGACCCGGCACGTGGCTTCGCCTGCCCCCGTGGGTGCGACTTCAGGTCGGTTGATCAGCACCACCTCGATTTTTTCGGGTGCATCTTGCATGTCCAGAATGGGGTAGGTGTTCCAGTCCACACTGACCACTTTGTCGGGGGCAAACTGCACCTCTTCAAACAAGGTGCGCGACAAAGCTTGGACCAGTCCTCCCTCGATGGTGTAACGAAGACCCAACGGGTTGACAATCAAGCCGCAATCATGGGCCACCGTGAACTTGCGGCCCCAGACACGCCCTGTTTGACGATTGACTTCAATTTCGGCCACCACCGCCACGATGGTGCCCGCACGTTGTGCGTAGGCAATACCGCGACCGGTCAGCAGATTGCCCGTTCGGTCGCGTGGTGCATTACCCCGTGGTTGCCAACCTGACTTTTCTGCAGCCGCCTTCAACACCGCCAAGTCGCGTGGGGCTTTGGCGTATTTGAGTCGGAATGCCACCGGGTCATCGCCCGTGGCGAGCGCCAGCTCGTCCATGAACTGCTCGCTGGCAAACTGGATCTGCAAACCCACAGGATCGCGCAGGTGCGAGGTGCGCATGGGCGAAGCACTGGCGATCAAATCCGGGATCACCTCCCAGCCCAAGAGCTTGCCGTCAAAACCATAACTCTCAGCGGGCGTGCCAAAACCCACACCTGCTGTTGGCGGCAGGCCCAACTCCATGCCCACCAAACTGTCTCGAGGATCAGACTCGTTGCTGGCAATGGTGGCCCGCGAAAAGGCGCGCGTAATGAATTCGTAACCGGTGACTTTGCCATTGGCATCGAGTGCCGCGCGAGCACGGTGGATCGATGCAGGGGCTTTCGGGTCCCAGGCCGTGGCGTCATGGCGCATGTATTGCACACGCACCGGGCGGCCCGTCATTTTCGAAATCATCGCGGCATCCAGTGCAGCATCACCCGCATCGTTTCTGCCGTACGATCCGGGCCCTTGTACCCAAATGGCATGGACCTTATCAACTGGCACCTTCAATAACTTCGCCACGCCGTCGCGAGCGTAATGCGGCTTTTGACTGCCTGTCCACAGCGTGATGCCATCGGCCTTGACGTCGGCAATGGCACTGGCTGGGCCCATGCTGGCATGGGATTGGAAGGGCCAGTAATACTCAGCCTCCACCACCCGCGCCGCATTTTTAAACACAGCCTCTACGTCACCTTTTTTATCTGTCAGGTCTTGCTTGACCGTCGGCGCTTGCCGAATGTGATCGAACAATTTGTTGTATTCGGGAAAAGGGCTGGTGGAAGCCGACCAAGTCACCTTCAAGTCGCGGGCTGCACGTACGGCGTCCCACTCTCTTTCAGCCACCACGGCAATGAAGTTTTTTTCCTGCACGACTTTTGCACCCTTGATGTGCGCAATGGAGGCCGCGTCGACTTTCTCGGGGGTGCTGCCCGCCACGGGGGTCCGCACCACCCGCGCATGCAACATGCCAGGCACACGCACGTCACCCATATTGCCATCGGTGCCATACAGTTTCCAAGCCACATCGTTGCGTGCAAACGGCTGGCCGACCACTTTGTACTCAGAAACTGGCTTGAGCTTGGCCTGCACTTTGATGTCGAGCGGGTTGCCGATGCGCTTGTTCCAGTCGACCTTGCTGTTGAAAAATTTGCCGCCAATCAAATCTGCGTAGCTGACGGATTTGCTTGCGTCTGCGGCATGGGCAACCAGGCCGTTGTTGACCTTCAATTGGTCAGCGGGCACGCCCAATTTCACAGCGGCCAACTCCAACAAAATGCGTCGCGCTTCTGCTGCAGCGCTGCGCAGGGGCTTGGCGCCGGCCTGAATGCCCAAGGCGCTGGAGGCACCGCCTTGGTTCAGCGAGCTGGCCGAATCGCCCATCATCACCTTGACCTTGTTGTAGGCCACATCCAATTCTTCAGCGACGATCTGGGCAATGGCCACATCCAGACTTTGGCCCAAATCAACCTTGCCGTAATAAGCGGTCACTTTACCATCGGCCTCAATGGCCACCCACGAGTCGAGTTCGTCGGCTTTGAGTGCGGGTTTGACCGCACTGATGGCCGCAGCCAATGCCGCGCCAGATGCACCCGCTGCCGCCGCTGTGGCTGGCACTGCTGCAGATTGGGCCGCTGCCAAGCCGGGCAAGGCACCCGTGACGGAGACGACCAAGGCGCCTGCAGCACTGAGAAAGTCTCGGCGTGAAGTGACCAATTCGGTGGATGACATGGCTTGAGTTTGTGAGTCTTGTGTCATGTTGTCTCCTTCAGGCCATTTGGGTTTGGGCGCGCTTGATGGCACGTAAAATCGACACATGGGTGCCACAACGGCACTTCAGCCCTTGCAGGGCATCACGAATTTGGTCGTCGTTGGCCTTCGGGTTTGTCTTTAAAAACGCAGCCGCTGTCATGACCCAACCATTGATGCAGTGACCGCATTGAGGCACTTGCTCTTCTACGAATGCCACCTGAATGGGGTGTGGTTTTTCGGGTGTGCCCAGGCCAGCCAAGGTGGTGACCTTTTTGTTCTTGATCTCTGACACAGGCACCACACACGAACGGATGGGTTGTCCATCCAAGTGCACGGTGCATGCGCCACATTGCGCCACGCCGCACCCAAATTTGGGGTTGTTGAGTTTCAGATCGTCGCGCAACGCGTACAGCAGGGGCATTTGTGGATCGCTGTCAATTCTGACTCTTTTACCATCCAACAGAAATTCTGTGATTGCCATATTGTCTCCTTGTGAATTGAAAATCAATGAAATACCAAGCCATCCAAGGCTTCAACCAAAACTTGTTGCAAAGCAGGGTCTGAACTGCTGTGCCCTGCGTTGTGCACGATGCGCAAGGTGCTGCCTGGCCAAGCCTGATGCAAGTCCCAGGCTGTGGCCATGGGCGTGACCACATCAAACCGCCCCTGGACCACGATGCAAGGCGTTGTGCTGCTGGGCGAGACAGCCCGCCCATGACCTGTTGGCCAAGCCAAGCCTGTCTTCAGTTGGGCATCGTGCACAAACATGTGCGCCGAAATGCGCGCCATGGCCCAGCAAGCATCGGGGTCCAGGCTGCTGGGTGCCTCGGATTCGATGCTGCTCAAACTGTCTTCCCAAGCGCACCAAGCCAACGCGGCCTGCACTTGAGTCTTGCGATCACCACCGCTCAAGTGCTCCGCATAGTTGGCCAACAAGCCACTAGGATGGTCCTGCCCCAATGCCCTGGAAAATTTGGTCCAGGCCTCAGGAAACAACCGGCTGGCACCGCCTTCTGTGTAGAGCCATGCCAACTCCTGCGCACTGGCGGTGAACACACCCCGCAGCACCAAGCCTGTCACCCGATCGGCATGCGCTTGGGCATAGGCCAAGGCCAAGGTGCTGCCCCAAGATCCCCCAAACAACAGCCAAGCATCAACCGCGCAATGCTGCCTGAGTAACTCCATGTCTTGCACCAGGTGCGCCAAATCGTTGTGGTGTGTGTTGCCCAAAGGCCTAGAACGCCCGCAACCTCGTTGGTCAAACAAGATGGTTCGGTATTTTTGCGGGTTAAAAAACCGCCTGGACTGAGCCGTGCACCCAGCGCCCGGCCCACCATGCAAGAACACCACCGGTTGGCCTTGTGGATTGCCACACGCTTCCCAATACAGGTGGTGACCGTCCCCCACATCGAGCACGCCTTGGCTGTGCGGTTCAATCGGGGGGTAGAGCATGCCCATGGTTCAAACCTTGTGCACTTGGCCCAAAGCCGCAGTGGCCGGAAAAACCAATGATTTGATGACCACGGGCACGGCACCGGATGTCTCCAGCATGGCCCCGACATCAATGAAATCCAGCGCTTTCAAATGGATGCCATCGATTGAAATCACCGGACAGGTCATGTGCAATTCTTCATGGCAATGGATACCGATCAAACCGCCGCAGTCGGCATCCCCGACCAACAACAAGGCGTGGCCTTGCTCGGTGATGGCTTGCAGGCCCAGCCCCAAGGCACGGCAAAACGCATCCAGCCGCGCAAAAGTGGCGGAGCCTTGCCATTGGTAGCACAGGCCAACGGCTTGCTCGCCCTGATGCATGTCGATTCTGATCAAGGCGTCACGAATGGCTTGGGCGATCGCTTGGACATCGAGCGCCTCGGCCTGCAGGTCCAGCACCGGAGCGATGACCGGGACATTGCGCACAGGCAATTGGCCGGAGGGCTCGACGTAAATCGTGCTGCCACTGATTTGCACCGTGTACTGCGAGGCACCAATCACGGTGGCGCGAATGCCCTGCTCGGGTTGGACGATCTTGGCGCCCCAGGCCTGTGCTTTGGCCAGCACGGCTTTGGCCAGGTGAGGGCCCAAATCGCCATAAGCCTGAACTTCCCGGCCATAGATGTATTCAGAAACACCGCCTGAAAAAGTCAACACATCGGGCAAGCCCCGGTGTTTCAATTCAGGCAGACGCAACAACTTCGCTGTGTCGGTGGACATCACACCCTGACCGCAGGCCTCCAAAATCTTGGACGCCATCAAATCGGTCACAACCTGAAGATCAGCATCGGTCAAGGGTTGACCCATCGCCACATCCAAGCCGGCTTGTTGCAAAAAATACCGCCCGGCTTCTTCCATGCGCACCAAGCGAGATGCGTCATCCAGGGCCAAGAGGCGTGCGCCAATGTCGATCGCCGTGAGATCGACCAGCTCACCGCCCTCGCAAACGGCAATTTTGGTGGTGCCGCCACCGATGTCGATGTTCATGACCCGTGCGGTTTCGCGTATCGAGCGTGCAGCCGCCCCAGAGCCAAAGGCCGCCAAAGTGGTTTCGAGCGCATCGCCTGCGCTCACCGAGACAAACTTGCCGGCCTGGCTGGCAAACAAATCGGCGATGGCACGTGAATTGTTTCTGCGCACCGCCACACCGGTGAGGATCAAGGCCCCTGAATCGATGTCATCGGGCTGGAGGCCCGCGCGTGCGTATTGCGCATCGATGAAGACTTTGAGCGCTTGTGCATCGATGCTTTGGTCGGCCGCATAGGGTGTCAACAAGACGGCTGATTCATGCAGCACTGTGCGCTCGCTGACGATGTAGCGGTTGTCCAAGCGCTCCATGAGCAATTTTGAAAAAACCAGGTGCGATGTGGACGATCCAATGTCCACACCCACACTGGTCAGCTCAATTTCATCTTCTTGTTCGAGGCTGCGCCGAACATGGCTGAAAAAGACCCGACCGCATTCTGGCACGTCGCTCATGTTCCCCCACTCACTTTTTGGGGCCAAACTTTTCCATGAATTCCGCTGGTATGTTGTACCAGTCTGGATCCATGCGATCGGGCACGCTGTTTCGCTTGAGCAAGGCCTGATATTCGTTTCGAATGTGCGGGTCTTCCAGCCAATACGGGATGGTGGTGCCCCCCTCGGTCACATCTTGCGCTGTGTAGTCGGTGTGTTTGGAGCCTGGTGCGCCGGGGTCACGGCCCGGGTTGTGGGGGCCAAACCAAGCGGTCAAACGCAAGGCCTCCGAGCCGGAGCTGAAATGCTGGTGGTACCAACGCGCGCCGCCAGGAGCTGCCGAGACCAAGCCGACCGGCTCGTAATCGATGCGCCGCACCAAATGCTCTTTGCCGTCTTTCCAAGGGGTTTCGCCTTCGTCTTCTGGCCAGGTGTAGGTGTAGCCTTTGCCATTGAGGCAAATGAGCACCGCCGCTGAGGTGTGGGCGTGCGCACGCGAGTAACGGCCGTTCTCGTGTTGACCAATCCAGAAGTAGAAGCAGTTGTTGGTCATGAACGGCTCAATCCGGCGGTAACCCGGCGAGCGCCGGTTGTCCAGCGGCAAGTCACAGGTCATCACATCCGGAATGAAGTTGGTCCGTCGCATGGCCAAACCACGCACCGGGTCGGCCTCGATCTCATCACTGGCTTTGTAGAAATCATCGGCACCGTTGAAGCGATCGCGGAAAACAAAGGGGTTGTTGAACACCGCCTCTTTGCTTTGCAGCATGTTCAGCACGTTGGGCGCGGTGGTGCCGGCCAACAACAAAGCACCACTGGAGGTGGCATTGACAATGCGGTGCCAAGCGTTGATCGGGATCGAAAACATCGACCCCTTTTGCCACTCGAACACATGGTTTTTGGTATCGCCTTCTTGCCAAACCTCGGTCGTTCCGCGCCCCTCCACAACGAGGTAGATTTCCTCGTACATGTGCTTTTCGGGGCGCAGCGCACCAGCACCCGGCACCTCGACCACGTAGCAACCCCATTTGGTCTCGGTGCCGTAAAGCTGAATGAAGTGGCCTTTGCCGCCGGTTCGTTTCCAGTCGACCAATGGCAGGTTTTGCACTTTGTCGATGCCCACATCGCGGAATACCGGCAAGCCTTCTTGCTCCATGAAAGCGTCATAAGGCGTGGGTTGTTTTTTGAAAACGCCGTACCCGGCCTTTTTATGGCCCGCTGGCTCGTGCCAGTGGGCGTTGTCTTTGTCGTGTGGCATATCAGTTCCCGTTTGCTGTTCCCATATATGGAACAGCGTTCTTTAAATGTTAGATCACGCGCACGCTAAGCGTCAACAGGTAAAGCCCGAAGCACCCCCAAATTGTTGGGACAAGCTTGCGAGAAAAATTGTGAAACTTTTTTTGTGATGCTCAGACGCCACAATTTGCGGGTTATCACCGATACGACTCCCGTTGTTTTTTTTGCTTAATAACTTTACTGTCGCGTTTGAAGGAACGGTGTTCCGAATAAAAGAACGCCAGGCGGTCAACCCGATCCCCTATGGGCTCATTCATTACAAAAATTTTGGAGACATCATGAAATTGAAATACCACGCATTGGCTATCGCCTCCATGGCAACACTCGGTATGGTTACAACGGCACATGCTGCCAAAGTTGGCGCTGATTTTGAGGTTTACGGCAATCTTTATCCTCAATACCAAAGTAGTTCCTATGACGGAGGCACAAGCTCTGCAACAAGCGCGTTGCCCAAAGCGTCCAAATCAACCGCATTGGTTGACAAAACCCAAGTCACACCGGTGAACTCTTACATAGGTTTCAAGGCTTCACGCAAATTTGGCGAAGTTCGGGCAGGTTTTGATTTACAAGGTAATGTTAGCCTCGACGAAAGTTCTAAAGACGCTGGTTTCACGACCAAACCCCGCGACGCATATGTGTTTGTTCAGCACGAGAAATTTGGTACCGTAACCATGGGTCAAATGGACACCATTTACAAAAAATACGGCGACCGCGTTCGCATGTTGGGTGTCAGTTCTTCCAATTTTGTATCAACAAGTACGGTTGCCTCGGATGTGAGCTGGAAAAGTGCTGCCAACTTCAACACCCGCATTGGTCAGCATTTGGCCTACGAAACACCCACTCTGAACGGTTTCAAAGCTGGTTTTTCGCAAGCGAAGCCATGGGATAAGGGCTTAGCCACCACGAAGAAATTGTCTTCGGCAGGCGTGAACTGGAGCAACAAAACTTATTATGTGGGTTTGGCACAAGAGACCCACAAAGGTTACATTGCTGCTGGCAACGACAAAGACACGGGCAATCGTTTGAGCTTGGGTTACACCGCAGGCAAATTGCGCGTTGGCATGGATTTTTCAAACCTCTCGTACGACAATCCCAACGCAGCCGTCAGCAACTACAAGACCACCACTTGGCAAGTCACCGGTCAATACGCGTTGACTAATCAATGGACTGTTGCTGCGAACTTTGCCAAAGGCAATGCTGGCAGCTGCACATTGGTTAGTGGCGCTGCCTGTGCAACAACGGGTTTGGGCGGAGATATGATGAGCTTGGGTGCTCGCTACGACTACGACAAAGACATCGGCATCTTCATGCTCTACGGCAAGAAAAACGCGAATGCCAATGCTTCCTTCAACAGTTCAGCCGCAACCATGTTCGGCGGTTCTTTGACCGACATGTCTGTCGGTGTTCAGTTCAAGTTCTGATCGCGCAACTCCAAAGTTAAATTGACACGGATGCTCCATGTGGAGTATCCGTTTTTTTTCGTCTCTGTTTGCCCTTAGTGCCATGAAAAAAGCGCCGGGTCACGTCGATGCCTGACGCAGTCTAGCGCTTTCAGTAACGGTGCACCACTTTCGTTGGTGGCCGTGATGACCCGCAAAGGGTCAATTTATTTTTTGGCCTCAACCGTGTCGCTTGAAGGAATCCAGATGACCATGATGTTGGCCAAGATGATGGTGGCAGCCAGGAGGTAAAAAGCAGACAGCAAACCGTATTGATCAGCCACAATGCCGCCCAAAACAGGTGCAATGGCTTGCGCACCGGATTGCATGCCGAACATCAAACCAATGGCTGTGCCGCCCATGTTTTTGGGCGTGGCTTCCAGCATCCAGGCTTGCATGATGGGGCGCGCTGCGTACAAAAAGAAGCCCAGCACCGCAATCAAGAACACAAACAACGGGGTAGCACCGGCAAAAGTCATCAACAACAGCACCACACCGCTGACACCAAAACAAGACACCAAAATGGTCTTGCGCCCCATGGTGTCCGACAAGTGGCCGGCAATGGGTGCGGCAATGAAGCCCGCCAATTGCAATATGGCCAAAATCACACCGACCCAGAAGATGTCGTATTTCATGTCCTTGGCCAAGTACAGGGGCAAAAAGGTCAGCAAGGTGCCTTGTGTCATCGAGCGAAAGGACGAGCTCAAGGTCAGCATGAAAAGACCGCGTGTGCGCATCAAGGTCCTGAGGCCCTCCATGTAACTGGTCATGCTTTGACCGCCACCATTGACGATGGCAGGCTGGTTGGTTGCAGGCTGGTTTTTGCTGTGATCGGCATCGCTTGGGGACGCTTTAGCCTTGGGTGCAAAGGTCAGAGCACCCAAGAAAAACAACAGCAGCACCGACATCGCAGCACCCGGCACAACGTTTAGTAGCACGATTTCTCGCCAGGACAAAGTGGTCAGCAAAACACCCACCACCAACGGTGCCAAAGCATCGCCCACATTACCGCCCATGCCGTGCAGTGACAACACAAAACCTTTGCGTTCTGGAAACATGCGGCCTAATAACGGGATGGCGGTCGGGTGCCACAGGTTGTTGCCAATGCCCACCAGCATCACGCACAACAACAACATCCAGTATTCGGTGGTGAAACCCATTAATAAATAGGGAAACCCCACCCAAAAAAGCGAAAGGGCCATCAACTGGCCCTTTTTCCCCCAGACATCCACCAACATGCCTCCGGGCACATTCGAGATGGCCCCTGCCGCGTATTGGCACGTCATGATGAAACCGATTTGGCTGTAGCTCAAACCCATTTCACTGCCAATCAATGGCAAAAGCATGTAAAAGGTGGCGGGGTACCAGTGGGTCAGGGCATGACCCAAGATGATCAGGCCCATGTTGCGCGACTCTAGTCGCGTCATCCCACTCAAAAGAGCTGTTGCCATCACTTTCCTCCACGCATGATGATTTCATCGTAGAGTTTGCGCCATTTTTCCCGGTTGTCCAAGCTATCCGCTGGGTCCACAAAGTTGATCTTGAAACTGCGCAGATCCGAGGTGACTTTGGTGTTGCTGGGCAAATACTCCAGGTCGGCAAAGGCTTGCTGGCCTTCGCTCAACAAGTAATCCATGAACAGTGCGGCGGCTGCCGGCTTGGGTGCGTTGCGCATCAGGCCCACAGCATTGGCCCGTGCCACCGCCGGTTGAAGCACCACCCAGTCAATCGGCGCGCCTTTTTTCTTGAGCTGTTCGGGCATGTAGTTGTAGACGGTCAGGGCCATGGGAACCTCACCCGCACCCACCATGTTGGTCAGGTTGGTATGCCCCTTGCGAATGGAGATGCCATTGGTGCTGGCCAGATCGCGAAAATATTTCAAGCCATTGGCTTCGCCCATGGACTTGACCACGGTCACAAACCAGTCGATGTTTTCAACCTCATAACCCAATTTGCCTTTCCATTTGGGGTCGAGCAAGTCGGCATAGGTTTTCGGCGTATCGGCTTTTTTGATGGCGTTGGTGTTGTAGGCCTGTACCCACAATGAATAAATGGTGGATGCCCATTCGCGGTGCGCGGGCACACTGCCGGGCATCAAATCGGCAAAATGCGGCGAGTTGACTTGCTGCAGCACTTTTTCACGCGACAAAGCTTCAAGCTCGACCGACCCTGCATGGACCAAGTCTGCGGTGTAGCGCTTGGCACGGTTTTCATTGAGTGTGCGGTTCAAGACACTGTCCCCACTGGCGCGCCAAGTGATCACCTTGATGCCGTACTTTTTTTCAAACGGTTCAATGATGGGTTTGAGATCCTTCTCTGCGATGGATGTGTACATCGTCAAAGAGCCGTCCACCTTCGCTGCAGCGAGCAACTTGGCCGCACGGTCCGGGGCGGTGCTGGTCAGCAATCCCGGATCAAAGCCCTGCGCTTGCGCCCAAAGAGGCAGTGCGAAGAGGCTCAAAAGGGCCCATTTTTTGGCGCGTTGTTTGAAAGATGCTGCGTGACTCATTTTTTGTCTCCTGTCGAATGAAAAAAGGGAAAGAAGCCAGAAGTTTCTTTCCCTATCCATGTTTGGTGCTTCAACCCTTGCGACTGAATATTTCTTCGTAGATGCGCGTCCACTTGTTGCCATCGTCCAAAGTGACCTTGGGGTCCGCAAAAATCAGAGGCATTTTGTTGAGTGTGGAGGGCACCTTGTTGCTGACGGGAATAAAGTCCCGTTTGCCCAGAATGGCCTGACCTTCGGACAACTCAAAATCCTGGAACAAGATGGCGGCGTGGGGATTGGGTGCATTTCTGGCCACGCCATTGCCGTTGGGGCGTGCCACGACGGGATCGAGGGAGAACCATTCCACCGGTGCCCCGGAGTTTTTCATCTGTTCGATTTTGTAGTTGTACAGCGTCAAGCCCAGTGGCACCTCACCCGAGGCCACCAAGTTGGCCAACAGGGTGTGGCCCTTGCGCACGGACATGCCGTTCTTGCGGACGATTTCCTTGAACAAGGCGATGCCCTTTTCCTCGCCCATTTTCATCACGATTTCAGCCAGCCAATCGCTGTCTTCTGCTTCGACCGCCAATTTGCCTTTCCACTTGGGATCGAGCAAATCGGCATAGGTTTTGGGCAGCTCTTCTTTTTTGACCAACTTGGTGTTGTAGGCACACGTGAAAATATTCAGGCGCGTGGCAATCCACTCCTTGTGGGGGCGAATGGCTTGTGGAATGAGGTCGCCCAGATGAGGTGACTTGCATTCGTGCAGGAGTTTTTCGCGGGACAAAACCTCCAGCTCAGGGCCGTTGGTTTCAAACACGTCGACTTCGTAACGTTTGGCCCGGGCCTCCAACAGACCGCGTTGCAAAATTTTTTCTGAACCACTGCGCCAGACTTTGGACTTGACACCGTAGCGCTGCTCAAAGGCAGCAGTCAATGCGCCAATGTCGTCGACAGGCATGGAGGTGTAAATACTCAAGTTGCCTTCTTTGCGCGCGCCTTCGGCCAGTTTGTTCAGGCGGTCTTGCCCGGTCAAATTGGCCAATTGCGTCATCAGCGGTGACGATGCTTGGGCATGGGCGAAGGGCAAAGCCCCACTGCCCAAAGCCAATGCACCGGCTTGCACCAGCTGTCGGCGTGTCTTGTTGAAGTGGTTCATATAAGTCTCTTGTTTCCTGATGAAGGTTAGTTTTTAGGGGGCAAAGAGGGCAGTTCAGCTTCGTATGCTTCGGTCATGCGGGGCGCCATGCCGTGCTTGGACAAAGCATCGGCAAAACGATCGCGCACAGCAGTGCTCTCATCGGCGTAATCAATCTGATCTCCGCCGATTCGGCGGCTGATCCAGGCTTTGGGTACGCCTTGTGCATTGCGCACAGAAACCACTTCGTGCTTGAACGCCAAATAGCGTGCTGGCGTGGTGCCTGTGTTGAAGTGCTGATGGAACCACATGTTGGGCGGCACAATCATCGAGCCGACTTCCCAGTCGTATTGGCGAGGCTCTTCGCCCTCTGGCCACATCAGGCTGTAACCCTCGCCGCTCAAAATAATAACGTGGGCTCCTGGACCGTGACAATGGGCTTTTTTATATGTGCCAATTGGGAACTGAGAGATGTGGCTGTTCATGGAGCCGCGTGCCATGTTGAAGCGGATGTGACCACCACCCGCACCGCGTTCTTTGGCACTGATCAAGGGCAAGTTCACGGCATCAGCCACAAAGTTGGTCTCGAGCAATAAGCCTTTTTGCTCACCTTTGCCACTGAAATAATCAGGCTCACCATTGAAGCGGTTGCCGAAATCGTATTGGGTGTTGAACACGAAGTTCAGGTCTTCGTACAAGTTGATGACGGGTGGGCCATTGGTCACCGCCACAAAACGTGCCGCATCTTTGCCCGAACCATTGAAGTGCTGATGTAAGCAGTTCAAGGGAATGGCAAACAAGGCGCCCGCTTGCCACTCGAAGGTGATGCGGTGACCCTGGTCGTTCCAGACCGTTGTGGAGCCTCGACCCGAGAGGACATAAATCATTTCCTCGAAGATCTGACGCTGTGGCTCCAATTGCTTGCCTGGCGCAATCTCCACCACATAGCAGTCGTTGGAGGTGCGTGAGGCTTCGTGGTTGATGTACACCCCTTTGCCACCGCGGCGGGCCCAAGGCTTGAGGTCAACGGTGTTGAGGTTGCGAACATAGTGGGCGCTGATGATGTCCAGCCCCTCGTCTTTCACCCAACGTGTGTAAGGTGTTTCTTTTTCAGTTGCGAATTTCGAAGCCAAGTCTTCGGATACAAGAGCGTCTTTTGCCATATCGAGATTTTTTTCTTATGAATTGAGTGTCTGGTTTGACCTGTTTACTTGCGCAGGTACTTCAGGATTTTTTCGCCGTCCAACACCACCGAAGGGTCGAATTCGGGTGCATTTTCGATTTGCTCCAAATCGTTCAGACCGCAGTACTTGAAGATGCGGTTGATGGAGGAGATCAGGCGAACAGGCCGGTCCGGGTCGGCATTGAAGTGCTGGTGAATGGTGTTTGGTGGGATGTAAATCACATCACCGGCTTCCCACTCGTAGCGTTTGATTTCGTCCTGAGGCTTCCAGTGGTAGGTGTCCGTGATTTTCACATCGCAGTCCTGGTGCAAGTCATAGCCACGACCTTCCAAAACGTACACACACTCTTCGGCGAGGTGACGGTGCTTGCCCGACTTGCTGCCCGGAGGAATGATTTGCATGTAAGCATCCACCGTTTCAATGCGCGTGTTCATTGACTCATTGAGCAAATGCTTGAGCAGACCTTGACGTGCCATCTCCCATGGCATGTCCTCTGGGCGCACCACTTTGTGGCGTTTCGCGTTGCGCGCAGGCATTTGCTCGGCATCGTCAAGCAAACCTTGGTAATACTGTCCCTGCTCTGTGCCTTTGAGCCATGATTTTGATTCGTCCCAAGCCATATCAGTAACCTCCCTTAGGGTAGTTGAAGTCCTCTTCCTCATTGCGGGCTTTGAAGCCCTCACCGCCTGGCGCAGGTTCGCTAGGACGTGGCTCCACTTGTTGCTGGAACAACATGTTCATGAACATGTACATGGGTTTTGTTTTGATCACCAAGGCCCGGGCAGGACGCTCGCTGCTGGCATTGAAGTGTTGGTGCACGCAGTTATTGTGCACCACAGCAATGTCGCCGGCCTTCCAGTCGTAACGGATGCCGTCGTGAATTTCGTAGCCCGTGCCATCCAAAATGTAAAAGGCGGCTTCGTTCACATGACCGTGCTTTTGCGAGTTGCCACCGGGGCCGTACTCTTCCAGGTGCATGTGGAATGTCTGCGTGATGCCATCCTTGGGTTCCACATAGTGGCGGCTGAATGCCTGGGGACCATCGTTGAATTTGATGTCCTTACCCTTGCGAACCCGTGGCATGGCGCGCAAGCGCTTGAGCTCATCGTTCAGGTTGTACGGACCAGCGATGGCTCGTACAAACGTGCGGTCTTTTTTGCTGTGGTAATGCGACTCATTGGGAACGAATTCCGGTGAAGCGGCGGGTTGCTTGTCATCACTCATGGTGATTTTCCTTTTCAAAAAATAATGCCTTAAGCATGGCCCTTGATCACGATGCAATCTTTGGGGTCCAAGACGATGTGGATGGGGTGATCGACAGGCGTCTTCTGGCTGGGGTGGACGCGTGCCAACATGACTTTTTCGCCCACCTTGACCTGAAAATCCAAAACTTCACCCAAGAAAATCTTGGCAAAAACGGTGCCATGACAATGGTTATGGTGATCCAGTTGAGGCACTTCTTCGCTCAGGAAGACATCCTCAGGCCGGACACAAACCTGGACTTGTTCACCCACCGCAAAACCACTGCGCAAGGGGGCTTGCAAGACGCCAATTTCGGTATCGATCACCATCATGCTGCCTGGCGCGTTCAGGTCTTTGATGGTGCCTTTGACAAAGTTGATGCTGCCTACAAAATCTGCCACGAATTCGCTGTTGGGTGTCTCGTAAATTTCACGCGGCGTGCCACGCTGGACGATCCTGCCGTCGCGCATGACCGCGATTTCGTGCGAGAGTGCCAAGGCTTCCGACTGATCGTGCGTCACATAGATGGTGGTGATGCCCATCTCACGTTGGATTTTTTTCAGCTCAAAGCGCATTTTTTCGCGCAGTTTGGCATCCAGGTTGGACAAAGGCTCATCGAGCAACAAGAGTTTGGGCTCCATGACCAACGCACGCGCCAAAGCCAATCGCTGCTGTTGACCCCCTGATAAACGGGTGGCATCACGGTCACGGTACTGTGCCAGCTCTACAGCCTCCAAGGTGCACATCACTTTGGTTTCAATTTCTTTCGCGGTGTACTTTTTGTTGCCCACCTCCAGAGGGAAGCTCGCATTTTGAAAAACAGTCATGTGTGGCCAGATGGCATATGACTGAAAAACCATGCCGAACCCACGCTTGTTGGGTTGGACAAACACTTTTTTGTCAGAACTGTACACCGCGACCCCGGCCACCTCAATCTGACCGGATGTGGGTTTTTCCAAACCGGCAATGGAGCGCAAGGTGGTGGTCTTTCCGCAACCACTGGGGCCCAGCAAAGTGAACAGCTTGCCTTCAGGCACTTCAAAGCTCACATCTTGAGCGGCTTTGACGATGGCACCCTTGTCGCTGACATATTCTGTAAAGAGATTTTTAACTGATAACACGTTTTTTTCCTATTCAAGTCTGTCGCTAGAAGGGTTTAGCCCTCTTTGACGCCAAAGCGTTTGCCTGCGGCCTGAGCCAAGCCCACCAACACCAACAACATCAAGATGAACATCACACTCAGTGCTGATAACTCGACGTACTGACCGTTCTCCCAAAGTTCCCAAATCATGACCGAGATCACTTCGTTGCCTGGGCTGTAGAGAAGAATCGAGGTTGACAATTCACGGATTGACACAATCATCACGTAGATCCAGCCGGCAATAAGGCCAGGTTTGAGCAGCGGCAAAATGATGCGGCGGAAAACGGTGAACCAACTGGCACCACTCATGCCGGCGGACTCTTCAAGGTCTTTGTGGATTTGGATCATCGACGTGGTGCTGTACCGCAAGCCGTATGGCATAAAACGTGTGACGTAGGCCAACAAAATGATCCAGAACGTGCCGTAAATGCCAATGTCAAAGGTCAGATAGAAAATCATGATCGAGACACCCAAGACCAGGCCTGGGAACACCATGGGCAATGAAGCCATGTTGTCCAGCAACCAGCGCCCTGGGATTTTGGTTTTCACCACAATCCAACTGATCACAGAAGCCAGCAGCATCACCACCGTGGCTGTGGTGACCGACATCCACAAGCTGTTCAGCGCAGCGTCTCGGATGTTGGAGGACGCAAACACATAACGGTAGCCGTCCAGCGTGATGTTTTGCAGCGCCGCCATGGAAGGCGGTGCATAAAACTTTTGCAGCGACGACCACAACAGCACAAAGAAAGGCAGCACCACGATGAGCAAGAAATACACAATGAAGATGCCCAACGTGAAAAAGCGCCACTTGCCCAAGTCGATGGTGCGGGGCCGAAAGCCTTTGCCCGTGACGGTTGAGTATTTGCTGCCACTCGATGAAATTCGGGACTGAATGTAAATACCCCCCGTGGTGAGCATCAGCAAAATCACCGAATAGGCCGCCGCCAAACCGATTTGGCTTGGGTATTGGTGAATCGATTGATAAATCGCCGAAGTGAAAACCTGTATCCCCGCTGGCAAACCAAGCAATGCAGGCACTTCAAATGAAGCAATGGCCTCAATGAACAGGGTCAGCACTGTGGCCAAAATAGCGGGCAGTGCCAATTTCAATGTGATGCGGTACAAGGTATTCAACACCCCCGAACCACTCATGGTCGCCGACTCTTCGAGCGAGGGGTCCATGGCCCTGAAGGCGGCTGACATTAACAAGAATGCCAAGGGCGAATAATGCAAACCGTCGACCCAGATCATCCCCCCCATGGAGTAGATGTTGAAGGGCGGTGAATCCAAACCAAACCAAGACTGCATAACCAGATTGATCAGTCCGATTTTGGGACTGGCCAGCATGATCCATGAAATCGTGAACAAGATGCCGGGAATGATCAAAGGCACAATGGACAAGGTATAAAACAAACGACGCATGGGCGTGTTGGTTCGTTCGTTGATCCATGCCAGGGTCGTGCCCAAAGTGAACGCTACTGCAGAGGTGCCCAAGGCAAACTGCACCGAATTCCAGAAGATCGTGATCGTTTCTGGGTTCGTGTAAGCCTTTTCATAGTTCCCCAATGTAAAGACAGACGGCGCGGCGTTTGTTTCTGGCGTGTGAAAGCTTTGCCAAATCATGAATCCCAAGGGAACCAAAGCGAGGACAGCCACCAAGGCCAAGCACCCACCAATAACCAACCATTTGGCATCGAACTTTTGCCACCAAGGTGGTGGCGCAGTTCCAGCTTCAAAGCTTTGCACGAATTGATCTCCTTCGCAGTAGTGACTGCATTTTTGGACTCAAAGAACCCGAATTGATCGTTCTTCTATGTGGAACTAAGATCCGCATACAGGGACATTCTTAATTAAGCTTGATCTCCTTCATGAAGTCAACACGTTTGGTTTCGGGTTTTCCCTTGTATGAATTTGTGTTTTTAAGGGTCGCATTGGCTGAATGTGCAAAAAAATAACAGTTCATCAAATTCTTTCATAAAGAACGATGTTCTTTAAAGTGGAACCTGCGTATGATGCTGGAAAAGCTTTTGTTCTTGTCCTATGGAACCCAAAATTTCTCAAAGCCCCCGCCTGTCTTCCGTGACAGCGGCTGTGCGTGTTTTGAAGTGCTTTTCAGAGGTGGAGACAGAGATCGGCATCAGCAGCCTGGCCAAACGCCTGGATTTGGCCAAAAGTACAGTTCACCGCTTGGCCGTCACGTTGACCAGCGAAGGCTTGCTGGAGCAAAGCCCTGAATCGGGCAAATACCGGCTCGGTATCAATTTGTTCGTGATGGGTGCCTTGGTGCGCCGTCGACTGGAAGTGTCGAACATGGCGCAGCCGTTTTTGAATGTTTTGCGAGAGCGCACGGGTGAGACGGTGCACTTGGCGGTCATGACGGACACCAACATCATCTACCTCTACAACCTGGAAAGCCGTCAAGCGATTCGCATGAAAAGTTACATCGGCACCATCAAGCCAGCAATCTTCACCTGCGAAGGCCGGGCGATCGTGGCATTTTCGGGTGGGGCCATGATCGGCAAGATTTTGTCTGGCCCATTGGTTCCGCGAACGTCCGCCACAGAAACAGATCCGGTCAAACTTTCAAAAATGCTCGAAGCCATCAGGCACAACGGTTTTGCCATCGATGATGAAGAATCTGAACAAGGCATGCGGGGCATTGGCGCGCCAATCCGTGACATTGCAGGCAATGTGGTTGCGGCCATCGGCATTGGTGGTCCCAGTCAGCGCCTGACGCTCAAAAAATTGCGCGGCTTGTCGGCCGAACTGATCAACACTGCCAACGCCATTTCGGCGCAATTGGGTTATCGCCCTTGAGGGCCCTTTGCGCCTCGGCCAACGCTCAAATTTATGTCCAATTCTTCTCACCGTGTCCAAATTTCCGGCAGCGACCTGTCTTTCTCTTGCCAACCCGGCGACACCCTTTTGCGTGCAGCTTTGCGTGAAGGCTTGGCGTTTCCCTATGAGTGCAATGTGGGCTCGTGTGGCAATTGCAAATTTGAGTTGCTGGAAGGCGAGGTCAAGTCTTCCTGGGTGGAAGCACCGGGCCTGAGCCAAAAGGACAAACTCAAAAACAAATGGCTGGGCTGCCAGACGCATGCCCTGGGCGATTTGCACATCAAGCTGCGCACTTCTGACAAATACAAGCCTGTGCACACGCCCCTGAAAACCGAGGCTTGGCTCAGAGGCTCACGCACCATCACGCACGATCTGTCCGAGTTTCGTTTTGAGCTGGCCCAACCGATGGCTTTTTCGTCTGGTCAATATGCGCTGCTTCAGATGTCCGGCATTCAGGGGCCGCGCGCCTACTCCATGAGCACGCAAGGCGGCGACGCGACTTTCATCGACTTCCAGGTGCGCCGCACGCCCGATGGTGTGGGCTCTTCAGCGCTTTTTAACTTGCCTTTGGGTGAGCGTGTAGAGATCGATGGTCCTTATGGCATGGCCTACGTCAGAGAAGATGCACCCCGAGATATTTTGTGCATTGCCGGTGGCTCGGGCTTGGCGCCCATGGTGTCTGTGGCGCGCGGCGCGATGAACAGCCCCAAATTGGTCAACCAACGCCTGCATTTTGTGTACGGTGCGCGCACCCCACAGGACGTCTGTGGGCTGGACATGCTGGAAGCACTGGACGCTTGGTCTGCACGAGGCCACTACCAAGCCGTCATTTCTGGCGCAACTGCGGATGCACCCCTGCAAGAAGGTCAATTGCAAGGGTTTGTGCACGATGCCGTCAATGACATTTGGGGGGAACGGCTGACTGAAATGGAAATTTATTTTGCTGGCCCGCCACTCATGGCGCAATCCTTGATCAAGGTGTTGGTGGAGCGCAAGGTGCCCATGGACCAAGTGCACTTTGACCAGTTTTATTGATTATTGAATCCACTTTTTATTGTCAGACACGTTTTTCCATGAGTTCTCAAGACACCCCCAAGCCCAACATCCATTCAGTGCAGGACCATCAATATGGGCAGGACTACAGCCATACACACGATGGCGAAGCCGACCACGACCATGACCATGATTTCGCGGGTGATGACCCTTCTCAAGAGTCCTTGTGGCGTCAAGACAATGTGATCTTGCACAGCGTCGGCATTGACGTGGGCTCTTCCGGCACACAAGTGGTCTTTTCGCGCATCCACCTGCGCCGTATTGCCGAAGATTTGTCGAGCCGTTACACGGTGGTCGAACGCACCTCCATTTACCAGTCACCCATTTCTTTGACGCCCTACCAAAGTGACACCCTGATGGACGCCAAAGCTTTGGGCGCCATCATCGACAAGGCGTACCAAGAATCCGGTTTGCACCCGGACGAAGTGGATGCGGGCGCGGTGATCCTGACCGGTGAAGCCTTGCGCCGGGAAAACAGCGAGTCGATTGCCGCCGTGCTGGCAGAGCAAGGCGGCGAGTTTGTCTGCGCCACGGCAGGCCACCACATGGAGTCCATGCTGGCGGTGTATGGCTCAGGCGCTGCCAAACGAAGTTACGACGACAAGCAGCGCATCTTGAACATCGACATTGGCGGTGGCACCACCAAGCTGGGCTTGGTGCAAAACGGTGAGTTGGTGGCCACCGCTGCGGTTCACTTGGGAGGCCGGCTGATGGTGGTGGACGAGAAAAATGTCCTCACACGACTGGATCCGGCAGGTCAATATTTGGCCCAACAAGCGGGATTTGATTGGGTGGTCGGCCAACAAGTCGGCCGTGATCAGCTGGCCCAGGTGGCATCGTGGATGGCAGACGCCTTGATGCGTGTATTGACCCAACGCTTTACACGCGAAGATTTAGAGCATCTGTTCTTGACAGACCCGGTTGAAGACTGGGGCCAACTGGACGGCATCATGTTTTCTGGCGGTGTGGGTGAGTATGTATACCACCGCGAAACGCGTGACTTTGGGGATCTGGGCAAATTGTTTGGGGAGTCGGTGAGAAACCGGATTGACCAATCTGCTTTGTCTGCGCCTTTGCTGCCCGCCGGTGAATGCATTCGTGCAACGGTATTGGGCGCATCGGAATACAGTGTGCAGCTCAGTGGCAACACGACCTACATTTCTGAGCCGGCCATTTTGTTGCCCCGCAAAAATTTGCAGGTGATTCCGCTCAATCTGGCGCTGGGACCCGTCATTTCAAGTGAAGAAATCGCCCATGCTTTGCGTCAATCTTTCCGTCGACACGACTTGGTAGAAGGCGCACAGGACGTTGCGGTTTCATTGCGCTGGGCCGGAGCCCCCTCATTCGACCGGCTGTCCGCATTGGCGCGTGGCCTTCTGGATGCGTTGCCGGAGTCCCTGGCTCAAAAACGGCCCATTTATGTCGTGGCAGATGGTGACATTGCACACAATTTGGGGCACTTGCTGAAAGAAGACGAGCGCATGCACAGCGAAGTCTTGGTCATCGACGGCGTCACTTTGTGGGGCTTTGACTTTGTGGATCTTGGCCGCATTCGCATGCCCTCCTGGACTGTGCCCGTGACGGTCAAATCACTCGTTTTTAATGAGGACCCCAGGGCCCATGGCAAGTCGGACGCGGGGGAATGGCATGCACATGAGGATGGACACATGCATCGACATGCGAAGGCGCATTCGCATGAACACCACCATCCATATGAACACCACCACCCTCATGCGCACGGTCATGAACATGATCACGAACATGGTCACCACCACGCGCATGAGCATGAGCATGGCCACGACCATGAACATGGCCATGACCACCGTCATGCCCCTTCTCATGTTCACTCCTCGAAGGCCTGAACAAACGGTGTCGCCCGGCAGACTTGCCGGGCGTTTTTTTCTATTCAAGTATGACAAATTAAAGGAACTTCATATCATGGACTCGAACGCTTCTCTTTGGGTGACATTAGGGTTGCTGCTGGCACTGGGGTTTCGGCATGGCTTGGACCCAGACCACATCGCCACCGTGGATGGCCTGACCCGCATGCGTTACAAAGCCAATGCTTATTGGTCGGCTCGCTTGACTGGATTCCAGTTCGCTTTGGGTCACAGCTTGACCATCTTGCTGGCTACATTGATTTTCTACTGGCAGGGTTTGCAGTTGCCACAGTGGTTAGACCAAGTGGGTCTCTGGGTCTCAACGGTATTTTTGCTATGGCTGGGCTTGGTCAATCTGCGCAACTTTTTTTCCCCGCATCAGCATGAGCACATCAGCAGCCCGTTGCAACGCGTCATCCTGAAAGCCCTGGGGCCATTTGCCCACCCCATGGGGGTTGGCTTCGCTTTTGCGATCTCATTTGACTCCTTGGCACAGGCCGGTTTGATGGCCGCGAAAGGGCATGAGTTGGGTGGCATTTGGATGATTGTGTTGCTGTCAGCGAGCTTTGGTTTTGGCATGATGCTGGCCGATACAGGCAATGGCCTGATCATGCACTGGTTGGTCAAGCGAAGCGATCAAATGGCCAATCAGGCTGGTCGTTGGATGAGCGGCCTTGTGGGTTTCATGTCCTTGATGGTGGTTTTTGTCAGCCATACAAGCCATTACCTGCCCACACTCGATGGCATTTGGGATCACTGGGGCGGTTACATAGGTGCAGGATTGACTTTGACCCTGCTGCTGGTTTATAGCGTTGGTCGTTGGCACGCCCCAGGCAAATCATCTGCTATGAAAGCCACTTGATTGAAGCGCAACGGGCGAG
The DNA here is from genome assembly GCA_945897465.1 of Limnohabitans sp. Rim8. GTDB lineage: Bacteria > Pseudomonadota > Gammaproteobacteria > Burkholderiales > Burkholderiaceae_C > Limnohabitans_A. The sequence goes on along the minus strand of CAMDFK010000006.1, from coordinate 19,278 downwards.
TGTCAGCCCTGTGGCGCTTCAACTGGTGGGTTGCAAATGCACGTGGTGAACACCGTCGCCATGGTCGTGCCCTGCATCGGCTTGACTTTGGTGCATGGGCAAAATTTGAACCTGACCATGACGCACCCCCGTTTGGGCGATCACACGGTGTGCAAATTGGCGCACTTCTTTGGTTCGCCCTTTTAAAAATGCAACCTCCAAGCAATGGTCATGGTCAAGGTGCATGTGCATGCTGGAGATCGTCAAGTTGTGCTGGTCATGCTGAATGTGAGCCAAGCGCTCGGCCACGGTGCGATCATGGTGGTTGTAAACATAGCCCATGTAGGCGACGCAATGGACGGTTTCGTTTTTTTGCACCGCGTCTTGTGAGTGCCAACCGCGGATCAAATCGCGCATCGCTTCAGAACGGGATGCATAACCGTGTCGCTGGGTGAGTTCATCCAAAATAGTGGCCAACTCAGGTTCAATGGATATGGTGATGCGTTCCATGCAAATGGTTTCCTTTTTGACAAACACCTCATGTGGCGAACATCGCCGAACTTCAGGATCTGTTTTTATGAATGATACGCAGACCGACCGGAGAATCCCCGTTTACTTGCTCACCGGGTATTTGGGCAGTGGCAAAACCAGCTTGTTGAAGTCATGGATGACCTCACCCTTGCTTCAAGATGCTGCATTGGTGATCAATGAATTGGGCGAAGTGGGTTTGGACCATCAGTTGCTGAGCAGTGCCAGCGAAAGTTCTGCGGCTTTGATTGCCAATGCCTGTGTTTGCTGCACAGGTTTGCCTGGCTTGGAACAATCACTTGAAGATTTGTTTTGGGCACGTCTGGAGCGGCGTATTCCTCGCTTCCCAAACTTGATCATTGAGACCACGGGTTTGGCAGAACCCGGGCCCGTTAGTCAGATGTTGTTGAACAACGAGTTACTTCAGGAGCGTTATCGATTGGCAGGCGTAATCACCTGTCTGAGTGCAGCCACAGCGCACCAAGTTCTGGAGCGCCATGCAGAAGCTCGCGCACAAATCCAAGGTGCCAACTTGCTGGTGATCACCAAAACCGACACGGTCAGTGCCGAAGCGCTGCGTGCATTGACCCTGAAAGTTGAGCACCAACTGATGCATTGGGCTGGCCATGAGGCACTTTGCACACAAGTGGCCACATCTGCCCATGCCAATTTCAGAGCCGATCAGATGCTGGAGGCGTTGGTCAAAGCCGCGCCAGCATCTTCTCATCATGAACACGAGCACGAGCACGAGCACGAGCACGAGCACGAGCATGGTCATGGACATGGACATGGTCACGCACACTCGGCTGAAGCCTATTTCTGGGCCATGCCCGAAGCTTTAGCGCCACACGTTTTATCATCGCGCATCGCTGATTTGCAACAGTGTCTTGGTGATCGTTTGTTGCGCTTGAAGGGGCGGGTTGAAACCAGCGAAGGTCTGCGCTTGGTGCAACTGGCACCGTTTGAACCCCTGCCCAGCATCACGGAGGATCACTTGCCGAGGCAGGCACGGGAGGCCAAAGGATTGACCTTGATCATTGCCTTGCCCTTGGGTGCTGAGCAACAGGCCCGATTACAGAAATTGTTGCAGTCCTGAAATCACCTCAAAAAAAGCCAGGTCCGAAAACCTGGCTCATACCTGTTGAGGGTTGATCGTCCTCACAACCAAGGGTCAATGGTCATGTGAATCGCATCGGGTGCACCTTCGCCCACCAGCGTGCGCAAGGCGTATTCGGTCTGGTCCAAACCAAACGTGTGGGTGCTCATTTCTTTGACGTTGTGACGGTTGCCCGCAATCAGTTGCAAAGCCAACTCGACCGACTCGAAGCTGTGACCCCGCATGCCTTTGACCGTCAGGAACTTGGCAATGATCATGTCGCTGTCAAACATGGGCACTTTTTGCCGCTTGATGCCACCCAAAATGACAGTCCCTTTTTTGCGTGCCAACTGCAAGGCGCTGACCACAGAGGCAGTGCCGCCAGAAGCGCAGTCAATGACCAGATCGGCCATTTGGCCACCCGTGATGTCTGCCACGCTTTCCAGCAGATCCTGCTCGCCAAAGGCGACAGTGTGGTGTGCGCCCAAACGCTTGGCCAGCGCCAATCGTTTGAGGTCAGTGGGGTTGTTCAAACCGGTCACGATGATGTTGGCCACACCCGCTTCACGGGCCGCAATCACACACGACAAACCTTGTTGACCAGGCCCTTGGATCAGCACGGTTTGACCGGGTCCTGCACCCCCTTGCAGATAGGTCCACTCGATGCCGTTGGACATGGGCAAAGCCAATGCAGCGTATTTGGGGTCAACACCTTGAGGCACTTTGTGAAAGACCGTGTTCATGTGCAGCTCTTGGTATTGAGCAAAACCGCCCCACAAACCTGAGCCCACACTCAAACCGGTTGCGCCATACCTTGGACCGCCCAAACGCCAGTCGGTGGCATTGCACAAGCGGAAATCGCCACTGCGACAAAACTCACAGTGCCCGCACGGCAGGTACTCCTCCAAAGCGACCAAATCACCCTCTTTGACGCCCCACTTGGGACCGGCAATGGCACCCACCTCTTGCACATAGCCCACGGTTTCGTGGCCCAAAATGGTGGGGCCTTTCAACTTGGGCAGGTCCTGGAAAAACATCCAGTCACTGCCACAGACACCCGTGATCGCCACCTTGAGCAAGCCCGCATTGGGCTGGGGTTCGGGGGTTTCAAAGTTGCGAATTTCGATGCGACTGTCCTGCAGCGCAACAGCGGCTTTAAAACTCAGACCCATGGGAAAGCTCCAGTTCAGAAAGTGGCTTCAAACGGTGGCGTGTGGTTTGCCGGGTTCCGCACGGAATGCGTCTTGGGCTGCCTCTTTGAAAACCAAGTCGCGCTTGAGCAGAACCGCCACAGAGCGGATTTTTTGGTGCTCGGGATCGAGGCCTGGCAGTTTGTAATCTGGATCGGCGGCCAATGCTTTGGCGGCTTTCATCAGACGTTGACGGGTCATGATGATGCCGTTGTCTGTAGACACCAAGTTTTCTTTGGTTCGATCTTGAATGGCACCCATGCTTTCCTGAAGGGAAGCGTCTTGCATGCCAATGCCCTCGATGCCGCTGTACAAGCTGCCTTCTCGCTGCGCTTGGCGGTCCATGAGGTAATCGTTTTCTGCGCGCTGCAAGGGCACATAGTTCTTGTCCACCAAGACGTGTATGCCTGCGCCACCGATCATGGCTTGACGTTCAGCATCGGTCAAAGGCCGTGTTGGATGGTAGTCAAAGCTCCATGTCCAGCAGGTGGTGTCATTGATGGGCACCCAGAAATGACCGTGCACAGGGTGATCGCCGCGTGGGGGCACCATGGTGAAGCAAGGCATGATCCATGGTGTCACACGCCAGTAGTACTGGTCGTCTTCGGCATTGCGGCGCGCACCCACCAGCAGACCACCATCGGCTTCCACCACTTCAAAAACGGGGCTCAAATCGTTCAGGTTGTACTGGTTGCCTTTCGCGCCTTTGAACAAGGGGTCACGGCTGAGTGAGGCACTGTGCAAAAAGGACACGTGGCTGGAATCGATGCCACCTTCCAGGGCTTGCAGCCAATTGCTGGCCTGCAAACGCTTGGACATGTACGAGTGGGACACTGGCAAGGTGGCAAATTCCCACTCAGGCAAAGCAGGTTGCCGCTCGGGTGGGCCCATGTAGACCCAAATCACGCCACCACGTTCAACCATCGGATAGGACTTGAGCTTGATGCGATCGGCATAGCCACTGTTCGGCTCGGAGGGCACCTCAACGCACTGGCCTGTGATGTCGTACTTCCAGCCGTGGTAAGGGCAACGGATGCCGCCTTGTTCGTTGCGGCCAAACCAGAGCGAGACACCCCGGTGTGCGCAAAACTCATCCACCAAACCCAAGCGACTTTCGGTGTCGCGGAAAGCCAGCATTTTTTCAGACAACAACTCCAAACGCACAGGCTCACAATCAGGGTTTGGCAACTGCTCAGACAGCAAAGCGGGCAACCAATAGCGACGAAATACGTCACCCATTGGCGTGCCAGGTCCTGTTTGTGTGATCAAGTCGTTTTGTTCTTTTTTCAACATGCTGGTATTTCCTGATACTTAAAAAAAACAGCACCCCGTTGGGATGCATGGGAGAGAAGAAAAATCGTTCATCATGAAGGAACATTGTTCTTTCATTCGAAACAAGGTTATCATTGCAAACTTGATGTTGTCAACCGGAGATTCACTATGACAGGCCCATGCAAATATCTCTCACTCTGCAAATCATCCGAAGTGGCGCCAGGCAAAGCCATCAAGATTGAGAAGGATGGACTGACGCTGGCCGTGTTCAACATTGAAGGCGAGTTCTTCGTCACCGATGACGTTTGCACGCACGGGCCTGGATCTTTGTCTGAAGGTGAAATCGACGGCGACGTGGTGGAGTGTGATTTCCACAATGGTTCATTCAACATTCGGACAGGTGAAGTTGTCGCCCCACCTTGCATGATCCCATTGAAGACCTATAAAGTACGCCTCCATGACGGTGAAGTAGAAATCGAGAACTGAAACCGACTTTGTTACCAAGAAAAGACGGCCCTGAAGGGCCGTTTTTGGTTTGGCGTCAAAACCCCATCAATCGGTTTTGACTTGTTTCACCATAGGCGCCCATTGTTTGATCTCTGCAGCGATGAATTGGTTGAAACGAGGCACATCAAAATCAAATGTTTCCATTGAAGTTTTGATCAACTGTTCTTGAGCCTGCGGAGAGCTCATAACCTTTCGGACGGCAGCGTTCAGGCGTGCAACCAATTCGGGTGACATACCAGGAGGACCCGACAGAGAGAACCAAGTCACGCCCGTGAGCGTTGGATAGCCCAGCTCCGTAAAAGTCGGCACATCGGGGAAAGCTGGCAAACGCTTTGAAGAGGATGCGGCAAGCAAGCGAACCTTGCCAGATTTGACCTGAGTGGCTGCAGTGCTTAAGGTGGTGAAAGAAGCGGGGATATGCCCTGCCACCAGGTCCGCCACCGCAGGCGCGGCACCTTTGTAGGAAATGTGCTGCATGGGCGTTTTGGTGAGAACCTCAAATGCCTCACCAATCAGATAGCCGTGTGTCCCTTGACCGGGTGATCCCCAGCTGATGCCCTTAGGTGTGGCCTTGGCCATGCTGATGAAGCTTTTGACATCGGTCGCACTGACGCTCGAATTAACGGCTAAAGCGATGGGAGGGCCACCCAAGATGGCGATGTGCGTGAAGTCTTTGACAGGATCAAAAACACTGGGGTTTGCAAGCGGTGCAATGACGTGCGAAGCGACGCCTGACACGACCAAGGTATAACCATCGGGCGCGGACTTAGACACAATTTGGGATCCAAGAACACCACCAGCCCCACCCTTGTTTTCAATGATGAAGGTCTGTTTAAAGATATCACTCAAACCATTGGCTACCAATCGGCCCAAGGCATCGGAACTACCTCCAGCAGCAAACGGAACAATGATTTTGACCGGCTTATTGGGCCATGTTGCATCTTGGGAGAAAGCTGACATGGGTACACAAGCGATCGGCATCATGACCGCCAGCAAAAGATTTTTGCATCGAAAATTCATTTAAATCTCAAGGGTTGAATGTGGATCTGAAGTGCTGAAATTACTAGATTCAGCGCCAGTTTATTTTGTGTGCCAGCCAGAGACTGTCAATAGGGACACTACGTAGTAGCGCGAAGACAAGTCACAGACACTTGCTCAAGTTCACGGTTATTTTGACGCCCAATGGGTCGGTTTGAAGCAAAGGCCGTAAGACATCGCAAGCTTCACTTCCGACACCAACCACTGGCCAAGCGATACCGTCTTGTCCTTGACCTGCACCCGCACAGGCAGGCCTTATCACTGGGTTTCGTAGGCAGCAACCGTCCCACAAATCTCATCGTCATGACGAACTCCGGTATGCGCTGCGGCGGTGTTGTCATTTAATCAACCCTGAATGTTCTACGACTATCCTTCAACGACACCTTTTTGACAGCCCTTCAACTCAAGGCCCGTTATGCTCAAGTTTGTTATTTGTATGACAAACCCATGAGCCAGCACTTCACCCCTGTTTCCAGCGGTGCCCATTTGTCCGATCAGGTGGCCGAGCAATTGAGCGCCGAGATCAAGCTTGGGCGTTTGGTGCCGGGCGACAAACTGCCCACCGAGGCGCGACTGGTCGAGCAGTTCGCCGTCAGCCGCACCGTGGTGCGCGAGGCGGTGTCGCGCCTCAAATCGCTGGGCTTGGTGGATTCGCGACAGGGCAGTGGGGTGTTTGTGAGTGCGCAGCAGCCTTTTGCGCCCCTGAACTTCGAAGCCCGGCATGCCGCTTCGCAAGAGGCCGTGGTCCAGATGGTGGAGGTGCGACGCGCCCTGGAGGCCGAGGTGGCGGCACTGGCGGCCGAGCGGCGCAATGCAAGCGATCTGCGGGCCATTGAGCAGGCGGTCCAGGCGCTGGACCGGGCGGTGCTGTCTGGCGGCGATGGCGTGGCCGAGGACGTGAATTTTCACCGCGCCATTGCCGAGGCCACACGCAACCCTTTTTTGATCCAGACCCTGGCCTACCTTGGCCAGTTTGTGCACGGCGCCACCCGCGTCACCCGTGCCAATGAGGCCCGGCGCGGAGACTTTGCATCTGCTGTGCGCAGCGAGCACCTGGCCATCCTGCAAGCCGTGCGGGCTGGCGATCCAGTTCAAGCGCGACAAACCGCCGCCGCGCACATGGGCAATGCCATCGGCCGCATCCGCAGCGCAGACCCGGCCTTCTGGGTACAAGAAGGCGAGCGTCTGGCGCAGCCCTTGGTCAAGGGGCTGCGGGGCTGAAGACCTTTTTGCGGCCCCATCATTTGCCCATTTAGAACGTTCATTCAAGGACCCTCATGGACCTGCACCTAAGCGACAAGCACATCCTCATCACTGGCGGCAGCAAAGGCATTGGCCTGGCCTGTGCGCGGGGCTTTCTGGCCGAAGGCGCACGCGTGAGCCTGGTCTCGCGTGACAGCGCCAATTTGGACGCTGCTCGCGCTCAGCTGCAAGCCGCGTTTCCCGCCGAACGCATCCACACCGTGGCCGCCAATTTGCGCGACGCATCGGCCGCACTGGCCGCGCTGGATGCGGCTGAAGCCGTGTTCGGCCCCGTCGATGTGCTGGTCAATTCGGCGGGCGCGGCCAAACGCACACCGGCCTCCGAGCTCATCCCCGAGGCTTTTGCCGACGCCATGCAGGCCAAGTACTTCACCACCATTCACATGCTCACGCCCTGCATCCAGCGCATGGCCGCACGCGGGCAGGGCGCCGTGGTGAATGTGGTGGGCAACGGCGGCAAAGTGGCCAGCCCCATTCACCTGCCCGGCGGCGCGGCCAATGCGGCGCTGATGCTGGTGAGCGCAGGCATGGCCGCCGCTTATGGCGGGAAGGGCATCCGCGTGAACGCGGTCAACCCGGGCCTGACCCTGACCGACCGTCTGAACGAGGGCCTGGCCGCTGAAGCCCGACTCCAGGGCATCAGCCCCGAACAGGTCAAGGCGCAGTCGGTCGCCAAAATCCCGCTGGGCCGCATGGCCGAGCCCGAAGAGATCGCCAACGCGGTGCTGTTTTTGGCCTCGTCCAAAGCCAGTTACGTCACTGGCATTTGCATGAGCATGGACGGCGCACTGACCCCGATCGTGGTGTGATGCGGCGCAGCTTTCAGCGCTATCAGGGGCTTGCATCGCTCCTGGTGTTGAGTTTGTTGATGGCCCTGTGCGCACAGGCCGAGCCTGCGCCTTTGAAAACCGTGCCCTCGGTCGACGTGACGCGCTACATGGGCACCTGGCACGAGATCGCCAAATACCCGAACTGGTTTCAGAAGAAATGCGTCAGCAGCACACAGGCCACCTACACGCTGCAAGCCGATGGCTGGGTGCAGGTGCTCAACCGTTGCAAAACCGACAAGGGCGAATGGAGCGAGGCGCTGGGTGCAGCACGCCAAATTGGCGGGCCCAATTCACCTCGACTCCAGGTGCGTTTTGCCCCCGAGTGGTTGTCCTTAGTCCCCTTGGTCTGGGGTGATTACTGGATCATCGACCTGGACCCGAGCTACCAATGGGTGGTGGTGAGTGAGCCTGATCGAAACTACCTGTGGATCCTCTCGCGCACGCCACAAATGCCAGCCGCCGCCTACCAGGAGTTGCTGGGCAGACTGCACAACCGGGGCTTCGACCTGAAACGGATCGAGCCCAGTCGTCCTTGAGCCTCAGTGCGCGGCTTCGGTCTCGCGCACTTGGCTGGCCTCGCTGGCCTTTAGCCAGCCTTGGTCCGCTGCGTCTTGGGCCAATTGGGCGATCAGGGCGCGGGCATCGGCGTTGACCAGGGCCACCGGTTGCAGGCGCAGCGCGGCGTCCGAGAAGTGGTGCACCGCTTTGGCTACGTCGTCGGCGTCCAAGGCGGTGGGTTTGTGCACAGGGCTGCAAGAGACTTTTTGGCCCAGAGCGCGGTAAAACACCGCGGCCAGGTGGCTGGACGCACCGTAAACGCTGCGCTGCTGGCCAGCGGCGGTTACACGCAGGGTGTAGCCGTATTTGCCTTTGACGCATTCGGCTTGGGTGATGTCTTTCAGGGCAAAGTGGTGCACCAGGGTGTCGGTGTCGTTTTCTGAAACCAGCAGATGGCGGTCGGTCAACAACCACAGGCCACGGCCGGACAAGACCACGCGGCCCAGCACATAGCCCAGAACCCGCTCGTTGGGCTGGATGTGATTGCGCATCTGGTCCACATCGGCTTGCCTGAGCAAGTGAGCACAGTAGGGGTTGTTGCCCTCGATCAGCAATTCACTCAGTTCGTTGCCGTTTTTCAAAAAGTCCAGCCAAGCCATAAGGTCTCCAAAATTTAACAGGCTATATTCGGCCATGGCTCGGGGTGCAGACCCACAGCCCATGCAATGGGCTTGATTTGCGCCGGGTTATTCGTTCGACCCAGGGCGTTCTGTCCGACGCCATTGCCCTTGGGCCTGCAGGGCAACGCCCGCTAGACCACACTAGGGTTTTCCAAATCAGCGGGCCATGGCCAGACCTTCATTTTTTCCATCGCCCTTGCTCGCGCAGCTGCAAACGCAGATCGAAGCGCAGATCAAGGACCAGCTGGGCCAGCGCGTGCGGGCCATGACTGGGGCCACGGGCGATGCACGGGACTTCTTGCAGCCTGCGGGTGACCCGGGTCTGTTGGGCCCCAACTCGGCCGCCTGGCAGGTGCATGCCCACTTTGTGGCCATGATGACTGGGGGCTTGTCGTCGCTCATGCTGCAGGCCCTGCACCCCCGGGCGCTGGCTGCCGTGTGGGACCACTCCAGTTTTCGCACCCAGCTGCAGGCACGGCTGGGGCGCACGGCCTTGTTTGTGGCCACCACCACCTATGGTGGCACGGCGGCGGCTTCGCAGGCCATCGATCGGGTCAACCGCATCCATGCGAACATTCGCGGCGCACTGCCCGATGGCACGCCCTATGTGGCCAACGACCCGGAACTGATCCGGTGGGTGCATCTGGGCGAGACCACCAGTTTTTTGCGGGCCTACCAAGACCTGTCGCTGCAGCCTTTGCCCACCAACAGGCAAGACCTGTACTTTGCCGAAATGGCACAAATTGGCGAACGGCTGGGCGCCATCGACCTGCCCCTGACACGCCATCAGGCCCTCACGCAGCTGCAAGCCTTTCGGCCCGAGTTGCGGGTGGACGAGCGCACGCGAGAGACGATTGACTTGATTGAGCATTACCCGTGTGCGCCCCTGGACCGGCCCTTGGTGAGTTTGATCGTGCGGGCGGCGTTTCAGATGCTGCCCGATTGGGCGCTGGAGATGCTGGGGCGCGAACGCAGCTGCCCGCTGGAGCAAGCGGCAGTGCGCACGGCCTTGCAAGGCATGGGCGCGTCGCTGGCCTGGGCTTTTGCCGATACGGGCGTGGCCGCCCGCGCACGCCAACGCATGGACTCGGCAATGACAAGCCCGGCGTTCAAGGCCGCAGAATCGTCTCCAGGTACTTGAGCCAGAACACGATGCGCTTGCGTGCCGACCACTCGGCGGTGGCGGCCGAGTCGCCCGGCACCGTCTTGGCGCGGGCCTTGAATGGGTTGTCTCAAATAGGTTTTTCTAATTGGCCAGGCTCCAAGCCTAGGGGGCAAGCGATGAGTTTCAGTTCAGTGCGCCGCCAGTGATGGCCGCGTCACCCCGTCCTTGCTGGCGCTGCGCCACCAGCAAGGCCAAGGCCTCGGTCACCCCTGCGATTTGAAAAGGGGCGGGCCAGCTGGGCAGGGTTGGGCCTTTCCACTGCGCGGCTTGCTCGGGCAGCAGCGGCAGGTGCATGAACCCGCTGTGCACCCCCAGCCCAGCGAGCGTGTGCTGCAGGGCATAAAACACCTGGTTGCAGACAAAGGTGCCCGCGGTTTGTGAGACCGAGGCCGGATAACCTGCCGCCTTCAAGCCCGCCACCAGCGTCTTGATGGGCAAGGTGCTGAAGTAAGCGGCCGGTCCCCCGGCGATCACCGGCACATCGATGGGCTGGGCCCCCGCGTTGTCGGGAATGCGTGCGTCTTGCACGTTGATGGCCACACGCTCCACCGAGAAGTCGCATCGCCCTTCAGCCTGGCCCAGGGCCAGCACGATGTCCGGGCGGTGCTCTGCCAGGGCCTGTTGCAAATTGGGCAGGGCCGTCGCAAACACACAGGGCAGTTGTACCGCTGTGATCTGCGCACCCCGAACACCCTGCAGTGGCAAGCCGTGTAAGGCCCGCGCCACCTCCCAAGATGGGTTGAGGCTTTGCCCATTAAAGGGCTCAAAGCCAGTGACCAGGATGCGCACCACGGCCATGGTGGTCAGGCGTTGAAGATCGAGACCGTCTTGCTGTTGAGGTAAGCCTCCAGCGCCTCGGGGCCGCCTTCGGAGCCGTAGCCCGAGTCCTTGACGCCGCCAAAAGGCAGCTCGGGCCAAGGCGCGGCAGGCTGGTTGACCCACAGCATGCCCAGGTCCAGGCGCTGGCTGAGCTGGTGCATGGTTTTCATGGAGTTGGTGAAGGCGTAACCGGCCAAGCCGAAGGGCAGGCGGTTGGCTTCGGCAATCGCGTCGTCGATGTTGTCGAAACTGCGGATCGCGGCGATCGGGCCAAAGGGCTCGTTGACCACCACATCGGCGTCGAGCGGCACATGCGAGAGTACCGTGGGCGCAAAGAAGTTGCCCTGTGTGCCAATGCGCTCACCACCCGTGAGCACCTTGGCGCCTTTGGCGCGGGCGTCTTGCACGATGGACTGCATGGCGGCCAAGCGGCGATCGTTGGCGAGCGGCCCCATTTGGGTGCCTGCGGTCAGGCCGTCACCCACTTTCAGGGCTTGTGCCTGCGCGGCAAACTGTTCGGCAAAGGCGTCGGCAATGCTGTGGTGCACCAAAAAGCGGGTGGGCGAGATGCAGACCTGGCCCGCGTTGCGGAACTTGGCCGCGCCTGCGGTCTTCAGCGCCAACGCGATGTCGGCGTCTTCGGCCAGGATGACCGGGGCGTGGCCGCCCAGCTCCATGGTCACCCGCTTCATGTGCTGACCTGCCAAGGCGGCCAATTGCTTGCCCACGGGGGTGGAGCCGGTGAAGGTGATCTTGCGGATCAGCGGGTGCGCGATCAGGTAGTTCGAGATCTCGGCGGGGGTGCCGTAGACCAAACCGATCACGCCCGCAGGCACGCCTGCATCGTGGAAGGCGCGGATCAACTCAGCAGGCGCAGCAGGCGTTTCTTCGGGCGCTTTGACGATGATGGAGCAACCGGTGGCCAGGGCAGCGGACATCTTGCGCACGGCCTGGTTGATCGGGAAGTTCCAGGGCGTGAAAGCGGCCACGGGACCTACTGGTTGCTTGAGCACCTGCTGCTGCACATTGATGTTGCGTGGCGGCACGATGCGGCCATACACGCGGCGGCTCTCTTCGGCGAACCATTCGATGATGTCGGCGGCCGACATGGCTTCGACCTTGGCTTCGGCCAGAGGCTTGCCTTGTTCTAGGGTGAGGAGTTCGGCAATTTGGGGGGCGCGTTCGCGCATCAAGGCGGCGGCCTTGCGCAGGATCGCGCTGCGCTCGTTGGCGGGCGTGTCGCGCCAGATTTCAAAGCCCTTGTGCGCGGCCTGTGCGGCCCGCTCCAGGTCGGGGACGCCCGCGTGCGCCAGGCGGCCGATTTCGGTGCCGGTGGCGGGGTTGAACACGGCCAGGGTGCGGCCGCCTTCGGCATCACACCATTGGCCGTTGATGAAGAGTTGGGTGTTGGGGTAAGTCATGTCGTGTTCCTGAATTCGAGGGGGGCAATGAAAAAAACAAGGGCCCTTAGCCCTGGGCAAATTGTGGCCGCATTTTGCGACAATTTGGTCAAACCCGAGACAGACAAAGAGGTGACCGTTGCATTGGCCTACAGTGGGGCACCTCAAAACCACATTTTGAGAGCCAAATAGTCAGAGCCAACTCAACACCATGCACTCACCTTCATCCGTCTTGTTTGTCCCCCATGGCTCGCCCATGTTTGCATTGCACCCCGGTGCCGCAGGCGCGGCCATGAGCGCATTGGTGCCCCAACTGGGCGCCCTGCGCGCCATTGTGGTGGTCAGCCCGCATTGGGAAACCGCTGTGCCCACCGTGGGCTTTGCCATCCAGCCCGAAACCATCCACGACTTTGGCGGCTTTGACCCGCGCCTGTACGAGATGCAATACCCCGCCATGGGCAGCCCCAAAGTGGCGGCCCAGCTGGTCAGCGCGCTGCAAACGGCAGGCTTTTCTGTGGGGCAAGACGCCCAGCGCGGCCTGGACCACGGTGCCTGGACGCCGCTGCGCCAGATGTTCCCCGAGGCCGAAGTGCCCGTGGTGCCCCTGTCGGTGCAAAGCCATCTGGGCCCCGAGCACGCTTACCGCGTTGGTAAGGCGCTGGCCCCTTTGGCCCAACAAGGCATTTTGGTGCTGGCCTCGGGCAACATCACCCACAATCTGCGCGATTTGATGGCCGTGCGCACGCAAGGCGGCGCCAAGCCCGACTATGTTCAGGCATTTGCCGACTGGATTCACACCCACATGACGGCCCGTGATCTGCCCGGCCTGCTCGCTGACCGCCAGCAAGCTGCCGGTCAGCGTGCTCACCCCACCGATGAACACCTGCTGCCGCTGTTCACCGCATTGGGCGCAGCAGGGCCCGATGCACAGCCCGAGGCGTTTTTCCGGGGCATCAGCGACCACGTCATCGCCATGGACGGCTACACCTTTGCCTGAGACAGTGAACACTGGGGCTGCTGAGTCAGTGCAAGCACCCCCCCGCAGGACTCAGTCGATTTTCGCGCCCGAGGCCTTGACCACTTGCGCCATGCGCACATAGTCGGCCGCCAAAAGCTTGGCGAAGTCGGCATTGCTCATGTCGCGCGGCTCGATGCCTTGCCTGTCCAGGCGCGCCAACACCACCGGGTCTTTGAGCAACTTGCTCACAGCCGCGTTGATGCGGTTGGCCTCGGCGGCCGGGATGGCCGCAGGGCCCAGAAAACCGAACCACGAATCAAACTGATAACCCGGCAAACCGCTCTCGGCAATGGTGGGCAAGTCGGGCAGGTATTTGCTGCGCTGGGGCGAGGTCACGCCCAACAAACGCACGCGGCTGTCCTTGGCAAAGGCCAGCGCGCCAATGCTGGCGGCAATCACGGCCTGAGCTCGGCCCGCCAGCACTTCGTTGATGGCTTCGCCTGTGGCCTTGAGCGGGATGTGCACCACATCGATGCCCGCCAAACCGGTGAAGTACGCCATGGCCAAATGCGTGGCACTGCCCACACCTGCGCTGGCGTAATTCATCTTGCCGGGGTTGGCCTTGGCGTAGCGGATGAATTCGGCGGCGGTCTTGGCGGGCACGTCGGGGTTCACCATGAGCACGTAGCTCGCGCTGCCAATGTGGGCCAGTGGCGTGAAGTCTTTTTGCGGGTCGTAGGCCAGCTTGGTGTACAGCGATCCGGCAATGTTGTGGCTGGCGGCCGCGGCCACCATGACGGTGCCATCGGCCTCGGCGCGGGCCACGTAGCCGGTGCCCACAGTGCCACCTGCACCGGGTCGGTTTTCCACAATCACTGTTTGACCCAGGGCCACGCCCATTTCCTGCGACAGTGCGCGGGCCAAGGTGTCCTGCACACCACTGGAGGCAAAGGGCACCACGATGCGCACCGTTTTGGTGGATTGGGCTTGGGCCAAGCCCACGGCCGACAGAATGGCCATGCCGAGGCTGGAGGTCAAAATTTCACGACGTTGAATCATGTGAGTTTCCTTGAGTAGGGTTCGATCGTTTGAAAAAATCAGGCCACGCACACCCGGTCGGCCAGGCGGCGCATGAAGCGCTCGCACCAGGCCAGCTGCTCCAGCGTGACCCATTCGTTGGGCTGGTGCGCCTGCGCAATGTGGCCGGGGCCGCACACGATGGTGGGCACGCCGGCTTGGTGAAACAGAGCAGCTTCCGTGCCAAACGACACCTTGCCCGCGCCGCTGGCCGGGTCGACCTCGGCGCAGTCAAAACACAGGTTGGCGATCTCGCTGTCGGCCGCCGTGGCAAAACCGGGCAACACCGATTTGAGCTCGTGCGTGATGCCCGTGCCCGGTGCGACTGCCTGCATGGCGGGCACCAGGCTCTCGCCAAAGGCTTGGGCCCGGGCAAACAAATCTTCGGGCGTGTTCAGGTGGTGGTGGCGGATTTCCCAGGTCACTTCGCACTGGCGGGGAATGATGTTGAGCGCCGTGCCACCCGCGATCACGCCCGTGTGCACGGTGGTGTGGGGCACGTCGTAAATCGGGTCAAACGGGCCGTTTTGTACCAGCTCGCGGTGCATGCTTTTCAGGTTGGCCACAAACTCGCAAGCAATCTCAACCGCGTTCACACCCAGCGGGGTGAGCGAAGAATGCGCCTCAAAACCGTGCACCGTGGTTTTGTAAGAGTGCTTGCCTTTGTGCGCAATCACCACCTGCATGCCCGTGGGCTCGCCCACGATGCAACCTGCGGGTTTGAAGCCCTGCGCCTGCATGTCGGCAATCATGCGGCGCACGCCGATGCAGCCCACTTCTTCGTCGTAGCTGAAGGCCAAGTGAATCGGGCGCTTGAGTTTTCTTTTTAGCAACTCGGGCACCATCATCAAACAGATGGCGCCAAAACTCTTCATGTCGGTCACGCCCCGGCCGTACATCTTGTCGCCTTGGATCACAACTTTGAATGGGTCGGTGTCCCAGGGCTGGCCGTCTACGGGCACTACGTCGGTGTGGCCCGACAGCACCAGGCCACCGATTTTGGTTTCGCCGTCGTGCGCGGGCAGTGTGGCCCACAGGTTGGCTTTTTGGCCGCTGTCGTCATAGGTGCGGCTGCAGGCAATACCCAAGTCCTTCAGGTAAGCCTCGGTCCAGTCCAGCAGGGCCAAGTTGCTGTCGCGCGAGACAGTGGCAAAGGCGATCCATTTTTCGATCAGGGGCAAGGCGGCCAAGTCTGAGGCCTTGACCGGAGCCAGAGCAGTGTGCGAAAGGGAGGCGTTCATGAGGGACTCCATCCAGAAAAAGCCCAATCAGGGCATTTTCATCTTACAGGGGCCTTTGGCCACCCGCGTCACCTTGCCGACAGCATGGCCGTGCTAGAGACCCTAAAGTGAGTCGTCTTTTCATTCAACATTTGGAGTTCCCATGGCCATCTATGAACTGCGCACTTACAACGTGATCGTCGGAAAAATGTCCGAGGTCGTCTCGCATTACAAAAACGAAGGATGGCCTGCTCTAGCCAAACACCCGCAGAAACTGGTGGGCTATTTCACGGGCGATGTAGGCGCTATCAATGAGCTGATTCATGTTTGGAAATTCGACGACGACGCCGACCGCCGCGCCTTTTGGGCCGGGGTCTATGGCGACGCCGACTTCATGGCGTTCGCCGCCAAAATTCGCCCTCTGATTGCGCAGCAGCAAAACAAGCTCATGCTGTCCGCCCCTTGGGGGCCTCAGCCCTGACAAAGGCAGTGGGGTGCGCATTTGCCGCGAAAGCTGACCACCCCGGCCTGTGCATTGCGCTCCAGAGCTGAGGGAGCTAGCTCTTTGCTCGCAATGGTTTTGCCCACCTGTGTCAGTGCGATACTTGGTAGTTAGAGGTGCTGAATCCCGAAAGGGATGCCAATGAAGGTGAAAAAGCAGGCCACGGCAGACATCACTTGCCCATGCGCCAGCCAAACATCGGCAAACAGAGACCATACGATGTAGTCCAACAAACCTAAAGAGCCTGAGATTAATTTAAATTTTATTGCAGTTTTTTTTCGGTTCGGTAGTTGTCGCATTCAGGATGATCGTAAGGCCGTTTTTTAAACAAATGGGGATGAAAACCACACCAGTCTTTCATGACCCTCATCGGGGCTTTGCTCTTGAGTGCCGACTGGGGTAATTGATGGTTGTACAAAGCCACTTAACGAATGAGCTTTTGCTCCAAATCTTCATCACTGCTTAATCGATGCGTTTTAGCGCAGCGGCAATGCGCCAATTGAAGCGTTCAACCATTCCATTGGTTTGGGGTGTGCGTGGCTTAGTAAGGCGGTGCTCAATGCTCAGGGCTTGGCACGGGTGTTCAAACTCGTGCCGTGGCCTGGCGCTTACGGCTGGCAAACAACCTGTCGGTGAACTCTTTGCCGTTACTAGTCAGAATTTCCGCATCTTGATCGGGCAAGCCTAGTACAAGGCGTTGAGGAACGATCCTCCGGCGGGGGCCGTCTTGTGACTCTTGATCTGAACAAACAGCCAGCGCGTGGCGCGGTCAATGGCAACAATAATATAGTGCCTGCTGGTTTCTTCCGCCATCTGGGGCGGTTATTTGACATCGAAGTTAATGAACCCGGCTCGTTGCCTTTTTTTAAGGCTTTGTGAGGCTGAGTCGGCTCTTTGGGCTTGAGCGCATTCAGGTTGCCAACGCCGTGGCGACGTAAGCAAAGATCAAGACCCGAGTGCTTGGCTTGGAGGCAAAGAAAACGGCGTTTGACGGCCAACAAATCACCCACTGGCAACAATAGCGTCTTTCTGAGTTCGACCACGAATTGTTCTTGTGAGGGTGTGAGCGTGGTTTGCAGCCGCTGCGGAGTGTGGGACGCGTCATGAAAGCTGTCTAGGCCCTTCCATTTGTAAACGGTGCCTTCATTTACGCCATATCGCAGCGCCAAAGTTACAGCAGTCTCCGAACTGGCCGCTATCTCAGCACAGGTGGCTCGCGTCGTGCGTGTGTTTTTTACGTAATGCAATCATCAGATAAGGCCTACGGGTGGACTGCTGTGGTTACGTAAAGATCATCTATAGACTACCGCAAGACCCCTTTGGCCATGAACATGGGGAACCGTTTTGAGTCACTGAAATCATCTGAGATGCGACAGCTAGTGAGCAGTCTGCAACACCTGACACACATCCACTAAATTCAAAACTGTTGCAATTCACGTTTAAATCCGTTCTTGCTTTAAACCACCTACCAAGTAATAATCCTTTTAAAACCCTATTTTTTGCTCAACTTTAGTAAACTTCACAATTCATAGGTGTAAAATTTCACAATGCTAGAGGCTTGAAATTTGTCTTTAAGACTGGATGTCTAATGTTTGATTATTTTTAGTACCAAGGTGCTTTGACTTGAAAATTCATCAATTTAATTGCAGAAAATAAATTTTTTAGTACTTGGTCGTTATTTTTCAGAGTTAACCTTGGAGTAAACTAAATGACAATTACTGTTTTGAACTCTCGGCAAGTTATTGAGCAAATAGGATTAGTTTTTCCAGGTAATACTGGAGTTGCTGCCACGCCAGGGTGTGATATCAATGCTCTTTCAAGGGTATGTCTTCAAAGTCCAACAGCAAGTCAGATCTTTGCGTCTCTTCACTGCTTGGAAGAAGAAGTAAAAGTGGCATTTGTAAATGGTGGGGACGAAATAGTTGGTTCATTGTATGATCCAGCCACAATGACTGTGATAGTTCGAACTGATAAGAAGTATAAGCTGTCAGAGTACCCAGGTACAGTCCTAATGGATTCTCGTGTATTACTTTATCATGAGCTGGGGCATGCAGTGCAGCATTTGGTAATAAAAAATTCAGAAATGCTTACTGGTGAATCTAATTTAAAGCAAGACTCCTTAACTAGAAATGAAACTTTTATTGACTATCGCGGTAGAGCAAAGGTGACTTTAAAGAAAAATTCTGCCTTCTCATTTTATCATTTTGATTACTATCTTGAATACAATAATTTAATGCTGCACGAGTATAAAATATCACGAGAGCTTGGATTGCCAATTCGATCTAAATATGACGATATTATTCTTGTAGCATAGTTGAAATTTGATTCTGATAAATTGCAAAATTGTGACCATCCACTCTTCGACCAACTTGAAAATTAATGACTTTTCATCTGGTAATAGAAACTTCAGCGTGATCGAAAATCTTGGTAGTTCACTCGGACCTTAAAATTGTGTTCTAAACATATTGGCCACTCATGCATCACAAGATTTTCGGCCTCGATCGCCTCAATGTTGCTAATTGACTCGCTTGTTCCGAGACTTGTAAATAGCGCCGGATTTTCTGCATATTGTTTAGCATGGCCCATCTCATGAGCAAGACAGATGTAAGGCGGCAAGATTTCATCTTTTGGATCTCCTTTGCTAACCCATTTTAGCGTCTCAACTCTAACCGGAACGCCATCGACAGTTCTCCAACTTTTTTGTATTTGTTGTTCCGGTCTATTTCTGCCAAAGATAGCCAAGTCTTTTTGTGGATTCCACATTATTGTAGGATGATAAAGTCCACCATTCAGTAACGCTCCGAACTCTGAAGGTCCATCTACTATATTAACAATAAATTTTATATCGTTACCGTTCAGAAATGTCCACAAAGCATTAGAAGCAGGCTTTTGAATTAGCGTATGAACTGCCTCGTCAAATTGTTTTCGATTACCGATTACTTCAAACCCCATTGCTATCTCCAAAATATTAAATACGCCAAAAATTAATGCATCAGTGATCGAACCATTGTAAAGGTTTTTTGTCTGTTTTGCATTCGATGGGCGCCCGAGCAACTATCGTTGATACTGCCAGCGCATCACCGTAAGCGCCATAAATACGGTGTGTCTGGTCTTGACCCCGTAACCCAGTACCGCCGGCATTTTTAATTTACCGCTCTTTTCTCCCTGAACAGCTTTGGTGGCACGTAGCCCAACGCGCTGTGCGGGTGGAAAGAATTGTAGTCATCGAACCATTTGGGCAGCTGTGCCATCACCG
>CAMDFK010000005.1 GCA_945897465.1 Limnohabitans sp. Rim8 | reverse complement strand
CCCATGAGCTGTTTGGCCAAGGTATCGGCGTCAAATGCGCCCACGCCTTCCACACCCACTTGCGCGGTGATTTCAGCCACACATTGCTCCGCCGGGTTTTGCCAATTGCCGTTTTTCACAAAGGCGGCCGTAGGGGTGCTGTTGCTGTTCAAGGCCACATGGGTGCGGCCTGCACGCATGCGCACAGTGGTTTCTTTGGAAGCGCTGACGATCGGATCGCATCCGATGATCAGGTCGGCCGCGGCCATGCTCACGCGGGTGGTGCGGATCTCGTCTTGGTGGTTGGCCAACAAAATGTGGCTCCAGGTGGCGCCGCCTTTTTGTGCCAAACCTGCCGAGTCCTGTGTGACGATGCCTTTGCCTTCCATGTGCGCCGCCATGCCCAGCAGTTGACCGATGGTGATGATGCCCGTGCCGCCCACACCTGCCACCACCATGCCCCAAGGTTGGGTGATGAGGGGCAGTTCAGGTTCTGGTAAGGCGCCCAGGCCGGCCGGGTTGATGCTGGTGGAAGAGGCTGTGGCTTTCTTTTTGAACGTGCCGCCTTCTACAGTGACAAAGCTGGGGCAAAAGCCGTTGAGGCAGCTGGTGTCTTTGTTGCAAGTGCTTTGGTTGATGGTGCGCTTGCGGCCCAAAGTCGTCTCTAAAGGTTCCACCGACAGGCAGTTGGATTGCACGCCGCAGTCGCCACAGCCTTCGCACACCTCTTCGTTGATCATCACGCGCACAGCCGGGTCGACCATGGTGCCGCGCTTGCGGCGGCGGCGTTTTTCGGTGGCGCAGGTCTGGTCGTAAATGATGACGGTGGTGCCTAAGATGACCCGCATCTCGCGCTGGATCCGGTCGAGCTCGTCGCGGTGGAACACCCGCACGCCATCCACCAAAGCCACGCCTTCGTATTTTTCGGGCTCGTCGGTCACGACCACGATGCGCTGAGCGCCTTCGGCCTTCATGCTCATGGCGATTTGCACCACGCTGTGGCCCTCAGAACGTTCACCCACGGGCTGGCCACCGGTCATGGCCACCGCGTCGTTGTACAAAATCTTGTAGGTGATGTTCACACCCGAGGCCACGCTTTGGCGCACCGCCAAGATGCCGCTGTGGAAATAAGTGCCGTCTCCGATGTTGGCAAAAATGTGCTGGTCGGTGCAGAAGGGTTGCTGGCCGGTCCACGGCACGCCTTCGCCACCCATCTGGGTGAAACCTGTGGTGCTGCGGTCCATCCAGAGGCTCATGAAGTGGCAGCCGATGCCCGCCATGGCGCGTGAGCCTTCGGGCACCTTGGTGGAGGTGTTGTGTGGGCAGCCGGAGCAGAACCAAGGAGTGCGCTCAGCCGCTGCACCCAAGGTCAGGGTTTGCAGAGACTTTTCCTTGGCATCCAGCACGGCCAAGTGCGCGTCGATGCGGGCCGTGGTGTCGGCATCTACGCCCAGCTTTTTCAGGCGTTTGGCAATGGCACGGGCAATCAGCGCAGGTGTCAAGTCGGCATTGGCCCGCAGCAAAGTGCGTTGGGTCGGATTGGGCGTTGACCATTCACCACCCGCGCTATCGCCGCCGGCTTCATCGAATTTGCCCACGATGGTGGGGCGCACGTCGTCACGCCAGTTGTAGAGCTCTTCCTTGAGTTGGTATTCGATGACCTGGCGCTTTTCTTCGACCACCAAAATCTCGCGCAATCCGGTGGCGAACTCGCGGGTGGTGTGCGATTCAAGAGGCCAGACCACACCGACTTTGTGTACCCGAATGCCTAGGCGTTGGCAGGTGGCATCGTCCAGACCCAAATCGAGCAGAGCTTGGCGTGTGTCGTTGTAGGCCTTGCCGCTGGCGATCAGGCCGAAGCGGTCGTTGGGGCCTTGGATGACGTTGTGGTTGAGCTTGTTGGCGCGGATGTAAGCCAAGGCCGCATACCACTTGTAGTCGAACAAACGCGCTTCTTGTTCGAGTGCGGTGTCGGGCCAGCGGATATGCACACCACCGGGGGGCATCACAAACTCGGGCAGCACGATTTGGACGCGCTCGGGGTCGATGTGCGCGGTGGCACTGGATTCGACAATTTCTTGAATCGTCTTCATGCCCGACCAAATGCCTGCAAAGCGGCTCAGGGCCAAGGCATGCAAGCCTTGATCCAGGATATCTTGCACGCTGGCAGGAAAAAACACGGGCAGGCCGCAAGCCTTGAAGATGTGGTCACTCTGGTGCGCAGCGGTGGAGCTTTTGGCCACATGGTCGTCGCCCGCCACGGCCAGCACGCCGCCCCACGGGGTGGTGCCTGCCATGTTGGCGTGTTTGAAGACGTCCGAGCAACGGTCCACACCTGGGCCTTTGCCGTACCAGACGCCGAAGACGCCGTCGAACTTGTTGGTGCCGGGCGGCGCAAAGCCCAGTTGCTGTGTGCCCCACAAAGCGGTGGCGGCCAATTCTTCGTTCACCCCGGGCTGGAAGACGATGTGCTGGGCCTTGAGGTGGTCTTTGGCTTTCCACAGTGACTGGTCGTAACTGCCCAACGGCGATCCCCGGTAGCCGCTAATGAAGCCTGCGGTGTTTTTGCCCTGCAAGGCGTCACGCTGGCGTTGCAACATGGGCAGCTTGACCAGGGCCTGCACACCGCTCATGAAAGCGCGGCCCACATCGAGGCTGTATTTGTCGTCCAGCGTCACCGTCTCTAAAGCCTGGCGGATCGATTCGGGCAAAGGAGCGTTCATGGTCTGTCCTGCGTCTGAAATAGATAACACAGTGTAGAGCGTGCTTGCCGACAAGTGCTTGCTTTTGGCGACAGGATTTGCCCTATGATTTGAAAGAATTTTGCTCAAAGAGGCATATTTTGGAAACATTGGATAAATTTGACTGGGCGATCCTGAATGAATTGCAAAAGGATGGGCGTCTGACCAATGCAGAACTGGCGCAGCGTGTGGGCCTGTCGGCCGCGCCTTGCTGGCGACGCGTGCGGGCGCTGGAGGAGTCGGGCGTCATCAAAGGTTACCGCGCAGAAATAGATCGTCAGAAGGTCGGTCTGGATGTGTTGGCTTTTGTGCGCTTAGACGCCGAGCGCAATCGGGGCGACATCACGCGCCAACTGGAAGAAGCCATTCTCAAGATCCCTGAGGTGGTGTCTTGCCACTACATCAGTGGCACCGGCACCTTTGAGTTGCAGGTGGTGAGCAAGGACCTGAACACCTTCAGCCAGTTTGCCCGCGATGTGCTGATCAACCTGCCCAATGTCAAAGACTTGAACACCAGCTTCTCGTTGGGGGAAGTCAAGGCGGCGGGAGCTTTGCCCTTGCGTTCTTGAAATGCTGTGGAATCAAGCACCTGCCTGTAAAATAAGCAGCCTCAACCGACCCGGTGGCAGGGCGGTCCCGGGCGCAGGCGGTGCCCATTTTTGGCCTTCACACAAGGCGTACTTTTCATGCTTTACCCTCAAGAATTCGATGTGATCGTGGTCGGTGGTGGCCATGCCGGAACCGAGGCGGCGCTCGCGTCAGCCCGCATGGGCTGCAAAACACTTTTGCTCAGCCACAACATTGAGACACTGGGGCAGATGAGCTGCAACCCCAGCATTGGCGGCATCGGCAAGGGCCACTTGGTCAAAGAGGTCGACGCCTTGGGTGGTGCCATGGCCTTGGCCACCGACGAGGGCGGCATCCAGTTTCGCATTCTCAACAGCTCCAAAGGCCCGGCCGTGCGTGCGACCCGCGCCCAGGCTGACCGCTTCTTGTACAAGGCTGCCATCCGCCGCATGCTCGAGAACCAGCCCAATCTGTGGCTGTTCCAGCAGGCCGTGGATGATTTGATGGTGGAGGGTGATCGGGTGGTGGGCGCGGTCACGCAAGTGGGCATCCGTTTCCGTTCGCGCACGGTGGTACTGACGGCGGGCACGTTCCTGGACGGCAAGATTCATGTGGGTTTGCAGAACTACGCAGCAGGCAGGGCAGGCGATCCGCCCGCCGTCAGTCTGTCGGCGCGGCTCAAAGAACTGAAGCTGCCGCAAGGGCGCCTGAAGACTGGCACACCGCCGCGTCTGGATGGCCGCACCATTGATTTTTCCAAGTGCTTGGAACAACCCGGCGACGGCGTGCCCGGCGGCATGAGCCCCGAAGGCGGGGTGCCGGTGTTCAGCTTCATGGGCAATGCCGTGATGCACCCACAGCAGGTGCCGTGCTGGATCACCCACACCAACGAACGCACACACGACATCATTCGCTCTGGATTTGACCGCAGCCCCATGTTCACCGGCAAGATCGAGGGCGTGGGCCCGCGTTACTGCCCGAGTGTGGAAGACAAGATCAACCGCTTTGCCGACAAGGACAGCCACCAGATTTTTCTGGAGCCCGAAGGCCTGACGACGCACGAGTACTACCCCAACGGCATCTCGACCAGCTTGCCGTTTGACATCCAGTACGACCTGGTGCGCTCGATGAAGGGGCTGGAAAACTGCCACATCCTCAGGCCCGGCTATGCCATTGAATACGACTACTTTGACCCCCGTTCGCTGAAAAACAGCTTTGAGACACGCCAGATCAACGGCCTGTTCTTTGCGGGGCAGATCAACGGCACCACCGGTTATGAAGAGGCCGCTGCCCAGGGCTTGTTTGCCGGCATCAATGCCGCGCTGCAATGCCGAGGCGAAGCCGCCTGGACGCCTGCACGCGACCAGGCTTATCTGGGCGTGTTGGTGGACGACTTGGTCACCCAGGGTGTGACCGAGCCCTACCGCATGTTCACCAGCCGCGCGGAGTTTCGCTTGCAGCTGCGCGAAGACAATGCCGATGCGCGCCTGACTGAAGTGGGGCGGCAAATGGGATTGGTGGACGACGCCCGTTGGGATGCCTTCAGCCGAAAGCGCGATGCTGTTTCACGTGAAACAGAACGCCTGAAATCCACCTGGGTGAATCCGCGCAACCTGCCAGCGGCAGAGTCCGAGCGTGTGTTGGGGAAAGCCATTGAGCACGAGCACAATCTGTTCGATTTGCTGCGCAGACCCAATGTGAGCTACCCCGCTTTGATGACGATGGACGGCGGGCGCATGGCCAGCACCGATGTTTCACGTGAAACGCTGGGCGACTTGAGCCCTTCGGTGATTGAGCAGGTTGAGATTGCGGCCAAGTATTCCGGCTACATCGACCGCCAAAAAGGGGAGGTGGAGCGGGCTGCGTTTTACGAGCACCTGCGCCTGCCAGAAAATCTGGATTACATGCAGGTGTCGGCCTTGTCGATCGAGGCACGCCAAAAACTGGCCAAGCACCGCCCCGAAACCCTGGGTCAGGCTTCTCGCATTTCGGGCATCACACCCGCTAGCATGTCCTTGCTCTTGATTCACTTGAAGAAGGGTGGCTTCAAAGGCTTCATGCAAGCTGCCGAGGAAGGCGTGCAGGCATGAGCGTGAATTTGGAGGCAGGCCTGCGCTCGGGTGCACAGGCCTTGGGTTTGGTTTTGACGGATGCCCAAATCCAGCATTTGTTGGACTATGCGGCACTGATCCAGAAATGGAACAAGGTCTACAACCTGACGGCGCTGCGCGACCCGGCGGACATGCTCACGCACCATTTGTTGGACAGCTTGACCGCCATTGCCCCTTTGCGCCGGCACACCCAGG
Source organism: Limnohabitans sp. Rim8 (assembly GCA_945897465.1). Classification (GTDB taxonomy): domain Bacteria; phylum Pseudomonadota; class Gammaproteobacteria; order Burkholderiales; family Burkholderiaceae_C; genus Limnohabitans_A. The sequence goes on along the minus strand of CAMDFK010000005.1, from coordinate 150,225 downwards.
GCCAGCCCATCAAGGTGTTGGATGTGGGCTCGGGCGGCGGTTTGCCTGGGGTGGTCTTGGCCATCTGCATGCCCGAGTTGAATGTGAGCTGCGTGGATACGGTGGCCAAGAAGGCCGCGTTTGTTCAGCAGGTGGCGGTGAGCCTGAAGTTGCCCAATTTGCGTGGTTTGCATGCGCGGGTCGAATCCCTGACCGATCCGTACCAGGTCATTTGTTCCCGCGCCTTTGCTTCTTTGCCTGATTTTGTGACCTGGTCGCGTTCGGCGTTGGCCGAGGGTGGGGTGTGGATGGCCATGAAGGGCAAACATCCACAAAGCGAAATCGATGCATTGCCCACCGATGTGCAGGTGTTTCACGTGGAACCACTCACGGTGCCCGGCCTGGATGTGGAGCGCTGCATGGTCTGGATGAAAGCCAAAGCAGACTGAGTCAGCCGGTGTTTCACGTGGAACACACCCAATGTTCAGGCCGCGGTAAAGCATCACGTACACTCGCCTGATTCCACCGAAAGTGCATTCATGTTTGGTATCTCGGATTACGGCGCATTCGCTGCGGCCTTTGTCCTGCTTTTGTTCTTGCCCGGCCCCGGTAACTTGGCCTTGATCAGCTCGGCCAGCAAAGGGGGAATGGCGGGCGGATTGGCCTCGGTTTTGGGCTTGCTTTTGGGCGATCAGATTTTGTTGTGGCTCACGGTGGCCGGTGTGGCTGCAGTGCTCAAATCCTATCCGTCTTTGTTCACCGCCCTGCAGTGGGCGGGCGCGGCCTATTTGGTTTGGCTGGGCGGCAAGATGTTGTTGTCCAAATCTGGGCAGGGCCCTGGTTTGCAAATCACGCCCGGGTATTATTTTCGGGAAACATTGCTCATCACCCTGCTTAACCCCAAGGCGATTATGTTTTATCTGGCGTTTTTTCCGCAGTTCATCGATCCGGTCCATCACCAAGGGTGGGTGACTTTTGGGGTGATGGCGGGGACAATTGCCGTACTGGGTTTTGCCTACTGTTTTGGCGTGGTTTGGGTGACCCACCACATGGCCGAACGCATCCGTGCAAATCCCAAGTGGACGTCATGGTTGCAAAAGTTGGCCGGTGTGTGCCTGATTGGTTTTGGACTCAGGATGGTGGTGGCCAAATAAGGCGCCCCGGAACCGTCTCACTTATTGGTAAAGAGCCTCTTTCATGTTTTTTGGCATTTCGGATTACGGTGCATTTGTAGCCGCCATTGTGGTGTTTCTGGCCATTCCCGGGCCGGGTAACCTGGCCCTCATCACGTCCACCAGCAAGGGGGGCGTGGCTGGCGGGCTCATGGCCACACTGGGGGTGATCGCGGGTGATCAGGTGCTGATGTGGCTGGCCGTGGCGGGTGTGGCGGCGGTGTTGACCACGTACCCGGCGGCCTTTGTGGCCATCCAATGGCTGGGTGCGGTGTACTTGGCCTGGTTGGGCTGGAAGATGTTGATGGCCAAACCCGGCGATGCGCCCGTCTTGAATATTCGGCCCCGTCAGTATTTTCAGCAGGCCTTGGCCATCACCTTGCTCAACCCCAAGGCGATTGTTTTTTACATGGCATTTTTTCCACTGTTCGTTGACCCGCAAACCCATCTGGGTTTGATCAGCTTTGCGGTCATGGCGGCCACCATCGCCGCTTTGACCTTTTTGTACGGTTTGGGCATGACCCTGTTGACGCATCACTTGGCCGAGCGCATGCGGGCCAACCCCAAAGTGGGGCAGGTGCTTGAAAAGGTGGCGGGTATTTTTCTGGTGGGCTTTGGCATCAAGCTGGCCATTTCCAAATAAAAGCGGGAGCACGACATGGCCAAAATTTTCTGCGTTGCCAACCAAAAAGGTGGGGTGGGCAAAACCACCACCACCGTGAACCTGGCCGCGGGCTTGGCCAAACTGGGCCAGCGTGTGTTGTTGGTCGATCTGGACCCGCAGGGCAACGCCACCATGGGCTCGGGCATTGACAAACGGCAGCTGGAGCTGAGCGTGTACGATGTCTTGCTGGAGTCGGCCACGGTGAACGAGGCGGCGGTGATGGCCGAAAAGTGTGGCTACCGGGTGCTGAGCGCCAACCGCGAACTCGCCGGTGCCGAGGTGGAGTTGGTGCAACTCGAGCACCGTGACCAGCGCCTCAAAAACGCGCTGGCTGCGGTCGATGCCGATTATGAATTTGTGCTCATCGATTGCCCGCCGTCCTTGTCCATGTTGACCCTGAATGGCCTGTGCTCGGCCCATGGCGTGATCGTGCCCATGCAGTGTGAGTACTTTGCGTTGGAAGGACTGACCGACCTGGTCAACACCATCAAGCAGGTGCACGCCAACCTGAACAAGGACCTGAAAATCATTGGTTTGTTGCGGGTCATGTTCGACCCCCGCATCACCCTGCAGATGCAGGTCAGCGAACAACTCAAGTCGCATTTTGGTGACAAGGTGTTCGACACCGTGATTCCGCGCAATGTGCGCTTGGCCGAAGCGCCCAGTTATGGCCTACCCGGTGTGGTGTTTGACCCGCACGCCAAGGGCAGCCAAGCGTATATCGATTTTGCGGCCGAAATGATCAAACGGGCCCCCACACTTTGAACCCCATCAACCCGTCCATGGCCGATCACACCCGCCCCGTTCAGACACAAGGGCGCAGCGGGCTTGTGGGCGAAGGCCAAGACCTGACGGTGTTGCTCTTGCCGGGCTGGCAAGGCAGTGGCCCCGACCATTGGCAAATGCGCTGGGCCAAGGTACACGGTTACAGCGTGGTGGCGCAAAACGACTGGATGCGGCCACGCCGGGGCGACTGGCTGGCGCGTTTGGACGAGGTGGTCATCGACGCGCCGGGGCCTGTGGTGTTGGTCGCGCACAGCTTGGGCTGCATTCTGGTGGCGGCTTGGGCCGCCCTCTCGCGGCACACCGCCAAGGTGCGGGCGGCCTTGTTGGTGGCACCGGGCGACGTGGAAGTGCCCGCCATGCAGGAAATTTTGCCGGGTTGGTTGCCCATTGAAAGACAACCGATACCTTTTCGCAGCCTGGTGGTGGCCAGTGACAACGACCCATATTGCAGCGCGGAGCGTGCGCAGCAACTGGCCCACGACTGGTCTGCCCGCTGGCACAGCTTGGGCGCGGCTGGGCACATCAACGCCGATTCATTGCTGGGCGATTGGCCAGAGGGCCACGCGCTTTTGCACACTCTTTTGAAGGATTGAACATGGTTACCAAAAAACCCAAAGGCCTGGGCCGCGGACTGGAGGCCTTGTTGGGCCCTAAAGTGGAAGAGGCGCCCGATACGGCTTCTTATGCCGAAAGCGGCTTGCCCAGCCAGCTCAAGCTCGACCAGATGGTTGCGGGCATGTACCAGCCGCGCACGCGCATGGACGAGGGCGCTTTGTACGAACTGGCCGAGTCCATCAAGGCGCAGGGCATCATGCAGCCGATTTTGGTGCGGCAGTTGCACGACGGGCCCAACGCAGGCAAATACGAGATCATCGCGGGCGAGCGGCGGTTCCGCGCCTCGCGCCTGGCGGGCCTGGACGCTGTTCCTGTTTTGGTGCGTGATGTGCCCAACGAGGCGGCAGCCGCCATGGCGCTCATTGAGAACATCCAGCGCGAAGACCTCAACCCGCTGGAAGAAGCCCAAGGCCTGCAACGCTTGATCAAAGAGTTTGGGCTCACTCACGAAACGGCGGCCCAAGCCGTTGGCCGCTCGCGCAGCGCAGCCAGCAACCTGCTGCGTTTGCTGAACCTGGCCGACCCGGTGCAGTCCATGCTGATGGCGGGAGACCTCGACATGGGCCATGCACGCGCTTTGCTGTCTTTGGATAAGGCGGCCCAAATCACGGCCGCCAACCAAATCGCGGCCAAAAAGCTGTCGGTGCGCGAGGCCGAGAGCCTGGCCAAAAAGCTGGGGGCCGAGTTCAATCTGGTCACCCAAAAGCCCAAAAAGGAAAAGTCCCGCGACATCCGCCGGGTGGAAGAAGATCTGTCGGACCTGCTGATGGCCGAGGTCGAGGTGCGCGTGAAAAAGCGCGTCAAGCGCTTAGGCAAGATAGAAGAGATGGGGGAAATGACCATCCAGTTTGGCTCGCTCGACGAGCTCAACGGCCTGATTGACAAATTGCGCGGGTAAGACGGTGCCGCAACTCGCGCAAAAACTGACCCGAGCCATGTGGCGAAACTTGTCTCGCCCGGATGGTTTTTTGCACCAGGAAATGCTCACGATCTATTTGATCTTGGTGAGTACCACGACCTTTTTGGGTTATCTGTTCACGCCGATGCAGGCGGTGTCACAGGCCAATTTGGTGGTGTCGGTGTTGGCGGTGTGTCTTTTTGCCGTGGTCCGCATCCGGGCCATTTTCAGCCACCTGGTGCACGCCGTGACGGGGTTGACCATGTTGCTGACGGTGTACACGGCCATGCACACGGGCGGCATCAATTCCACCGCTGTGGTTTGGCTCAACGTGTTGTCGGTGCCGGTCTTGTTGATGTTGGGGCGTGGCGCCACCTTGGTCTGGATCGGCATCATGGTCTTGGCCATCTGGAGCTTGACCCTGATGACCTGGCTGGGTGTGGTGAGCAGCCATGTCGACGTGTCGTCTTCGGTGGTCACCTGGGCCTATCTGAACCATGTGTTGGCCTTGTTGAACCTGATGATGGGTGTGCGCATTTATGAGCACCTGCACAGGGTGCAGTTGCGCAAAATCAACCAGCGCAACGACGAGCTCAAGGCCACACACGAGGCGCTGATCCTGGCGCAGGCGCACAAGGACGAGTTTGTGGCCGCCGTTGGCCATGAGCTGCGCACGCCCATGAATGTGATTCTGGGCTTCAACGGTGTGCTGCGCCGGGAGCTGGCCGACGAGCCCGAGCCCTTGGCGGTGGTCGGGCACATCCGCCGCTCAACCGAGCATTTGCTGCAGGTCGTGAATGACATCCTGGATTTTTCGCAGTTGCAGGCTGGCAAGTTGCGCCTGAACCGTGTGGACTTTGCCTTGCAGACCCTGCAAGACGATCTGCAACACCGCCACTTCACAAAAGCCCAAAACAAGGGCTTGGTCTTGTGTTTTGAGCGCAGCGCCGACTTGCCCGAGCGGGTGCATGGCGACCCCAACCGTTTGCTGCAAATCCTGAATAACTTGGTGGACAACGCGATCAAATTCACGCACCAAGGTTCGGTGACGGTGCGCATGACGGCCCGCGGCGAGCACATGCGTTTTGAGGTGCAAGATTCTGGACGGGGCATTCCCCTTGCGCTGCAGGCCCATATTTTTCGGCGTTTTGAGCATGCCGATGTGCAAACCAACCGGGCCTATGGGGGCACGGGCCTGGGTCTGACGCTGTGCGAAAAACTGGTCACGCTGCAGGGTGGCCAGATCGGGGTGGACAGCCAAGAGGGCCAAGGCGCACTGTTCTGGTTTGAGATCCCTCTAGAGGCGGCGCAGAGCGTTGATCCGCTCGCGGACGTGATCGATGACAAGCTCAGCGATGAGCCCTTGCGCATCTTGGTGGTGGACGACAACAAGGTCAACCTGATGGTGGCCCAACTGCAACTGCAAAAATGCTGGCCTAAGGCGCAAATCACCACGGTGGACAGCGGTGCCAAGGCGCTCAGCCTGATCGATCAGCAGGTGTTTGATGTGGCGCTCATAGACATGGTCATGCCGGAGATGGATGGCATGCAGGTCGCACGCCAAATTCGCCAGCAATTTCCGGTCATTGCAGCCCGCATGCCGATCTTGGCACTCACAGCCAACACCAATCCGGTGGACCGCGAACGTTGCCTGGCCGCGGGCATGAACGATGTGTTGCACAAGCCCATGGAGATGGCCATGCTGTTGCGAACGGTGGGCCAGCACATTGCTTTGGTGAGAAAGGGGCGGCCGTGAAACCCATGCCCACGATGGGCGCGGCGCTGGCCCGCCTGGTCACACTTCTGCCGACGCGTTATCAGCAGGGCAAGATGCCCTATGTTTTTTTCTTCGTGGTCGTGGTGATCTCCGTGTTGTTGACGTATGCGGTTGTCAGCCCCTATCCCTATGCCCACGTGATGTTCAGCAGCTTTGCGTTGTGTCTCTTGGTGTTGCTGATCTTGGTGAATCAGGGCTTTTCATTGAATCGGGGCATTCATCTGGGGACGGGTTTGGGGGCGCTCATTTTGTTTTATGCCGTCTGGGCCTCAGGGGGGGTTTATTCGCCGCGTTTGGCTTGGATGTTGATATTGCCGTTGACCCCGTTCTATGTGATTGGTCGCAGCGCGGGCCTTTTCTGGATGTTATTGGTCTTGGTTTTGCAAGGGGTGATGGTGCTGTCCAATCACCTTGGCTGGGTCCAATCCTTCGAGACAGGCATGGCGCATGTGCACTCGTCCTTGTTGACCTACACACTGGTGACCTGTGTGCTGATTGTGGTGCCCTTGATGTATGACCACATGTACCGTCAGGCCCTGGAAGAAAGCCGCAAGCATCAACGTGAACTGGAAGCCCGGCGTGAGGAGCTTGAACACACCTCGGCCATGCGTGAGCACTTCATTGCCACCGTGAGCCACGAGCTGCGCACGCCCATGAACGCCATTTTGGGTTTCAACGCCTTGTTGCTGGCCCAGGTGCAAGGCAAGCCAGAGGCGCTCAAGGTGCTCAACCACACTCGCCAGTCGGCCGACCACCTGATGACAGTGATCAACGATGTCCTGGACTACTCTCAACTGCAGTCGGGGCAACTGGTCATCCAGCCCGAAACCTTCGAGTTGCGCCACACCGCCCAACACGCGTTCGAATTGTTCAAACCCCGCGTCGAAAGCATGGACCTGGATTACCGCTTGGTGCTGGACCCGGCCTTGCCTGTCTGGGTGCACACTGACCGCCACCGCCTGATGCAGGTGCTGGTCAACTTGCTGGGCAACGCGCTCAAGTTCACACACCAAGGCTCGGTGGTCTTGCATGTGCGATGGACCGATCCCGGGGTGGAGTTTTCGGTCCAGGACACGGGGATTGGCATTGCCAAGGAGCGGCAAGAACAGATCTTCAAACGCTTTGCGCAGGCTGAAAACGACACCCAAACCGTGTACGGGGGCAATGGTCTGGGTTTGGCCATTTCACAGAAACTGGCCCATTTGCTCGGGGGTGCCATTGGTTTTGAAAGCGAGCCCGGTCAAGGCTCTCGCTTTTGGCTGCAACTGCCCTTGACCGCGGCCAGCACACCCCTCAAGTCGGCCGAGCAGCACCTGCACCTGCTGCACAGCGCCGACCGGGCCTGGACTTTCCTGGTGGCCGATGACCACCCGGTGAACCGCTTGCTGCTCAAGCAGGTGTTGCAAAACGCCTGGCCCCACAGCCTGGTTTTGGAGGCTGTTGACGGGCAAAAGGCGCTGGACGTGTTGCGAGAGCAGCCGGTGGACCTGGTCTTCATGGACATGGTCATGCCAATCATGGACGGCATCGACGCCACGCGGCTCATCCGACAGGACGCCACTGGCCGCATCCAACAGGTGCCCGTTTTGGGCCTGACCGCCAACGTCAATCCTTTGGACCTGGAACGCTTCAAATCAGCAGGACTGAGCGGTGTGATGCTCAAGCCGTTTGAGCCGGCCGATTTGTGTCATCGGGCAGAAACCTTGTTGCTGCCCATGGGTGACGCCGCATGACGCCCGTTTGGCGTGATTTCTCGGCATCAACGTTGGTGGCCGGGTTCGTGGCGGTGCTGGTGGGGTTCACGAGTTCGGCCGCGATTGTTTTTTCGGCCGCGCAGGCCTTGGGCGCCAACCCGGCGCAAACGGTGTCCTGGATGTGGGCCTTGGGTTTGGGCATGGGCCTGAGCAGCTTGGGGCTGAGCCTGTGGTACCGGCAGCCGGTGCTGACGGCCTGGTCAACACCGGGCGCTGCTGTCTTGGCGGTGAGTCAGGGCGTGACCTTGCCGGAGGCCACGGGCGCGTTCATGGTGTGTGCCTTGTTGATCATGCTGGCGGGCTACAGCGGATGGTTTGAACGCCTCATGTCCAAAATTCCCATGGCGCTGGCCAGCGCCTTGTTGGCGGGGGTCTTGGCACGCTTTGCCTTGGACGCGGTGGGAGCGGTTACCCAGGCGCCCGTCTTGGTGATCGGCATGACGCTGGCCTATTTGCTGGGCCGCCGCTGGTGGCCACGTTGGTCGGTGCCTGTGGTGTTGATGGTGGGCATGGCGGTGGCCGCCGCACAGGGCCAGCTGCATTTGTCCAGTGTGGACGGGTCTTGGGGTGTGCCCGTGTGGGTGAGTCCCACTTGGAGTTGGGTGGCCATGGTCAGTGTGGCCTTGCCGCTTTTTGTGGTGACCATGGCTTCTCAGAATTTGCCGGGAGTGGCCGCGCAACGCGCATCGGGTTACAACACCCCGGTGTCCCCGGTGGTGGGTGCGACCGGTCTGGCCAGTTTCTTGTTGGCGCCTTTTGGGGGCTATGCCCTGAACCTGGCGGCGATTACCGCGGCCATTTGTATGGGCAAAGAAGCCCACCCCGACCCGGCCCGCCGTTACACCGCATCGGTTTTTGCGGGGTTGCTGTACATCGCCCTGGGCTTGGCCGCAGGCACCATTGTCAGCCTCATGGGGGCGTTTCCCCGCGCCTTGGTCTTGGCGGTGGCGGGTTTGGCCCTGTTGGGCACGATGACGGCGGGGCTGACGGCCGCGGTCAAGGACGAGCAGCACCGCGAGGCCGCAGTGCTGACCTTTTTGGTGACCCTGTCGGGCGTGACGCTGGCCGGGGTGGGCTCGGCCTTTTGGGGTGTGGTGGTGGGTGGTCTGGCGCAGTGGCTGTGGACGCGGCGCCAAACGGCTTCACATTGAAAAAATCTTCCCTGGATTCATGATGTTGTGCGGGTCCAGCGCCCGCTTGATGGTGCGCATCATGTCCACCGCGCCTTCGCCGGTTTCGGTGCGCAAGAAGTCCATCTTGTGCAGGCCAATGCCGTGCTCGCCGGTGCAGGTGCCGCCCAGGCGCAGGGCGCGGCTGACCAATTGCTGATTTAAAGCTTCGGCGGTTTCGCATTCTTGGGGGTTGTTCGGGTCGATCAGATAGCCGAAGTGGAAATTGCCGTCGCCCACGTGGCCCACCAAAAAATAGGGGATGCCGCTGGCATCGGTTTCGGTGATGGAGTCGAGCAGGCAATCGGCCAGGCGGCTGATGGGCACGCAGGTGTCGGTGCTGATGGCGCGGCAACCGGGTTTGCTCTGGATGGCCGCAAAGTAAGCGTTGTGCCGTGCGGTCCACAGGCGGGTGCGTTCTTCGGGCGTGGTGGCCCATTCAAATGAATTGCCGCCAAATTCGCTGGCGATCTCTTGCACCGTCTCGGCTTGTTCCTTGACGCCAGCAGGTGAGCCGTGGAACTCCATCAGCAGCATGGGCTCTTCGCGCAAGCCCAGCTTGGCGTAGGCATTGACCATGCGAATGCTGTTGTGGTCCAGCAATTCCACCCGCGCGATGGGCACCCCCAGCTGGATGGTCTGGATGACGGTGTGCACCGCCGCCTCGATGCTGGGGAAGGAGCATATTGCGGCCGAGATGGCTTCGGGCAAAGGGTACAGGCGGACGGTGACTTCGGTGATCACGCCCAGTGTGCCTTCGCTGCCCACCATCAGGCGCGTCAGGTCGTAACCGGCACTCGACTTTTTGGCGCGGGTGCCGGTGCGGATGATGTCGCCTGAAGAGGTGACCACTTCCATCGCCAGCACGTTCTCGCGCATGGTGCCGTAGCGCACGGCGTTGGTGCCGCTGGCGCGGGTGGCGCTCATGCCGCCAATGGTCGCGTCCGCGCCCGGGTCGATCGGGAAGAACAAGCCGGTTGACTTGATTTCTTCGTTGAGCTGCTTGCGTGTCACACCCGGCTGCACCGTGACCGTCAGGTCCTCGGCGTTGATGGCCAGCACCTTGTTCATGCGTGTCAGGTCAATGCTGATGCCGCCTTGCACCGCCAGCAAATGGCCTTCGAGCGAGGAGCCTACGCCAAACGGAATCACGGGCACTTTGTGCTCGGCGCACAGCTTCACGGCATCGGCCACATCTTGCGTGTTTTCGGCAAACACCACGGCGGCGGGGGGCGGCACATGGGTGAAGGCAGACTCGTCGCGGCCGTGCTGCTCGCGCACCACCAGCGCGGTCGAGCAGTTGCCGCCAAAGCGGGCTTTCAGCGCCGCCAAAAAGGCTTCGGGCACAGCACGTTGTGCGATTTCGGGAGCCAAGTGGGCGGCGGGGGTGGGGGCGTTCATGGTGGTCTCCAAGGGTGGCGGATCAAGTTTCGCCAGTCGTATCAGACATCAGTTTACGCCGCAAACAATGGCCTTGCTGTCCTTTGTCAGACAAGCCAAGGGGACTTGCCTGACAATCGTCACTTTTTGCAGGCGCCTGAATTTGGCTGAATTCTGCATTCTTTGCACCTTTGATCGAACAAAAATAGAGAGCAAATACACATGGGCAATCGACTCACACAAATCGCCACCCGCACCGGGGACAACGGCACCACCGGTCTTGGCAACAACCAGCGCGTGTCCAAAAACAGCCTGCGCGTGCACGCCATGGGCGAGGTGGACGAGCTGAACTCCAACATTGGTGTGTTGCTCTGCGAAGACATGGCCGCAGACGTGCGCGAGGTGCTGGTCGAGGTGCAGCACCAGCTGTTCAACCTGGGCGGCGAGTTGTCGATCCCTGGCTTTGAGTTGCTGAAAGTGGAGGCCGTGGCGGCGCTCGATGAGGCCCTCGAAAAGTACAACGCCCAGTTGCCCAAGCTCGAAGAGTTCATCCTGCCTGCGGGAACCCGTGGCGCCTCGCAAGCGCATGTGTGCCGCACCGTGGCCCGCCGCGCCGAACGCGCTTGTGTGGCCTTGGGCAACGAAGAGGCCATCAACGAAACCCCGCGCCAATACCTCAACCGCCTGTCCGACCTGATGTTTGTGCTGGCCCGCGTGCTCAACCGCATGAACGGCGGAGACGATGTGTACTGGAAAAGCCAGCGCATGGCCAAAGACACGGCGGCCTGAAGTTGTGTGCTGGCCGATTCTCGCTTGGAGATGGGTGGCGCTGAGCCTGGCTGTGCTGGGATCCGCCGTGGCGGCGCCTGCTTCGGTGGTGCTCAGTTGTGCGGTGACCTACCTGCCGCAGCGCAGCACCTGGGTGCGCGAGGTGCGCATCGATTGGGACCCAAAAGCCATCCGCAGTTTGCACATCGATGGCGTGCAGCCCCATGGGTTTTCAACCATTCCCCAAGGCGTGATGACGGCGCTCGATAACGAGCGCATTCAGATTGACCTGGTCACCCGTCAGTGGCAAAGCGATTTTCGGGGTCTTGCCACGGGCCAGGGCCGCTGCGAAACGGTGCCCGGCTGAAAGCAGCCCGGCCTGTCACCTAGGCGCATGTTTCAGGGTTGATGCGCGTGACAGCGGGGTATGGCCGCTGATACGCTGCAACGCATGAACACCGCGACAAAATCCTCCGATTCGGCCCCCTACCTGCCCCAAATTCGGCTCTACCAAAACTGGCTGCGCGACAAGCGTGGCCTGAGCTTTGCCACCTACAACGACCTGTGGCGTTGGTCGGTGACCGAGCTGGACACTTTTTGGCAAAGCATCTGGGATTACTTCGACTTCCAGTCGCCCACGCCGCACACGGCCGTCTTGGCGAACAACGTCATGCCCGGTGCCAAGTGGTTCCCGGGTGCCCAAACCAACTACGCCCACCAAGTGCTGCGCCATGTGCAGCCCGCGCATGACGCAGGGTTTTTGGCCGTCATCAGCCACAACGAAAAAGGCCTGCGCCGTGAGATGACTTGGCCCGAGCTGCGCCTCCAGGTCGCGGCCATGGCGCTGCACTTGCAGGCCCAAGGTGTGCAGCCGGGTGACCGCGTGGCGGCGTATCTGCCCAACATCCCCGAGGCGATGGTGGCGTTTTTGGCCACGGCCAGCGTGGGCGGTGTGTGGAGCATTTGTGCGCCCGACATGGGCACCAACGCCGTGCTCGACCGTTTCAAACAGATCGAACCCAAGGTGCTGATCGCGGTGGACGGTGTGAGCTACGGCGGACGCGACTTTGACCGCATGGGTGTGGTGCAGGAACTGCGCGATGCTTTGCCCAGCGTGCAGCACGTCATCATTCACGACAACCTGGGCACCTTGGACCTGACCAACTGTGATGTGGGCAGCAGCGTGCAAATGTCGGCCATCACCGCGCGGGATGACGCCGAAGTGCAGGCCTTTGAGCCGATGTGGCTGCCCTTTGACCACCCGCTGTGGATTGTGTACTCGAGCGGTACCACCGGCCTGCCCAAGCCCATCGTCCACGGCCATGGCGGCACGGTGATCGTGGCCTTGGCCAACAAGATTTTGCACAACGACATCGGCTGCAGCTACCAGCCCAACAGCTGGGGCGAGCGCTTTCATTGGTACAGCTCCACCGGCTGGGTGATGTGGAACGCACAAGTCGCGGGCTTGCTCAACGGCGTGACCTGCGTGATTTATGACGGCAACCCCGGGGGCAGCAAAGAGAACCCCGACTGGGGCATTCTGTGGCGCATGGCGGCGCAGGAAAAGGTCACGTTTTTTGGCGCTGGCGCAGCCTACTTTGCCAATTGTCACAAAGCGGGTTTGGACATTTCCCGCTGCGGCGACTTGACGCGGGTGCGGGCTTTGGGAACCACGGGTTCGCCCCTGTCGGCCGACACACAAACTTGGGGCGTGGAGCAGTTTCAAAAGGTTCGGCTGGAGCAACGCGGCCAGCTCAATGCGAGCGCTGGTGCTGGCATGTCGCGCGACGCAACCGCCATTGCGAGCGTTGGTGCTGGCATGTCGCGCGACACAACCGTCATTGCGAGCGAAGCGCGGCAATCCATGGATCGCTTCGTGCCTCGCGATGACGAGGCTTTGGTCAGTCAAGACCCCATCTGGTGGTGCAACATCTCGGGCGGCACCGACTTTGCGGGGGCCTTTGTGGGCGGCCACCGTGAGCTGCCGCAAGAGGCGGGCGTCATGCAGTGCCGCGAACTCGGCTGCGCGGTCGAGGCCTGGAACGAAGCGGGTGAGCCGGTGATTGGTGAGGTGGGCGAACTGGTCTGCACCCAGCCCATTCCGTCCATGCCGCTGTATTTCTGGAACGACAAGGACAATGCCCGCTACCTGGCCAGCTACTTCGAGATGTACCCCGCAGGCCATGGCCGAAAGCCTGGCGGCGGCGACGGCCCGGCCAGCATGGGCGGTGTGTGGCGCCACGGCGACTGGCTGCGCATTGGCGACGCCAGTGGTCGGGGCGAAGGCTGTGTGATTTTTGGCCGCAGCGATGCCACCATCAACCGCTACGGCCTGCGCATGGGCACCAGCGAGTTGTACAGCGCGGTGGAGGCCCTGCCCGAAGTCATGGACTCGATGGTGGTGGACTTGGAGTACCTGGGCAAAGAAAGCTACATGCCGCTGTTTGTGGTGCTGCGCCCGGGCACCACGCTGGATGACGCGCTCAAGGCCAAGCTCAACAACGCCATCAAAGTGGCACTCAGCCCGCGGTTCATCCCCAACGAGATTTTCCAGGTGACCGAGATCCCGCGCACCCTGTCGGGCAAAAAGCAGGAATTACCGATCAAGAAGCTGATGCTGGGCCAGCCACTGGAAAAGGTGGTCAACAAAGACGCCATGGCCAATCCGGGGTGCCTGGATTGGTATGTGGATTTGGCCAAGCGACATTTGGCCAAAATCTGAGTTGACGCGCGATTGAGCGCGCAGCGCCAAGGCCTCATTGCGGTTGCGTAGAGACTGTATTACGATGCCATACGCGGCCAGGCATGTTGTGGCTTGATCGCAGAAAGGTAAGACATGGGTACATTGACTGTGCGTTTGACCGATCGCGAGGACCGCGATTTGCAACTGGCCTGCAAGCTGACAGGCAAGACAAAAAGCGAGGTGGTGCGTGATTTGTTGGCCCAGTCCTTGCGCGCTTACAGGTTGCGTCAGGCCTTGCAGACGGCCCATTCTGAATTGGGGGGCGCAGCACGCCAGGCAGGGTGGCTGACTGAGGACGACATCTTGCAGGATGTATTGTGAAGGTTTTTCTCGACACCAACGTTTGGCTGTCGGCCACGGTGTTTGCAGGCCTGTGTGAAGCGATCTTGGTTGAATGCCATCAGCGCGCCTGGCTCTTGACGACCGCGCTGGTGCAGGCAGAGGCCCATGAAGTGTTGGTGCGCAAATTCCCGCAGTTGCCTCATTCGCAAGCGCTGTTTGACGCCATCTGGGCAGAGGCCACCTGCGTGCCAGACCTGGACGAGCCTGCGGATGACAACGACCTCAGGTTGGTCAGAGCGGCCAGCCTGGCCGGCGCAGAGGTGTTCGTCACTGGGGATAAACGTGTGCTGACTTGGGGCAACCAGGGGCTGATGAAAATCCTGAGCCCGCGTGATGCCTGGATGCAGCTGTTTGCGGTGAAGTCCAGCGTTTGAAGGCGGGGCCTTTGGTTGTTGCTTGCCGCAGATGACAAGGGACGGCGCATTGAAAATCTTATGGTTGCTGACTCTCAAAACCGCAACACAAACAAAGTGATGGACGGAAAGGCCACCAGCAAAGCGGTGCGCAAAAGATCGCTCAGCACAAAAGGCATGATGGCGCGGTAAGTCTGGGTGATGGGCGTGTCGCGTGCGAGCGAGTTGATGACAAAGAGGTTCATGCCGACCGGAGGCGTGATCAAACCCACCTCCACCACGATCAACACCAAGATACCGAACCAAATGGCCAGCTCGTCGGGGGGCAGGCCAAAGTCCAGGGCCGAGACGATTGGGAAAAACACCGGAATGGTCAGCAAGATCATGGACAGCGAGTCCATGAAGCAACCCAAAATCACATACAGCACCAAAATCGCCGTCAGCACCAGCAAGGGGCTCAAGCCCCATGAGGCCACAGCCGCTGCGGTCTCTTGCGGCAATTGCGACAAAGCCAAAAAGGTGTTGTACACGCCAGCCCCCAGAACGATCATGAAGATCATGGCCGTGGCCACGGCGGTGCCCAGCAAAGCACCCCCCAGCGTTTTGCGGTTCAGGCCGCCATTGAGCCAGGCCGCAATGCCGGTGCCAAACGCGCCGACAGCCGCGCCTTCGGTGGGCGTGAAAATGCCACCATAAATGCCGCCCACCACCAGCAAGAAAATCAGCACCACAGGCCACACGCGTGCGGTGGCTTGCAGGCGTTCTTTCATGGGCGCGGGGGGGAGCGTGCCCATGTCTTGCGGACGCAGTCGGGCATAAATGGCGATCACGATCACATAACCCAACGCCGCCAAAATCCCAGGAATGAAAGCGGCCAAAAATAACTTGGCAATGTTTTGTTCGGTCAAGATGGCGTAGATGACCAGCACCACCGAAGGCGGAATCAGGATGCCCAGTGTGCCGCCTGCGGCCAGGCAGGCGGTCGAGATGCCGCCCGCATAACCGGCCCTTTTGAGTTCGGGCAGCGCCACCTGGCCCATGGTGGCCGCCGTGGCCAGCGAGGAGCCGCAAATCGCGCCAAAGCCCGCACATGCGCCCACCGCCGCCATGGCCACACCGCCTTTGCGGTGACCGATCCACACCTCGGCGGCCTTGAACAAGGCTTTGGACAAACCGCCCAAAGCGGCAAACTGGCCCATCAGCAAAAACAGCGGAATGACCGACAGCGAGTAGCTGGAAAAGGTGCTGTAAGTCACTTGCTTGAGCTGGTTGATGATGGGCGTGACGCTCCCAAAAATCAGGTAAGCCCCGCCCAGGCCACACAACATCATCGACAAGCCGATGGGGATGCGCACAAAAATCAGCAGCAACAAAACCGGGAAAGACCACAGCGCCAGTTCAATCGTGTTCATGGGACTAACTCCTGCCAGCGATCAGTGGCCAATGGGGCCGGAAACCTGCAGGTCTTCATCGGGCTTGGCCAACCCGAGCTGCATCAGGATGTGGCCCAAATAGGTGATGCAGCCCAGCACTGCGCCCAGCATGCACAACGCAAAACCCCACCACAGCGGCAGCTGCAAGATGAAAGTGGTTTCCTGGTTGGTGTACTTGTCCACCAGACCTGCCCATAAACGCCAGCTCAGCAGCAGCCAGACTGCCAGCATCAGCACATCACTGAGCAAGCGGATGAAGCGCTGCAACCCGGCCGACATGTGCGAATACAACAAGTCCACCGTGGCGTGTCCGCCTTGCAGGTAGCACCAGGGCATGAAAAAGAAAATGGCCACACCCACGCCCATTTCCACGAGCTCGTAGTCGCCCGGTACAGGACCTAGACCCATGCCGCTGAAGCTGCGCCCGATCACGCTGACCACCACCAACAAGGTCAACAGTGTCAGCAACACACCGCCAATCAAGGCGCTCCAGCGGGCCATGTGGTGAATGAAGGTCATCATGAACAAGGTCTCATGGACCGGTGGGGGCTAACCCACGGTGGACAGAAAAAACCCGCCGACCAGCGGCGGGTGAGCCATGCGGGCCCGCAGGCACCGCGATCAATCACTTGCTGTGTTTGGCGATCAACTCACGGGCATCGGACAACAGTTTGTTGCCATCGATGCCTTTGGTGCCCACTTCCTTGATCCAGTCATCGGCCACCACGCTGGCCGTACGGCGCCAGCGTTGGGTCTCAGCCGCGTCCAAGGCCACAATGTTGTTGCCTGCTTTTTGAGCAATGGCACGACCGACTTTGTCGCCCTCGTCCATGGCGCGGCCAAAGAATGCGGCGGTCTCCAAACCTGAGTTCTTGTCGATCACCTGTTTCAAGTCGGCGGGCAACTTCTCATACGAGGCTTTGTTCATCGACACCGCAAAGGTGGAGTTGTACAAGCCGTTGGGACCGTAGAACGTGGTGTGGTTCTTTACCAGCTCATGCACTTTCAGAGAGGGCCCGACTTCCCAAGGGATGGTGGTGCCCTGGATAACACCTTTGGACAATGCCTCGGTCACAGCGGGAACGGGCATGCCCACAGGGGTTGCACCCAGTTTGGTCAGCATGTTGTTGATGATGCGTGAGCCGCCACGGATCTTCATGCCTTGCAGGCTCTCCAGCCCTGTCACGGGGGTCTTGGTGTGGAAAAGGCCGGGGCCGTGGGTGTGGACGGCGATCAGCTTCACATCCTTGAATTCTTCGGGTGCGTTCTTTTGCACGTATTCCCACAGGGCTTTGGATGAAGCTTCACCGGTGGTGGTCAGGAAAGGCACTTCAAACACTTCGGTCTTGGGGAAGCGGCCTGGGGTGTAGCCCAACACGGTCCAGGTGATGTCGACGATGCCGTCTTTGGCCTGGTCAAACAACTGGGGGGGTGTGCCGCCGAGCTGCATGGTGTTGAAAATCTGCACCTTGATTCGGCCACCCGATTCGGCCTCAACCTTCTTGGCCCAGGGCACGATGGCCTTGGCCGGGATGGTGGCCTGTGCGGGCAGCATCTGGTGGAATCGCAAAGTCACGTTTTGGGCCTGTGCGGCACCAACAAAGGCGGTTGCACCCAAAATAGCCAACACGGCACGACGAGGGGTCAGTTGAAACATGGCAGTCTCCTGGTTATGTTTTATAAACAAATACAGTTGGCGATGCTATCCAGTTTTGCCAATTTGGTGACTGAGGCTTTACCCTTAGATTTGCAACGGATCATGTTCAATAAAAACGGCGTGCCCACTTGCGCAGGCACGCCGTTGAAGTTGGAAGAACTGAAAAATCAGTTCTTGTGCAACTCGGCGTTCAACTCGCCCCAGCTCTTGTTGCGCGGAATGGCGTGCAAGGCGCCCGACTGTGAATCGCGGCGGAACAGGATGCCGTTTTTGCCGGACAGTTCTTTGGCTTTCATGACCGAGCCATCGGGCATTTGAACGCGGCTGCCGCCGGTGATGTAGCAACCGGCTTCCACAATGCAATCGTCGCCCAACGAGATGCCGATGCCCGCGTTGGCGCCCAGCAAGCAGCGCTTACCCACCTTGATGACTTCCTTGCCGCCACCCGAGAGGGTGCCCATGATGGAAGCACCGCCGCCGATGTCGCTGGCGTCATCGACCACCACGCCCGCGCTGATGCGGCCTTCGACCATGCTGGCGCCCAGCGTGCCAGCATTGAAGTTGCAAAAGCCTTCATGCATGACGGTGGTGCCGCTGGCCAGGTGTGCGCCCAGGCGCACGCGGTCGGCGTTGGCAATGCGCACGCCCGATGGAATCACGTAGTCGGTCATTTGTGGGAATTTGTCCAGGCCCTTGATCTCGAGCACGCGGCCAGTGCCACGGGCTTTGAGGCGGGCGGCAGGCACATCGGCCAGTGCGCAGGGGCCAAAGTTGGTCCAAGCCACGTTGGGCAGCAGGCCAAAGATGCCGGTCACGTTGGCGCCGTGCGGCAGCACCAGGCGGTGGCTTAGCAGGTGCAGGCGCAGGTAGGCGTCGTGGGTATCGGTGGGCGCGTCGGCCAGGCTTTTGATCTCGGTGCGCACGGCGACCACGGTGGCGTTGCGCACGCTGCAGGCGACCAAAGCTTGGGCCACGTCAGCGCCCAAGGCGGCAATGGCTTCGGCCTGGGTCAGGCGGGTGCTGCCGCTGGCGGCCACATCGGCGGCCAGTTCGGGGGCGGGGAACCAGGTGTCCAGCACGGTGCCGTCAGCGGCGATGGTGGCCAGGCCTGTGGCGCGTGCGCCGGTGGTTTGTAAACTGCTCATGTTGGGACTCCGAAAAAATGGCCCGCCAATGTGCGGGCCGCAGTCAATAAGATGGTCTGATTATCGCGGAAGGCCGTGTGTCACGAATTATTCATGCGTGCTTCATAGACTGATCGTTTTCAACAGATCACTTTCTTTGCGGCGCAGGGGTGGATCACCTCCCACACGAACAACTGAGCCGTTGCCCGGACCATGCCCGCCCGAAAACCCCTTATCTTGTCAGCACTTGGGCGATTGTTCACTGTGGCCATGGTGGCCAGCTTGTTGAGCGCTTGTATGCCACGACAGCTGCTTGTGAACAGTGCTGCCGATGCCCTGACCGCCCAAGGCCAGGCGGAAGAAGAAGACATCGGTTTGGCGCGTGAAGCCAGTGCTTTTTACCTCAAAGTGTCCGAATCCTTGCTGCGCCAAACGCCTGGGCATTTGCCTTTGGCCGAAACGGTGGCTTCGGGTTTCACGCAGTACGCCTATGCCTTTGTGGCTTTTGAGGCGGAGCGCCTGGCCAACACCGATGTCAAAGCCGCGCAGCAACTGAACGAACGTGCTCGGCGCTTGTATGGGCGGGCGCATCGCCACGCCATGGCCGCCTTGAACCAAACAAGCCCCGGATTTGCTGCCGCCTTGGCGCAGCCACAAGCCGCACTTTGGCCCAAGCTCCGGGACGAACAAGTGGGTGTGGCCTATTGGGCAGCGGCTTCTTGGGGGGCGTACATCGCGCTGTCCAAAGACGACCCCGATGCTGTGGCCGATTTGCCCTTGGCCGTGCGACTGGCCGAATTGGCTTGGCGCACTTCCCCCCAACATGGGCAAGGGGATTTGGCCAGTTTGATGGGCAGTTTTGAAGCCGCACGCCCGGGTGGATCGAGCGCCAAAGCCGCTGCATTTTTTGACCAAGCTTTTGCCCTCAGTGGTGGCAAAAGCCCAGGGCCTTTGGTGGCCAAAGCCGAAGCCATTGCCCAAGCGGCGGGCGACAGGCCAGCGTTTGAAGCCTTGTTGAAACAAGCATTGGCCGTGAGCGCCGGGCGCACCGACCTGTCCAGTCAAATCATGCGCCAGCGAGCGCAGTGGTTGCTGGACAGCGCAGACGATCTTTTTTAAACGGACTTGAGCATGGCAAGAACAATGGGTTGGGTAAAGGGCAGCACATGGGCGCAATGGCTGAGCGCATCATTGGCAGCGTTGGTGATGGCAAGCGCAGCCACAGCGCAGGCCAACACCCAGCAGTTGCGCATCGGGTCTTTGGTGCCCAAAAACTCGCTCTACCACCGCCAACTGATCGACATCGCTGACAGCTGGCGCAAGGCGCAAGGCACGGGGGCTCGGTACGTGGTGTTCCCGGATGGCGCCCAAGGTGGCGAGGCCGAAATGGCGCGGCGCATGCGCATTGGCCAGTTGCAAGGGGCATTGCTGTCGGTGGTGGGGCTGCGCGAAATCGAGCCTTCGATTGCGGCGCTGCAGGCCATGCCGCTTTTGTTTCGCAATTGGGAAGAAGTGGACTACGTGCGCGAGAAGATGCGCCCGGCCATGGAAAAGAAGTTCATGGACAAAGGCTTTGTGGTGTTGGCCTGGGGCGACGCGGGCTGGGTGCGTTTCTTTTCTAAAGAAGCCGCGCTCAGGCCCGACGATTACAAGCGCATGAAGTTTTTTGCATGGGGCTCGGAGCCTGACCAGCAAAACATCATGAAAAGCTTGGGCTACACGCCTGTGCCGTTGGAGACCACCGACATCTTGCCCGCCATCCAAACGGGCATGATCAATGTGGTGCCGTCAACGCCCTACTTTGCCTTGGCGACCCAGGTTTACAACTCTGCGCCCCACATGCTGGAGATCAATTGGGCCCCGATTGTGGGGGCCTTGGTCGTGACCCGCAAAGCCTGGGATGGCATGTCGCCCGAGGTTCAAAAAGCGGTGCGTGCGGCCAGCGACAAGGCGGGTGCAGAAATTCGCACCAAAGCCCGGTTAGAGGTCGAAGAGGCGGTGGATGCGATGAAAAAGCGGGGTCTCACGGTCAACAAACCCAATGCCGCGCAAATGAAAGAGTGGAACGACTTGGCGGAAAAACTCTACCCTCGCATCCGCGGCACCATGGTGCCCGCTGAAACCTTTGACGAGGTGATGGCCCACCTGAAAACCTTTCGCGCAGGTTCGGCCAAGTGACGCTTCATTTGGCGCCTCAGAACCTGGGGGACGTTCCGCGCCGAAACGCATGGCCCATGGACGAATGGCTGTCATCGGCCGCCTTGGCGCTGATGGTGTTGATCCCGGTCATCGAAATTGTGATGCGCCCATGGATGGGCCGCGGGGTTGAGAACGCCCCGGTATTGGTCCAACACTTGGGCCTGGTGTTGACCATGTGGGGGGCTTTGGCGGCCGAGCGGCATGGTCATTTGACCACCCTGGGCGGTGGCGTGCGCAGCCAAAACGGGTCGTCAAGCGGGGTGACCCAGAAATGGCCGCAGCATTTGGCCCATGGTTTGGCGGCCTCGGTCTGCGGCATGTTGGCCATGAGCAGCTGGCGCTTGGTGGACAGCGAGCGCGAAGCCGCCCAAGTGCTGGCCTATGGCATACCGATTTGGTGGGTGCAGGCCAGCATGCCTTTGGGTTTTGCCTTGTTGGGCCTCAAGTTGGGCTGGCGCAGTGCCCGCTTTGTCGATGCACGCCCACTGCAGTGGTGTGTGGGTTTGGCGCTGACGCTGTGCGGTGCCGCGTTGGCTGCACAGTTTGACGGAACGGCTTTGCCCTTGTGGCCCGCACTTTTGCTCTTGTTGGTGGCCTTGTGGGCAGGTGCGCCGATTTTTGCTGTGCTTGGCGGCTTGGCGCTGGCTTTGTTTTGGCAAGATGGCATGCCATTGGCATCGGTGGCGCTGTCGCACTATCAAATCACCGTTAACCCGTCTTTGCCCGCCTTGCCTTTGTTCACTTTGGCGGGCTTGGTGTTTGCCCGCACGGGCGCAGCCCAAAGGTTGAGCCAATTGTTTGTGGCCATGTTCGGGCAAGGCGCAACGGGCACGGTGTTGGCCACGGCCTTGCTCTGCTCGTGTTTCACCGCGTTTACCGGTGGCAGTGGCGTGACAATTTTGGCTTTGGGGGGCTTGTTGTTGCCCTTGTTGCTCAAAGCGGGTTACCCCGAAAAACGTGGCATTGGCTTGGTGACCAGCGCCAGCGCTCTGGGGGTTTTGCTGGCGCCTTCGGTGCCGCTCATCATGTACGCCATCATCGCCCGCGTGCCCATCAACACCATGTTCTTGGCGGGCTTGTTGCCTGCTTTGGTGATGGTTGCTTTTTTGTTGGTGTTTGGCGGGTATCTGCGCAAACCATCCAGCGCGGGCCATGCGCCCGAGATCAAAGCACCAACCAATGTGCCCGCTGAAAGGCCTATGTTATGGCCCTCTGTTTGGGCCGCAAAATGGGAAATCCTCGCGCCCGTGGTGGCCATTGGTTCGCTGGTCAGTGGCTTGGCCACGCCCACCGAAAGCGCGGCTGTGACCGCCTTTTATGCCATCTTGACGCAAGCCTGGGGACACCGTGAATTGGGCTGGCGTTTGCTTGGCAAGTGCCTGAGCGAATCGGCCCAAATCATTGGGGGGGTGTTGTTGATTTTGGGCATGGCCTTGGCACTGACCAACTTTTTGATCGATGCCGGTATTCCAGACGCCGCCATCGAAGCGGTTCAGACGGCCATTCCCAACAAGTATTTGTTCTTGTTGGCCTTGACCGCGTTCTTGCTGCTGGCCGGTGCGCTCATGGAAATTTATGCTGCCATCGTGGTGTTGGTGCCCTTGCTCCTGCCCGTGGCCATGAGTTACGGCATTGATCCGGTTCACTTTGGCATCATCTTTTTGGCCGCCATGGAGATGGGCTTTTTATGCCCCCCATCCGGCATGAACATTTACTACTCGTCGGCCATGTTCAAAAAGCCGGTGAGCGAAGTGGCCGTGGCGGTGCTGCCGGCTTTGTTCGCCATTTTCTTGGGCACACTGGCCATCGCCTCCGTGCCGTGGCTGGCCACGGGTTTGCCGGCCTGGTTCAGTCGATTGGGGTGATGGCAGATTCAGTTGCGCGGCTTGATGAATTTGGCCGCGCAGGCTTGGCATACAAAAGTGCGCTGGTTCAAAAAGCGGGTGAAGGTTCCCAGCGAACGCGGCTTGTGCAGCCCGCACCGGTAACAACTCATGGTGCCCATGTTGGCCGAATCCTGGAAGGGCGAGCCGCCCCCTTTGAAGGTGTAGCGAAGGCCATCGGAAGCCATGATCGAGTCGGCTTCAAGCTTGAGTGCTGAGGGCATGGTGTTGAAGTGGGGTTGAGTTGGGGTTGTGAAAAGAACAATCCAAGACTGAATTCTTGAAATCCATTTAAGCCAGAGCCAATTCAGTTGCAGTGGCCAGCCAAAGGTCATCAATGTCACGTAACTTTTTCTTGTCGAACCTGCCTACTTCTTCCCAGTAGCGGCCAGATTCAACCCAATAGCCCAAATCAGATTCTGCGCTCAAAGCCGATTCAACAGCACAGGGCAATGGCGTACCAATATCGGGGCGTTGGCTCATCGTTTCTAGGCTTGCAAACGCCATACGAGGAAAACACAGTCTGGATTTTTCGCGCTCAGACAAGTTGACGACGGCACAGCCTTTTTGATTGGCCAAGGCTTGTAAACGCAAAGATTTGGCTTCCAGGCTTTGCAAGGTCACATCCGATCGCAGTGGGTCGGCCGTACCCAGACCGTAAAAATGGGTCGACCCGCCGGGCGTAGCCTCATAAACCATGTCGCAACCGATGTAAGCGATGACGTCGGGCTTGAGAGCTCCCAGCGCCCAGTACCCTGCGGTGAAAGACATGGTGCCGCCCGCATAGACAAAACCACCAAATTCATTTTGGACCGGGACAAATTCCTCTGCCGTGACAATGCGTTTGCCGTACGAGTCTTCATCACCTGGGCGCCGATCGACGGGAAAGTCCTCCGGATAAATCAAACAACTCCAAGATGGGCAGGCCTTCCAAGCGTTGTTGATCACGATGGTGTGCGAAAAACAAGAGGTGTCCCAATCTGCGGTTTTGAGTGCATCGGGCGCACTCCCCACGATCAAGACTTTATTCAGCGCCATTTTCATAAAGGATTAGAAATACCATGGCTTCATGTTGGCGGGCACAAATGACACCTTGATGACCCATGACTTGGCGCAAATTAGACAGCGTCAATTTCCCATCTGGGCGAAGATGGACCCCATGAACACTTCCCCCGACCCCTACCAAGACATCCGAGACGCCGTGCGTGCCCTGTGCGCCCAGTTCCCGGACGCGTACCACCGCAAGGTCGACGAAAAACGCACTTACCCCGAAGAGTTTGTCGACGCCCTAACCAAAGCCGGCTGGATGGCCGCGCTGATTCCGCAGGAATACGGCGGCTCGGGCCTGTCCATGGCCGAGGCCTCGGTCATCATGGAAGAGATCAACCGCTCGGGTGGCAACTCGGGCGCGTGCCACGGCCAGATGTACGTCATGAACGCCATCGTGCGCAGCGGCTCGGACGCGCAGAAAAATTTGCTCTTGCCCAAGATCGCCACCGGCGAGTTGCGCATCCAGTCCATGGGTGTGACCGAGCCCACCACCGGATCGGACACCACCCAACTCAAAACCACCGCCGTCAAAAAAGATGGCCGCTGGGTCATCAACGGCCAAAAGGTCTGGATCTCGCGCATCCAGCACAGTGACCTGATGATCTTGCTGGCCCGCACCACGCCCGCTGACCAGGTGACCAAGCGCTCCGAAGGTCTGTCGTGTTTCCTGATTGACCTCAAGCAAGCGATTGGCAACGGCCTCACGGTGCGGCCCATCTTGAACATGGTCAACCACGAGACCAACGAGCTGTTTTTTGACAACCTCGAAATCCCCGAAGACGCGCTTTTGGGCGAAGAAGGCAAAGGCTTCAAGACCCTCCTCGACGGCCTGAACGCCGAGCGCGTGCTGATCGCGGCCGAGTGCATTGGCGACGGCTACTGGTTCATCGACCGCGCCACTCAATATGCCAAAGACCGTGTGGTGTTCGGCCGCCCCATCGGCCAAAACCAAGGCGTGCAGTTCCCGATTGCCGACGCCTTCATTGAGCTGGAAGCCGCCAACTTGATGCGCTGGAAAGCCTGCGAAAAAATCGACGCCCTGCAAAACGCTGGGGCCGAAGCCAATATGGCCAAGTACCTCGCGGCCAAGGCCAGCTGGGAAGCGGCCAACGTTTGCCTGCAAACGCACGGTGGCTTTGGTTTTGCGTGTGAATACGACATCGAACGAAAGTTCCGCGAGACCCGCCTGTACCAGGTGGCGCCGGTCTCGACCAACATGATTTTCAGCTACGTGGCCGAGCACATCCTCGGGCTGCCCCGCTCGTTCTGATTCAGGGTGAAAACGATGACAAGACCTTTGGACGGCATCACCGTCGTCTCTTTCGAACACGCGATTGCCGCGCCCTTTTGCACCCGTCAATTGGCCGACCTGGGCGCACGCGTCATCAAGATCGAACGCCCGGGTGCGGGTGACTTTGCGCGGGCCTACGACACGCGGGTGCGCGGCCAGTCCTCGCACTTTGTGTGGACCAACCGCTCCAAAGAGAGCCTCACGCTGGACCTCAAAAACCCCGACGCCATAACCGTGCTGAGCGGCTTGCTGCAAAGCGCCGATGTGCTGGTGCAAAACCTGGCGCCCGGCGCGGCTGCACGCATGGGTTTGTCGTTTGAGGCGCTCAGCCCCAAGCACCCGAAGTTGATTGTGTGCGACATCTCGGGCTACGGCGAAGACGGCCCCTACCGCGACAAAAAAGCCTATGACCTCTTGATCCAGAGCGAAGCGGGCATGCTTTCGATCACTGGTACACCTGAGGACCCTTCCAAAACCGGCAACTCGATCGCCGACATCGCGGCGGGCATGTACGCCTACACCAACATCCTGTCGGCCCTGCTCTTGCGCGGCAAAACCGGCCAGGGCAGCCACATCGACGTGTCCATGCTCGAAGCGCTGGCCGAGTGGATGGGCTACCCGCTGTACTACGCACACGACGGCGCCACACCGCCGCCGCGCAGCGCCGCCTCGCACGCCAGCATCTACCCCTATGGCCCGTTTGCAGCGGGCGACGGAGGCACCGTGATGCTGGGCTTGCAAAATGAGCGCGAGTGGAAAGTCTTTTGCGATGTGGTGCTGGGCGATGCCGCACTCGCCAACGATCCGCGCTTTTGCAACAACGCCTTGCGCAGCGAGAACCGTGCGCAACTCAAACAACTCATCGTGGGCACGTTCGCCCGCATGAGCACCAGCGACGTCGAAGCGCGGCTGGACCAAGCGCAAATTGCCAACGCCCGCATGAACGACATGGCCGGTGTTTGGGCGCACCCGCAGCTCAAGGCGCGTGAGCGTTGGCAAAACGTGGGCTCACCTGCGGGCGACATCCCCGCCCTGCTGCCGCCTGGGCGCAACAGCCATTACGACTACCGCATGGCCCCCGTGCCCGCCGTGGGCGAGCACACCGAAGCCATCTTGCGCGAGCTGGGCCTGGACGGTGCGGCGGTGCAAGCGCTGCGTGACAGTCAGGCGATTTGAAGGGGCTTCAGCCGTTCACATTCACCACCACCCGCCCACGCACCTGCCCCGCTAGGATCTCGGCGCCCAGCGCAACAGCGTCTGCCAGACCCACTTCGCGGGTCATGCGCTCCAATTGGGCGGTATCGAGGTCTTGCGCCAGACGCGCCCAGGCCGCTTCGCGCACCGCACGCGGGGCCATCACGCTGTCGATGCCCGCCAAGGTCACGCCGCGCAAGATGAAGGGCGCCACGCTCGATGGAAAGTCCATGCCCTGGGCCAGGCCGCAGGCTGTGACCACGCCGCCGTATTTCGTGCTGGCGCAGGCGTTGGCCAAGGTGTGGCTGCCCACGGTGTCGACCACGCCCGCCCAGCGCTCTTTGGCCAGCGGCTTGCCGGGGGCCGACAGTTCGGCCCGGTCCATCACGTCGGCCGCGCCCAGTTGGCGCAGGTAGTCGGCTTCTTGCAGGCGGCCTGTGCTGGCCACCACGCGGTAGCCCAGCTTGGCCAGCAGCGCGATCGCCACGCTGCCCACGCCGCCGCCCGCACCCGTGACCAAAATGTCGCCACTGTCTGGCGTGAAGCCGTGCTTTTGCAGCGCCATCACGCACAGCATGGCGGTGTAGCCTGCCGTGCCGATGGCCATGGCCTGGCGCGATGTGAAGGCAGCGGGCAGTTTGACCAACCAGTCGCCTTTGAGGCGCGCCTTTTGCGCCAAGCCCCCGCTGTGGCTTTCGCCCACGCCCCAGCCGTTGAGCACGACTTGGTCGCCCACCTTGAAGAGTGGGTGCTGGCTCTCGGTCACGGTGCCCGACAGGTCAATGCCGGGCGTGAGCGGGAACTTGCGCACCACGGGCGATTTGCCGGTGATGGCCAGGCCATCCTTGTAGTTGACGGTGGAGTAGTCCACCTGCACCGTCACATCGCCCTCGGGCAAGGCGCTGTCGTCTAGCGTTTGCAGCGTGCAGCCGTAACCGGCGTCGTTTCTTTCAATTTGCAGGGCTTGATAAGTCATGGGAGGTCCTGTTGGGGCTAGGTGTCACACAACACCATTGTGCCCCCCAGGACCCGAGCGGCCTGTCACCCTTGATGTGCCCGGTTAACATGCAAAAACGCTCTTCCAACCAACCAACGCCGATGCCCTTTTTCACTGACCACAAGCCGTGGTTGCGTCGCGATCTGCACCGCGCCGCTTTGGCTGCCGCATTGGCGCCTTGGCTCACGCCCGGCGTGCAGGCGCAAAGCGCGCCGCCGCGCTGGCGGGTTAATCCTTTTGGCTTGGGCGTGGCCAGTGGCCAGCCGCACCCGGACAGTGTGGTGCTGTGGACGCGATTGGACATCGACGACGCCGATGCTGCCCGCCAGGCATCGGGCGCACCTGTGGTGTGTGAGCTGTTTGCCGACGAGGCTTTGCGCCAACCCCTGCGCCAGTGGCGACTGAACACCGACGCCCGTCGGGGCCACAGCCTGCATGTGTTGGCCGATGGCCTGCAGCCGGGGCGGCATTACTGGTTCCGTTTCAGTTCTGGCAGCGCCGTCAGCCCCGTGGGCCGCACGCGCACCAGCCCGGCTTTGAACGAGGCTGTGCGCCGCTTGCGACTTGGCTTGGCGTCTTGCCAACATTACGAGCAAGGCCACTTCGCGGCGCACCGCGACATGGCCGCACAAGACCTGGACTTGGTGCTCTTTGTGGGTGACTACATCTACGAAAGCAGCAACAAACAATTCAAAATCCGTGCTCACGACAGCGGTATGCCCACCACGCTGGACGCCTACCGCGCTCGCCATGCGCACTATAAGGGCGACCCCGACCTGAAAGCTTGCCATGCGGCCCACCCCTGGCTCATGACTTGGGACGACCACGAGGTGGTGAATGATTACGCCAACGATCTCGACAAGAACTTCACCGACCCGGTGGTGTTCTTGCAGCGCCGGGCGGCGGCCTACCAGGCTTACTTCGAGCACATGCCCCTGCGCCTCTCGCCCGATCCGCTGCAGCCCAGCCAGATGCGCATCCACGACCGCATGGCCTGGGGCACACTGGCCGACTTGTGGACCCTGGACTGCCGCCAGCACCGCGACCACCAGGCCTGCCCCGATCTGATGCGCGGCGGCGGGCGTGTGGTCATGGGCTGTGATGCCTTGGCCGACCCCTCGCGCAGCATGCTGGGTCAGGCCCAAGAACAATGGCTCACGGCGGGCCTCACACAAAGCCAGCGGCGCTGGAAGCTGCTGGCGCAATCCACTTTGATGGCCAGCAGCGGTGTGCAGACGCCCTTGGGGCGCAGCGCTTTTACCGATGGCTGGGACGGTTACCCCCAAGCGCGCTCGCGACTGCTGCAAACGGTGGCCGATGCGCGGCTGAGCGATGTCGTCATGCTCGGCGGCGATGTGCACGCCAACGTGGCCGCGCAGCTGCGCGTGCAGCCGGGCGACGAGCGCTCGCCCGTGGTGGCCAGCGAGTTGGTCACCACCTCGGTGTCCACCCGCGGCATGTCGCCCAAACTCATGGCGCAAATCCAGCGCGACAACCCGGACATCCGCCACGCCCGATCTGACGAGCGGGGCTACACCCTGATCGACATCCGCCCTGAGCGCCTGGATGCGCAGTTTTTGACCACCCCGCACCCGGCCCTGCCCCAAGCACGGTTGGTGCTGCAAAGCCGCTGGACCGTGCAGCAAGGCGTGGCCGGTGTGCTTGCGGGGTCTTGAAAAGACCCAGCTGTATCCAAGGGTTACCATGCAGTCTTTTTATGGGCTGCACGGCTAGAATCGCTGCATGAACTCCACCCACGTGACCGCGCCCAAAAAGTCCTTCAAAGTCCAGATGCTCGCCGCCCGCGAGACGGCCATCATCCAATCGGTCAACCGTCTCTTGGCCGAGAAAGGTTTTGACGCGATGACGGTGGACGAGGTGGCTGCCGAGGTGGGCATCGCCAAGGCCAGCCTGTACAAACACTTCACCAGCAAAGAAGAGCTGGCCTGCGCCGCCATGGTCACCGCCATGCGCCGAGCGCAAGAGCTCATCCAGAGCACCGATCCACAACAAGCCCCTTTGGACAAGATCAAGGCCGTGACCCGCTGGACCATGACCCTCAAGCTGCAAGGCCTGATGCCCTCACTGCCCAGCCAGAACTCCAGCCTGCGCGCCACTTTGATGGCCAGCAAGGACTACATGGACGGCTTGATGGAAGTCAGTGATGCCTTGGGTGGCTGGATTGAAGAGGCTCAGGCCAAAGGCCAGATCAACAAGACACTGCCCGCTGTTGCGGTGCTTTACACCTTGTTTGCCCGGGCCTGCGACCCGGTGCTGGAGTTCCTCAAGATGGGCGAGCAACACACCGACGAGCAGATCCTCGATTTGGTGATGAGCACCTGCTTTGAGGGGCTGAACGCCCGCTGAAACCGCAGTTTCAGCGCACCAGCAGCACAGGCACTTTGCAGTGCGCCAACACCTGGGTGGCCACCGAGCCCATGACCAGGTTGCCCAAGGGGCCGTGGCCGTGTGAGCCCATCACCACCAGGTCATACTTGCCGCTGTCGGCGGTTTTGGAGATGGTCTCTCCTGCATGGCCTACTTTGGCCAAGGTCTTGGCGTCGATACCGTGGCGCAGCAAAAACTTGGTGACCGGGCTGAGCACTTTCTCGGCTTCGTCACGGTGGTAAGTGTTGACCATTTCTTTGCCCACAGCAGCGCGAGCGCGGGGGGGCAGTTGGGGGTTTACCGTCAGCAGGGTGTAGCGGTTGTCCGTGCTGAAGAGCTCGTCGTGCGTGGTCAGATAGGCCAGCATTTTTTTGGTGTATTCGCTGCCATCAACGGCCAGTAAGATTTTCATGAGGGTCTCCTGTTGCGGATCAAAGAAGACTTCACTTTAAGCCGCGCTGGGCCGTGAGGCCTTGACCTAGGTCATGAAATCAGAGGCTTGTGAATACACGCCTTTTCTGCCAATTGGGTGCTTGCGCTTATGTGCCTCGGACTTCCAGCAGGCATTGCGCTTGGAACATCACCTGTTCGTTTTTGTGCGCATAACCCAAGGGGTTGGCCACCACGCGGCAGCCGTTTTGGGTGTAGTCGCTGGGGCAATGCAAATGGCCGTGTAACCACAACTGGGCCTGGGGCAACAAGTGGTCGAGTGCGTTGCAAAAGCCTGCTGTGCCCGGTACCCGGCCGTAGCGTGGGTCGGCGCTGCCCAAGCTGGGCGCAAAGTGCGTGACCACCACGGTGGGCCCTGCAAAAGGTGTGCGCAGCGCATCGTTCAGCCAGTCTTGGCATTGCAGGGCTTGCTCGCGCAGGCCATCGGCCAACCAGAGCTCGCCTTGGCGTGTGGTGAGGGCCTTGCGCAGGTAAAAGTTGGCGGCCCGAAAGGCTTTGTCGCGGGCCTTGAGTTGGCGCGTGTATTGGCTGTTGGGGTGGCTGAAATGTGCCGGAATTTTGTCGGTCAGCGGGTCGGGTATGGGTTGCCCGGCCAGCGGCCCCAGCGCGTCAAAGTCGGTCCACAGCGTGGTGCCCACAAACCGTACGCCGCCTATTTGAAGCACCTCGCGCTCCAGCCAGGTGATGCCCAGCCGCTCGCAGGTTTGGCGCAGCCGGGTGTGGGCTTTGTCAAAGTCCAGCCCGTCGTACTCGTGGTTACCGGGCACAAACAGCACGGGTGTGGGCCAGCCGTGCAGCGGAGAAAACCGCGCCAGGCCGAAGTCGCCGTCGCCCGCCTGAGCCAGGGCCGAGCCCGCTTGGTAAGAGCCAATGTCACCCGCCAGCACCAGCACATCGGCAGCGGGTGCCGGGCTGGGGATAAAGTCGGGGTTGGACTCCAGGTGCAGGTCGGACAGGAGTTGGATCTTCATGTGGGGATGTCGCTGGTTGACGCAGGGTGGCCAAATGCTTGCCGTGCCACTTGTTGCAGTTGGGTGCGCAGCCATTGGTGCGGGCTGTCTTGCTGGCGTTTGCGGTGCCACAGGGCGTGCACTTGCACGGGCGGCACGTCAAAAGGCAGGTCGTGCAGTACCAGCTCATGGGCCATGCCGGTGGTGGGCACAAAGTGGCGTGGCAGCACGGTGAGCAAATCGGAGTTCACCACCACCCGCCCGGCTGTGAAAAACTGGTTCACCGTGAGCACGATGCGCCTTTGCTGACCGATGGTGGCCAAGGCTTCGTCCACAAAGCCATAAGCCCGCCCTGAAAAGCTGACCAGCAAATGACGGGCTGCGCAATAGTTTTGCAGGTTGATGGGCCGCTTGGCCAGCGGGTGGCCCTTGCGCATCACACACACGTACTCGCCCGAATACAGGCGCTGGTGTTCAAAAGGAATGGCTTCACCCGATTGGGCGCGAGCCGTCAGGTCGGCCAGCACCGCCGGAAAGTAACCCAGCGCGATGTCGGCACCGTCTTCGCTCAGCAGCTTGCGCGGGTCGCGTGTGGTCAGCGGCAGCACGCGCAAAGACACACCCGGGGCCTGCAGCTCCAGTTCGCGGGCCAGCCCCCCCATGAGTTCAGCGGCGGTGGCGTCGGCCATGGCCAGCACAAAGGTGCTCTTGGCTTGCTGCGGCGCAAAAACGCTGGGCACGATGGCCGACTGCAATTGGCGCAGGGCCTCGCGCACGCTGGGCCACAGGGCTAAAGCCCGGGGCGTGGGCTCGATGCCGTGGCCGTGGCGGCGCACCAACTCATCGCCCAAGGCTTCGCGCAAGCGGCGCAAGGCGTTGCTCACGGCCGGTTGGGTCAGTGCCAGGTTGTGCGCGGCCCGAGTCAAGCTGCGCTCGGCCATGACCTCGTCGAAGACCCGCAGCAAATTCAGGTCGAGGGTGCGAAAAGTGTGGGGGATGGCGATCGGCATGGGCGTGTTTTAAACTATCACCATTATGAATGAAGGCCATTAAGAAGATAAAGTTGAGCGACATTGGTAAAAACCCTATGATTCAACACAGGATCTTGTTTTTTGGCTTGCCAAAGGAAACAAAACCGAATCAAGGGAACACAAAATGAACACCAACACTGAATCTGTCTTGGGCACCCTGCCCGCCATGCCGGCTGTCAACACAGCCCCCCGTTCTTCGAGTAAAACCCTCGCGAACCTCTTGCTGGCTGCAGGCGTGGCCGCATGGGTCGTTGGCGTCGATCAGATGATCGACAGCTGGGCCGAATCCCATGCGGTGGCCGCTTGGCTGGCGCTGTGGGCCGTGGCCGTTTTGGCCATCGTGGTGCTGCGTGGCCTGACGCGCCACTTGGCGCAAAACCTCATGAACGGCCTAGATGCCTGGTCAGCCCATGTGGCACGCTGCCGCGCTGAAGAGCGTTTGTTGTTATTGGCAAAGTCTGATCCACGCCTGATGAGCGACCTGCAAGTGGCGATGGACCGTGCTTCGGTTGACAATGTGCCTGCTCAAAATTTGGAAACACTTACGACTTGCTGCGCCGGCAGACTGGTGCGTGATCGTCTTTATTACATTTGAGCGCTTGGCCTGCCCATGGTCTACCCGCGACTGGGCAGGGTCTTTCACAAGGCCCCAGTTCAGCGCTTGGAGGCCATGTAAATCCCGGGCAAGATCAGCGCAGCGCCCATGATGTGGTGCCAGCCCATGGCTTCGCCTAACACCAGCCAGGCGGCCAGGCCGCCGTACAAAGGGCCCAAGTACATGCTGGCGGCCACGCGACTGGCACCCAGTACTTTTTGACTGAAACCATAGGCCCAATACGCCCCAATGCCGGGCAGTAGCCCCGCGGCCACGACCAGTGCGGTGGCCTGTAACGTCCAAGCTGGGCGATCAGCTTGAAGGAATTCCCAGAGGCTGAAGGGCAGCAAGACGATCACGCCGCCCATGCAGATGGCGGCCAAGCGGGCGGTAGAGCCCAAAGGTGTGCTCCATTTTTTTTGCAGCAATGCAAAGACGGCCCACGCGGCCATGGCGACCACGATCCACGCATCGCCTGCCACCCATTGCACCAGGCCCAGCGACAGCCATTGGCCTTTGACCACCACATGAAAAACCCCGGCCATGGCCACCAGCACGCCCAAGCCTTGCCGCCACGAGAACCGCTCGCCCAACCAAACCACAGCGCCCAGCGCGATCAGCACGGGCGATGCGGCATAGATCAGTGCGATGTTGATGGCCGAGGTCGTTTTGGCGCCTTGGTACACCCAGGCGCCACAAATGAGCATGCCCAAAGTGCCCAGCACCAGGTAGCGCCCGCTGTCGGCCAGGGTGCTGCGGCGCTCGCGCCAGAGCTCGCTGCGGGCCACAAAAGCCAGGATCACACCCGCCAAGGCCCAGCGGCCCAAGGCCAGCATGTGCGGCTCGATCACGCCGGGGGCCGAGCGGGCCACGATGTAATTGACCGACCACAGGGCGGGGGTGATCCACATCAGCCACAGGGCAATGCGGGTGCGGGATTCAGCGTTTTGAAACAAGGACATGGGCTCGATTGTGACGATATGACCTGTCGACATGACGAGTCGGCAGGATTTGGCGATAAAAAAACCGCCCTGGTTTGTGGCCGGGGCGGTTGCGAGGCTGAGCGCCGTTTGGGCGCTTGACCTGAATGGATTTAAGCCAAGCGCGACTGCAGGGCAGCCTTGGTCTCGAGCAAGGCCTGGGGCAGGTGGTAGCTCAGGTGCGCAAAGTGCTCCTCGTGCAGCTTGAACTCGGCTTGCCAAGCGGCGGGGTCGATGTTGGTCACGGCCTTGAACTGTTCGGCGCTGAAGGAAATACCGCTCCAGTTGATCTCTTCGTAAGTGGGAGCCACGCCGAACATGGTGTCTTGGCCAGCGGCTTTGCCTTCCAGGCGGTCGATCATCCACTTCAAGACGCGCATGTTGTCTCCGTAGCCAGGCCAGACAAACGAGCCGTCTTCGCCCTTGCGGAACCAGTTCACACAAAACATGGCGGGCAGCTTGTGGCCAGCGGCAGTGGCTTTGGCACCCGTGTCCAGCCAGTGCTGGAAGTAGTCGCTCATGTTGTAGCCGCAAAATGGCAGCATGGCGAAGGGGTCGCGGCGCACCACGCCTTGTGCGCCAAAGGCCGCAGCGGTGGTCTCAGACCCCATGGTGGCGGCCATGTACACGCCTTCGGTCCAGCTGCGTGCTTCGGTGACGAGTGGCACGGTGGTGGAGCGGCGGCCGCCGAACATGAAGGCGTCGATCGACACGCCTGCAGCGTCGTCCCAAGCGGGGTCGAGTGCGGGGTTGTTGGTCGCGGCTACGGTGAAGCGGGCGTTGGGGTGAGCGGCTTTGGCGCCGGTTTCTTTGGCGATCTGGGGCGTCCAGTCCTTGCCTTGCCAGTCGATCAAATGGTCGGGCAAAGAGCCGGTGTCTTTTTCCATGCCTTCCCACCACACGTCGCCGTCGTCCGTCAGGGCCACGTTGGTGAAGATCACGTCCTTGTGCAGGCTCAGCATGCAGTTGGGGTTGGTCTTCATGTTGGTGCCGGGGGCCACGCCAAAGTAACCGGCTTCGGGGTTGATGGCGTACATTTTGCCGTCGGTGTGGGGCTTGACCCAGGCGATGTCGTCACCGATGGTGGTGACCTTCCAGCCGTCAAACGCGGCGGGTGGTACCAGCATCGAGAAGTTGGTTTTGCCGCAGGCGCTGGGGAAAGCCGCTGCCACGTGGTATTTTTTGCCTTCGGGGTTGGTCACGCCCAAGATGAGCATGTGCTCGGCCAGCCAGCCTTGGTCTTTGCCCATGTTGGACGCGATGCGCAGCGCAAAGCACTTCTTGCCCAGCAGCGCGTTGCCGCCGTAGCCCGAACCATAAGACCAGATTTCGCGGGTCTCGGGGTAGTGCACGATGTATTTGGTGGTGGGGTTGCAAGGCCAGGAGGTCTTGTCTTTTTCGCCAGCTGCCAAAGGCGCGCCCACGGTGTGCATGCAGGGCACGAATTCGCCGTCGGTGCCCAGCACGTCGTACACGGCTTTACCCATGCGGGTCATGATTTTCTGGTTCACGGCCACGTAGGCGCTGTCGCTCAGCTCAATGCCGATGTGGCTGATGTGCGAGCCCAAGGGGCCCATCGAGAAAGGCACCACGTACATGGTGCGACCAGCCATGCAGCCGTCAAACAGCGGGTTCAGCGTGGCGCGCATTTGCGCGGGCTCCATCCAATTGTTGGTGGGGCCGGCGTCTTCTTTTTTGGCCGAGCAGATGAAGGTGCGGTCTTCCACACGGGCCACGTCTGAAGGGTCGGAGCACGCCAGGTAAGAGTTGGCGCGCTTGGCAGGGTTGAGTTTTTTGAAGGTGCCGGCCGCCACCAGCTCCGCGCACAGACGGTCGTACTCTTCTTGGGAGCCGTCACACCAGTGAATGTTGGCAGGCTTGCACAGGGCGGCCATTTCGGCGACCCAAGCGATCAGCTTGGCGTTTTTGACGTAAGCGGGCGTATTGAGGGCCAAGCCCTGCATCACGGGTGAATTCATGGGAAGTGCTCCAAGTTTAAAAATCGTTTTTTCAAAACCACTGCGCAGGGGCTTTGAAAAAACGGCTGTTGGGCTGAGATACTGAGGTCTGTGAAGCTGGAAAAAGTGGCTGTAACGGCGTTGTAACAAGCGGGCCTCGATTTTAGGGAGTCTGTCTGTTCTGTGCCTGTCAGCAAGGCTGAAAACCTCTTTAAAACTATGCAAAAGAAGCATGACGTTATGCCGGGCGCTGGGTGTTCTGGTTTCCAGCCCCAGAGGCGTTTCTGGTTGAAAGCGGCTTTGTCGGCGCCTTTGGCCGGGCCTTGGCTGGCCCATCCACAAAGCCCAACCCGAATCAAAATCGCTGCCGCCAGCAACTTGAAGTTTGTACTTGCTGACTTGGTGAACCATTACAGGCAACAAACTGGTATCCAAGTGGATGTGAATTTGGGCGCATCCGGCAACCTGGCGCGGCAGATTTTGCAGGGTTTGCCGGTTGAGCAATTCATCTCGGCCGACGAGGCTTGGGTGGCCGAATTGGTCAAAGCCGATCGCACGGTGGATGCCGGGCAGCGTTATGCCATGGGTCGCTTGTCACTGATCGTGCCTAAAAATTCAGCACTGCCGCTGGCCCAAGGTTTGGCGGCGGTGGTCCGCGCCATGAAGGCGGGCGACAAATTCGCCATGGCCAACCCGGCACTGGCCCCTTATGGCGTGGCGGCTGTGGAGGCTTTGCAGCGCGCAGGCGTTGGCCCATTACCGGCCGCACGCCAGGTGCTGGGCGACAGCATCGGACAGGCCACCCAGTTCGTGGCCACGGGCGCGGCGCAGGCGGGTATCACCGCGCTGGCGCTGGCGCAGGCCCCCGAGATTGCCCGCAGCTTGCAGGTTTTGCCCTTGCCCGCTGACTTGCACAGCCCATTGCACCAGCGCATGGTGCTGCTCAAGGGGGCGGGTGTGGCGGCGGCAAATTGGCACCGGTTTTTGCTGAGCCCCCCAGCGCAGGCGGTGTTTGTGCGCCATGGCTACGCCATGCCGCAATAATCCAGTCCCACACCCCACACTTCCACTCGCCAAAAAAATTCAACCCATGGATTGGTCTGCCCTTCACGTCTCGCTGACTTTGGCCGTTATGACCACCCTGGCGCTGCTGCCAGTGGGCTTGGCCTTGGCCCGCTGGTTGGCCGTGACCTCTTGGGCCGGGCGACCGGTGGTGGAGGCCTTGCTGCTGCTGCCTTTGCTGCTGCCGCCCACGGTGATTGGCTTTTATTTTTTGGTGGCCTTTGGCCAAGGCAGCGCTTTGGGTGCGTGGCTGGCGGATTCCGGCATTCGGCTGGTCTTCACCCTCGAAGGCCTGTTGCTGGTGAGCGTCTTGGTCAACCTGCCTTTCATGGTGCAGCCGATTCAACGCGCCTTTGCCGCGGTGCCGCACAGCCTGCGCGAGGCGGCCTGGGTCTCGGGCTTGTCCACTTGGCAGACGTTTTGGCGCATCGAGTTGCCGTTGGCCTGGCCCGGTTTGCTGGCCGGTATGGCGCTCACGGCCGCGCACACCTTGGGCGAGTTTGGTGTGGTGCTCATGGTGGGCGGCAACATCGAGGGCGAAACCCGCACACTGTCGGTGTCGCTTTATGACAAGGTGCAGGGCATGGATTTGCAGTCGGCCCATGTGATGGCGCTGGCGCTGATGGGCATCTCTTTGCTGGCGCTCAGCCTGGTGCTGGCCTTTGACCGGGTGGGCCAGCGTGGCCGTGCCCTGCAGGAGCGGTGATGTCCGGCTTGCAAGTGCAATTGCGCTCATCCAACCCCATTCGGCTGGAGGCCGAGTTTGACTGCGGCCCGGGGGAGTTGGTGGCGCTGGTCGGGCCGTCGGGCAGTGGCAAGACCAGCATGCTGCGCGCCATTGCCGGGCTGTGGACGCCTGCCGATGTGCAAGGCCACATCCGGGTGGCGGGCCAGGCGTGGCTGGACACGGCAGCGGGTGTGCAGCTGACCCCGCAGCAGCGCCGTGCGGGCCTGGTCTTTCAGCATTACGCGCTCTTTCCGCACATGACCGCGCAGGCCAATGTGGCGCTGGCCGCCGGGCCGGGCTGGTCCAGCGAAGAGGTGCAGACATTGCTCGCTCGTTTGGGCTTGGCCGAGTTGCGCGAGCGCAGGCCGTCCCAGCTATCGGGGGGGCAGCAGCAGCGGGTGGCGCTGGCTCGGGCATTGGTGCGGGTCATGCCCAGGTCCTCAGTGGCTCAAGCCGAAGCGCCGCAAGTCTTGCCCGGTGTGTTGTTGCTGGACGAACCCTTTTCTGCGGTGGACGCGCCCACACGCCAGACGCTTTACCGCGAGCTGGCCGCCTTGCGCCAAAAGGTGTCGGTGCCCATGGTGCTGGTCACGCACGACCTGGCCGAGGCCCGCCGCCTGGCCGACCGGGTGGTGATCGTGGACGCCGGCCAGACCCTTCAAACGGGTGAGCCCGCCCGAGTATTTGCCAGCCCACGCAACGCCCGGGTGGCCGAATTGGTGGGCATTCAAAACCACTTTGAAGGGCGCTTTGTGAAGGGTGAGGACGGCTGGGGGCGCTTGTTCTGGACAGACCCCGCGCAGCCAGAAGCCGAACTGGCCTTGGCCGTCTTGGACAAAAACAAAATCGATGACGGCACCCGCGTGACCTGGGTGCTGAACGGGGAACAGGTGGACGTGCTGGCCGTTGGCGAGATGTCCAGTCTGGCACAGCCGGGCCACACCCGCTTGCGCTGCCAGCTGCTGGAGGTCTTGTCGCTGGGCGAGATCAGTTTGTGCACGCTCCGGCCCGAAGCCCTGCCCAGCCAAACCATCACCCTGAACCTGACCAGCCGGTTGCTGCGTCGTCTGCAAGTGGGGGCTGGCGACTGGGTCCAGCTGCTGATTGCGCCGGGGGCGCTTCACATCATGCCCGTGCGCACAAAATAAAACCCGCAAAGCACGGGCTGTTGCGGGTTGGGCGGGTGCGGCCAAGCGGCGCACCGGGGGCGGCAAAGCCTCAGGCCATGAAGACGGCGATGAAAGCCAGCAGGAAAATCAGCACGGCACCCGCAGCTGGAATGATCACGGGAATGTGCTTGACCACGTTTTCAACGGGATCGTCGGATGTGTGAGAGTCGTTGTGAGCAGACATGGGGTACCCCGAAACAAGAATGGACATATTGTAGCCAAGCCAAGCTGGCGGGCCGCTGACAACCCGGCTCACATCAGGGCATAGGTGGTGCTGGCCCGAAAAACGCTCTTGCCGTCGTCTGCGCCGGTCAAGTCGATCTCGCCAAAGGCCATGGCTTTGCCCGCCCGCAGCACCCGAGCGGTGACCAACGCATCCTGGCCCGACAGCGGCTTCATGAAGCTGCTGGACAGTTGCACCGTGCTGCAGGGCCGAAACTGTCCAAAGTGCGCGATGAGCGCCAGCACCATGGCCGTGTCGGCCGCGGCCATCATGGCCTGCCCACACAACATGCCGCCGACCCGCGACAACTGATCACTTTGCGGCAGGCGCAGCGTCACGCTGTCGGCGTCAAAGCGTTCGACTTTCAGATTCAGCGCCTGCACCCAGGGGGCGAACAGGTCGGATAAAGATTGCTGCAGGGATTCGGTGGTGGTGCTCATGCCTACAGTTTAATCAGCGCAAAACGCCACCATGTCCTGAGCCCCCGGCAACCCTTTGTCCTCTCTATACTGAAGGCATGACTTCCTCCATCCTTGTTTTGGGCGCGGGCATGGTCGGCACCTGCACCGCCTTGCATTTGCAGCAACGTGGCTTCGAGGTCACGTTGGTGGACCGGCGTGCGCCCGGCCAAGAAACTTCGTTTGGGAATGCGGGCCTGATTCAAAGGGAGGCGGTCGAGCCCTATGCCTTTCCGCGTGAGCCGGGCTTCTTGTTGAACGTGGCGCTGGGCCGGGGTGCCCAGGTGCATTGGCATGCGCGAGGCCTGTGGCAGATGGCGGGTTCGCTGCTGCGCTACCTGCATCACTCACACCCCAAGCGGCATGCACAAGCCACCGAGGCCTACAGCCGCCTGATCGCCCACGCCACTGAAGAGCACGACCTGTTGATCACCGCTGCGGCTGCGCAGGATCTGGTCACGTGTGAAGGCTTTCGGTTCGTGTTCCGCTCGGCCAAGGCTTTGGACGAGGCCGCGCAGCGTGCCGAAGATTTGCGCACCCGTTTTGGTGTGCGTTCTGAGGCCGAAAACACCGCCCAGTTGGCCCAGGCTGAGCCCGCTTTGCGTGCCTCTTTGGCTGGGGCGGTGCATTGGCTGGACCCTTGGGCAGTGAACAACCCCGGTGCATTGGTGCAGCGGTATGCCGACTTGTTTGTCGCGCGCGGCGGCCGTGTGCTGACGGGCGACGCTGCCAGCTTGCAGGCTCAAGGCGAGGGCTGGTCGGTGATGACCACCGAAGGCCGAGTGGACGCCGAGCAAGCGGTACTGGCGTTGGGCCCTTGGGCCGATGCCCTAATCCGCACGCTGGGTTACCGGTTCCCGTTGTTCATCAAGCGCGGTTACCACCAGCACTACCACACACCCGCCCAGTTGAGGCAACCAGTGCTCGATGCTGAACGCGGCTATGTACTGGCCCCCATGCAGCGCGGCCTGCGCCTGACCACGGGCGCTGAATTTGCCCCCATCGATGCCCCGCCTACGCCCGTGCAACTGGCCAAGGCCGAAGTGCTGGCGCGTGAGTTGGTGGATTTGGGCCAGCCGCTGCCCGAGCCGCCCTGGCTGGGCGCACGCCCGTGCACCGCCGACATGTTGCCGGTGATGGGGCCCGCGCCGCAACACAAGGGCTTGTGGTTCAACTTTGGCCACGCGCACCAGGGCTTCACGCTGGGGCCGGTGGTCGGGCGGCTGCTGGCCGAGATGGTCAGCGCTGAGGACACCTTGCTGGACCCGGCACCGTATCGGCCGGCGCGGTTTGCTTGAAATACCTTTGCGGGCACTGGCGCTGGCAAGCGCCTGTTTTGTCTAAAGTCTGGTGCTATCGCGCAGGTCACAGCAGTGCGCCACAGACGGTCTTAAACTGAAATCCTCTTTCACCGATTCGCAGGCTTGGCATGAACCGATTTTCTCCGTCCTCACCCCGAATTCCCGGCATCCGGTTCGTGCATTCGCCCGGCCCGACCCATGTGCCCGACGAGGTCATGCACGCCATGCAGCGCCCGATGACCGATTTGTCCGACCCCCGTGTGGCGGCCATGATTGCCGAATGCGAAAGCGGCATGAAGCGCTTGTTGCACAGCCCAAATTCCGATGTGTTTTTGTTTGCCAGCAACGGGCATGGCATGTGGGAGTCGGTGGCCGCCAACCTGGCTTCACCACAACACACCTTGCTGTTGGCGGGCTCGGGCCACTTCTCGGACCAGTGGGCGCTCCAGATCGAAGGCTTGGGCGTCGCCTTGCAGCGCACCCCCCATCAAGAGGGCCATCCATTTGATGTGGCTGCGATCGAGCAGGCCCTGCGCGATGACAAAGACCACCGGATCAGCGCGGTGTTGGTGGTGCACACCGAAACTTCCAGTGGCGTGACCAGTGACCTGGCCGCGGTGCGCCGCGCCATCGATGCGGCGGCGCATCCGGCGCTTTACGTGGTCGATGCGGTGGCCTCGCTGGCTGCCAGTCCTTTTCACATGGAGGCATTGGGCGTGGACGTGGCCTTGGGCAGTTCGCAAAAGGGTTTGATGATGCCGCCCGGTCTGGGCTTTGTGGCTGTGAACGCCCAAGCCATGGCCTGGTCAGCCCAGCATGCCGACCCGCGCTTTTATTGGGACTGGCAGCGCCGCCAAACCGGCAACCAGTCGGCCAAGTTTTGTGGCACACCGCCGCTGGCCCACATCGCTGGCCTGGAGACCGCCATCGCCTTGCTCGAAGCCGAGGGCTTGCCCCAGGTGTGGGCGCGGCACCAGCGTTTGGCGGGTGCGGTGCACGCAGCGGTGGAGCGCTGGGCCGTGCCAGGCGCCCTGCGTTTTCATGCCCGCGTGCCCGAGACCCGCTCGGCCTCGGTCACGGCCATCGAAGTGGCGCCCGGCATCGACCCCGAAGCCCTGCGCACCGTGGCCCGCGAGCGCTTTCAGGTGGCCATGGCGGGCGGCTTGGGGCCTTTGGCTGGTCGGGTGTTTCGCATCGGCCATTTGGGTGACATGAACGAGCCCATGATCTTGGGGGCGCTGGCTGGCATCGAAGCGGCCATGACGGTGCAAAAAATACCGTTTGGCACCGACGGCGTGGCGGCGGCGGTGGCCTTTTTAGCCGCTAACCAAGCCGCTCAGAGCACCCGGTAAAAACTCAGATACACCCCGTCCGGTGCACGTCGACCATTACCGATGAATTGGCTTTCGCTCAGCCAAGCCCATTGCGGCGCGGTGGCTTCGAGTTTGGGTTGGCAACGGAAGTAAATTTCATCGGGGTTGACCGGCTGGCCGTTCATGATGCGCTGCGAGTTTTCGAGCGAAGCCACACGCAAGGCGGTGTTTTGCACAAACACACGACTGCCATCGTCGAGCTCGATCACGTAACGCGCGTCCAGGTGCGCTTGTGTGCCGCCCCCCAAAATCAGCTGAAAGTCGGCACCTCCTGCCATCACTTTGCCGTTCAAACCTGGGCCGGTCACAGTGCCACCCGTGATCGGGATCATGCGGCGCAAACCCGCAGGGGTGTGGCCGACTTCCACGGGGGGAGCAATGGTCACGGCCAGGTCGCAAACATGCTCAAGGGTGGGTGGGGGCAAGGTCATGGTGAATCTTCCAAGCAAGGGGAATGCGCAGTTTAAGGCGCAGCGCTTGGCAGGCTGTCACACAGGATCAGAGGGATTTTTGGTGTTGCCCATCCAGGCGGTCAGGGACGAGCGCATGGCTTCTTCCACCGAAATGTCCAGCACCTGCACCCATTCGCGCGGCACAAACACCGTGTAGCCACCGATCATGTAGCCCATGGGCAGGTAGACAGCGATGTGTTGGCGCGTCTGTGCGTCCAGCGGCAGGTCTGAGAGATTCTGGCGCGTGACCAGACCGATGATGGACAACTCGCTGTCAGGCTTTTTCAGCAACACCACCTGCTGCGCATCGCGCTCGTGGGGCGCAAAATAATCGGCAAAACTTTTGAGCGAGGAATAAATGCTTTTGACCAGTGGCAAGTTGGTGAAGGGCAGCTCCACCCAGCTGAGCATGCGTGTCATGAAGGGCTGCGAGACCAGAAACCCCAGCACCAAAATCAAGACTGTGCCCAGCACGATGCCCAGACCCGGCAGGTAGAAGTCGCCCGTGAACGGGCGCAGCACGCGCATGGCCAAACCCTCCACCCAGGTGACAAACAGGTAGAGCACATAAACGGTCAGACCGACAGGCAAAAAGCTGATCAGACCGCGAAAAAAATAGGCGTAAAGGCGTTTCATGCGCCCGATTGTGACCGCGCGGCAAAGTGCTGGACGAGACGGGGAAAAGTGCCAACTTTCTGACAATGCACTTGCCACAGCCAATCTGCCCAACCAGTTTGCTGGTCGGGCTTGTCAGTGGGTAGCCGCTCTGGCCTCAGTCCAGACTCAAGCCAATCTTGCGCGACACGGCGCCCCATTTGGCAAAGTCTTTGGCCACTTTGGCGACCGCTTGCTCGGGCGTGCTGCCTATCACGATCTGGTCGGAGGCCTTGAGTCGCTCGGTGGCCTCTGGGTTGCGCAGCGCGTCGACCACCGCCTGGCGGAATTTGGCCACGATGTCATCGGGCACTTGTTTAGGTGCGATCAAGATCAGGCTGAAATCGGCCTCGTAGCCTTTCACCCCGGCTTCGTCCATGGTGGGCACTTCGGGCAAGGAGGGCGAGCGCGCTTGGCCCGACACCGCCAGCGCCGTCAACTTGCCCGAGCGCACATGCGGCAGCACTGTGGGCCCGGCCAACAAGCCACACGGCACCTGGTTGGCCAGCACGTCTTGCATGGCGGGGGCGGGGCCTTTGTAGGGGATGTGTGTCATCTGCATGCCCGTCATGCTCAGCAGCAACTCGGTCGACAAATGCCCCGGCACACCCGCGCCGCCCGAGGCATAGCTCAAGGGCGTGGTTTTGGATTTGGCGATCAGCTCGGACACTGTTTTGACACCCAGTGAAGGGTTGCACACCAAGGTTTGGCTGAAAGACGAGAGCACGCTGATGGGCTTCAAGTCGTCGAGTTTGAAGGGCAGGGTTTTGTACACATGCGGGTTGACGGTGAGCAGCGTGTCGGTTGCGAACAAAAATGTGTAGCCATCGGGCGCGGCACGCGCCACGGTGGCCGCGCCGATGTTGCCGCCCGCACCGGGCTGGTTCTCGATCACGATGGCTTGCTTGAGGTTGGCCATGATTTTC
This sequence comes from Limnohabitans sp. Rim8, assembly GCA_945897465.1. Classification (GTDB taxonomy): domain Bacteria; phylum Pseudomonadota; class Gammaproteobacteria; order Burkholderiales; family Burkholderiaceae_C; genus Limnohabitans_A. Next base: position 106,300 of record CAMDFK010000005.1, on the reverse strand, counting down.
TCGGCCGCTGTGCGCATGACCAAGTCACTGGGCCCGCCGGGCGGGAAGGGGATGACGACTTTGATGGGGCGCTGCGGCCAGCTTTGGGCCAGGGCGGCGCTGCTGGCGCACACAGCCAGCAAAGCCGCAACGAAGGTCAAACGCCGGGCGCGAGAGGGGGAAGAAGCTTGAGATAAAAATGAAAAGGGCATGGTCTACTCCTAATGGGTCAACCCATGCTATCGACGCATGCTCAAAACGCCCTCATTGAAAACCCTGTAGCGGCTCTTTGAGCTGTCACCCGCAAGACCCAAAGGCATTGTTCTGGGAGGTTTCGATGCAGTTACTCAAACTGCGGCGAGCCGCTTGACGGTATCGGGGTAGCGGCCCACCAAGTGAATCAGCAAGGCGGCCTGGGCGTTGGGCTTGGCGCGGCCTTGTTCCCAGTTTTCCAGTGTTCTAGGGTTGGTGCGCAGGTAGTGGGCGAAGACGGGACGCGAGAGCTTGAGTTTTTCACGAATAGCCTTGAGTTCCATGGCACTGATGTCAGGCGCGGGTTTGGCTTCTACTTCGACGGTGCGAAGCGTGGTCTTGCCAACGCGCTGCTGGGCCAGGGCATCAAAGCCTTCGGAAATTTCAGAGAACAAATTGCGTTTCATTTGCGAGACTCCAGTTCTAGTTTCAGCATCGCTTTGAGCGCTGCGCGATCCTTCGGTGAGAGGTCATCCATTTCGCTTTTGTCATAGAGGGAAAAAGCCAAAATTGACGATGGGATTCCCACCAAAAATAAATCACCCTCAGCCCACCACGTTTGCCTTTGCCTCGCTGCGTATCTCCGTGCCTGATTTTGCGCAGGCCACCCGTTCCCATGATCACATCACCGGCCTCGGGTGCCTTGAGCATTTCATTTTGCAGGCCTCGGTACGCCTCATCGCTCAGGTATTCCTGTCGGTAGCGTTCGAAAGCTGGCAACTCAACAAAGAGCGCTTTCATAGGGCAAAATTGTACGCAAGTTACGTACGAAATCAAGCCGGATTTTTTGAACCTTAACCCGCCAAGCCCACAAACACGTTTTGCACGTCGTCATTGTTGTCGATGGCGCCCAAAAAGGCTTCGACTTCTTCGAGCTGTTCCGCGCTCAGGTTGGCCGGGTCGACCGGGTTTTTGGGTTTGTAGCCCAGCTTGGCCGACACCACGGTGAAGCCATGCTCGGGTAGGGCGCGGCTGACCAGGTCCAGGTCTGTCGCTTCTGTGATGAATACGGTCACGCCGTCTTCGTCGGCGGGCTCAAAGTCTTGTGCACCGGCTTCGATGGCGGCCAGCTCGGCGTCCGCACCGGCTTGGGCGGGCTCAGCCTCGATGAACCCCACATGGTCAAAGTCCCAGGACACCGAGCCCGAAGTGCCTTGCTGGCCCTTGCGGAACAACACACGCATTTCAGACGCGCTCCGGTTCACGTTGTCGGTCAACACTTCGATCATCACCGGCACCTGGTGCGGCGCAAAACCTTCGTAAATCACCCGGTCAAAGCTCACCGCGTCACCCAGTAAGCCAGCGCCCTTCTTGATGGCGCGTTCCAGTGTTTCTTTCGGCATGGACACTTTGCGGGCTTGCTCGACCACCAAGCGCAGACGCGAGTTGGCGGCGGGGTCGGCGCCGTTGCGGGCGGCAATCATGATGTCCTTGGCCAGTCGGCCAAACAGCTTGCCTCGTGCGTCTGCTGCCTGTGCTTTGCCTTTTGCTTTCCACTGCGCGCCCATGGGTCTTCCTTGTATTGGGGGATCAAAGCGAAGAGTTTAAGCGCTTGGCCTCGGCCAGTTGGGGGCCATAACGGGTCTCGAAGGTCACAGTGGCTTGGTGCTTGCAGGGCAATAATGACCGCACCGACACGCTGCTGCCCATGAATCACCCTGCCTTGCCCCTGTTTCCCGGTTTCACGCACCACCAGATCGAGGTGGCCACAGGCCTGCATATCTCGGCCATGGTGGGTGGGCATGGCCCGGGTTTGCTGCTGCTGCATGGGCACCCACAGACCCTGGCCATCTGGCACAAGGTGGCCCCCACGCTGGCGCAGCATTTCACCGTGGTGGCGGCGGATTTGCGTGGGTATGGTGACTCGTCCAAACCTGAGGGCGGGCCAGACCACGCGGCTTACGCCAAACGCAGCCTGGCGCAAGACCAGATCGGTCTGATGCAACACTTGGGCTTTGACCGGTTCCATGTGCTGGCGCACGACCGGGGTGCCCGCGTGGCGCACCGTTTGGGCATGGACCATCCGCAAGCGGTGCGGCAGATGGTGTTGCTCGACATTGCGCCCACCTTGGCCATGTACGAACAGACCTCTGAAGCCTTTGCCCGCGCCTACTGGCATTGGTTCTTTTTGATCCAGCCGCAACCCCTGCCCGAGCGTTTGATCGAGGCCGACCCGGCGGCCTATGTCACCGACGTCATGGGCAAGCGCAGCGCGGGGCTGGCCCCTTTTGATGCGCGGGCCTTGGCCGAATACCAGCGCTGCCTGGCCCTGCCGGGCGCAGCGCACGGCCTGTGCGAAGACTACCGCGCCTCGGCGGGCATCGACTTGCAACACGACCGGGAAGACAGCGCGCAAGGGCGGCTGCTGCAAATGCCCTTGAAGGTGTTGTGGGGAGAGCTAGGCGTGGTGCAGCGCTGTTTCGAGCCGCTCAAGGAATGGCAAAAAGTGGCCGAACAAGTTTCGGGCCAGGCCCTGCCTTGTGGTCACTACATCGCCGAAGAAGCACCCCACGCCCTGCTGGCGCAGGTGCTGCCTTTTTTGGACAGAACTTCTTGAAGCGACCCAGCGCGCTCAGCGGCTGGCTTTGTCCAGCGCCTGGTCGATGTCCCACAGGATGTCGTCCAGATTCTCCAGGCCGACTGAGATGCGCACCATGTCAGGCGGCACGCCTGCGGCGAGTTGCTGCGCGTCGTCGAGCTGGCGGTGGGTGGTGCTGGCCGGGTGGCTGATCAGGGTGCGGGTGTCGCCGATGTTGACCAGGTGGCTCATGAACTGGGCCGACTCGATGAAGGTCACGCCTTGCGCCAAACCGCCTTTCACACCAAACGACAGCAGGCCCGAAGCGCCGCGCATCTGGCGTTGCATCAGGGCATGCTGCGGGTGGTCACTCAGGCCGGGGTAATTGACCCAAGCCACACGCGCATCGGCCTGCAAAAACTTCGCCACGCCCAAAGCGTTGTCGCAGTGCTTTTGCATGCGCAGTGGCAGGGTCTCGACGCCTTGCAAAATCTGCCACGCGCTCATGGGGCTGAGCGATGCGCCGAACACGCGCAAGCTTTCCATGCGGCAGCGCATGGCAAAGCCAAAGTCGCCAAAGGTCTCGTAAAACTTCACGCCGTGGTAGCCCTGCGAGGGCTCGGTCATCCCCGGAAACTTGCCGTTGTCCCAAGGGAATCTGCCGCCTTCCACCACCACACCACCCAAGGTGGTGCCGTGGCCCGCCAAATATTTGGTGGCCGAATGCACCACGATGTCAGCGCCCAGCGCCAAAGGGTTGCACAGCAGCGGGCTGGGCACGGTGTTGTCGATGATGAGTGGCACGCCGTGCGCATGGGCCACCTCGGCCACGGCCGCGATGTCCAGCACCACCATGCTGGGGTTGCCCAAGCTTTCGGCATACACCGCGCGGGTGTTGGGTCGCATGGCGGCGGCAAAAGCTTCGGGTTTTGTCGCGTCCACAAAGGTGGTTTCGATGCCGAACTTGGCCAAGCTCACGGCCAGCAGCGTGACCGAGCCGCCGTACAAAGCCCCGGCGGCCACCACATGGTCGCCCGATTGCAAGATGGTCATCAGCGCCATGGTTTCTGCCGCCATGCCCGAGGCACTGGCCACGGCAGCACGCCCGCCTTCGAGTGCGGCCACCCGCTCTTCGAGCACCGCCACCGTGGGGTTGCTCAGGCGCGAATACACATTGCCAAAAGTTTGCAGGTTGAACAGCGATGCCGCATGCTCGGCGCTGTCAAACACATAGCTGCTGGTTTGGTAAATGGGCAGGGCGCGTGCGCCCGTGGCTGCATCGGGAAATTGCCCGGCGTGGATGGCCAGGGTCTCTGGGTGGAATTGGCGGTCGGTCATGGTGTTGGGGTTAAAAACAAAAAAAGTCTGCAGCGAGGCAATGAGCCATCACATCTGGCGCAGCGTGGAGATGATGCCGGTGTTCATGTCTACCCAGTTCAGGCCACTGAACAGCTGGGCATGCTCGATTTTGACGCAGCGGTTACTCACCGGATCCCAACCCACCAGCAGCTTAGCCCAGTGCCGTTTGGGCTGCGGTGTGCCGAGCGTGCCCAGTGGACCAACACGGACAGGTTAGCCCATCCAAAGGATGGCTTGTGTGAACTAGATGTCCTCTTTGGGGAAAACGGGAGGAATGGGGTCGACTGTCTGAATCAAATCTCCCATGTCCGCTTCGATTTGCTCCATAGCACTCATCCAGGTGCTGAGCCGGATCGCGACGTTTTCCATTTCCGATTCGGGCACACGAAGTCCCTGCATATCGCAGAGTGACTTGACGAGTTCTTTGCTCACGATCATGAGATGATCCTCTTGAGGTCGGGGTGTTGCTCGTGCCAGTGTGTGGCCATTTGATAGGCGTGCCCCACCCGAAAAACCGTTGACTCACCAAACGGCCTGGCGGCAATCTGCAAAGCCAAAGGCAAGCCATTTTCAGAAAAGCCCATCGGAATGGACATGGCCGGCACGTTGGACAAACTGAACGGGTAAAGGGAGATGCGCCGTTGGATGAGCCTCGGCACCATGTCCTCTGGACTGTCGACGCGTTCCTGAGAGTCTTCAATTTTCTTGGGTGGGGTGATGTTGGTTGGGGTCAACAAGGCATCAAAGTGGTTGAACGCATCCAAGACTTGTTGGCGCACCAGCCTTCTGGCGCGCATCGCGCGGCTGTAAACCGAAGCCGGAATCAAACTCGATGCAATCAGGCGTGTGCGTGTACCTTGGTCAAACCGCTCGTACCGGTCTTTGAGGTAGTTGCCCTGGAACCAAGCGGCTACATCGGCATCGGCCGTCAACATCTGCAGAGGCACCGCCCATTTTGCCCAAGGTAAAGACACTTCATGGATCTCGGCACCCAAGTCCCGCAGCTGGTCGACCGCGCGCTCGAAAGCCTTGCTGACTTCGGTGTGCACGCCGTCAAATCGCGCGATTTCTTTCACAACCGCGAGCTTCATGCCCTTGAGTCCTTCGAACGCGTTGTGAAGTTCGGCTCGGTAATTGGGCACAGGGCGTGTGCTGCACAGGGGATCGTTGGGGTCGTGTCCCGCAATCACTTGGAGCACCGAGGCCAAATCCAACACCGTTCTGGCGAGTGGTCCGATGGTGTCACTGGTGTAGGCCGCCATGACGCCCCCATGGCGGCTCACGCGGCCATGCGTTGGGCGCATGCCGCAAACGCCATTGCAAGACGCCGGACCGCGTATCGAGCCACCGGTGTCTTCACCCAGCGAAAAGCTGCACTGCCCCGCCGCCGTGGCAATCCCAGAACCCGTGGACGTGCTGGAGGCGTTGTAGGCAATGTCCCACGGGTTTTTGGGCTGGCCATACGGGAAGTTCAATGTCCCACCCTTGCCAAATTCATGGAGGTTTTGTTTGCCCAGAAAAATGGCGCCGGCAGTGGTCAGGCGGTCAATGGCGGTGGTGGTGAAGGGCGGTTGCATCTCATGCTCGTCCAACACCCGGGTTCCCATGGTGGTTTTAAAGCCCAACGCATGCATTTGGTCTTTGACGCCAAAGGGAATGCCGTGCAATGGGCCGCGGATGTGACCCTTGAGAATATCCCCTTCGGTTTGGCGAGCCGCTGCAATGGCCTGATCTGCCCCAACCGAAATCCACGCACACAGCGTCTTATCGGTTTGCTCGATACGTCGAATACTGGCCTCGACCAACTCCACAGGCGAAAGTTGTTTGGTGTGAAGAAGCTCCGCTTGTTTGGCCAAGGGGAAAAATAAAAAATCGTGCTCAGCTGCCAAGGTACGCCCCTCCGTTGACATGAACTACCTGTCCGGTCACGTAGGACGCTTGACTGGATGCCAGCCAAGACACGACGTCGGCCACTTCCTGCGACGTGCCGCGACGTTTCATGAAATTCGTGCGCGCTTTGTGGTGAACAGGCGCCGCCGGCGCGCTCGATTCGATACGTACGGTGTCAATCAACCCTGGAGAAACACAATTCACCCGGATGGATTGGGGTGCCAGTTCTTCTGCGAGCGCACGGGTGAATCCAACGAGTCCCGCTTTGGCCGTGACAACGTGAAGGCGGTTCACTGCGCCCGTGTGGGCGGTGAGGCCCCCAATGTTGACGATGCTGCCGCCACCGGCCTGGCGCATCAAAGGTGTTGCCGACTGCGCGCACAGGAAAGCACCATCCAGACAGATCGACAAAATCCTTCTCCACTCTTTCAGCGTGATGTCACCCAACTCCGTTTCGGCACGGACAGCCGCGTTGTTCACCAACACATCCAAGCGACCCCAAGCCTTTGCGATGCGGTCAAACATGTTTTGAACTTGGACCTGATCGCACACATCGGCAACACACAAAATGGCTTGGCGTCCGATGGCGGTGATTTCCCGTACCACCTCTTCACCTTCAGTCACCGACTGCCGTACGTTTACAGCGACATCAAAACCATCTCGAGCCAAGGACAAGGCCATCGCCCGACCTATGTTTCGGCCCGCGCCAGTGACCAGAGCAATTTTCTGCATCAAAAACTCCTAACTTGGCTGTGATGGGCTGTCACTGTTGCAACAGTGACAAGTCGATGCGATCGGTTTCAAAAATAGACTGCAACTTCGATTCGACTTGCGAAGCCAGCGATTCGGACCAGCCGCCAAAGGTGCAATTAGCAAGGTATTTGGCGCGCAAATCTTGATCCGACAGGGGTGCATCAACCCCGCCTCTGAAATACCCTTGCCTGGCTTCCAGCACACGGCCATTTTTCAAATGAACGCGAACATGGCCCGTGAACTGCTTGGGGTAGGGGTTTTGCGGGTCGACCACGTAAGACACGCGTTGTGAAACCCTAAGCAGCTCCGCATCCTTAACCGATGCCTCGGTGTAATCGCTCAGGCCTGCGCTGCCTCTCACGATGCCCAAAGCAACCCCAAATGGGATGCTGAACTTGGCCGAATAGCCGTTGGCTGGTGTTTGCTTTCTTTGCAGCGGCTCCCAAAGCCGGTGCAAGATGCCTTCGGCGGTGCCGCACTCGATCTTCTCAACGTCCTGAGAAGACAATCCTTGGTCGCGCAGCTGTCGTGCGCAATCTATGTAGGGATGGATCATCGTGCCACAAGCGTAGGGTTTGAAAGCCACGGTCGTTGTTCTCCACTCTTCGCCAAAGCCCCGCATCATCTCGTTGAAGTTGCCATCGGCCGTGCGTGCGAAAGCGTAAAAGAAACCGTGATCACCTTCGAAAACCGTTTGTGGCCCCACAAAACCTTGTTGACCCAGTCGTGCTGCTCGGTAGCCCGATTGCGCAGCCCACCCTGGATGAATGCGCTTGGTCCATGCCCCATCGGCTAAGTACTCAATGATGCCGCTGGACATGCTGCCTGCGATCCCCAGAGCGTCAACCAGTTGTTTCTCCGACAGGTTCATCGCCGCACCAATGCCCGCCGTTGCACCGATTGCACCGAACACTGCCGTTGGGTGAAAACCGGCTTTGTGCACCTTCGTAGGGGCCACCGCACACATACGACACATCACCTCCACACCCACGGCGATACCCTTGAGGAGCGCCGGACCAGAGAAGTTGTGTTTTTCTGCCGCCGCCAACAAAGCGGGGATGATGACCACGCCTGCGTGAACTGGGCCGCCTTCGTAGGTGTCATCAAAATCCTCACCATGGGATGCAATGCCATTGATGACGCAGGCACTGGACACCGACCCCTTGGTTGGGTGCCCGATCAGGGTACAAGCCCCATCGTCATCGAAGGCCTTGATCGCCGAGTTCACATAGCCTTCGTTCCTTGCCGAGACACAAATTCCCGTGATGTCCAGCAACATGTGTTGAGCGGTGGTCTTCAACGCCGCCGGGAATTGGGCTGGATCCAGACGGGTGATGACCTTGGCCAATTGGGTGGCTATAGGCATTGAATCGGTGGTGGAACTCATGCTAAGCTTTTCTTGGAAACGTTGAATTCTTTGATCAAGGTGTAAGCCGTCAAACCAACAGCAAGGCACAGCAACAACAATGAAACTTTGTCTTCGACGAAGATGCCGTGCTCACCGCCTGAAATCAACATGCTGCGTCGGTAGTTCGACTCGACCATGAACCCCAGCACAATTCCCAAGACAATCGGCAAAATGGGTATGGTGAACAAGCGCATCAAATAACCCAAAACACCGAAAGCCAAGACAATGCCCAAGTCAAAGACGCTTTGGTGAACGGAATAAACGCCCGAAACGATCAAGGCCAAAATGATGGAAATCATCACAGGTTTGGGTCGGTTGACGAGCCAAATGCAAGGAGACAAGATCACCAAACCCAACAACAGCATCGCGATGTTGGCCACAAATATGCCCGCAAACAGGCCGTGGACGACCTCGGGGCTTTTCACCATCAGCAGCGGGCCTGGTTGAAGGCCGTGGATCATGAAGGCCCCCAGCAAAATGGCTGCCGAGTTTGACCCCGGAATACCCAAGCTCAACAGGGGCACCAAGGCCGTGGAAGTCACGACGTTGTTGGCCGCTTCTGGGGCTGCAATGCCCTCTGGTGAGCCTTTGCCAAATTCTTCTGGGTTTTTGGACCAACGCTTGGACTCAGAGTAAGCCATGAAGGCCGCAACGGTACCGCCAGCACCGGGAGTTACACCCTCGACCGTGCCCACCACCGACCCAATCATTTGGGGTTTGAAGAGGCGCTTGGACATCTTCCAATCGGGCAACTTCAGGCGGCTGATCTTTTCAGAAACTTTGGCCCACGATGGTTCCCGGATTTGGGTGAGCATTTCTGCCACAGCAAAAAGCCCCACCATTGCAAAAAGGGGTTTGATGCCAGCTAGTAAATCGGTACTGCCCAAAGTGAACCGTGGTGTTCCGCTAATGGGGTCGGTGCCGATCATCGCTACTCCCAAGCCGATGAATACGGCAATCAATCCTTTGAGCAGCGAACCACCCGATAAACCCGCGATCACCGAGAGGCCCAAAATACCCAGCGAGAAATAGGCAGGGGAGGTAAATGCCAAAGCAAGTTCGGCGAGTGGTTCGGTGGCCATGACCAGCACGGCCCAACCTATCAAGCCCCCAATCAAGCCAGAAATTAACGAGATACCCAGCGCTTCACCCGCTCTGCCTTGACGGGTCATTTCGTAACCATCCAACGTGGTGGCGGCGGCGGAATTGGTGCCCGGGGTGCGAATCAAAATGGCGGGGATCGAACCGCCGTACTCCGCACCCACATACACGCTGGCCAACAAAATAATGGCCAAGGTCGGATCCATACCAAATGTGAATGGCAACAACAGGGCCATCGCAATGGAGGGTGAAATTCCTGGCAAAGCCCCACCAAAAATGCCCCACAAAACGCCTAGAAATGCCGTCGGAACGGCCCAGCTACCAAAAATGGTCTGAACAAAGGTGTCGAACATAGAGATGGGGATTTTTAAAAGCTAAAAACCAAAGGGGCCTTTGGGTAACTTGACACCCATGACGAATTGAAAAATCACAAAAAGGGTCATCGAAGATGTCAACGAGAATGCCACCAGCTTGAGGCTTTTGGTGTGGCCAGCCAGCAATGCAGAGACCATGATGAGCAAAAAGATGGAAGTCAAATAACCCAAAATGGGCAGGATCACAATCAACAACACCAAAACCAAGGCTGTGATCACGCTGAGCCAATGCGATCCAACCTCCTCTTCGGCCTCATCGGTGTTGGCTGAACCTGCCGCCTTGGCAGCAAGCCTGTCGCGATTCCACGCCAATAACGACTTGAGCATGATCAAGACAGAAACCACCATGGCCGCCAAACCCACTGCTGCTGGGACGCCACCAGGACCAATCTCGTCAGAGAGCATGCTCTTGGGGATGACCGAGGCAACCGAGTAATAGGTTGCCCCTGCCACCAAGCAGATTCCACCCAACAGAAAATCTGCGGTGGCTGGTTTCATTTAAGGACCCCGAGCTCTTTAAGGTCAGCCGTGACTTCGGTCACGAATTCGCCCATGAATTTACGGGAATCAGCACGGTTCATCAAAACAGGGACCAAGCCCTGCTTGGTGTAGATTTGTTTGTACTCCGGACTGTCCAATGCCACTTTGATGGCGTCGTGTATGCCTTTGGCAGCCGCATCTGAGATGCCCTTGGGACCCGACAGCCCACGGAATTTCTTCACCACCACATTGAAACCCAACTCTTTGGCAGTGGGCACATTGGGCATAGTCGCCAAGCGCTTGTCGGTCAGCGTAGCAACTACACGGATTTTCCCAGCCTCGATCTGCGACAAGAGTTCTTGTGGCTCACCGATGCCGATATCAAATGTACCGTTCAGCACACCAATCATCTGGTCTGCACCACCCTCATGGCTGACGATCGGGACTTTCACGTTGGCCACTCGAGACAATTTCTCCATCGCAATACGCTCTTCGGAAGCAGGGTTGGACGCGCCCCAACGCGACTTGCCCGGGTTGGCTCGCGCAAAGGTGATCACATCGGCCAAGGTTTTGTAGGGTGATTCAGTGCGCGTGTACAAAAGTTGAGGATCTTGAAACACGATCACGATCGGGTCCAAAGCCTCGTAGCTGACGGCTGGCTTGGACAGCAAAGAAACCTGAATGTGGGTAGGGGTGGTGGCGTAGAACACCGATCCATCGGCAGGCGCACCAGCCACAAAAGCCATGGCCTTTGCACCGCTGCCGCCTCTGACGTTTTCAACGGTAAAGTTGGTTTTCATTTTTTCCGCGGGGAGGTGCTTGATCAACTCCCTCAAGAAAACGTCACTACCGCCGCCAGCGCTGGAGTGCGTGACCAAATTAACCCGAGAAACAGGGTACTGCTGGGCCATCACTGATGTACCGATTAACAACGCAGTACATAGAAGGCCTGAAAACATGCTTTTAAATTTCATTTTGTCTCCTTGATAGTGGATTTCGCCCGATGCAGGTGATCACAAATGAGATGGCTGTCGGTTTTTCATCGTATACGATCGACTCCTCCCAGCACCCAAGGGGAAACCCTTGTTTGGCGATGGGCAGTCTTCAATTTGTCTAGACCGATAAAACCTACTGTCTGTGCATCAAATTCAAAATTAAGCGCAGGATTTTTTCCGACAGACCCTTGAGACACGCAACGAAAACGGCAAACCCTGTGCCGGGAACTCGGTTGATTTCGCATACGATCTTGTTGGTGTGTCCGAAAGCGGTGAAATGAGCTTTAGGGGCACATGTTCCATCCATCCAGACCAATGGGATTTCCCATGCCAGACATCACCATCCTCCTCAGCGGCATCGCCGTTTGCTTTCTTGCAGGGGTACTGGGTGGGCTCAGCGGTGCCGGGACTGGACTGGTGATAGCCGGCTTCTTGGCCCCCATCGTCGGCGCCAAAGCCGTGATGCCGGCTTTGGCCATCATCATGTTGATCAACAATGGCAGTCGAATTTTTTACTTTTTCCAATCACTGAATCTCAAAATCGTGTTGGCCATGCTTGTGCTGGCAACACCTGGAAGCATGCTCGGGGCCAAGCTGTATGTGGACATACCGGTCAGCTTTTTTGAGGGCGCATTGGGTTTGGTGATTTTGCTGGTGCTGATTATCAAAACGTGGCGCCGGATGTCGGCCTCTGGCCCGGTCGCTCATTGGAAACCCCAAAAAATTTGGTGGGCTCTGGGACCTGTTTCTTTTGTGTATGGGTTCATCAACACCATCGTCCCTGGCTCTGGTGTCATGGTTTTGGCGTTCCTAAGTGCCACATGCATGACTACATCTGCAGTGATCGCCAACGATGCTGCCATTGCCGCATCACTGAATTTGGTGAAAGTGTTGTTGTTCAGACAACTCGATGCCTTGCCAGACCCACTGGTTTTGATCGCCGTGGCATGCGGGATTGCCAGCATTCCCGGTGTGTGGTTTGCCAAGTGGTTATCGACCCGGCTCAAAACAAAAGTCCAGCATGGAATCATTGACGGCATGATCGCCCTCAGTGCGATTCACCTTCTGTTCAGGGCCTTTGGGTGAAAGTTTGCTGGGCCACGCTCCGTTCTGATGGCATGCGAAAAACAGCCCGCTCATCGTCATCGAGTTGCGCCATCAGTCCCTGCTCCCACTCCAGGTAGCGTTTGGCCGATTCCAAATTGCCGTCGTGCCGATCGTGGACAAAAAACAAAAAGTCGATGCATTGATCGTCTGTTGGCACCATGGGCGATGTTGCAAGCGAAATGCCGGCCTCCCGCCAAACGTCAACACCACCGCTCATCTGACCCTGCACGCTCAGGCCCATGGCTTGCAGATCTTGGGCCACTCGCTGTGCCAAATCGGGCCGATCAGCGCACAAAATCAGCGGCTTGCCTCTGGGAATCCGATCTAAATTGGCACGGTTTGCCCAAATGGAATTCGGGATGTGCAACTGTCGGAACGCCTGTGAATGGCGCAAGTCCACAAGCTGCACTTGGCCAGATTGACACAAACCCACGGCTTGCATAGGCTCAATGAGCGGCAATGCGGGTGCAATGGGCGGGACGGGCGCCATCTGGCGCCAATGGGGTGATAAATCGAGTGCCAGGGTGTCCCTCATGATGAAGGTTTCATAACCCAAGCACCTTAGCCAGATGGCGGCTAATGCCGCACGTAGCCCGGTATCGTCGGTCAGGACCACGGTCGCATGGCGAACCCCCACAAACAAATCCAGCGCCTGCACGATCTGTCCGCCCCAAGCATGGATGGCGCCGGGTAAATGCCCTGCGGCGTACTCGGTGGCGCTTCGAACATCCACCAAGAACACAACTCTGTTGCGGTCGTGCGCCAATTCGGTGAAGCCATCGATACCGATGTAGTTGAGCTCTTCACGCTCGATCAGGTCAACGGCTTTTGTCCGGCTGATTGACAGATGGAATTCGTCCATGGTCGGAAGTTCCGAAGGCGTCTGACCCCTCAAGAGGGACAAACCCGCCAGCGTCCAACCCTGGGTGCCGTTTTCTAGCGCATAGACCGGATTGCCCAAGCCCACGCGATTCAAGCCGGCGGCCCCAATCAGACCCCGCGTGCGACCAGCGCAAGTCAACACAATGGGTGTGCTGTCATCTTGGACAACCGTTGACAAGCGGTGGGCCAGTTCCCCATTGGGCACGCACTGGACCCCGGGAACACACATCTTTGAATACTCGTTCGGAGGCCTGCAATCGAAAAAATAAAAATGGGTTTGGGTCGATTGCCAATTGGCCAGTTGGGCAGGGGTGATGCGATGGATGGATTCTTGGTGTTCAACCCACTCGCCGAGCGTTTTGCTTGGCAGGTTAACCCCTTTGTAAACATTCAGGTCCTGTGATCGCCAAGCGGGTATGCCGCCGTCCACGCAAGATACATGGGTATAGCCCATCACTGCCATCAACTCGGCGGCCCGCATGGCCACACCGTCACCATCATCGATCAGGATCGTGGGCACCCATGTGCTGGGCACCAACCGAGAAACCCATTGCTCAAAATGCGAATAGGGGCAGTTGACCGCCAAAAACGGATGCCCCTCTCCAAACTGACCTTCTTCGCGAACGTCCAAGAGCGCGCAAATTTGATTTTGGTGAATACGTGCCTTGGCCTCTCGCGCTGAAATAAGTTCGGTCATGGGAACTCAGGCGGCCATGTTCAAGGACTGTGCCCAAGGACGAAAGGGTTCTGTGCCCCCCACAACCGCAGAGGCTGGATCGATCAGCGAGGCGCGGACGCCCGTGGCTGCATCGGGAATTTGCCCGGCGTGGATGGCCAGGGTCTCGGGGTGGAATTGGCGGTCGGTCATGGTGTTCGGGTTGACAGTGGGTTTTCAAAAGAACATGGGTAGAGACAAACAGCCCTCACACCAAGCGACGTGCCGAGATGATGCCGGTGTTCACACCCACCCAGTTCAGGCCACCAAACAACCGGGCGTGTTCGATCTTGACGCAGCGGTTGTGCACCGAATCCATGCCCGCTTGCCGGGCAAGGGCGTCGGCTTCGGGGTTGGTCACGCCCAGCTGTTGCCAAAGACACCGCGCACCGATGTGCACCGCTTGCTCTGCAATCGGCAGAACGTCTTCACTGCGGCGAAACACATCGACCATGTCCACCTTGAAAGGGATGTCGCTCAGGCTTGCGTAAGAGGTCTCGCCCAAGATCTCCTGGCCTGCATAGCGCGGGTTCACGGGCACGATCTTGAAGCCGTGCGACTGCATGTATTTGGCTGCGAAATAGCTCGGCCGGTGCCACTCGGCCGACAGGCCCACCACAGCGATGGTGGTGCAGCTTTTGAGGATGCGCCGCAGCGCGTGCAAATCGTTGTGCATCAGGTGTTTCTTTCTCAAGAATCAATACCGTGCTTGGCCGCTGCGTTTCATTTGCCGTGAGGCCCAGGTGGCTGTGAGCGAGAGCACGCCGCAGACGGCCATCACGCCCAAATAATGCCCGCTCCAGTCAAATGCCGCCCCGGCCAGCACAGGGCCTAACAAATTGCCCAAGGCTGCGCCGCTGTAGAGCGTGCCCACCACGCTGGCCACTGAGCGGCCGCCAAAATAATCCATGCAAATGGCGGGCAAGAGCGACACGATACTGCCATAGCTCAGGCCAAACCACAGCGCAAACAACACCAACATGGCCTGCCCGCCCGCTGCGCCCCACAGCACATACGAAGCGCCCATGGACAGCTGCATCAGCACCAGCGTTTGTGCCCGACCCAGCCGGTCGGCCAGCAGGCCAATGGCAAAGCGCCCGACCAGACTGCCCACGCCAATCAGGCCCACCAGTCCCACGGCAAAGGCTTCGCCCAAGCCCAGATCGCGCGCCGAGGCTGATACATGCGCAAAAGGAATGAACATCACGGGCGAGGCCAGCACGGTGGCCAAGTAGAGCCAGCGAAAAGTGGGACTGCGCAAGGTCTCGCGCAAGGTCAGTCCGGCGGCCGAGCCCCCCGCACCGGGCGCACCGGGGGCGGCCGGTGCCGACGGGGCGCGGCGCAGCAAACCCGCTGCCAACAAGCCCAGCAGCAACACACCCAAAGCCAGCAGCTGCATGGCCTCGCGCCAAGGCACCGGGCCAATCGCCATCGCCACCAACACCGGCACCAGCAAAGTGCCTGCGCCCACGCCCGAGCTGGCAATGCCCCCGGCCAAGCCGCGCCGGGTGGTGAACCAGGGCTGCACGCTGGCGATCGAGGGCGTGTAGACCAGGGCAATGCCCAGGCCCACCAGCAAGCCATAGCTCAAATACACCGCCAGCAAGGACGTGGCCCAACTGGTGGCCAGCAGGCCCAGCGCAATCAAGCCCATGCCCGCCGAGCACACGATGCGGGGCCCGAAGCGGTCGGCCAACATGCCACCGCCCGCGCCCAGCACAAAGTAAACAAAGCCCGACAGGCCAAAGATCCAAGACACATCGGCCCGCTGCGCCGAGAACTCGGCCGCGAACGATTCAAAAAACGCGGCGAACGAATACGACACGCCGAAGATCAACGCCAGGCAAGCAAAGGTGGCCCAAACCACCACCCAAGCATAGGGGGTTTCTTTCATGCGGTCTCCGGTGTCCAAAGGCTGAAAAATGCCACAACACAGCCATTGTGCGCTGGAAAACCCTATGAACCTTTGAGCTGGCGCTGCCCAGGCGACAGGGGCTCAATTTGTGCAAAACACCCGCCCATTCATGGGTTTATGGGTGTCCAGCCCGTGCAAAACGGCCAATAATGGCTTGGCCATTTGACATCGCCCAGCCCAAGGACCCGCCCATGACCGCCCAAGAACGCGACCAGCTCCAGCAATTTTTGGCCGCCTTGCGCCAGCAACGCAGCCACCCCAAAGACACTCTGGCCGAGGGCTTGATCCGCGACGCGCTGGCGCAGCAGCCTGATGCGCCTTATTGGCTGGTGCAGCGCAGCATGGCCCTGCAGTTGGCCTTGAACGCCACCCAAGACCGACTGGCGCAGTTACAAAACCTGTGCGATGCACAAGCTGCTCAATTGCAATCCTTAACGTCTAAGCCAACGTCCACAGCGGCCGTGTCCAATAGGCCTGCCGATGCGGGTGCTGGTGCGATGGCCACCCCCTTGGCCCAGGCGCAGCCCAGTCCCTGGGGGCGTGGCCTGCTGGCGCAAGTCAGCGGCACCGCGCTGGGTGTGAGCGCGGGGGTGGTGGCGGGTGGTTTGTTGCTGCAAGGCCTTCAAGGCCTGTTCGGGCCAGCAGTGGCGCCATCCGATGTGGCCCAAGGCTCGGCAGGCAATGTGTCCACCGCTGACCCGGATGCGGGTGACGGCTTATGGGACCTGGGCGACGACTGGGCCTGATTTCTTGGGGTTTTCTGCTCAGCGGCTGTAGGCCAAGCCCAGCGCCACGCCGCCAAACAAATCGCCTTCGACCAGCGGTACGCCTTTGAATTCAGCCTGCAATGTGGCTTGGAAGGTGCTCAAGGCCGAAGAGCCGCCCGTGAGGTAAATCGCGTCCAGTGACGCATCGTTCAGCCCCGCGCTTTGCACACATTCACGCGCGCAGGCCACGGTGCGGGCCAGCAAGTCGTGCAGATGCATTTGCATGTCGCGCACACCCAATTGCGCTGACAAGCCGCGCTCGATCACCGACAGGTCGATCCTGGTTTCAGATTGACCCATTGAGCAGCGGATCTTGGCCTGTTCCACTTCGTGGGCCATGTGGTGGCCGTGGCGCTCTTGCAATACACGCATCAGCCGTTCATGCAGGCGCGGCTCGCTGTAATTGCTGCGCAGGGTTTGGGCGTGGGCAATGGCTTTGGCTTGGTATTGCCAGTGGATCAGGTGCCATGTCGCCAAATCAAAAAACACCCGGTTGGGCACCTCGCGCTGGTCGAGGCCCAGATGTTTGAAACCGAGCAGCGGCATGACTTGCGCCAGGTTCAGTTGGCGGTCGTAGTCGGTGCCGCCAATGTGCACACCCGTGGTGGCCAGGATGTCTGAGCTCCGGTCAGATCTGCGCATGCGCTCAGGCCCCAGCCGGACCACAGTGAAGTCCGAGGTGCCACCCCCTAAGTCGACCACCAGAACGGTGCTTTCATGGGTCAGGCGCTGCTCGTAGTCCAGCGCGGCGGCAATGGGCTCGAGCTGAAATGACACCTCCTCAAAGCCCACCGCCTCCACGGCCCGCCGCAGAGAAGCTTGCGCTTGTGCATCGCGCTCGGGGTCCTCGTCCACAAAATGCACGGGGCGTCCCATCACCACACGACGTGGTGCGCTGCCCAGACTTTGTGTGGCACGTTCGCGCAGGGTCGCCAAAAAGGTGGTGATGATGTCCTGAAAATTGATCTGCTGGTGACCGATTTGTGTGGTCTCCAGCAAAAGAGGGCTGCCCAGCAGGCTTTTGAGCGAGCGCATCAATCGGCCCTCGGTGCCCTCCAGGTAATGACCAATGGCATCACGCCCGAAGTGGGTGCTGCCGTCTTCGGCGTTGTAGAAAACGGCCGTGGGCATGGCCAGGGCTTCGCCCTCCAGCGGGATCAAGCGGGCGCCGCCCTGAGCGCCGAGCCAGGCCACAGCCGAATTGGAGGTGCCGAAATCGATGCCGAGCGTGCCGGCGGGGGAAGAGGTCATGAGGGGATCGAGAGGGGCCGGCGACCTTGGTGCACAGGCCGGACACCAGGGTCAGGTTTTGAGGACCGGGCATTTTGCCACCATGTGGGTCGTGCAGCAGCGGGCACCTCAATGGACAAATTTGATCCGCACACACAATTGATAACCCACACCCCACACCGATTTGATGGCCGGCTCATCGCCATCTGCCTGGACGCTCTTGAATTTCTTGCGCAAACGAGCGATCAACTCCTCCAGTGCGTGCTTGCTCATCAAAGCGTCCGCGTCCTCGTCGGCAAACAGGTCGCAAAGCACACCAGACTCCAGTGTGTTGTCTTTGGCTTGCACGAGGGCCAGCAAAATGGCTTTTTCTTTGCTGGTCAAACGCAGTTTTTGGTCCTGGTCCGGGCCCAGCAAAGTCCGATCGCGCAAACTCATCGACCACTCATGGGCAGTTTGCGTCTGTTTCAGGCGGCGTCCCAAACTCAGCAACACCAAAACCAGTTCATCCGGTGAGACGGGCTTGGTCAGGTAAAGATCGGCACCGCCTTGTTTGTAACCTGCAATTTTGTCGTTCAAAGCCACCCTGGCGGTCATGATCACAATGCCCGCATCGGGTCGTGACTCGCGCACTCGCCGGCATAAGCTCAGGCCATTTTCACCGGGCAGATTCAGGTCGATCAGGTAAAGGTCGAAGGCAA
This sequence comes from Limnohabitans sp. Rim8, assembly GCA_945897465.1. Classification (GTDB taxonomy): domain Bacteria; phylum Pseudomonadota; class Gammaproteobacteria; order Burkholderiales; family Burkholderiaceae_C; genus Limnohabitans_A. Next base: position 87,874 of record CAMDFK010000005.1, on the reverse strand, counting down.
TGCGGGCACTCAAATCGTCCAAGCCCGCTGCGCTGTTGACCGCATGCACATCAAACCCATGTGCCCTCAAATGCACCTCGATTTCTTCACGCAGCAAGCGGTCATCCTCCACCAAGGCCAGAACCAAGGGCCAAGGTGCATCTCGGGTGTCACGGTGCAACGTGTTCAACGGGGAAACCTCACTTCAAAGACCACGTCGTGGTCTATTTTTTGGTAACGCACTTGAGCGCCCATTTTCTGAGCGGCTGAATGCACCAAGCTCAGACCAATGCCCATGCCCGGGCTGTTCTGGAAACTGGGGTGGCGGTAATAACGCTCAAACAAACGCGACTCATCAGGGTGATGGTCGGCGGCCACACGGTTGCTGATGCGAAAAGAGGTCAGGCGCTCTGTTTCATCATGAATGGTGATCTTGATTTTCCCCTCGGCCGCATATTTGACGGCATTGCTCACCAGGTTTTCAACGATCAAGGCCAGAAAGTGGGGGGCAGCACGGAACATCACGCCATCTTGAATATCGAGCTCAAAACGATCCGGGTCACGGTACTCCTGCATCACCACATTCATCAACTCGAGTGCCGACACGTTTTCTTCTAAACCGCGTGCTTCCGTGCGCTCAATTTTGTTGGACAGCGCCACGTGTTCAATCATCGCGTCCATGCGCTCCACAGAGGCATTGATGTGCAGCATCCTGTCTGTAGATTCGCCTTGTACCCAAGCCATTCTTTTGAGCGAAGCCAAGGCGAATTTGATGGTGCTCAAGGGGGTTTTTAATTCATGCGTCAGCATGTCAATCAGGTCGCGTCTCTCCTTGAGTCCTTCTTCGTGGACCTTGGACTCGGCCGCTTGAATTTTCAGAGCCTGAAGTTCCAGAAATTTTTTCTTGTTGCGGCTGATTTTTTCGGTGGTCACCAACCAAAAAACAACGCTGCCAATGAAAATTCCGTTGAATCGCAGATCACCACTGGTCTGTGCAAAGTTGTATTGATCTCGCCAGTCTTGAGGGCCCAAATTGTAGGGAAACCCGAAAACAATGATAAGAAAATACAAAAGCCATCCCGCCGTGAAAATCCACCGTCCGGGCATGGGCTCACGCACGGTCCGAGCCCCCCAGATTTGGATGAAGGGACTGACGATACCGATGAAGTAGTTGAGCAGGCCAGCCTCGGTTTCAAACCCCGAAAAAACGAGCAGAAGATTGAAGCAACACACCCCAAGAACAGCAGCAACCCATTTTTCATAAGTGCTGCTGGGTTTGTAAGCAGAAACCACGATCCACGCCATCAGGACCGTCATCGCCATGCGCATCACCAAACCAAACCCAGCCACGGTATTGGCTTGCACCACCGTCATGAACGTCCATCCTTGTGGAAAGACGCCGGAAAATGCGCAAATGGTCAGTACCACCGCCGTTTGAAAACAGCAAAAAGCCAGCAACAGCCGTGAGCGTTCAAAGACGAAAAACGCCACAGACAGAATCAGCAAGGCGATGGAAAGATTGAGCGCGGCATGGACGCTTTTGATGGCTGAAATCGATGACGTCAGGGCCTCATCGGCAGTCACCACATCGGTGCGAATAATGCGCACAGCCGTCGTTTCAACTTTCAAATAGGCGAAGTCTTTGTCGGCATGGGACGCATCGAATACAAAACAGTGCTGCAGTTCGATGCAAACTTTTTTCTTTGGGGGTTGCAACTCGCCACCCAACTGCTCAGACCACGTTCCTGCTGTGTGTTGGAAAAAGGCCAAGCTGTCCAGAGAATAGGGTTCGACCTTCAACACCAAGGGCGAGGCTGAGTTCGTTGCTGGTGTGTTGAGGGGGGCTGGGAGTCGAATCCGGATCCAGGTTTCACCTCCGACAAATCCAAGGCGCAGTTGACCCCGATAGGGTGTGAATGTCTGGGCTTGGGCGCTCTCGAGGGTGTGCTTTTGTTGATCATCATGAAAATAAGCCGTTTCAATGACATAGCGATTGGGCCCTGCATACAAGTGCAGTTGGAAAAACAACAACAGCAGGAGACAACACAAACGTTTCATGGATGTCTTGGATCATAGGAGCTGCATGCGCCATAAAACGCTGGCCTGCGCATTCAAGCGAAATAGTGGCACCAAAACGTGAGCAACTGTGAGCATTTGTCGCCAACACAGAACAAACGGCTTATCAGATGTGAGCATCTGTGTGTTTTCATGATGATTGATGTGGGTTGACACGAGGGTGGCTGTTAAATTTCTAACCGCCTACTTCATTCCTATTTTGGAGCCCTCACCATGTCTTCACTGAAACAACTTGAGCAGCAAAAAGCGCAGCTTGAAATCAAAATCAACCAGTCAATTGAAAGTGCAAAAAAGGTAGAAGTTGAGTTGCACAGAGCCAGGGAGCGACAGCAGGCCGTAGATCGTTGCTCTTCAGAAATTAACCGTTTACTGGAAAACCACGGTTTGCGTCTGGAGGATGTATTGCCTGAAGCAGTAACAGGCCACCCGATCTCCAGAAATCAGGCCTCAAAAAGCGAAGGATTTTTTTCTTTATTTGGGGTCAAGCCAGAAAGAAAATACAAGCACATCGTTGAAAGTCTAAAACTTAAAAAAATCTAATTCAATCGGTGTCGAAGCGGCTTTTGGTATAGATTCGGAAGCTTTTCAAAAGTTCAACGACATGACCGACATTGCCACTGACCCATCCTCTCGCCCCGCACTGCCCGACCGCTTGGCGATTGACGCCCGCAGCCCGCACCATGTGCGCGCCGTGTTCGAGCACGACATCGGCATCCGCTTCAACGGCAAGGACCGCAACGACGTCGAGGAATACTGCATCAGCGAAGGCTGGGTGCGCGTGCCCGCAGGCAAAACGCTGGACCGCAAAGGCCAGCCGTTGCTCATCAAGCTCAAAGGCAAAGTCGAAGCGTTTTACCGTTGAGTCTGCACATGAACGCCCCTGCCGGAAAACTCCCGCTCGAAGGCTTGCGCGTCGTCGAGTTCACCCACATGGTCATGGGCCCCACCTGCGGCATGGTGCTGGCCGACATGGGGGCTGAGGTCATCAAGGTCGAACCCATTGAGGGTGACCGCACGCGGCATTTGTTGGGCTCGGGTGCAGGTTTTTTCCCGATGTTCAACCGCAACAAAAAGAGCATCCAGATCAACCTGCAAAGCCCCGAGGGGGCTGAGGTGGCGCGACGCTTGTGCGCCACAGCCGATGTGGTGGCCGAGAACTTCAAGCCCGGCACCATGGCCAAGTACGGCCTGGACTACGCCAGCCTGTCGGTAAAGCACCCCCAGCTGATTTACGCCAGCCTCAAGGGTTTTCTGCCCGGTCCCTACGAGCACCGCACTGCACTCGACGAAGTGGTGCAGATGATGGGCGGCCTGGCCTACATGACCGGACGCCCAGGTGACCCGCTGCGGGCTGGTACCAGCGTGAACGACATTATGGGCGGCATGTTTGGTGCGATTGGTGTGCTCGGTGCATTGATTCAACGCGGCATCACCGGGCGCGGCCAAGAAATCCAGTCGGCTTTATTCGAGAACAACGTTTTCCTGGTCGGCCAGCACATGCTGCAGTACGCCATCACCGGCAAAGCAGCCGAGCCCATGCCCAACCGCATCTCGGCTTGGGCGGTGTACGACGTGTTCACCGTCAAAAACGGCGAGCAAATCTTTTTGGCGGCCGTGAGCGATGCGCAGTGGGCCACGTTCTGCGATGTACTGGGCTTTGCCGACTTGAAGGCCGATCCACGCTACTTTGACAACAACGCCCGCGTGTCGCTGCGTGCCGAGCTGATGCCCGATTTGCGTCGCCGTTTGGCGGCCTTTACAGCCGCCGAACTGAGCGTCATTTTTGAAAAAGCGGGTTTGCCTTTTGCACCCATCGTCAAGCCCGAAGAGCTGTTTCACGATCCGCACCTGCAGGCCACCGGCGGCTTGGCCGATGTGCGCCTCACCGATGGCCCCAAGGCTGGGCAAAGCGCACCCGCCGCTCTGCTGCCCTTCACCATGGGCGGCCAACGTTTGGGGGTCCGCCATCAACCACCACGACAAGGGGAGAACACCGACGCGTTGTTGAACAGCTTGGGCCTGAGCCCCCTCGACATTGAGCGTTTGCGGGCCAGCCGTGCTGTGGCCTGAAATGCCGGGTGGTGGCGTGGCTTGACATTTCACGGTCCGGCGACGACCATCTAGCCCCATGGCCATCCAGGTTTTGATTTTCGGCATCCACCTCGCGCGCAGCACGCGGGGCAAGCCTTGCGCGCCGCCGCAGGCTCTTTAAATCCCCTCTCTTTTTGTTTGTCCGATTTCAATTCGGGCTGCGTTCACCCTGCAGCGCGGCCCTGCTGTTCACTGGAAATTTCATGGCCGATTTGTTTGACAACCCCATGGGTTTGTGTGGCTTCGAGTTCGTCGAGTTCGCCTCCCCCGCGCCCAACACCTTGGAGCCCTTGTTCGAGAAAATGGGTTTCACTTTGGTGGCGAAGCACCGCTCCAAAGACGTGGTGCTCTTCCGCCAGGGCGACATCAATTTCATCGTCAACCGCGAGCCCAAAAGCCTGGCCGGTTACTTTGCTGCCGAGCACGGCCCTTGCGCCTGCGCGCTGGCGTTCCGGGTGAGGGATTCGCACAAGGCTTATGCGCGGGCGCTGGATCTCGGGGCGCAGCCGGTGGATGTGCCCACCGGCCCGATGGAGTTGCGCCTGCCCGCCATCATGGGCATTGGCGGCGCGCCTTTGTATTTGATCGACCGCTTTGAAGACGGCAAAAGCATCTATGACATCGACTTCGAATTCATCGAGGGCGTGGACCGCCACCCGCCCGGCCACGGCCTCAAGCTCATCGACCACATGACGCACAACGTCTACAAAGGGCGTATGGCCTATTGGAGTGGTTTTTACGAGAAGCTCTTCAACTTCCAGGAAATCCGTTACTTCGACATCAAGGGCGAATACACGGGCCTGACCAGCCAGGCCATGATGGCCCCAGACGGTTTGATCCGCATTCCGCTCAACGAAGAGTCGGGTAAGACCGGTGGCCAGATCGAAGAGTTCCTGATGCAGTTCAACGGCGAGGGCATCCAACACATTGCCCTGCTCACCGATGACCTCTTGAAAAGCGTGGACGCACTGCAGATGGCGGGCATCCCGCTGATGACCGCGCCCAACAACATTTATTACGAGATGCTCGAAGAGCGCCTGCCGGGGCACGGCGAGCCGGTGCCCGAGCTGCAGGCGCGCGGCATCCTGATGGATGGCTCCACCGCCAATGGCGAAAAGCGTTTGCTGCTGCAAATCTTCAGCCAAACCCTGCTGGGCCCAGTCTTCTTTGAATTCATCCAGCGCAAGGCCGACGAAGGCTTTGGTGAAGGCAACTTCAAGGCGCTGTTTGAAAGCCTGGAGCGCGACCAAATTCGGCGTGGGGCACTGCAACTCAGCGAGTGAGACCGAGCCCTGCTTACGTGCAAGTCCCGCATGTGACATCAAGCCACAGCCTGTTAGCACTTTAGGTTCTTTCCCGATTGCATGTTTCTGCGCTTGTTGACATATTACTAACTCTTGGTTTCCACAAGGAGTTAGCTGTCATGAAACTGAACGTCAACGGCAAAAACCACGCGCTGGATGTGGAGCCCGAAATGCCCTTGTTGTGGGCCTTGCGCGATGAATTGAACATCAAAGGTCCGAAATTCGGATGTGGCATTGCCCAATGTGGGTCTTGTACGGTCTTGGTGAACGGCGATCCGGTGCGCTCTTGTGCTTACCCGGTATCAGGCGCCGCTGGGCAAAAAGTCATCACCATAGAAGGCTTGGCTGACAAAGGCCGTTTGCACGCCGTGCAGCAAGCTTGGATTGACCACCAAGTGCCCCAATGCGGTTATTGCCAAGGCGGCCAAATGCTTGCGGCAGTGGCGCTGCTCAAGAAAAAGCCCAAGCCAACCGACGAAGACATTGATGCCGCGATGACCAACATCTGCCGTTGCGGCACTTATGCACGCATCCGCACTGCCATTCACGCAGCAGCCAAGAAAGGGACCCGCGCATGAATACCCCAGAGATGCTTTCCGGCATGGATCGCCGCCACTTCTTGAAGATTTCCAGCACCGCAGCAGCAGGCTTGTCGGTGGGGTTCTTTGTGCCCCAATCGGCACAGGCCGCCACTACGCCACAGCTGAATGTCTGGGTCGAGATTGAGCCCAACAACACCATTGTCATTCGCTACGCCCGTGCTGAAATGGGCCAAGGCAGCATGACTTCAGCACCCATGATGATTGCCGAGGAGTTGGAGGCCGATTGGAAAAAGGTGCGCGTCGAGTACGCCACAGCGCATGAAAATCTTCGCACCAAACGCGCCTATGGTGACATGGCGTCGGTCGGCAGTCGCACCATTCGCAATTCGCAGGAATACCTGCGCAAAGCCGGCGCCACCGGGCGTGAGATGCTGATTGCCGCCGCCGCCCAGCAGTGGGGCGTGCCAGCCAGCGAGTGCAAAGCAGCGCTGAGTAAGGTCACCCACGTGCCCACCAAGCGTGTGCTCAGCTACGGAAAACTGGCAGCCGCAGCCGCTAAATTGGAAGCGCCCAAAGACGTCAAACTCAAAGACCCCAAAGACTGGACACTGATCGGCAAGCCCATCCCCCGTGTCGACATCCCGGACATCGTGACCGGTCGTGTGAAGTACGGCATCGACGCACAAGTCCCTGGCATGCTGCACGCGGCCATTGCGGCTTGCCCGGTCTTCAACGGCACCATCAAAAGCATGGATGCCTCCAAGGTGGAAAACCGCAGGGGCATCGTGAAGGTGCTGAACCTGGGCACCTTTGTGGCCGTGGTGGCCGACAACTGGTGGCGTGCCAAAGAAGCACTGCGCGATGTGGCGGTGGACTGGGATGTGGGCGAGCATGGCACCTTGAGCAGCGCGACCATCATGGCTCACTTCAAAGCTGGTATGGAGCAGCCCGAACTGGCAGTGGCACGCAACGACGGTAACACTACGGATGCCCTGAGCAAAGCGTCCAAGGTCATCGAGGCCGAGTACTTCACGCCTTATTTGGCACACGCCACCATGGAGCCCATGGTGTGTTCGGCGTGGCTTCAGGGCGACCAACTCGATGTCTGGTGCTCGACGCAAAACCCCGAATCTACTTTGGCGGTGGCGGCTGCGACAGCAGGCGTACCGCAGGCCAACGTGAAAGTGCACCCGATGCAGCTGGGCGGCGGCCTGGGGAGAAAAAGCCCACAAGACTTCACGCGCCAAGCCGTCACCATTGCCAAAGCCATGCCCGGCAAGCCCATCAAAATGCTGTGGTCGCGTGAAGAGGAAATCCAACATGGCCTGTACCGTCCGGCCAGCCTGATGCGCTTCAAGGCGAGCTTGAGCGCCTCAGGAAAGCCCGAGGCCTTGCACATTCGCGTCAGCGCCCCATCCATCTTGGCTACTTTGCTGAAGCTGCCCTTACCCAAAGGCATTGATGGTCAGGCAGTGGCCAGCTTCAATGACCACCCCTATGACATCCCCAATACTTTGGTGGACTATGCCCAGCGCAACACCAATGTGCCGGTGGGTTTTTGGCGCACGGTGGGGCATTCACAAAACCCGTTCGGGCGAGAGTGCTTCATTGACGAGTTGGCACAGGCGGCCTTACAGGACCCGGTGGCTTACCGCCTGGCCATGTTGCCCAACAATGAAAAAGCCAACCGCGACCGCGCCATCTTGCTGGCCGTGACCAAAGCTGCCGGTTGGGACAAAAAACCTGCCCCCGGTGTGTTCAGAGGCGTGGCGTCCACTGACGGTTATGGCAGCTGGACCGCTTGCGTGTGCGATGTCTCTATCAATGTGAAAAATGAAGTCAAAATCCACCGCATTGTGATTGGCATTGACCCCGGTTATGCCGTGAACCCTGACAACATCGTGGCCCAATTCCAAGGCAGCGTGGTGCACGGCTTGACCGCCATCTTCTGGGGTGAAAACACCATCAAAGACGGGCGAGTGGAACAATCGAATTTCCACGATTACCGGATGATGCGCTTGAACGAGATGCCCAAAGTGGAGGTGGTGATTGCACCCACTGGCGGCTTTTGGGGTGGCGTGGGCGAGCCGGCCCAAGCGCCTTTGGCACCGGCAGTGGCCAATGCCATTTCGGCCGCATTGGGCAAACGCATCCGCAGTTTGCCTCTCAAAAACCACGGTTTGACTTTGGCACGGGCATGACGGTGCTGGGCTTGGCACGGGTGTGGGCCTTGGTGTTCAGTGCTGGCTGGGGCTGGGCCGCTGCGCAATCGCCAGAGATCCCCCAAGTCGGCTCGCCAGAGCGGGGCAAGGCCTTGCTATTGCAAAGACAAGACAGCGGGTGTGTGCTGTGCCATCAAGTGCAGGGTTTGCCTGCGGGTGGCGCACTCGGCCCGTCTTTGGTCGGTTTGCCCGAGCGCAGCACCAAAGACCAAGCCCGAGAGCGCATCGCAGATGCCCGACGCTTTAATCCGCAGACCATCATGCCAGCCTATTTCAGTACCGAGGGTTTTAACAATGTGGCCAGCGCCTACAAAGGCCAAACCATCTTGACGGCCCAGTCGCTCGAAGATATCTTGAGCTATCTGTTCATGCCCGCTTCGGCCACCCCATGAAGTGGTTGGCATTCACCCGTCGCGATGGCTTGCGGCAGATGCTGAGGGTGGGGCTGTATTGGGCCGCAGCAAGGCTGTTGCCCAGCCAAGCCCAGGAGATGGCCTCGGGCCAGTTGTTGAGCGTGGCGAAAATGATCGCGCCCCTGACCCAGGGCGCTCGTGTGCTGGAGCAAGACGTCAAATGGGTGGCCCCTGTGCTGGCCGACAACGGCACTTTGGTGCCTGTCACGGTGCAAGTGCAAAGCCCCATGACGCCCCAAGACCATGTGACGCATTTGTACCTGTTGTCTCAGCGCAATCCGGTGACCCAAATGGCGGTTTTTCGTTTAGGGCCATGGAACGGACGCGCCGAAGTCAGCACCCGCCTTCGCTTGGCAGGCACCCAACAAGTGGTCGCTTTGGCACGCTTGTCCAATGGGGAATTTCGATATAGCCAGATGGAAATCATCGTCACAGAGTCGGCTTGCGTCGACGCATCTTGATCATGGCATTTGCACGCATCCAATGGCCTGAACGCGTCTTGACGGGGGATCTGGTCAAAGTTCGTCTGCTGGTGCAACACCCCATGGACACAGGTTACTTGCAAGACCTGTTGGGCAAATTGGTGCCGCGCAACGTGATCCGATCTTTGACCTGTACTTTGGGCCAGCAAGAGGTGTTCCGTGCAGAGCCTTCGTCGGGGATTTCAGCCAACCCCTTGTTTGAATTTTTTGTGCGAGCAGAACAAACGGCCGAAATGCATGTCGAATGGATCGATGACCGGGGCGTCAAAGGCAGCTTGCGACAAACATTGACGGTCTTGCCCAAGAGCATCCCCTGAGCACATGCGCAGCACAGCGTTCGCGTCGATGCCCGCAGCTTGGTGTGTGCGCACCATGATCCAGTTGTGTTGGCTTTTTTTCATGCTTGTCGCGTTGTGGGGTGGAATTGGGTACGCCGCTGCGCAAACGGCAGCGCCACCAGCGCGGAGTTTGCCTTTGTCGCAGCTCAAATCGGGTCTGCATTATTCGGGCAAGGATGTGCAAGCCTTGCAAGCCGACGAATTTGCCAACCCCGCCCAACTCTGGCTGAGCCAAGGGGCGCAAGCCTGGGGCCAAGCCAGTGCCGCGAACGGCAAATCGTGCGTGAGTTGCCACGGCGCAGTGGCCACGAGCATGAAAGGCGTCGCCACGCGTTACCCCGCCATCGATGCCGCCAGTGGGCGGCTGTTCAACCTCGAAGACCGCATCAACCAATGCACCACGCGCCACCAACAAGCGGCGGCCATGCCCCCCGAATCCGATGCCCTGCTCGGCTTGAGTTTGCTCGTGACGCAGGCCTCCAACGGCATGCCCTTGCGGGTGGACATTGGCGGTGCGGCCCGCGGCCACTGGCAAGCGGGGGCGACCCTGTTTTCACAACGTCAAGGCCAAATGAATTTGTCGTGCGCCCAATGCCATGACCAAAATTTTGGACAACCCCTGTATACCGACCCGCTGAGTCAAGGGCAGCCCAATGGTTACCCGCTGTACCGTCTGGAATGGCAAAAACCAGGTTCGCTGGAGCGGCGCTTGCGCAGTTGTTATGCCGGTATTCGCGCCGAAGTTCCGCCTTGGGGAGCTTTGGAGATGCGGCAACTGGCTTTGTATTTGATGTGGCGCGGTGAGAGCTTGCCCATTGAGGTGCCTGCTGTGCGCAAGTGATCAAACCGCCCCGTTGCACACCCGGAGCACCTGTGGTCCGTAAGCTTCCAGCTTTTTGACGCCTAGCCCGCTGATGCCTTGCAGCTGCGCCAGGCTTTGCGGCGCGGCTTCGGCAATGGCGGCCAAGGTGGCGTCGTGGAAGATCACATACGCGGGCAGGTTGTGTTCTTTGGCCACCTCGGCGCGCCAGGCCTTGAGGTTGATGAAGCGCACCATCGCGTCTTGCCCCAGGTTGGCCGCAGCAGGCGCGGGGCCGCCACGGGTTCGGCTCTTTTTGTCGCTGCGTTGGCTGGTGCTCTCGCGCAATTGCACGGGCACATCGCCTTTGAGCACGGCGCGTGAGGCCTCTGTCAGGTGCAGGGTGCTGAAACCGTCTTCTGTGTGCACATGCAAAGCGCCGATCGCAATCAACTGGCGCATCACGGCGCGCAGTTGTTGTTCGCTGTATTCGGCGCCCAGTCCAAAGGTGCTGATGCTTTCATGGCCGCGCTGCGCCACTTTCTCGGTTTTTTTGCCGCGCACGATGTCCATGGTGTGGCTCGCCCCAAAGCTGTGCCCACTGCTTTGCTGGGTGCGGTACACGGTGGACAGCAGCTTGCGCGCCGCATCGGTGCCGTCCCACACTTCGGGCGGGTTCAAGCAGTTGTCGCAGTTGCCACAAAAGGGCATGTAAACGCCTTGTGCGCTGTCCTTTTGGCTGTTGTAGCTTTCGCCGAAGTAACTCAGCAGCCGCACGCGGCGGCAGTCGGTGGCTTCGGCCAGGGCCAGCAGGGCGTCGAGCTTGCCGCGCATGACTTGCTTGAATTCTTCGCCAGCCGGGCTTTCGTCGATCATGCGGCGCTGGTTCACCACGTCTTGCAGGCCGTAGGCCATCCACGCATCCGACGCCAAGCCGTCGCGCCCGGCGCGGCCGGTCTCTTGGTAATAGCCTTCGATGTTTTTGGGCATGTCCAGGTGCGCCACAAAACGCACATCGGGTTTGTCGATGCCCATGCCAAAGGCCACCGTGGCGACCATCACCACACCCTCTTCGCGCAGAAACTCGTTTTGGTGGTGCTGTCGCACGCCTGCATCCAGCCCGGCGTGGTACGGCAGCGCGTGGATGCCCGACTCGACCAGCATGGCTGCGATTTCTTCGACCCGCTTGCGCGACTGGCAATAGACCACACCCGCTTCTTCGGGGTGTTCGCGTTCGATGAAGCGCAGCAGCTGCGTGCTGGCGTCTTTTTTCTCGACGATGGTGTAACGGATGTTGGGCCGGTCAAAGCTGCTGATGAACAGCTCTGCGCCTTCCAGTTGCAGCCGCTCGACGATGTCGGCGCGGGTCAGCGCATCGGCCGTGGCCGTGAGCGCCACACGCGGCACGCTGGGGTAGCGCTCGTGCAGCACCGTGAGGCCCCGGTATTCGGGCCGGAAGTCGTGGCCCCATTGACTCACGCAATGCGCTTCGTCGATGGCAAACAGGCTGAGCAAGCCGCGCTCAAGCAGCGAGTCCATCTGCGCCAGAAAACGCGCGTTGGTCACGCGCTCGGGGGCGGCATACAGCAGGGTGATCTCTCCGCGCAGCAAGCGCCGCTCGACGTCGCTGGCTTCTTCGGGGGTGAGGGTCGAGTTGAGGAAGGCGGCACTCACCCCCGCCTCGTGCAGTGCACCCACTTGGTCGTGCATCAGCGCGATCAGGGGCGAGACCACCACCGTGATGCCGTGCCCAGAACGCTGGCGCGCAATGGCCGGGATTTGGTAGCACAGCGATTTGCCCCCGCCCGTGGGCATGAGCACCAGTGCATCGCCCCCGGCCGCCACATGGTCAATGATGGCTTGCTGCGGGCCGCGAAAGGCGTCGTAGCCAAATATTTCGCGCAGGATGGGGAGGTGGGGGGACACTGGGGTTTGACGGGCTTTTTGAAGGCTTGATTGTCCTCTATCGATGGCTTGGGTTTTGCGGCTGTGGTGTGGTTGAGGTTCGGCAGATGTGGTGTGGGTGGGTGAGGGCGGGCACAGGGTTCCTCATGAGGCGGGGGTACGCCAAAATCGTCACCCTGTGCCCGCCCTCACCCACCCACGCAAGACCATGGGCTGCGCGGCCAGTACGCTCAAGGCTAGCGTTTGGTGGCTTCAAGAAAAGCGGTCACCGACTGCAAGGAAAGTATTCACCGCCAGCAAGGCTGAAGACAACCACCAGCGTTTGGAAGGGGGCGGCGGCGGGCGACGATTTTGGCGTACCCCCGCCTCATGAGGAGCCCGCCGCCGCCCCCTTCCAAACGCGCCCCGACTCAGACAACTCTCCCGACAGAGACAGCGTTACCATCCCACCCCATGCACACCTCCGCCCTCGTCCTGTTTTCCGGTGGTCAAGACTCCACCACCTGCTTGGTCCATGCTTTGAGCCGTTACGAACGTGTCGAAACTCTGGCTTTTGATTACGGCCAGCGCCACAAAGTTGAGTTGGAAGCCCGCTTGAACGTGTTGGCCGCCATCAAGGCAAAGTTCCCGCAATGGGCCCCCAAAATGGGCGAAGACCACCTGCTGGACACGGGCATCCTCGGCCAGATCAGCGAAACGTCACTGACCCGCGACACCGCCATCGAGATGGAAAGCTCGGGGCTGCCCAACACCTTTGTGCCGGGGCGCAATCTGCTGTTCCTGACGCTGGCCGCTGCTTTGGCTTACCGCCGGGGCTTGCAGGTCATCGTCACCGGCGTGTGCGAGACCGATTTCTCGGGCTACCCCGACTGCCGCGACGACACCATGAAAGCCATGCAAGTGGCCCTGTCGCTGGGGATGGACCGCAAGCTGCTGATCGAAACGCCACTCATGTGGATCGACAAAGCACAGACCTGGCAACTGGCCTACGACTTGGGCCAAAAGGCTCTGCCCCAAGGCGGTGGTCAAGCCCTGGTGGATCTGGTCGTCGAGCACACCCACACCTGCTACCTGGGTGACCGCACCCACCGCTCCGACTGGGGTTATGGCTGTGGCCAGTGCCCGGCGTGCGAGTTGCGGGCAGCAGGATTTGACCGATTTCAAAAGGCCTGAAGCCCGCACTTTTACAATAGGGGCATGAAGAACCCTGTTTACACCCGCGCCCAAGCGCTGCCCGAGATCCTGAACACCCGCATCGCCATCCTCGATGGGGCCATGGGCACCATGATCCAGCGCTTCAAATTGTCCGAGGCCGACTACCGGGGCGAGCGGTTCAAGGACTTCCCCAAAGACGTTAAGGGCAACAATGAATTGCTCAGTCTGACCCGACCCGACGTGATCCGCGACATCCATGAAGGCTACTTGGCGGCCGGGGCCGACCTGATCGAGACCAACACCTTTGGTGCGACATCAATAGCCCAGGCCGACTACGACATGCAGGACCTGGCCCGCGAGATGAACCTGCAATCGGCCAAATTGGCCCGAGCTGCCTGTGACAAGTTCTCCACCCCCGACAAACCCCGCTTTGTGGTGGGCGCTTTGGGCCCCACGCCCAAAACCGCCAGCATCAGCCCCGACGTGAACGACGCAGGTGCCCGCAATGTGAACTTTGAAGAGCTGCGTGCCGCTTATTACGAGCAGGTCGAAGCCCTGGTTGAAGGCGGCTCAGACGTGCTGTTGGTCGAGACGATTTTTGACACGCTCAACGCCAAGGCCGCGTTGTTTGCCATTGAAGAATTTTTTGATGCCAGCGGCGAGCGCCTGCCCCTCATCATCAGCGGCACCGTGACCGACGCTTCAGGCCGGATTTTGAGCGGCCAGACCGTGACCGCTTTCTGGCACAGTGTACGGCACGCGCAGCCGCTGGCCATTGGCCTGAACTGCGCCTTGGGCGCGACCTTGATGCGCCCTTACATTCAGGAGCTCAACAAAGTGGCGGGCGACACCTTCATCAGCTGCTACCCTAACGCCGGTCTGCCCAACCCCATGAGCGACACCGGCTTTGACGAAACCCCCGAGGTCACCAGCCGTCTGCTGCACGAGTTTGCGGCCGAAGGCCTGGTCAACATTGTGGGTGGCTGCTGCGGCACCACGCCCGACCACATCGGTGCCATCGGCCGTGCCGTGGCGCCCCTGGCGCCGCGCAACGTGCATGGGGGCTTCTTTTACAGAGAGGCTGCGTGAATCGGGTTTGATTGGTGTGAAGTTAATTCTTGGGACTTGTCATTCAGGGGCTCCAGGCGTTTGATCCCCTCTTGCCAGTCATTGAGAGGCACGAGCCCTCTATGGCCTGCCGCGTCGCTGCGCTCCTCGCAGTGACGTTACATCAGTCATCGCGAGGTACGAAGCGATCCATAGACTGCTGCGTTTTTACAGGGCCACGCACTGGCGGTGGGTCAACTTAGCCCTTTTCTAGAAAAAGTTGTTGCAATGCGCTCAACTCTTGGGTGCTCAGGCCAATGGCTCCGTGCAAGTAGTCCCGCATGCCGCCATGCTGCGCATCGACAGCCTCAAACGCCGCATGCAAAAACTCGGGCTGCACTTGCCACAGCACCTGCATCACATGCGGGTGGCCCTGGCCTTCGAGCCGGACATCGCGTTTGTAGAGTTGGTTGGTGAGCAGGTAATCGTGCTCGATGGTCGCCCGGTCCACCTCCAGGGCCGACAGCAGCAGCGCCGCTGCAAAACCCGTTCGGTCCTTGCCTGCGGTGCAGTGAAACACTTGGGGTGTGGGTTTTTCCAACAGGTGTTTTAAAAATCGACCGAAGGTGGCCGCGTTGTGGTTCACAAAATCGCGGTAGGTTTCGCGCATCAGGTCCACGGTTTCCTCGGTGGTGGGCACCACGCCTTGCGCCACCAGCGCCTGCATGCGGGCGATCACGGTGGGCTCGATGGTGAGCGCCACGCGCTCCACGCCGGGGATGGCGTAGGGCGTTGTGGCGCATTCGTTCACGCCCCGAAAGTCCAGACTGTGGCCAATGCCCAGCGATTGCAAGCGCAGCATGTCTTCACCCGTCAATCCCGCCAAATGGTCTGAGCGGAACACCTGACCGCGCCGAACGCGGCGGCCCTGGGTGTTGAGGTAGCCACCGACATCGCGAAAGTTCGAAGCGCCTTGCAGCAGCGCAGCAGGTACTGGGGTCATGGCCATCCAATCAGCAGTCAAACATCATTCAAGAGCCTCCATTGTCAGGCTCAGCCCACTGTGGGGGTGGTGCCCAGGCGACAAAGCCCATGGCGCAAAAAGCCGAATTGTCCGAATGCATGGCACAAGCCTTGCATGTGAAGACCATGAACTGTGCTTGCCCCCCTTTGCAACCTGCGATCAATGGCGCCATAGGCGTTGCCGAAGCCTGGCGCGACCCCTTGGGCCTGATGTTGGCCTCCACCGGAGAAGGAGTTTTTGGGGTCGACTTGGACGGCCTGTGTGTCTTCATCAATCCGGCCGGGGCCCGCATGATCGGCCTGGAGCCTGAGCAGGTGCTGGGCCAGAACATGCATGTGCTCACCCACCATTCGCACGGGGATGGCACGCATTACCCGATGGAAGACTGCCCGATCTACAACGCCTTTCGCCAAGGCCAGCCCTGCCGCATCGACAGCGAGGTGTTCTGGCGCGCGGGCGGCAGCAGCTTCCCGGTGGAGTATTCCAGCTACCCGGTGTTCGACCAAGGCCAGGTGCGTGGTGCGGTGGTGACCTTTGTGGACATCACCGAGCGCAAGCAGGCCCAGGACGCCTTGCACCAGGCCAAGACCGAGCTGGAGCAGCGCGTGTCTGAACGCACCCAGGCGCTCGAAACGGCCTTGCAGCAACTGCGCGAGCTGGCCGCTTGGTCCGAGGCGGTGCGCGAAGAAGAGCGCACCCGCATCGCCCGCGAGGTGCACGACGAGCTGGGCAGCCTGCTGGTGGCGCTCAAGATGGATGTGGGCTGGCTTGACAAGCGCTTGTCCGAGCAGGAGCAGCGGGCGGCCGTTGAGGCGCAAGCCATGCGCGAGAAGATGAGGGGCAAGTGCCATAACATGAGCCGCCTGATCGAGAACGCGGTGGTCAATGTGGGCCGCATCATCACCGACCTGCGCCCCAGCATCCTGGACCACCAAGGCTTGTGGGACGCCCTGGCGTGGCAGGCGCAGGAGTTTGTGCAGTCGGCCGAGCAAGAGCTCAAGTGGTGTATGGACGTGAACGTGCAACGCGTCTTGCCCGAGCCCATGGCCATGGCGGTGTTCCGCATTTTTCAGGAGATGCTCAGCAATGTGGGGCGTCACGCCCGCGCCCGCACGGTGGATGTGGACATCGTGGAACGCGAAGGTTGGTTGCACCTGTCGGTGGAAGACGACGGTTGCGGGGCCGAGGCGAAGGTCTTCGAGTCGGCGCAGGCCTACGGCATCATGGGCATGCGCGAGCGGGCACGGCACTTTGGCGGTGTGATCGACGTGGACAGCCAACCCGGCCGGGGCACCCGCATGCGGCTGTCCATGCCCTTGCCCAACTGGGAGGCCACGCCATGAAGGACGCCGTGCGTGTGCTTCTGTGCGACGACCACAAGATTGTGCGAGAAGGGCTGAAAATGGTGCTGGCCGACGACCCGGGCTTGATGGTGGTGGCCGAGGCCGATAGCGGTCCCGGCGTTCTGGAGTTGGTGCAGTCGCTTCAGGGCCCGCAAGGCGTGGATGTGGTGCTGCTCGACATCGCCATGCCCGGCATGGACGGCCTGAACGTGTTGCAAAACCTGCGTCGCGACTGGCCCGGCCTGCCGGTGCTCATGCTCAGCACCTACCCGGAAAAACAATACGCGGTGCGCTGTATTCAGCTGGGTGCATCGGGTTATCTGAACAAAAGCACCGACACCGATGCCCTGGTGGCAGCCTTGCGCCGTGTGGCGGCGGGCGGCGTGCACGTCTCGCCCACCACCGCAGAGGCGCTGGCCAGCTTGGTGAGCCAGGGCCGCACCAAAAGCGGGATTGAACAGCTCTCGCACCGCGAGCACCAGGTCTATCTTTTGTTAACCCAAGGCCACAGCGTGAGCGAAATTGGTGCGCAACTGAGTCTGGCCCCCAACACCGTGAGCACTTACCGTGCACGCATCTTGGAAAAGACCGGCACCAAGAACGATGTGGAGCTGGCTTTGTATGCGCAAAGCCTCAGCGGGGGCCAAAGCAGCACCTTCGGCTGAAGCCCTGACAGGGCTTGGTCGTGGATTTTGTAGGGCCAGCCCTACACCGCATCGACAAGTGCTTCGCGAAATGAAGATGCGCCCTCCCGATGGCCCGTTACCAAGGTTTTCTGGCCCACAGCTTGCATAGATATGCGCATCTTCAACAAAGCGAGGTTGCCATGTCTGAATTTTTTGACCCGTACAACGCCGACCGCCCCCTGATGCTCAAGTGCAGCTGCGGACGTGATCATTCGCCAGCCGACCACCACGCCGAGGTGGCCGCCGATGCCGCCGCCGCCCAGCTGCGTGCCCGTTCCGAGACCGCCGAGTTTGAAGCCTACAGCCAGGAATTCATCGAAGCCACCTTGGTCAAGGCCTTGTTTCCACAGGACCAAGAGCGCCGCATGTTCTTGCGTGCGGTGGGCAAGAAAACGGCCATGGCCGCCATCGCCAGTGTGTTGCCTGTGGCCAGCTTGCAAGCCTTGGCCCAAAGCAAAGGCCCCTTGGAAAAAACCAACCTCAAGATCGGCTTTATCCCGATCACCTGCGCTACACCGCTCATCATGGCCGAGCCGCTGGGCTTTTACCAAAAGCAAGGCCTGAACGTCGAAGTGACCAAGACCGCAGGCTGGGCCTTGATCCGCGACAAGATGATCAACAAGGAATACGACGCGACCCACTTCCTCTCGCCCATGCCCCTGGCCATCAGCATGGGTCTGGGCGCGAACGCCACGCCCATGAACGTGGCCACTATCCAGAACATCAACGGCCAGGCCATCACGCTGGCCATGAAGCACAAGAACAACCGCGATCCGAAGAACTGGAAGGGCTTCAAGTTTGCCGTGCCCTTTGATTACTCGATGCACAACTTCTTGCTGCGCTACTACCTGGCCGAAAACGGCATCAACCCCGACACCGATGTGCAAATCCGCGTGGTGCCACCACCAGAGATGGTGGCCAACCTGCGCTCGGGCAACATCGATGGTTTCTTGGGACCCGATCCTTTCAACCAACGTGCGGTTTACGACGAGGTTGGCTTCATCCATGTGCTGACCAAAGACTTGTGGAATGGCCATCCTTGCTGCGCTTTTGGTACCAGCACCGAGTTCATCCAGAAGAACCCCAACACATTTGCCGCGTTGTACCGCGCGGTGCTCACGGCCGCGGCCATGGCTCGTCAGCCCGGCAACCGGGAGCTGATATCCAAAGTCATCTCGCCAGCGCAGTACCTGAACCAGCCCGAGGCGGTGATTGCCCAAGTGCTCACGGGCAAGTTTGCTGACGGCTTGGGCAAGGTGCAAAACGTGCCCGACCGCGCCGACTTTGACCCGATGCCTTGGCAAAGCATGGCGGTGTGGATGCTCACTCAAATGAAGCGCTGGGGTTATGTAAAGGGCGATGTGAACTACAAACAAATCGCAGAGAAGGTGTTCTTGATCACTGACGCCCGCAAGCACATGAAGGAGCTCGGCCACGACTTTGCCGCCACCACGCCTTACCCCAAGTACAAGATCATGGGCAAAGAGTTTGACCCGGCCAAGCCCGACGCCTACCTCAAGAGCTTTGCGATCAACAAGATGGGCTAAGGCAGATGAAAACCATGCACCTCAATGCCCGGGCCGCCTTGGTCTCGCTGCTCATGTTCCTGGTCTTTCTGGGAGCGTGGCAGCTCTCAGCCACCGCACCCTCGGTGGCAGGCGCGGCCAAGGCGGGCATGACGGCCGAAGAGATCGAGTACCAGAAGATGATGGGCAAGGACCCGGGGGCCGTCAAAACCACAGGCTTTCCGCCGCCCTTGGAAGTGGGCAAAGCCATGCTGGGGCATTTGGCCGATCCGTTTTATGACAAAGGCCCCAACGACAAAGGCATCGGCATCCAGCTGGGGCATTCGCTGGGGCGCGTGGCGCTGGGCTTTTTCCTGGCCGTGTTGGTGGCGCTGCCAGTCGGTTTCATGATTGGCATGTCACCGCTCATGCGCAAAGCGTTTGACCCCTTCATCCAAGTGCTCAAGCCCATCAGCCCACTGGCCTGGATGCCGCTGGCGCTCTACACGCTCAAAGACTCGGAGGTCAGTGGCATCTTTGTCATCTTCATCTGCTCGGTCTGGCCCATGCTCATCAACACCGCCTTTGGTGTGGCTGCAGTCAAACGCGAATGGCTCAACGTGGCCAGCACGCTGGAAGTGCAACCGCTGCGCAAAGCCTTCTTGGTCATCTTGCCCGCCGCAGCGCCCACCATCGTCACCGGCATGCGCATCAGCATGGGCATCGCGTGGCTGGTGATTGTGGCCGCTGAGATGCTGGTGGGCGGCACGGGCGTGGGTTACTTTGTGTGGAACGAGTGGAACAACCTGTCGCTGGTGAATGTGATTTTTGCAGTGCTGGTGATTGGTGTGGTGGGCATGTTGCTGGACCTCGCGTTTGCCCAGGTGCAAAAGGCGGTGACCTATGTGGAGTGACACCAGCGAGCGCGAGCTGATCGCGCCTTTGCCCACAGAAATTTTTGCCCCGCAACCCAAGGCCCAAGCCATGAACGCTTTCCTCAAAATCGAAAAACTGGGCAAGGCCTACCAAAGCGACAAGCCGGTGTTTTCGGACGTGTCTTTCACCATCGACAAGGGCGAGTTTGTTTGCATCATCGGCCACTCGGGCTGCGGTAAGACCACCATCTTGAACGTGCTCGCGGGCCTGGACACGGCCACTGAAGGCCACGCCTTCATGGACGGGCGAGTGATCGCAGGCCCGAGCCTGGAGCGCGGTGTGGTGTTCCAAAGCCACGCGCTCATGCCATGGCTTACGGTGCGGCAAAACATCGCGTTTGCTGTTCGGTCCAAGTGGCCCGATTGGAAGACCCATCAGGTCAATCTGCATGTAGAAAAGCACGTCGGCATGGTCGGCTTGCTGCACGCCATCGACAAGAAACCCAGCCAGCTGTCGGGCGGCATGAAGCAGCGCGTGGGCATTGCCCGTGCCTTTGCCATCCAGCCCAAGATGCTCTTGCTCGACGAGCCTTTTGGCGCACTCGATGCCCTCACACGCGGCACCATCCAAGACGAGCTGATGGGCATCGTGCGCCAGACGCAGCAGACGGTGTTCATGATCACACACGACGTGGACGAGGCGATTTTGCTGTCCGACCGCATCTTGCTCATGAGCAACGGCAACGAGTCGGGTGGCAGCTATGTGCCCGGTGGTTTGGCCGAAGTGGTGGTCAACCCGTTGCCGCGCGAGCGCACACGCGCCCAACTGCATCACCTGCCGGGCTACTACGACATGCGCAACCACATCGTTGACTTTTTGGTGTCACGCGCCAAAGCCCATTGATTCTTTTTTTCCAGATTTATCTTCAACTCCCCTCAAGAGGTCTTTCATGAACCGTTTAGAAGTCACCGAAAAAATCATCTCCACCAAAGTGGCCAAAGGCATCAAGTGGAGCGACGTTGCCGAGAAAGTCGGCCTGTCCAAAGAATGGGTCACCGCCGGGTGCCTGGGCCAAATGACCTTTGACGCCAAGCAAGCCAAAATCATCGGCAAGATCTTTGGCCTGACGGCTGAAGAGATCAAGTGGCTGCAAGTGGTTCCCTACAAAGGCTCGCTGCCCAGCCAAGTGCCCACCGACCCGCTGATCTACCGCTGGTACGAAATCGTGAGCGTCTACGGCACCACCATCAAGGAACTGATCCACGAAGAGTTTGGCGACGGCATCATGAGCGCCATCGACTTCAGCATGGACATCGTGCGCCAGCCCGACCCCAAGGGCGACCGCGTGAACGTGGTGCTGTCGGGCAAGTTCTTGCCTTACAAGCAGTACTGATCGACCTTGAGTGACTTTGGGGCTGAGCACGGCCCTCAAAGTCGCCCATGTGTCTGGATGCTGCCGTATCGGTGTTGGATGCAAGGGCTTCGCAGGCTAAGCTTGAAGGGCTTATCGGGAGCCTATTCAAGATGATCAACAAGTTCGTTTCATCCGTCGCCGAAGCGCTGGCGGGCACGGCCGATGGGGCCACCGTCATGATTGGCGGCTTTGGCACGGCAGGCATTCCCGATGAATTGATCGAGGGCCTGTTGGCGCAAGGTGCTCGCGACCTGACCCTGGTCAACAACAACGCGGGCAATGCTGAACAGGGCCTGGCGGCTTTGCTCAAAGCAGGTCGGGTACGCAAGATCATTTGCAGTTTTCCTCGGCAGACCGACTCGTATGTGTTTGACGGCCTTTACCGCTCGGGCCAGGTCGAGCTGGAGTTGGTCCCCCAAGGCAATTTGGCCGAACGCATTCGGGCCGCTGGTGCGGGCATTGGTGGCTTTTTCACGCCCACGGCCTTCGGCACCGAGTTGGCCAAACACGCCGATGGCACGCCCAAAGAAACCCGCGAGATCGATGGCCGCATGTACGTGTACGAAACACCCATCCATGCCGACCTGGCCTTGATCAAGGCCGAGCGGGGTGACCGCTGGGGCAACCTGACCTACCGCAAGGCCGCGCGCAACTTCGGCCCCATCATGGCCATGGCGGCGCGCAAAACCGTGGCCACGGTGCACGAGCAAGTGGCGCTGGGCGAGTTGGATCCTGAGGCGGTGGTGACGCCTGGTATTTTTGTGCAGGCGGTGGTCAAGATCGACCGTGTGGCCACGCAGGCCGGAGGCATCAAGGCATGAGCTACACAAGGCGCAGCAAAGACGAATTGGCCGCCCGCGTGGCGCAAGACATTCCCGAAGGGGCCACTGTCAATCTGGGCATCGGTCAGCCCACCTTGGTGGCCAACCACATTCCGGCCAGTCGCGAGGTGCTTTTGCACAGCGAAAACGGTATCCTGGGCATGGGCCCGGCACCCGCCAAAGGGCTGGAGGATTACGACCTGATCAATGCAGGCAAACAACCCGTGACCCTGCTGCCCGGCGGCGCATTTTTTCACCACGCCGACAGCTTCGCCATGATGCGCGGCGGGCACCTCGACATTTGCGTGCTCGGGGCCTTCCAGGTCAGCGCCACGGGTGACTTGGCCAACTGGCACACCGGCGAGCCCGGGGCCATTCCGGCGGTGGGCGGCGCCATGGACTTGGCCATTGGGGCCAAAAAAACCTGGGTGATGATGGACCTGCTGACCAAGCAAGGCCAAAGCAAACTGGTGCAGACCTGCAGCTATCCGCTGACCGGCATTGGCTGTGTCAAACGCATCTACACCGACCTGGCTACGTTGGCATGCACGCCACAAGGTTTGGTCGTCATGGACATGGTCGATGGCCTGGAACTGGCAGAGTTGTCGGCGCTGATCGGATTGCCCCTTAAAGCAGCTTGATCAACAGGCTTATTGGGGAAAGGGCGCAATGCCCGGCGCTGCTTCGTCCGGCAAGCTGCGGCGCGTCGTGTTCATGACCATGGCCAGCAGGCTGTAGTAGCCGCAGTGCGCCGTCATGTCGATCACGCCCTGGTCGCCAAACATCTTTTGTGCAGCCGCCCAAGTCACGTCGCTCACCGACTGGTTGTGCAGCAGTTCTTGCAAAAAGTCGTACACCACGGTTTCTTGCGCCGTCATGTTTGGCGGGCGGCGGCCTTCGGCAATCGCATTGCAGGTTTCTTCGCTCACGCCCGCTTTCATGGCGATCGGTTTGTGTATATGCCATTCGACCGGTTGCGACCAGTGGCGTGCCACCACCAGCACGGCGAACTCCGAGTTGTGCAAACCCACGGTGTTGTCATAGCGCAGGTATTCGCCCACTTTTTGCAAGCGGCGCATCAGCTCGGGGCTGCGCATCAAAGGCACAAACGGGCCCGAGAGTTTGCCCCGTGGCCCGCTGACCAGTTCGTCCACTGCGGCACGTTGTGCGTCGGTCATCTGTTCACGGGGGATCTCGGGCAGGCGGTCGGTTTTGGGGGTGGTCATGGTGTGTCTCTGGGGTAGAAAAATTCAAAACCAATTTATCACCGGACCTCGGGGTCTTCAGTCCTGTGCGGGATAGCCGGGTGGGGCCACAGCTGCACCCTGGATCTGGTGCCGCACAAAGGCCTGGGCTACCCAACCGGATTGTTTGGCATCTTCCACCAACCCATTCAGGTACGCGCGTGCCTGGGTGCCACGCTGGGCGGGCATGCCCATGGCCTGGTGGATCACCATGAATCGGCCGGGCAGCAGACGCACGCCGGGCAGGCGCTGGGCATCGGCCTCCAGTTGCTGCTTGACGCCTGCGGCCACCTCAAGCTTCTGGGCCATGAACACCTCGACCACGGCGGGCGAGCTGGGCGCTCGCACGATGGTGGCGCGTTTCAGGTGGCGCGTGAGGAACAAATCGTAGGCACTGCCCGCGCCGACCGTGACGCGGTGGCTGGCTTGGTCGACCTCGTGGTTGCTTTGCAGTGGCGAGTCGATGCGCACCATGTAGGCGCCTTCAATCTGCACATAGGGCGGTGAAAAATGCAGGCCCTCGCCGCGCACCGGGTCGATGGCAAAAAAGCCGATGTCGGCCTCATCAGCGCGCACGCATTGCACAGATTCGTCGGCCTTTTTGAAGATGCGCCATTCAATTTTCAGGCCCAGCTGCGCGGCCAAGCGGCGGGACAGATCGGCCGAAATGCCTGTGGGTTCACCCGTGGCAGCATCCAGTCCGGCCAGCACCGGGTTGCCCAGGTTGATGGCCACCCGCAGTGGGCCGTGTGGCGCGATGAGGGGTGCGAGTGAAAAGGATGTGGTCATGGGCAGCAGTGTGGCGTGGTGATGCCGTGTATTTTAAAAAGCAGAGCCTGCGCATGGCTTACACTTCTTCGGCATAGAACCTGCTGCGCGGCGCAGCACATCAGATCTGCAATCCCCTGCTCGCCTTATTGGCCACTGTGCGCAGCGTCTCAGGCCTGCCTCTTCAAACTCCTTTCATTTAGAACCATGGCCCAGGCTGATCAGCCAAGCGGCCTGATCAGCATGACACGCCATTCTTTTCGCCAAATTTGGCTATTTAATGCCCGCAACGATGTCCTCGCCGGCCTGGTGGTCGCGCTGGCACTCATCCCCGAGGCGATTGCGTTTTCGATCATCGCGGGCGTGGACCCCAAGGTGGGGCTTTACGCCTCGTTTTCGATCGCCACCATCATTGCGTTCGCGGGCGGGCGCCCTGGCATGATCTCGGCGGCCACGGGCGCCATGGCGCTGGTGATCGCGTCGCTGGTCAAAGACCACGGCTTGCAATACCTCTTGGCCGCCACCGTGCTCACGGGCGTGTTGCAGGTGATCGCAGGCTGGCTGCACCTGGGGCAGTTGATGCGCTTTGTGTCGCGTTCGGTGGTCACCGGTTTTGTGAATGCGCTGGCGATTTTGATTTTCATGGCGCAGTTGCCCGAGCTCAACCCCAGCACCGTGGGCGTGACTTGGCATGTCTACGCCATGACCGCCGTGGGATTGGCCATCATCTACGGCCTGCCCTACCTCACCAAGGCCGTGCCTTCGCCGCTGGTGACCATCGTGGTGTTGACCGCTTTCTCGATCGGGATGGGTCTGGACATCCGCACCGTCGGTGACATGGGCGAGTTGCCCAGCAGCTTGCCCGTGTTCTTGCTGCCCGATGTGCCGCTGAACTGGGACACGCTCATGATCATCCTGCCCTACTCGGCCACCCTCATGGTGGTGGGTTTGCTGGAGTCGCTCATGACCGCGACCATCGTCGACGACATGACCGACACCCAAAGCGATAAGAGCCGCGAGTGTGTGGGCCAAGGCGTGGCCAACATCGCCACCGGCTTCATCGGCGGCATGGCCGGTTGCGCCATGATTGGCCAGTCGGTGATCAACGTGAAATCCGGCGGGCGCGGCCGTTTGTCCACGCTCGTGGCCGGTGTGGTGCTGCTGATCTTGGTGGTGTTTTTGGGCGAGTGGGTCAGCCAAATTCCCATGGCCGCTTTGGTGGCGGTGATGATCATGGTGTCGATCGGCACCTTCAACTGGGCCTCGTTCAAGAACCTGCGCGAACACCCCAAGAGCTCCAGTGTGGTCATGCTGGCCACGGTGGTGGTGACGGTGTTCACCCACGACTTGGCGCAAGGCGTGCTGACCGGCGTGTTGTTGTCGGGCTTTTTCTTCGCCCACAAGATCGGTCGGATTTTGCTGGTGCACTCGACCAGCACCCCAGACACCCACACCTACGAGGTGGTGGGTCAGGTGTTTTTTGCCAGTGCTGATCGCTTCATCGACGCGTTCGACTTTGACGAGGTCGTGCCGCGTGTGGTGATCGACGTGAGCCGTGCCCACTTCTGGGACATCACCGCTGTGAGCGCCTTGGACAAGGTGGTCTTCAAGTTCCGCCGCG
The DNA here is from genome assembly GCA_945897465.1 of Limnohabitans sp. Rim8. GTDB lineage: Bacteria > Pseudomonadota > Gammaproteobacteria > Burkholderiales > Burkholderiaceae_C > Limnohabitans_A. The sequence continues at coordinate 62,219 of CAMDFK010000005.1, read as the reverse complement.
AAGGTGCCGAGGTCGAGGTGCGCGGCATGAACGAAGCCAGTGCCACGCTGGTGGACAAGTTTGCGGTGCACGACAAAGACGGCAAGGACCTCATCATCGGGCACTGAATGCGTGTTCAGTGCAGGCCCAACACCTTCAGCACTTCGCTCAGGTCGCGGCCCGTGTGGTGAGGCGCCGGACCCATGGCCTCTGGCGGTTGACCCTGGCGGTTGATCCACAGGGTGGTGAAGCCAAACCAAGTAGCGCCCAGCGCATCCCAGGCGTTGCTCGAGACAAACAACACATCCGCGGGTGCCAAGCCAAGGTGGTCTTGTACCAGTTGGTAGCTGGTGGGCGTGGTTTTGAACTGGCGCACGCTGTCCACCGACAAAACTGCATCCAGCAAGTCGCTCATGCCTGCACTGTGCACGGCCGACTGCAGCATCTCGGGGCTGCCGTTGGACAAAATCGCTGTCGCCACGCCGCGTTGGCGCAAGGCTTGCAGCACGCCCAGGTTTTCCGGGAAGGCCGTGAGCTCGGCGTATTGAGCCATCAGCGCGTCTTCATTGGCCACGCTGTGCACCAAGCCCAAACGCGCCAGCGCATAACGCAGCGACGCGCGCGTGATGTCCCAAAACGATTGGTAGTGGCGACTGCCTTGGGGGCTGGGGTCACTCAGCGAGATCAGGCGTGTGTACTCGATCTGCTTGTCGCGCCACAGCACCGACAGTGCCGCGCCCTGGCCAGGGTAGAGTGTTTCGGCCAAAGCGCCGATGGAGTACACATCGAACAGCGTGCCGTAGGCATCAAAGACGACGGCGCGAATGGGGGGTGTGGGTGATGTCATGTTCAAATCAAGTGCCCGGTTTTCACCAGAATCAAGCAGCCTTCGCGGCTGAACGGTTGGTGCTGGCTCATGTGGGGGCTGCGCAGCCAGCTGCCTGCGGGGTAGTCACCGTGCTCGTCCGAGAACACGCCGTCGACCACCAAGATTTCTTCGCCACCCCAATGCCGGTGCGGGTTGAAAAACGTTTGAGGTGCCCAGCGCACCAGGGCGGTGTTTTGGGTCTCGAAGGTGTTCAGTGGCAAGACCTTCAAGCCCTCGACCATGCCTTGTCGCCATTCGCTGCGACGTGTGTCGATGACCACGCGTTCGTCGTCACGTGCGTCCAAATGGCGCAGCTTCACAAACAAAGTGCATCCATCGGGCGAGGATGGCGCGTGCGAGCTGCCCACTGGGTTCTTGATGTAAGTGCCGGGGCCATAAACCCCATGCTCGTCGTGCAGCGTGCCTTCGAGCACCAAAATTTCTTCGCCCCCGCCGTGGGTGTGGCTGGCAAAGGCCGAGCCTGGCGCATAACGCACGATGGACGTGGCGCGTGCCACTTCGCCGCCGTCGCGCTCGAGCATGCGGCGCGACACGCCCGAGGCGGGTGAGTCCACCCAGTCGAGCGAGGGGCTGTGGATGATGCAGCGCTGGCTCAGGTCAGCGTTGAGCATGAGTTGTTCGGTAGGCATAGGGTTCCTGATCTCGGAGGCGTTCAGGTTTTCAGCAGCACAGGTTCGATGGCCTCGCTTTGCGCGGTGATGCGGCCAATGATGGCGGTGTGGGGGTACCCCGCAGCCTTGAGCGCTTGCACGCAAGCGGCCGCTTGCGCTGCCGGCACACTGGCCAACAGACCGCCTGCGGTTTGCGGGTCGAACAGCAGGGGGTAGCGGGAGTCGCCCACGAACTCGTCGGCGTTGCGCAGGGCGCGACGCAGGCGCACATTGGCGGGCTGCAAAGAGCTGACGATGCCCGCTTGCACGCAGTCCACCGCGCCATCCAGCAGGGGCAGGGTGCTCATGGTCAGTTCTGCGTCCACGCCGGACGGCCGGGTCATCTCCACTAAGTGGCCCAGCAGGCCAAAGCCGGTCAGGTCGGTGCAGGCGGTGGCGCCGTGATTGCGCAAAATTTCAGCGCCTGATTGGTTGGACAGCACCATCGATTTGAGCGCTGCATCGATCCAGCGGCCCTTGGCGGCGTAGCGCGCATGCGCGGCAAACAGGGTGCCGGTGCCAATCGGTTTGGTCAGCAGCAGCACATCACCGGGCTGCATGCCGCCCTTGCGCATCACGCTGTCCATCTTCTCGTCGATCAGCCCGTTGATGGCAAATCCCAGGGCCAGCTCGGCACCCTCGCCCGTGTGCCCGCCCACCAAGGCGCAGCCTGCGGCGTTCAGCACCTCGATTGCACCGCCCATCATTTGGGTCAGCAGGTCTTCCACCTTGCTCTCTAGGCCCGGCGGCACGGTGACCACGGCGGTGGCGGTTTGGGGTTCGGCCCCCATGGCAAAGATATCGCCCAGTGCGTGGTTGGCGGCCACTTTGCCAAACACATAGGGGTCGTCGATGAAGGCCCGGAAAAAATCCACCGTCTGCACCACGGCCATGCCTGGTGGCACACGCACCACGGCCGCGTCGTCTGGCGAATGCAGGCCGATCAGCACGTCCGGGCGCTCGACGGGTTGCAAGCTGCCGAGTGCGCGCGACAGGATGTTAGCGCCTACTTTCGCTCCGCAGCCCCCGCAGCGCATCGCAATGGCCGAGATGGCCTGCAGCGACTCCTCTGAAGTCAGGTTCAGCTGGGTGGTATGCCCCTTGCCTTGGGCTTGGATGTCTTTGAGCAGCTGGCCCATGGCCTGGACGGCTTCGCGCACATGGGCCCCGGTTTGGGCAGGGCTGACTGCCCCGGGCATGGCCGGGAATTCGGTGAAGCGGCGCATGAATTCCCGGTCAATGCGGTCCTTCCAGCGCCAGACCCAGGCCCCGTCAAAGCCCAGTGAGCCGCGTGAGGCCACAGCGAATCGGTTGCCCGTGGAAATGAGGGCCAGCCAATGGCGTTGCGGGTCGTAGGCCAGCAGACTTTGGCCGCGCAGGCTGCGGCGCAGATTCTCGGCCAAGGGTTTGGCCATGCGCACGGCAAACACGCCCGCTTTTTCCAGCGGGCGGTCCACAAACGAAGCAATGTCACCCGCTGCAAACACCAGCGGATCGTTCAGGGTTTGCAGCTGCGGGTGCACCAGGATGCAGCCCTGCTTGTCCAGTGCCAGGCCGGTGCTTTGCAGCCAACTGGGGCCACCGGCTTGGGTCACCCACATGGTTTCGTCTGCATCGAAAGTGCGCCCGTCACGCGTGTGCAGGCAACCGGGCGAGACCTGGATCACTTCGGCCGAGGTGTGCACCTCGACGTTACGCTCTTGCAGCACTTGGGCAAAGCGCTTTCGCACACCCGGGTTGTGGGTGGGCAAAATGGTGTCGCCCGAAGTCAGCAACACGAATTTCAAGACTTCAGGGCTGCGGCCCAAGGCCTTGAGTTCGTGGCGCAAGCGGTATTGCATGGACAGCACCAGCTCTACACCACCTGCGCCCGCGCCCACCACCGCAATCGTCATGCGGCCCCGGTGCACGGGCCACTGGCGGGCTTTGTCCATCAGGGCCAACCAGCGTTGGTTGAATTGTGCAATCGGCTTGACCGGCACAGCCAGCGATTGGGCTCCCTCGACATGGCGCACTTGGGGTGTCGAGCCGATGTTGATGGACAACAGGTCGTAGGCCACGGACGGTCGGTTCTGGCAGATGACCTTCTGATTTTGGCGGTCGATGCCGACCACGGCAGCGTGGTACAGCCGCGCACCAACAAAAGCGCACAGGCGGCCCAAGTCGATGTGCACCTCGTCAAAGCTGTAATGGCCCGCGATGTAACCGGGCAGCATGCCCGAGTAGGGGGTGTCGATGTCGGTGCAGATCAGTGTGATGCGCACGCCCGGCTCGGGCTTCATGGCGAACATGCGCAGCACGCCCACATGGCTGTGGCCACCTCCGACCAGCACCAGGTCGCGCAGCACAGGTTGAGCAGATGGTTTCATCAAATTGTCCAGAGGTCTTGCACCCAGCGGAGCAAGGCGGCACGTTCGGCCTGAGGTTCAAACAAGGGTGCACGCAAGGCGCACAGATCCCTCAAGTGTGCCATCAGGCTGGGGCCGTTTTGCGGTGAGCGGCAAGCTTGTAACAAATGGGCCAGGGCCTGCGCGTCACCCGGCTCAAAATAGCCCGCGTAATCCTCGCCCAGCAGTCCCACATTGCCGTCGATGCGCGAGGCCAGCACCGGCGTGCCGCTGCAAATCGCTTCCATCAGCACATGGGCGCCGCCTTCCATGCGGCTGCAGTGCACCAACAGGTGCGCACGCTGGATGCGTTGCAGGGTTTGCGCATGCGGCACCGACCCCAACCAGCGGTAATATGGACACTGCGCTTGGGTGGCTTGTGCGGCCTGGCCCAGGGCGGGGTCGAGTGCGGCGCCGATGTGGTCAATGAACACATCTGCGTCTGGCGGTAACCGTCGCGCGGCAGCCATCAGGGTGAGCGGGTCTTTTTCTTCGCGCAAATGGCCCACCATCACCACGCGCAAATGGCGTGCGGTTTTGGGCAAAGTCTTGCGCGTGCCGGTGGACTGAAATACCACACGGGCTTTGGCTTGGTGCTCAGGGGGCAGACTTTGCACGCCCAGACCTTGCAAGACCACCAAGGAGTGCGCCAAAGCCAACGAGCGCTGCGCCTGCGGGTCGTGTGCGATGTCGCGGTACAGGTCGGTGCCGGTCAGCACCACGCCCAAGCCGCGCGGGCCGTGCCGGTCGTGCCAGGCCTGCACCGAGTCGGCCGAGCGGCGGGCGTGCAGGGCCAGCATCACGTTGTCATCATCTGCCTGCGTGTCGGGCCACTGGCGCACGATGCGGGCAGAATGCGCAGACAACAACTGTTGCCAGCGTCGCGCAGTTTGCCAGTTGCCGTTGTTGGCATCAGCCAAGGCGGGGCTGACAATCACCACACGAAGTTTTTGCATGGGCGGTTTATACATGAATGGCAGTACCACGGTGGGGTCAAGGCAGGTTTTCCAAGGCGCAACAGGGGGGCGTTTATTTGACCGTTATTTTGTGGGCTGTCAGGGGCCCGTGCACAGCGCTGTGCGCACTGCCGGCCCTGCGGTTTTGGCCCAGGCCCTGCAACGCACCCGCGCCCGCACGCTGGGCCTGATGCAGGCTTGGCAAAATGCCATGCCCGATCTGTCGGTGCCGCCCTCGCCGGGCATGAACCCCCCGTTGTGGGAATGGGGGCATATCGCCTGGTTTCAGGAGTGGTGGACGGTGCGCAATCGGCAGCGCCATTGGGGCACACGCAGTGCCAGCACCGGCGAAGCTTTTGACGACTCTTGGCTGCCCGATGCCGATGCGCTCTACAACTCCAGCGAGGTGGCGCATGACAGCCGCTGGGCCTTGCCTTTGCCCGATCTGGCCGGGACGCAGGCCTATTTGGCGCAGGTGCTGCAGCGCAGCTTGGGCCACTTACAAGCCCTTGAGGCTCTGCACGCAGGCGGGCGGCCGCCCTCAGACGAGGCGATTTATTTTTGGCGACTGGTCTTGCAACACGAAGACATGCACAACGAAGCCTCGGTCTACATGGCCCAAGCGCTGGGGCTGGCCTTGCCACCGGCCTTGTGCTGGCGTGAACCCGCATCAGGTGATGCGCGTGGGTTACAAGCGCCTTTGGGGCTGACAGGGTCCGTCCATGTTCCTGCACAGGTTAACACTCTGGGCTACTCAGGGCCAGGGTTTGCCTTTGACAACGAGCGTCAGGCCCATCCGCAGGCCTTGGGTGCGTTCGAGATCGATGCTGCAGCCGTGAGCTGGGCGCGTTACTTGCCTTTTGTGCAAGCCACCGGCCATGCGCTGCCGCCCCACGTGCGCTGGCTTGACGGCGTTTGGCAAGCACAGCAATTTGGCCAGTGGCAGCTGCTCGACCTGCAGGCCCCGGCGGTGCACCTGAATGCCCACGATGCCCAGGCTTGGTGCCAATGGGCAGGGCGGCGTCTGCCCACCGAAGCCGAATGGGAATGCGCCGCGCAGCAGCCAGGTTTTTTGTGGGGTCAGGTGTGGGAGTGGACGGCCAGTGATTTTGCACCTTACCCGGGCTTTGAGGTGCACCCGTACCGCGACTATTCAGCGCCTTGGTGGCATGGCCACCGTGTGCTGCGCGGGGCCTGCGCTGCCACCTCGGCCCATGTGGTGGATGTGCGTTACCGCAATTTTTTTGTGCCCGAGCGGCGCGATATTTTTGCAGGCTTCCGGTCTGTGAAGGTTTGATGTTCAGTCCGTCGACATCCGTCCCTTGCGCAGCAGTTCATCGATCAGCAGGTGGGTTGTCAGCGCATCATCAACGGTGACTCTGGGAGCGCGATGGTGGACGATTGCGTCGATGAAATCTGTTAACAAATCCCGGTGGGGTTCGTGTGAAAAATCCATCATATTGGCACCGCTGCCTGTACCGCCTTCACCGCGCACGGTCAAAGGATCCCCTTGCAAAAAGTGCACCTGCAGATCTGCTCCACTCAGCCGTGCGCTGCCCTGTGTGCCGATGATTTCAATCGTTTCTGGGAAGCCGGGGTACATGGCGGTCGTCGCCATGAGGTCACCGGGCGCACCATTGCCCAAAACCAGCAGCGCGCTGACATGGTCCTCGGTTTCCATTTGGTGCAAACGGGTTTGCCGCACCACCGAGGCCGTGACCGACTTCACCCCGACCAGCGACTGAAACAGGTTCAGGGTGTGGATGGCTTGGGTCAGTAACACCCCGCCACCATCACGTGCCAAGGTGCCTCTGCCCAGTTCTTTGTAATAGGCTTGCGATCGCCACCATGGCACGCGCACCGATGCGGCCTGGATTTCACCCAAGCGCCCTTTGTCGACCACATCCTGCAAAACCAGCGATGCTTCACGAAACCGGTGCTGCATGACCACACCCCAGTGCCGACCGCTTTGCCGGGCCAGAGATGCCAGTTGCTTTGACCTTTCCAGGTCCAGTTCCAGCGGTTTTTCGAGCAAGACATGTTTACCGGTAGCGAAGCAACGCCGACAGATGTCCAGGTGGGTGGACGGTGGTGTGGCCACAATGACCGCTTGGACCTGTGGGTCGTTCAGCGCCTCGTCCAGATCACTGACCCAGCGAACTGGGCCTGTGTAAGGACGGATGCGATCAGGGTGGGGGTGGCGCGTGACCGCATAACGCAGGTCGATGCGTTCGCTCAGGTCTTGCAGGCTGCGCAGATGCGGTGGGGTGGCCGCACCCAAGCCCACCAGGGCCATACCCAGGCGGGGCGCCATCAGCGGCCCTGCTCGATGTTGACCTGGTTGATTTGTGCTTGCGCCTTGACCAGCGAGGGCACCATCTCCTGGCCGTAACCCAAAGCGCAGGCTGTCACCAGACTCTGGTGCACGCTGGTGCCAACCCATGAAGGTGCTTTCACGTTTTCGGTCAGATGCACGTAGTAGCGCAAGTCTTTGGAGGCATTGTTCAGCTCGAACTTGAGTCCGGTGTAGTCGCCCTCTAAGGTTTTGGCCATGGCCTGGAACAGGCCTGAATTGACGGCACCGGCCGACACCACCCTGACCAATTGGGCCACATCAATGCCGGCTTTGGCGCCGACGGCAAAAGCTTCAGCAGCGGCCGTGGTGATGGCTTGACCCAGGAAGTTGTTCAACAACTTGATGACGTGTGCAGCGCCCGTTTCGCCGACATGAAAGATGTTTTCGCAATATGCCTGGAGTACGGGCTCCAAGCGTGTGAAGACCTCGGGCGATGCGCCCACCATGGTGTTGAGCTTGCCCGCCTCGGCTTCGACCGGCGTGCGTGCCAATGGGGCATCAACCAGGGTCATGCCCACCGCTTGGCAGCGGGCTGCCAGGCGGCGGGTGGAATCGGGTTCGCTGGTGGACGCATCCACCACCACGAGCCCCGGACGGGCTTGACTCAACAGGCCGCTTGGCCCCTCGAGCGCAGCCTCGACCTGGGGAGAGCCGGTGACACAAATGATGACCGCATCACAGACAGACAGGTCGGCGTGGCGTTCCACCAGCTTGGCGCCATGCATCAGAAGGTCTTGCAGAGGTTCGCGTCTCGAATGGGCGGTCAACGACACCTGAAAGCCTTTGGCCAGCAAATTTTTGGCGATGCCATGACCCATCAAGCCCGAGGCACCTATAAAACCAATGTGTTTCATGAACTTCTTTCGTGTGATGAATGAAAAAGTACTGCGTCCAGTTCATCCCAAAGGCGCAGACATGAGCGGCTTCGCTTGCGCTCGGCTTCTTGGTCAAGTTATCACTGAGGCCAAGTCACTTGCCAGTGCACGCGGACACGTTGGAGACAGATGTGGAGGTGACTCATGGTTTTCCCCAAGACTGTCGGGGGGGCTTTGGCCTACATTAAAAAAACAACAATGTGAGCAGGTTGTTGTTCCGATCAATTCAGGAGACATAAACATGAAAATTTTGAAACCTTTGCTGGGCGTAGTCCTCTCTTCGGTCATGGCTTTGAGCGCGCATGCCCAACAGGCAGCCATCACGCTCCATGGCGCATCACAATTTGGTGACGACCATGCCTTCACCAAGACCATGGTCAAGTTTGAAGAGCTCGTCAAAAAATACTATGGCAAACCGGTCAACTTTGTTTTGCACAAAAACAGCGAACTGGGTTTGGAAAAAGATTACTTTGCCTACATGAACCAGGGCAAAGCGGTGGACTTTGCGATTGTGTCGCCAGCCCACATGTCCACCTTTTCCAAAGCAGCCCCCTTCATTGATGCACCTTTTTTGTTCCGGGATCTGAGTCACTGGAATAAGGTGTTGGATCAAGACATACTCAAGCCGATTGCAGACGAGGTAGAGCAAAAAGCCGAAGTCAAACTGATTGGTTATGCCGGCGGCGGTGTACGCAATATTTTTGCCAACAAGTCTGCTGGCAATTTGGCTGATCTGAAAAACCTGAAGGTGCGTGTGCAAGGCGCACCCATCTGGAGCCGAACCTTTGGTGCGGTGGGCATGACCCCAACGGTCATTGCCTACAACGAGGTTTACAACGCGATTCAAAACGGTGTGATCCAAGCCGGCGAAAACGAAGCCGCTGGTGTGGAAGCCATGAAGTTTTATGAAGTGGCCCCCAACATTTTGATGACACGCCATGCCATCACCATTCGCCCTTTGTGCTTTTCGGTCAAGACCCTGAAGAAGCTGCCTGCTGACTTGCAAGCAGCCATCGTGAAGGCGGGCAAGGAGGCGGGTGCGTTTGGTCGTCAGATCGAGTCGTCGGAGGACCAAGCCAAGCTCGACAAATACGCCAAAGAAGGCAAGCTCAAGCAGGTGCCCTTTGCCCAGCGAGCCGAAATGCAAAAACTGGTGGACCCCGTCATGGCCGCATATGCCAAAGAGGTGGGTGCGGATGCGATCTACGCCAAGATCAATGCACTGAAGTGATTGGCCGATCGGGCGGTGGCCGAAAGGCCATCGCCCTGCATGCTCACCCCTAAAGTTGCTCATGAAAAAGTTGTTGTTCCTGATCGATGCTTTGCTGTCTTTTCTTCTGATCTTCACGGTTTTGCTCTTGCTTGTACCTGTGAGTTTGCAGATTTTTTCCAGGTACACCGACTTCATTCCACGCTACATGTGGACTGAAGAAATGAGTCGCTTTTTCTTCATCTGGCTCATCATGTTGGGTGCCACCTTGGGCGTGCGTGAAAAAATGCATTTTGACGTCGATTTCCTGCCCCAACTGTCGGCCAAGACCAACAAACGCCTGTTGTTCATCTGCCAAGTTTTCATGTTGATTTTTTCGGCTGTGATTTTTTACTGGGGCATCGAATTCACCCAGTTTGGGTGGAACCAGACCTCAGAGCTGGCTGACATGCCCATGTGGTGGATTTTCATCGCTTGGCCTATTTCGGGCTTTCTTTGGATGGTTTTCTTGCTCAACCAAATGTTCAGCCCGTCGGCCCATCATGAAAGTATGAATCAGGAGTCAGCGGTTTGAGCTCTGTCATGTTTTCGCCTGGAATGGCGGCACTGATCCTCTTTGGGGGGTTTTTCCTTCTTCTGGCCATACGGGTTCCGGTTGCCTTTGCCCTGGGCCTGGCATCGTTGCCGGTTTTGTTGTTGGAGCCCAGGCTGTCACCGATGGTCCTGTTCAATGAGACCTTCAAGACCTACAACTCTTTCATTTTGCTGGCCGTTCCATTTTTCTTGTTGACCGCCAACTTGATGAATGGTGGCGGCATCACATCCAGGATGATGCGTTTGTCCCGAGCCTTGGTCGGGCATTTTCCCGGAGGGCTGGCGCAGGTCAACGTCTTGTTGTCGGTATTTTTTGCCGGAATTTCCGGTTCGGCGAGCGCCGACGCTGCAGGGCAGGGCAAGCTGTTCATTGAGGCCCAGGTCAAGGAGGGTTATGACCTGTCTTTTTCGATTGCTGTCACGGCTGTGTCGTCGGTCCTGGCCGTGATCATCCCCCCGTCCATTTTGATGGTGGTTTGGGGTGGGGTGATTTCCACTTCGATTGGCGCCATGTATTTGGCAGGCATTGTTCCGGGGGTGCTGTTGTGCTTGGCACAGATGGCCACCGTCCATGCTTATTCTGTCAAGCGCAACTATCCGGTATATCCACGGGCCAATATCCTTGAAATTGTCAAGTCAGCCGGTGTGGCCATCCCAGCGATGTTGACACCTGTGATCATTGTGGGCGGTATTTTGCTGGGTTGGTTCACAGCCACCGAATCGGCGGCGGCGGCTGTTTTGTATGCAGCTGTTTTGTCTCTGTTCTTTTACCGCGAGATGGGCTTCAAACAATTCATGGCCGCCGTATTGGACACGGGAAAACTCTCGGCGGTTGCTTTGTTTTGTGTTGGAACCGCTTCGGTGTTCGGCTGGTTGCTGGCTTATTACCAAATCCCGAAGGCCTTGTTGTCGAATGTGCAGACCTGGGGCATGGGTGTGATTGGTGTGGGCTTGTTCATCGCGGCGGCCTTCTTGATTGTGGGCTGCTTTCTGGATGCCATCCCGGCCATCATCATCGTGGGCACCACCTTGCAACCTTTGGCGCAATCGGTGGGCATGCACCCCGTTCACTTTGCCATTGTGGGCATTCTGGCTTTGGCTTTTGGCCTGGTCACCCCGCCCTATGGCATGTGCCTGATGATTTCTTGCGCGGTGGCCAAGGTGCCGCTGAGGTTCGCGATCAAGGACACCATGATCATGGTGGTGCCCATGCTGCTGGTGCTTTTTGCAGTCATTGTGTTCCCCGAAATTGCCCTCTTTCTTCCTCGCATTTTTTCTCCTGAAATGATCAACTGAGGAAAGCGAATTCCCATGCTCTTGGCCAAACCTTTGAGCGATGTTCTTGGCGCCTGCATCGAGGGCCTGGACCTGTCGCAAGCCATGGATGCCGAGCAACGCCAAGGCTTGGCCGACGCCTTGCATCGTCACGGTTTTGTGGTGATCAAGAACCAGTCACTCACGGCATTCCAAATGGTGAGTTTTGCCCGGCAATGGGGGCGTCCTTCGCCGCATGTCATTGACACCTTCCATCACTCGGAGGATGCGAACATCCTGATCCTCTCTAACGTGTTCAAGCACGGCAAGCCCACGGGGCTGGTGGATGCGGGCACGTATTTTCATACCGACTATTCCTATCTCGAAAACGTGGCGCGATGCACCATCTTGCATGCGCAAGACGTTCCGCCCGCACCCAACGGCACCACCTTTGCCAACCAAGCCAAGGCCTATGCCGACTTACCCTCGGGCATGAAAGCCAAAATCAAAGACCTCGTGGTCAAGCACCACTATGGCAACCGCGATGATCTGGACAAACAATCCCGAAGCGTGGCGTCTGTGCTCAATGCCGAGCAGGCCCAAAGGGTCAACTGGGTTCGTCACCCGCTGGTCAAGCCACACCCCTTCACAGGTCAGCTGGCTTTGTATGCGGTCAGCGGGAGTTCATTTGGCATCGAAGGCCTGCCCGATGACGAGGCACTGGACCTGTTGCGCGAATTGGCCGCACATGCCACACAAGAAAAATACTGCCACACCAACCACTACGAAAACGGTGATGTGATTGTCTGGGACAACGCTTTGCTGCTGCACAGCGCACCCCTGATCGATCTGACCCGGCCACGCACCTTGTGGCGCGTGACCGTGCTTTACCCCTCCATGCACTGACACTCAGGGCATGTACTGCCCACCGTTGATGTCGATGACCTGGCCGGTCACATAGCCCGACATCTGTTCAGAAGCCAGGTACAGGAATGCGCCTGCACATTCGTCGGCAGTGCCCAAGCGGTTCATGGGGATCGTGGCCCTAAAGCCTTCCAACATTTGGGGCGTCGAAAAACGCTCGTGAAATGGGGTGGTGATCACGCCGGGGGCAATCGCGTTGACCCGGATCTTGTCTTTGACAAGTTCCTTGGCCAAGCCTTTGGTCATGGTGGAGACAAAGCCTTTGGAGCCGGCATACAGAGAAGCACCTGTACCGCCCCCATGCCTGGCCGCGACCGAGGTCACATTGATGATGACGCCGCCTTGGCCCTGCCGACGCATGGCGGCCACTGCAGCGGCGGTGCACATCATGGCGGAGCGCACGTTCAGATGCACCACATTGTCAAACAGCTCATCGGTGATCTCTTCAATGGGTACCCGTTGAACCAAAGCGCCCGCGTTGTTGATCAAGATGTCTATGCGTCCGAACGCCTTGACAGTTTCTTCGACCAGGCGGTGGCATTGGGCGGTTTCAAGCACGTTGCCTTGCAGCAAGACGGCCTGAGCACCCGTGTCCTTGACAGCTTTGAGCACTTCTTCACCCGGGCCTTGGCTGCTGTTGTAGTGCACGGCCACGCGTGCGCCAAGTCGGCCAAAAGCCACTGCCGCTGCAGCACCGATACCGGTGCTCGAGCCGGTGATCAAAACCACTTTGTCTTTCAGATCGTTCAACATGCGAGTCTCCAGGTCATTGAATTTGCACGCAGCAAGAGCGCTGGGCCAAATTCATTATGGACACGAGGTTAAAGAGATCGAATCAAATGCGCGACAAGCTCAGGCCACGGCCCAGAACACCGCAAAGCGCTGGGCCGGATCGGTCCAGGCGCGGGTCTGGGCAAAGCCTGCTGCGTGCAGCAAGGCTTCGAAGTTCGGCACCGTCCACTTACAGGCGTTTTCTGTGTGGATGGTCTCGCCTTTGGCAAAAAGCCGCTCGCCGCCTGGCCACTGCACGCGCACCGCGTGGCGCGCCTGCAGGTGCATTTCCACGCGCGAGCGCTCGGCGTTGAAGCGCGACAAGTGCCGCCAGTCGCGCACCACAAAGTTGCTGCCCACCAAGCGGTTGATGTGCAGCAGCAGGTTCAGGTCAAAGGCAGCGGTCACGCCCAGGGCGTCGTCATAGGCCGCTTCCAGTTCGGCCGCGTCTTTGACCAAATCCACCCCGATCAGCAAGCCGCTGCCTTGGGCTGTGCCACAAGCGCGGTGCAGGCTTTGCAAAAAGCCTAACGCCTGATCGGGTGTGAAATTACCGATGCTCGAGCCCGGGTAAAACAAGACGCGTGGCTGCGCCGGGTCCAGTTTCAAGGCGTCTGGCAAATCCAGGCCCCCCGAGAAATCGGTGCCCAGGCCCGTCATGGGCAAGTCCGGGTGCTGGCGCTGCAGGCTGTCCAGGGCTTCGCGCACAAAGTCCACCGAAATGTCCACCGCCACATAACGCCCCGCTTGCAGGGGGCCCAGCAGCCGTCCGGCTTTTTCGCAGTTGCCCGCGCCCAGGTCGATCCAGCAAGCACCTTTGGGCAGGTGCTGGGCCATGTCCGCACTGTGCAGGCGCATGAGTTGCGCCTCGGTGCGGGTCAGGTCGTACTCTGGCAGCTCGGTGATGGCCTCGAACAAGCGCGAGCCCAGCGCGTCGTACAGGTATTTGGGTGAGGTGAAGGCCTGCGGGGCGCTCAGGCCCTGCAAGAGTTCTTGCGCCACGGCGGCGGCGTTGTGCTGGTACAGCTGGATGAATTGGGGGGTGGTCATGCGGCATATTAAGTCATGAAAGTGGCTGCAGCTTTGAGCAGCTTTGGCCCTTGTATGGCGCGGTGCAAAGATTTCAGGGTGTAATAAGGGTTGATTGTTTTTTATAGTTAGCCATGCATCACGCTTTTATTTCCAAATTTTTGTCCTCGGTCTGTGCAGGTTTGCTGGCTTTGTCGGCCATGAGCTCGGCCCAAGCCCAAACCACGTTGCGCGTGACCACCATCCCCGAGGAAGCGGCCACCGAGCAGGTGCGCAAGTTCACGCCTTTGGCCACTTACCTGGAAAAGCAACTGGGTATGAAAGTGCTGTTCACGCCCGTGACCGATTACCCCGCTGCTGTGGAGTCATTGGTGAACAAGAAGGTCGATGTGGTCTGGTTTGGCGGCTTCACCTTTGTGCAGGCGAATATCCGCTCGGGCGGCAAGATCGTGCCATTGGCCCAGCGCGAAGAAGACACGCGTTTCCAGTCGGTGTTCATCGCCAAGACCAACTCTGGCATCAAGACGCTGGCCGACATGAAGGGCAAGCAAGTCTCTTTTGGCTCACAAAGCAGCACCTCTGGCCATCTGATGCCGCGCAGCTTTTTGCTGCAAGCCAAGATCGAGCCTGAAAAAGACTTCAAGCGCATCGCCTACAGCGGCGCTCACGACGCCACCATCGCTTCGGTGGTCAGTGGCAAGGTCGATGCCGCAGCGCTCGACATCACCGTGTGGAAAAAGTTCGTGGCCGAAAACAAGGTCGACACCCAGGCTGTGAACGTGTTCTACACCACGCCCCCTTACTTCAACTACAACTGGTCGGTGCACGCCGACATGCCTGCCGACTTGCGCGAAAAAATCAAAGCCGCCTTGCTGGCCCTGAACCCCGCCAACCCCGAGCACGCCGAGATCTTGAAGCTCAACCGCTCGAGCCGCTACATCGCTACCACGCCCGAGAACTACAAGGGCCTGGAGTCGGCCGCCCGCAGCGCGGGCTTGCTCTAAAGCCTGAGCGGCAGCGCGGTGAACATCGAGCTTTTGGGCCTGGAGGCCAGGCATCCGGCAGCCTTGCCCAGTGCGCCCGCAGCTTTGCGGGGGCTGAACCTGCGCCTGACCGCAGGCGAGCAGGTAGCGATCATTGGCCCATCAGGCGCAGGCAAGACGACCTTGCTGCAGGTACTGGCCTGTGCCCAGCCGCCCACCCAAGGCACGCTGCAATTGGCGGGCGTGAACCCTTGGACACTGTCTGCACGCGCCTTGCGCCGCACACGCGGGCAGTTGTTTCTGGCCCCGCAGGTGCCGCCGCTGCCGCCGCGCCAACGTGTGGTGACCTCGGTGCTGGCCGGGCGTTTGCCCAGCATGGGTTTGTGGTCCAGCTTGCGCTCGCTGTTCTACCCCACCGACATCCCGGCCGCTTACGAAGCGCTGGTGCACTTTGACCTGGGCGACAAATTGTTCGACCGAGTGGACCGCCTGTCGGGCGGAGAGCGCCAACGTGTGGGCCTGGCCCGCGCCCTGCTGGCACCGGCCAGCCTCTGGCTGATCGACGAACCCTTGTCAGCGCTTGACCCGATGCGGGCCCGCATGGCCATGTCGGCCTTGGTCAACTTGGCCGCCGAGCGCCAGGTCACGCTCGTGGCCACGCTGCACCAAGTGGACATGGCGCTGGCGCACTTTCCGCGCACCATTGGCCTGCGCGATGGGCAGCTGGTGTTTGATTTGCCCTCTGAACAGGTCAGCCCTGAGCGCCTGGCGCATTTGTACGACCAGTTCGAACACGAGTTGCGTGGCGAGGTGTTGCCTGTGGCATTGCACGACGCAGCGCCAGTAGGGCCGGCGCCTGTGGTGATGCACTGCCGTTGATGCTTTAGCTGTCTGAGCCACGCTCAAGATGACCGCTTCTGTTTCACACATGCCAACGCCCCGGCCTCGCCTGGATGCGCCGGCCCGCGACCCGGCCTTTTTCAAGCGGGTGTTTTGGTTGGGCTTGGCCTTGGTGATGTTGTGGCCATTGGGTGTGGCCACCGAGTTCCGTTTGTGGGTGTTGTGGGAGCCTGAAAACCGGCAAGTGACCGCGCAGTTCTTGTCCACCTTTTGGCCGCTGATCTACAGCGCCGAATTCATGGACATGGTGGTGCGTGAAACCTGGCGCACCGTGGCCATGGCCACCGCGGGTGTCACGCTGGCGCTGGTGCTGGCCATTCCCTTGAGCTTGATGGCCACGCGGGTCTTGTCGCTGTCGGCTTTGTCGGGCCGCATGGACCGTTGGCCTGCGGTGCTGCGCTGGCTGGTGCGAGCTACGCTGATTGTGCTGCGCAGCATCCCGGAGCTGATTTGGGCGCTGGTGTTTGTGCGCGTGGTGGGTCTGGGACCCACGGCGGGCGTGCTGGCCATTGCGCTGACCTACGGCGGCATGCTGGGCAAGGTCTACGCCGAAATTTTGGAAAGTGGTGAGAGCCACGCCACCCAAACCCTGATGCGCAACGGCAGCGGCCGCTTGCAAGCCTTTGTGTACGCCTTGCTGCCCAGCCACGCGGCAGAGTTGGCCTCTTACACCGTGTACCGCTGGGAATGCGCGATCCGCTCGTCGGTCGTGCTGGGCTTTGTCGGCGCGGGGGGCTTGGGCCAGCAACTGGACAACTCGATGAAGATGTTCAACGGCGGCGAGGTGGCCACCATGCTGCTGGTGTTCATCACGCTGGTGGCGCTGGCCGACCGGGTGAGCGCTTGGTTGCGAAAGGCGCTGGCATGAAGTCTTTTTCGCGTGAAGCGGCCAACCCGCCCTACAAATTGCCGCCGCCGATCTTTGATGCCCGCTGCAAAGCGTGTTGGTTCACTTTGGCTTTGCTGGTCTTGGTGGTGGCCAGTTTTGTCTCGCTCGACTTGGACTGGGTGTCTTTTGCGTCCATGGACGCCGCGCGCAGCATGGGCCGCTTTGTGGCCGAGTTTTTCCCGCCGGATTTGTCGCCTGTGTTTGTGAACAAGGTGGCCTGGGCCGCTTGGGAGACGCTGGCCATGTCGGCGCTGGGTACTGTCATCGCGGCGGTGCTGGGCTTGGCGTTGGCCGTGTCCGCCAGCCGCATGTCCGCCCAAGACCCGGCCTGGCTGCGCAGCCCCACGCGCTGGCTGCTCAATGCCTTGCGCGCCATTCCTGAATTGGTGTGGGCCGCTTTGCTCTTGATTTCGGCGGGCCTGGGGCCCATGGCGGGCACGCTGGCCTTGGCCCTGCACACCACGGGCGTGTTGGGCCGTTTGTTCGCCGAGGCCATGGAGAACATCCCCACCGGGCCGGGCGACGCTTTGCGGACCCAAGGTGTGGGGCCGCTGCGCGTGTTCTTTTATGCCACCTTGCCGCAGGTCTTGCCGCAGCTCATGAGCTACACGTTGTACCGCTGGGAAAACAACATCCGCGCCGCCGCGGTGCTGGGCGTGGTGGGCGCGGGGGGCTTGGGCCAATTGCTGTCCTTCCACATGGGCCTGTTCCACATGAACAAGACCGCCACCATTTTGGCGGCCATGCTGCTCATGGTGGCTTGTGTGGACGCGCTGAGTTTTACGGCGCGTCGCTGGTTGACGCGCTGAGGTGTTGAGTCGCTGGCGTTCAGGCGCATTGGATTCACTTCGCCATCGAGCAATGCCCCCCGCTGCTCGCCAGGCCCGAGCCGGCGGCGATCAAGGGGGGTTCGTTGCGCAGGTCCACTGGGTCGGATGTTTGAAAGTCCCAGGCCAAAAAAGCGCTTAGGGCCAACCAGAAAACCGCTTGTAATTTTTGTGTTTTGCTCATGCGGCCCCCTTCAGAACTGGTAGTGGCGGCGCACGCGCACGCCAATCAAGGTGCCCGCAAAGGCCAAAGGCACCCACAGCCAACCGTGCAAGCTGCCGGTGGAAATGCCGCTGAGCATGGCGCCGATGTTGCAGCCAAAGGCCAGGCGCGAGCTGTAGCCCATGACGAAGCCGGCCACCAGGCCAATCACCCATTGCTGCGTGGTCAGGGGCTTGCTGCCAGCCGGGGATTTGGCCGAAACCCACAGCGCCCCGCCCAGAATGCCGATGTTGGTGATGGTGGTCACGTCCATCAACACGGTTTGTGTCAGGCGCTGCGCGTTGCCTGCCTGGCCCCAAAAGGCATTGGCCGTGGGGTCAAACGCACCCAGCGCCACCGAGATCTTGGCGGCCCACAGGCCAAAGCCATAGACCACGCCCCAAGGCTGCCCGGCCAACAACAAGTTCAAAGTGGCCAAAACGGCGAGGGCCACCGCGCCCCAGACCCAGCGTTTGTCGAACCAGCTTTGGCCCGCGCCCACCCACAGGCGCACGGCCACCAGCACAGCGGCCAGCAGGGCCAGCGTCAAGGCCAAAGCGCCGCCCGTGCCCAGGCTGGCGGAGAAGCTGACCGGGTCCGTTTGGCCCAGTGACAACCAGCGGTCCAGGTGCACCGAACCCAAAAAACTGCCCAAGGCGAACAGCGGCAAAATGCCCATGTTGAGCGGCACGCCCAGCCCCGCCTTGTACAAACTGCCCGAGCCGCAGCCGTCGGCAATCTGCATGGTCAGCCCGAACACAAAAGCGCCCACCAGCAAGCTCACACTCGGTGGCCCCAGGGCGGCGTGCAGTTCAGGAAACTGGCCCAAGAGCGGCAGCGCCGCCAAGCTGGCCAAGGCCAGCAGCAGCACCTGGCCGCTCACGCCTTGCGGGTTGCGCTGCTCAATGAGTTGACGCCAGCCGGTGGTGAAACCAAAGCGGGCTGCGGCCAAAGCCGCACCCATGCCCACGCCCACCAGCATCAGCACGGCTTGGCGGATGGACACGGACAGGGCTAAAAAGATGAAAAAGGCGGCCAGCAAGGCCGCCAAAGGAAGGCGTTTCATGACCTGCATTTATTTGAAGGTTTTTTCTGCCCAGAGTTTGGCGTCAATCAAGAGTTGCTTGGGGCGGCTGGGCACGTTGGCCATGGGCAGGCCGCTGGCGTCTTTGGACCACTCCACCATCGAGCCCGCATAGAGCTTCACATTTTTCTGGCCCAGCACTTCGGACATGGCAAACCAGTTGGTTGCTGCCCAGTGGCCAGTGTTGCAAAAGGAAACGGTCTCTTTGGCCGGGTCGATCGAGCTGGCTGCCGCCACTTTTTGGGCCTGTTCGGGGCTCACAAAGGTGGCGCTGCCGGGGGCAAACCATTTGCTGTGTTCCACGTTCACCGCCCCTTCTAAGGTGCCGGGCACGCTCGCGGCCACATGGCGGGTGTCGCCCTTGAAGAAGTCGGCAGGTCTTGCATCGATCAAGGCGGCGTCACCGGCTTTCACGCGGGCCACCAGCTCTTCCTTGGTGGCGACCAGAGTTTGATCGATTTGCGGCTGGAAGCTGCTGGCCGCGACTTTCACGGCTTGGTTGTTTTGCGGCAAACCGGCGGTGGTCCAGCCCTTCAAGCCGCCATTGAGTACCGACAGCTCTTTGAGGCCCAGCACCTTGAGCGTCCAGTACACGCGCGCCGAGGCCCCAAAGTCGGTGGCGTCTGCGCCGCTGGACACAATCACCGCGTGGGTGCTGGGGGTCAGGCCCAGGCTTTGCACCAGGGTGGTCAATTTGGGCAGAGCAGGCAATTCGCCGGGGTTGCTGGCCGGGCCGCGCCAGGTGCCATAAGGCGCACTCACCGCGCCAGGGATGTGGTTGGCCGCATAGGACTTGGGGTCTCGGATGTCGATCACCCGCACGTTGGTGTCGGACAGTTTGGCCTGCAGCTCGGCAGGGCTGAGCAAGGGCTGGGCGGCGAAAGCGGGCACGGAGAAGGCGGTGGCCGATAAGGCCAGAACCAGGGCAGAGATGTGTTTCATGAGGGTCGTTCCTGAAGGTGATGAACAGAGGATGGCGCGATTGTGGCCAAGCCCTTCAGACATGGGAACGATTTTTTAGTTGGTTGTATATGTCATATCGGGCATAAAGAAACGTGGAATCCGACTGTTTGCCTGGCTCAGTGCCCGAGCTTGAGGGCATAACGCTGAGCAGCCCACAGCGCCCCAGTACCCAGCAAACTGGCCGCCAGCAGCCACCACAGCGCCAGGGTGTAGCCGTGTTGCGGCGACCACAGCAAACCCAGGATGAGCGGTGCCGCTGCCCGGGCCAGCGCAATCGGGACACCCAGCAAGCCGTTGAGTTGACCCACGTGTGCTTGACTCACGTACTGCGCCATGGCCGTGCCTTTGACAATGGTGCTCATGCCGTTGCCCAAGCCGTAAAGCAGCACAAAGAGCAGCGAGGCCACAGGGCTGAGCCCACCCATCAGCAAGGCCACGATCCCGGCCGGAATCAGGGTTGGAATCCAGCGGTTGGCAGCGTGCACATCCCAATAGCGCTCGAACACGAACAGGACCAGCCGTCCCAGCACCTGAATCACGCCAATGGCCGCTGGAACAGCCAGCACCCAAGCGGGGGACAGCCCCGATTCCTGCAGCAAGGCGATCATGTGCGCGGGCAGGGCAGAAGTCACCGACAAGGACAGGACCATGAACACGGCCAGCAGCCAAAACGGCGCGTGGCGCAGGTGCTCGCGCACAGGCACATTCACGGGCACCGAAGGGGGCGACGTGTCGGCAAGGTCGCCGTGCTTGGGCGGTGTCTGGTCAGTGTGGCGGGCCTCTGGGCGCGGCGCCCCGTGCAGCAGCCAGCCGTGCAAGGGCGCACACACCAGCAGTTGCAGCGCAGCCAAGGCCCACAGGGCTTGCCGCCAGCCCCACAAGTCCATCCACCAGGCAAACAGCGGAATGAACACCGTGCTGGCCAAGCCACCCAAAAACGTGAGCGTGATGATGGCGCGTCGAAAGTCTTGGGCAAAACGGCGTGTGACCACGGCAAACGCCGGGTTGTAGAGCGTGGCCGCCATGCCCAGGCCCAGCCAGATCCAGGCGGCGTAAAAGCCCGCCACCGATGTCACAAAGCTGTGCCCCAGCAGCCCCAGGCCCACCCACACCGAGCCCAGTGTCATCACCCGCCGCTCGTGTCCCGCATCGATCCAGCGACCCACCCAGTAAGCCATCACCCCTTCGGCCAGCAGCGCCAGGCTGAAAGCCAGCGAAGACTCGGCCCGACCCATGCCCAGCTCGGCCTCCAGGGGCATCATGAGCAAAGAGAAGGTGTAGAAAACGCTGCCCCAGGTGATCAGCTGGGGCAGGGAAAGCCAGACGCTGAAGGGCCCCAGTTGTGTGGCTCTCATAGCGTGTGTGCTGGTGTTGGACATGTCGGCATTATCCGTGCCCCTTTCACTGCCCCTGCAGCACCCGTCGGTACTGCAGGGCCTCGGCCACATGCACCGAGGCGATGGTGTCGCTGTGCGCCAAGTCGGCGATGGTGCGTGCGACTTTGAGGCTGCGGTGCACACTGCGCCCGCTCCAGCCGAGTTTGGCGGCGGCTTTTTGCAGCAAAGCGGTGGCGCTGTCGTCCAAACGTGAATGGGTGTCGATGGCCTGGCCTTGCAGGGCGGCGTTGGCGCAACCTTGGCGGGCCAGGGCGCGTTCGCGGGCGGCCCCGCTGCGGGCGGCGATGGCTTCGGTGCTTTCGCCGGGTGGGGCGTTCAACAGGTCTTGTGCGCCCAGGCTGGGCACTTCGATGTGCAGGTCGATGCGGTCGAGCAAGGGGCCACTCAACTTGCCTTGGTAGCGGCTGACCTGCTCGGGCGAGCAACGGCAGGCCCGCGTGCTGCTCCCCAAATAGCCGCAGGGGCAGGGGTTCATGGCCGCGATCAACTGAAAGCGCGCCGGAAATTCGGCCCGCCGTGCGGCCCGGGCGATGGTGATGCTGCCCGTCTCCAGCGGCTCGCGCAGCGCCTCCAAGGCGGCCCGGGGGAACTCGGGCAGCTCATCCAGAAAGAGTACGCCATGGTGCGCCAGCGAAATTTCGCCTGGCCGGGGTGGCGAGCCGCCGCCCACCAAAGCCACCGCACTGGCCGAGTGGTGCGGCTGGCCTGTGGGGCGCTGTGCCCATCGGCTCAGCTCAAAGCGCCCGGCTAAGCTGGCGATGGCCGCTGATTCCAGCGCGTCCTCAATCGACATGGGCGGCAGCAAGCCCGCAAAACGTTGCGCCAGCATCGACTTGCCCGAACCGGGCGGGCCAACCATGAGCAAGGAGTGGCCCCCGGCGGCGGCAATCTCGAGCACTCGCTTGATGCCCGCTTGGCCTTTCACGTCGGCCAGATCCGCGTAGCGCGGTGGTGCGCTGGGCGTGGTGGCGGCCATGCGGGTCCAGCCTTCTGTGGGCTCGGGTGTTGATTCGCTGGAGGGCGGCAAAAACTGTTGCACCACATCCAGCAGGTGCTGGGCGCGGAAGACTTCGGCATCGGGCACCAAAGCCGCTTCTTCGGCGCTGCCCGGTGGCAGCACCAGCCGGGTGCGCACACGTTGCTGTCGCAGCACCAGGCTCATGGCCAAGGCGCCGCGCACTGGTCGCAATTCGCCCGACAGCGACAACTCCCCTGCAAATTCATAGCCCGCCAGTTTGCTGGCATCGATCTGGCCGCTGGCAGCCAGGATGCCCAGCGCAATCGGCAAGTCGAGGCGTCCGGAATCCTTGGGCAAATCGGCGGGCGCTAAGTTCACGGTGATGCGCTGGTTGTGCGGGAAGTCCAGCCCGCTGTTTTGCAGGGCCGAGCGCACCCTTTCTCGGGCTTCCTTGACCTCGACATCGGCCAGCCCCACCAGCGTGAAGCTGGGCAGGCCGTTGGCCAGATGCACCTCGACCATGACGGCCGGTGCGACCAGGCCCACCAGGGCGCGGCTGTGAATGGTGGCCAGGGCCATGTCTCGTCCTCCCTCATTTTTATGGGCATCAGTGTAGAGGAGGGCTATGGTTTTGTGGGCAACTGCCGCCAAGGACCTGCGTGCACCGCGAAGGTGAATGTCCATACGGCCAAGCCCGACCTGATGGGTTGGCGCACCAAACTGAGCCCAATATCGTCAAGTTGCACCGACTTGGTGCGTTTTGAGCGCACCGAACAACCAAGCCCAAAGCGGGCCCTGTGCCCGTTGGTTTGCAATTGCATGGGTTCGGCTTCAGAGTGCAAGCGGCCCATTAACGCTCTGATTTCAGTCCTCAGCCATGGCTTGGCATGGTCTCTGCTTAGTGACTAAGACCTGGGTAGCGCTTTTGTGGGCGCAACCAAAAAGGCGGCCTACACATTTTCCAATGACAACCGCATGGTGCTGTCGTTGTCCAAGGCCATGTGATTTAACTGCTACCAACCAACCAAGGAGCCATCATGAAACTGGTGACCGCCATCATCAAACCCTTCAAGCTGGACGAGGTGCGTGAAGCACTCTCGGGCATCGGCGTTCAGGGCATTACCGTGACCGAAGTCAAAGGCTTCGGCCGTCAAAAGGGCCACACCGAGCTGTACCGCGGTGCGGAATATGTGGTCGACTTTTTGCCCAAAGTAAAGATTGAAGCCGCCGTGTCCGATGACTTGGTCGAGCGCGTGATCGAAGCCGTCGAGGCGGGTGCTCGCACCGGCAAGATTGGCGACGGCAAGATCTTTGTGTACGACCTCGAACAAGTGGTTCGCATCCGTACCGGTGAAACCGGGGCCGAAGCCCTTTGATGGATCAGAAAGAGAGTCAAAAATGAAAAAACTGTTTGTCTCACTGGCCTTGGGCCTGAGTTTGTTGGCTTCGGGCACGCTGGCGCTGCCCCAGACCCCAGCTGCCACCGATACCCCTGCCGCTGTCACGGCGCCTGCTCCTGCAGCCGACGCCACACCAGCGGCTGCAGCGCCAGCAGCCGAGGCGGCTCCAGCGGCTGTCAAGGAAACCGTCGACAAGGGCGATGTCACCTGGATGATGATCTCCACCGTGTTGGTCATCATGATGGTCATCCCTGGCCTGGCGCTGTTCTACGGCGGCTTGGTCCGCAGCAAGAACATGCTGTCGGTGCTGATGCAGGTCATGGTGGTGTTTTCGCTGATCTCGGTGTTGTGGGCCGTTTATGGCTACAGCTTGGCGTTTGGCGGCGAGGGCCTGATTTACGGCAACTTTGACAAGTTGTTCCTCAAAGGCGTGACACCCGACTCATTGGCTGCGACCTTCACACCTGGTGTGATGATTCCCGAGTTCATTTTCATCGCTTTCCAGTGCACCTTTGCGGGCATCACCTGCGCTCTGATTGTTGGCTCTTTTGCTGAGCGCATCAAGTTCGCGGCCGTGCTGTTGTTCTGCACCATCTGGTTCACTTTCAGCTACCTGCCCATCGCACACATGGTTTGGGGTGCCGGTGGTTACCTGTTCGACAAGGGTGCTTTGGACTTCGCTGGCGGCACGGTGGTGCACATCAACGCGGCCATGGCTGGCTTGGTGGGTGCTTATGTGATTGGCAAGCGTTTGGGCTACGGCCGTGAATCGATGGCCCCGCACAGCTTGACTTTGACCATGGTCGGTGCATCTTTGCTGTGGGTGGGTTGGTTCGGTTTCAACGCAGGCTCCAACCTGGAAGCCAACGGCGGCACCACTCTGGCCTTCATCAACACCTTGATGGCCACTGCGGCTGCGGTGCTGGCCTGGTCTGTCGGCGAAACCTTGACCAAAGGCAAAGCCTCCATGCTGGGGGCAGCTTCGGGTGCCGTGGCTGGCTTGGTGGCCATCACCCCCGCTTGCGGTACGGTGGGTGTCATGGGTGCCATCGTCATTGGCCTCGTCTCCGGCTTCTTGTGCCTGTGGGGCGTGACGGGTCTGAAGAAGATGCTGGGCGCAGACGATTCGCTGGACGTGTTTGGTGTGCACGGTGTGGGCGGTATCGTGGGAGCCTTGCTGACCGGCGTGTTCTCGGCTGCTTCCTTGGGTGGCATCAAGGGCGGCGATTACTCGATTGCCAGCCAGTTGTTTGTCCAGGCCGAGGGCGTGGTCATCACCATGGTTTGGTCTGCGATTGTTGCTTACGTGGCTTTCAAGATCGTTGACATGTTGGTCGGTCTGCGTGTCACGGAAGAAGAAGAGCGCGAAGGTCTGGACATCTCTTCACACGGCGAGTCGGCCTACCACGGCTAAAAGCCGGACTCTGCAAATTTCATTGCAAGCGGTGGCGAATGCCACCCCCTCACCAGCCCGCGGCGCTTCGGCACTGCGGGCTGTTTCTTTGGGTTGGACTTGTCTGCGGGTTTGATCGAGGTACGTTCCAGCACAGGTCCTTCGAGCGGTGATGTTGATAGTTTGGGGCGCTCTTGTAGACTAACACATCAAGTTCAGGGGGCTCTGGCACTACCGACTCAGTTACTACATGCTGTCCAGTCCTTATAAATTAAAAAAATATATACAAAACTAAAAAATCGTTGGTTTTGGCATAAGGCTCCATTACAGTCGCCGCCATGGTGGATGTGGCTTATGTCTTTGCAGGTTTTTTTGTAGGCGTTGTCGTGGGACTAACGGGGGTCGGTGGCGGCTCCTTGATGACGCCCATCCTGATCTTTTTCTTTGGATTCAAGCCCTACTTGGCTGTGGGCACCGACTTGCTGTTTGCAGCCGTGACCAAAATGGGCGGCACCCTCAGTTTTGCCCGCCAGCGGATCGTGCCTTGGCGCGTGGTGGGTTGGCTCAGTGCCGGCAGCATCCCGGCCGCACTGCTGACTTTGGCGGTTTTGCACGAGGTCGGCCCCGCTAACCCGCATGTCCAAGCCGTCATGACCCACAGCCTCGGTGTGGCCTTGCTTTTGACGGCAGCGGCCATGTTCTACAAAACACTGCGCGGCAAGCAACTGGCCGGCGCACACCCTGCAGCCGACCTTGGCCACGCAGCCCAAGCCCGCCATTGGAGCTTGCCCGTGCTTTTTGGGGCACTGATCGGCGTCTTGGTCACCCTCACTTCGGTGGGTGCAGGGGCCATCGGTGTGAGTGTCCAGCTGTTGCTCTACCCCCTGTTGCCACTGCCACGCATCGTCGCCGCTGACATCGCTTATGCCGTGCCACTCACGCTGATCGCTGGTCTGGGCCACGCGTCTTTGGGCTCGGTGGACTGGGTTTTGCTGGCAAAACTGCTGGCGGGCTCTCTCCCCGGCATTTGGCTTGGGGCACGCCTGATGCACCGCACCCCTGAGCGCCTGGTGCGCGGTGTCCTGTCCCTCTTGCTGGCCTGGGCTGGCACCAAACTGGTTTTGATCTGAAGAAAAACCCTTATGTACCAATTCACCGAATTTGACAAACAATTTGTGCGTGCCCGCGCCGCACAACACCGCGACCAGCTGGAGCGTTTTGAAGCTGGCCAATTGAGCGCCGACGAGTTCAAACCCTTGCGCCTGCAAAACGGCTGGTACGTGCAGCGCTACGCGCCCATGCTGCGCGTGGCCGTGCCTTACGGCGAAATCTCGGCCCCTCAGCTCCAAGTGCTGGCCCAAATTGCCCGCGACTACGACACACCCGACCCCGCCCTGCTGGCCCATGCCCAAGCCACACAAGACCAAATTGCGGGCCCAGCCCCCAAACTGACGACCAATTACGGCCACTTCACCACCCGCCAGAACGTGCAGTTCAACTGGATTCCACTGTCCCTGTCGGCCGATGTGATGGACCTCTTGGCCAGCGTCAACCTGCACGGCATCCAGACCAGCGGCAACTGCATCCGCAACACCACCACCGACGAGCTGGCTGGGGTGGCGGTGGACGAAGTGGTCGATCCACGGCCCTATGCCGAGCTGATCCGCCAGTGGAGCACGCTGCACCCCGAGTTCGCGTTTTTGCCCCGCAAATTCAAGATCGCCATCACGGGCGCAGCGGAAGACCGCGCCGCCATCGGCTGGCACGACGTGGGCCTGCAGATGGTCAAGAACGCGGCGGGCGAAGTTGGCTTCAAGGTCTTGGTGGGCGGCGGCATGGGCCGCACGCCCACGGTGGGCACCGTGATCCGCGAATTCCTGCCCTGGAACCAGATCATGAATTACCTAGAAGCCGTGATCCGGGTCTACAACCGCTGGGGCCGCCGCGACAACACCTACAAAGCCCGCATCAAAATTTTGGTGAAAGCTGAAGGCCAGCGTTACTTTGACGAGGTTGAAGCCGAATACCAAGACATTCTGGTCAAAGACGGCGGCCTGCACACCATCCCACAAGCCGAGTTCGAGCGCGTGGCCGCCTGCTTTGCTGCGCCTGCGCTGAACCTGCCAACAAGCACCTCCGAATGGGTCGCCCAGGCCGAAGCCGATGTCGCCATCGAAGCGGCCAAAACGCCCGCCTTTGCCCGCTGGTTGGCGCAAAACGTGAAGCCGCACCAAAACCCCGCTTTGCGTGCCGTGACGCTGTCCTTCAAGCGCCCAGGCCAAGCACCCGGCGACGCCACCGCCGATCAGCTGGACGCTGCCGCCGCCCTGGTGGCCCAGTTCTCAGCAAGCGAAGCCCGAGTCACGCACAGCCAAAACCTGGTGCTACCTTGGGTGCGCCTGGACCAGTTGCATGCGCTGTGGCTGCAAGCCAAAGCCTTGGGCCTGGCCCAGCCCAACATCGGTTTACTCACCGACATGATTGCCTGCCCGGGCGGAGACTACTGCGCTTTGGCCAATGCACGCTCGCTGCCTTTGGCGGCAGCGATCACCGAGCGTTACCAAGACCTGGACGAGCTCAACGACCTCGGTCACATCGATTTCCACATCAGCGGCTGCATCAACTCCTGTGGCCACCACCACTCGGGCCACATCGGCATTTTGGGCGTCGACAAAGACGGCAAAGAGTGGTATCAGGTGACGCTGGGGGGCTCCGACGGCAAAGCCTTGTCTGGCCCCACAGGCCCCGGCAAAGTGGTGGGCCCTTCCTTCTCGTCGGTGGAAGTTCCCGACGTGATCGAAGCGGTTTTGGACACCTACAAAGCCCTGCGCCAGCCCGTGCAAGGCCGCGATGAACACTTCATCGAGACCTTGCGCCGTGTGGGTCATGACCCGTTCAAAGCGGCGGCCAACGCCGCTCGCCACACTGCCGATGCACCAACGGCTTGAACGCTGGGATAAAAGACCATGAACATCATCACCACCCAAGAACACCAGAGCGTTGAATCGCCAACGCACATCACATTGGCCAACGATGTCGACCCACGCACGCTCGACCTGAGTGGCGTGACCCGCATCGATTTGCAGTTCCCCAAATTCACCGACGGCCGTGCTTACAGCCAAGCCTTTTTGCTGCGCCGCCGCTTGCGCTTTGCGGGCGAGTTGCGTGCCACGGGCGACGTGCTGATCGACCAACTGGTGCAGATGCAGCGCACTGGCTTTGACGTGGCCGTGCTCAAAGACGGCGTGGATGCCAGCGCCGCACAGCGCCAACTGGACCGCTTCGCCGGGTTCTACCAAGGCTCGGCTGTGCAGACGCAACCGCATTTTGCAAAGACCTAAGCTCAGTGTGAGCCATGTGCGGCCGTCCAGATCTGGATCGCCACGCTGCGCTCGCGATGACCCCTAACGACATGACCTCTTCCCTCATTTCACTGCGCAGCGCACCGGCCAAAGCCACCGAGCTGCACGCCCAAGCCAGCCCCGACTTTGCCGCCAAGCTGGCCGAGACCCAAGCGCTGCTGCGCCGCGCGGCGGCCGAGTTCGCGCCCGTGACCCAGGCCTCCAGCTTGGGTGCCGAAGATGTGGTCATCACCCACCTCATCAACAGCTTGCAATTGGACATCCCTGTCTTTGTGCTGGAAACCGGTGCATTGCACACCGAAACTTTGGCCTTGCTGGAGCGCACCCAAGCGCATTCGCGTGCACCCATCGTGGTGTACCGCCCGGTGCA
This sequence comes from Limnohabitans sp. Rim8, assembly GCA_945897465.1. Taxonomy (GTDB): domain Bacteria; phylum Pseudomonadota; class Gammaproteobacteria; order Burkholderiales; family Burkholderiaceae_C; genus Limnohabitans_A. The sequence continues at coordinate 33,617 of CAMDFK010000005.1, read as the reverse complement.
AGAGTCGGTGATCCAGTTCGTGCGCGAGCAAGGGCAAGACGCGATGTACAAAACGATTGAGCTGCGCAAAGCCTGCTGCGGCGTGCGCAAGATGGAACCACTGGCCCGCGCCTTGAAAGGCCAGAAAGGCTGGATCACCGGTCTGCGCCAAGAGCAGTCTGCGGCACGCGCCGAGGTGCCCTTGATCGACGAGAGCGAAGTGGCCACCAAGTCTTTGCACAAGTTCAACCCTTTGGCCCGATGGACCTGGGGTGACATGTGGCACTACATCGCCACCAACCAGGTGGACTACAACCCGCTGCACGACCAGTTCTTCCCGAGCATCGGCTGTGCGCCCTGCACACGCGCCATCAGCTTGGGCGAAGAGTTCCGCGCCGGGCGCTGGTGGTGGGAGGACGAGGCGGCCAAGGAGTGTGGCTTGCACGTCAAGTCTTGAGTTTCGGGATGTGATGCGTGGAGCAAGCCGGGCTTCTCATAAGCCGCTTCGCGTCACAAATCGTCACCCGCCTTGCCCCACACATCACACCAAGCGTGCCAGGACTTGACTTCAGACACCTTGACCGAATAGAGATACGAGAGAACCTAATGACAGCCATGACACAAACCGAGTTGCACACCCTGAGCAACAGCCACCTGGACGCGTTGGAAGAAGAAACCATCTTCATCCTGCGCGAAGTCGCCGCCGCCTTCGAGCGCCCCACCCTGCTGTTCTCTGGCGGCAAAGATTCGCTGGTCATGCTCAAGTGCGCCGAAAAAGCCTTCGGCGCGGGTCGCATCCCCTATCCGCTGCTGATGATCGACACCGGCCACAACTTCACTGAGGTGACCGACTTCCGCGATTCGCGTGCGAAGGAATTGGGTGCCGAGCTGATCGTGCGCAGCGTCGAAGACTCGATGAAGCGCGGCACCGTGCGCCTGGCCCACCCGGGCGAAAGCCGCAATGTGCACCAGTCGGTCACGCTGCTCGAAGCGATTGAAGAGTTCCGCTTTGACGCCCTGATTGGCGGCGCCCGCCGAGACGAAGAAAAAGCCCGCGCCAAAGAACGCATCTTTTCGCACCGCGACAGTTTTGGCCAGTGGCAACCCAAGGCTCAGCGCCCCGAGTTGTGGACGCTGTTCAACCACAAGCTGCAGCCGGGCGAGCACTTCCGTGTGTTCCCGATCAGCAACTGGACCGAGCTGGACGTGTGGCAATACATCGCTCGCGAAAACATCGCCCTGCCTTCGATCTACTACACCCACAAGCGCGAGGTGGTCGACCGCCGGGGCCTGCTGGTGCCCGTGACCGAGCTGACACCGCCCAAGGATGGCGAGCAGGTCGTGGTGCGTGACGTGCGTTTCCGCACCGTGGGCGACATCACCTGCACCTGCCCGGTCGAGAGCACTGCAGCCACGCCCGAGCAGATCGTGATCGAAACGCTGGCCGCCGACGTGAGTGAGCGCGGCGCGACCCGCATGGACGACAAGACCTCCGAGGCTTCGATGGAGAAGCGCAAAAAAGACGGCTATTTCTGATCAGGGAGCCAAAGACATGAGCAACAACCAACACTTTTCTGCCAAGTCATCTGAAAGCACCACACAAACCGCGTTGCGATTCATCACCTGCGGCTCGGTCGACGACGGTAAAAGCACGCTGATTGGCCGCCTGCTGGTGGACACCAAGGCCGTGCTGCAAGACCACTTGGCGGGCGTGCAGCGCTCGGGTGAGACCGATCTGGCCCTGCTGACCGACGGCTTGAGCGCCGAGCGCGAGCAAGGCATCACCATCGATGTGGCCTACCGCTACTTCGCTACCTCCGCACGCAAGTTCATCATCGGTGACGCGCCCGGCCACGAGCAGTACACCCGCAACATGGTCACAGCGGCATCGAGCGCCGACGCCGCCGTGGTGCTGGTCGACGCCATCAAGCTCGACTGGGCCAACCCCGACCTGCAACTGCTGCCCCAAACCCGCCGCCACTCGCTGCTGGTGAATTTGCTGCGCGTGCCGTCTGTGGTGTTCGCCATCAACAAGCTCGACGCCGTGGCAGATGCCACTGTGGCGTACCAAAACATCGCGGGGGCTTTGAACAAGTTCGCCCAAGAAGCGGGCATCACCGTGACCGCCATGGTGCCCGTGTCTGCCCTCAAGGGCTGGAACGTGGTCACCGCAGAGAACAACGACCAAACCAACTGGTGCGGCTACACCGGCCCCAGCCTGCTCAGCATCCTCGAAGGCCTGCCTGTGACACCCGCCGAGACGGATGTGCCTTTCAGCTTCCCGGTGCAGTGGGTCGAAAAATTCCACGACTCCGGCGTGACCACCCAAGGCCGCCGCGTGTTCTGGGGCCGTGTGGCCACAGGCAGCATCGAGCCAGGCCAAACGATCAAGGTCTTCCCCAGCGGCCAGACCGCCGTGGTCTCGCAGGTGCTGTCGGCCACCCGCCAGCCGCAGGGCAAGGCAGCAGGTCACAGCGCAGGCATCGTGCTCGACCGCGAGGTGGACGTCTCGCGTGGCGACTGGCTGCTGGCAGAACACGGCAGCCCCGAAGGCCAGCGCCAGCTGAGCACCACCATCGCCTGGATGGACGACGAGCCCCTGGTGGCGGGTCGTGTGTACTGGGCTTTGCACGGCCACCGCTGGGTCAAGGCCAAGGTACAGCGCGTGGAGCACCGCCTGAACGTGAACACCTTGGCCGAAGAAGACGCCACCGAATTGCCGGCCAACGCCATTGGGCACGTGACGCTGGCCTTGCAGCAGCCGCTGCTCACGCTGCCGTTCGAGCGCTCGCGCAGCTTGGGCGCCCTGATTTTGGTGGACACCGCCACGCACCGCACCTCGGGCGCCGTGTTGGTGCAAGCGCCATGACGCCCGTGCGCCCCCTGGGCAGCTGCGCCTTGGTCGGCGCTGGGCCGGGCGACCCCGATTTGTTGACGCTCAAAGCCCTCAAGTGCTTGCAAGCCGCCACGGTGGTCTTAGTGGACGATTTGGTGGCCCCGGCCATCTTGGCGCACATCCCCGCCAGCGCCCGCCAGATCGAGGTGGGCAAGCGCGGAGGCTGCCTGTCCACACCGCAAGCCTTCATTGAAAAACACATGATCCAACTCGTGCGGCAAGGCGAGCGGGTGGTGCGCTTGAAAGGCGGCGACCCCTTTGTCTTGGGGCGCGGCGGCGAAGAGCTGGCGCACTTGCAGGCCGCGGGCATCGAGGTCGAGGTGGTCAACGGCATCACCTCGGGCCAAGCCGCTTTGACGGGTTTGGGCGTGCCCTTAACGCACCGCGACCACGCCCAAGGCGTGCTGTTCATCACCGGACATGCCCAACCCGGCGCGCAAGGCCCCGACTGGCCTAGCGTGGCGCAACTGTGCCACCAGCAGCGCATCACCTTGTTGATTTACATGGGGGCGAGCCGCTCGGCCCACATCCAGGCCAGTTTGTTGCAGGGCTTGCCCGCCCACACGCCGGTGGCGGTGGTGCAAAACGCCAGCCGCCCAGACCAGCGCCACGCCGTCACCACCTTGGACGCTTTGCACGACACCTTACACGCCGAAGGTTTGGGCAGCCCTTGCATCATCGCCGTGGGTGATGTGTTGACCGCCTTGGCTGCTTTGCATGAGCAGGCGGCCCCACCGATAAAATGCGCCGCATGACCGACACACGCCCCCCCGCTTTGCATTTGTTTGCCCACGGCTCGCGCGACCTCGCATGGCGGGGACCCCTTAACAGAGTGTGCCAGCACATTGCGATCCAACATCCCGGCCACTGTAAGGTAGGGCAGAATGGATTTCATGCACGCACCTGCCTTGTTGACACCCCAGTGGACCGCCCTGACCACCGAGCCCGATGGTTTGGGTGAGTCGCCTTTTTGGCACCCGCAAGAAGAGCGCCTGTATTGGGTGGACATCCCCGGTCGGCGTATTGCGCGTGTAGCGGTGCAAGGCCTTCAGGCCCAAGGGCCGGTCGACTATTGGCCTTTGACGCAAGAGCCGGGTTGCATCGCGCCCGTGCAAGGTGGCGGCCTGGTCATGGCCCTGCGCGATGGGATTTATCAGGCACGCGAATGGGGCGGCCCCCTGCAGCGGCTGGCGGCAGCGCCGTATGACACGGGCACGCAACGCTTCAACGATGGCAAGTGTGATGCCCAAGGCCGCTTTTGGGCCGGCAGCCTGTACGAGCCCAAAGACCGAAAGTTGGGCGTGCTTTACATGCTGGACGGGCAAGGCCTGCAGGCCATGCTGGGCGGCGATCAGGACGGTGTGGTCACCGCCAATGGACTGACCTGGTCACCCGACGGTCGCACCGCGTATTGGTCCGACACGGCCGCGCACCAGGTGCGTGCTTTTGACTTTGATGCCGCCAGCGGGCAACTTACCAACGCCCGCGTTTTTTACCAATCTGCGCCCAAACCCGCAGGCTGGGCTTGGGGCAGCGATGCGCCTTACGGCGGCAGGCCCGACGGCGCGGCCGTGGATTCTGAGGGCTGCTACTGGTCTGCTCAGTATGAAGGTGGGCGACTGCTGCGCCTGTCGCCACAAGGTGAAGTGCTGGCCGAAGTGCCCACCCCGGCGCTGTGCCCCACCATGCCCTGTTTTGGCGGACCGGATTTGAAAACCTTGTTTGTCACCACCGCTCGCCACGGCCGTAGCTCGCAAGAACTGGCAAAGTACCCGGGTGCGGGGTGCGTTTGGGCGATGCGGGTGGAGGTGGCGGGGGTGCTGGTGAATGGGTTGCGGTGTTAATTGGCTCTCAAAACCATCGCAATGACAAATTTACTGCTTCTTGAGGACTGCTGGCCTTCCATCTCCGAAGGAGCCCGTGAGCGTCTGTTCGTCTGTGCGTTCGAGAGCGAGGGTGAAGGAAGGGCAGCCAGTCATCACGCTGGGGCCGTCTACGCTGATGATCATTTTTGAGTTCGACAGTGTCTTGACCGAGAGAGGGAACTCACGGCCAAGACACGGACCAGCTTTGCGTGCAGAGACAGGGGTGATGTACCGCCACGTTCCGCCCACATCTGAGATCTTCACTTGAATCTGGAGTTCGTTGCCTGTGCTCGGTGACTTCGTTGTCCCGGTCCACTGGCCAGATGCGGTACCTGCAGTTTGTGCGTGCACCGCGGTACTGAAAAGCATGAATGCGAGAGTGGACTTTGCGACTTGATTCAAGTTGTCACCTTTAGTGATTGGTACGCCAAGCAATCAGTTGCTGATGCAGGTGTTGGGCTGTTGGCTTTGGGCCGCCTAACGCAATTGATGCCGCCAAACCTGTGTGATTTGATTAGGGGTAGTTTATCGCATAAATGAATTCTATTTTCTGATTCATATCGCTGTGGCCCAGTGTTTAAAAAGCATCCACGTTGATTTACTCAATGCATTGAGCAAAATTACTCAATCAATTGAGTAATTTAAAAAACGACCACTGAACGCGCAGCATTGGCTCCGCTGGTGGCCCGTCTCCAGGGATCAGGTGATATTGGTGTTTGATGTGATAGCATCAAACATCAAACTATCGGGAGATGAGATGCGAACCACCCTCGACATTGCGGACGATGTGCTTTTTGCAGCCAAAGAGATTGCACAAAGAGAGAAAAAGTCGATTGGACAAGTCATGAGCGACTTGGCGCGCAAAGCATTTGCAGTGGGGGCCTATCAGCCGCCCGCGGACCAAACTGTGCCCCACGTTTCAGAGCGCTTGGCCCAATATGGCATCCAGCCCTTGCCTTCTCGGGGCGTGGTCATCAGCAATGAGCTGATTGAACGCTTGCGCGATGCCGAGGGTGTTTGATGCGTGCGCTGTTTGACGTCAATGTGCTGATCGCCTTGCATGACCGTGACCATGTTCACCATGTTCGTGCAGCAGAATGGTTTGAAGCGCACATTCAAGAGGGCTGGGCCACCTGTGCATTGACCCAAAATGGCTGCCTTCGCATCATGGGTCAACCTGGGTACAGCAGCCCTCAACCCCTGTCGATGCTGGTCGGCATGTTGCAAAACTCTACGCGAACAGCGCACCATGAATTTTGGTCGGATGAGGTCAGCCTCTTGGATCCACTGCAGTTTCAACATGCGCACATTCACAGCGCGAGGCAATTGACGGATTTGTACCTTTTGGCTTTGGCCGTCAAGAACCAAGGAAGACTCGTGACACAGGACCAGCGTATACCGATCAGTGCCGTTTGCGGCGCCACCTCTGCACACCTTGTGGTGCTATGAACAGCGCAATTTCCCACAACCCTATCGTTCAAAAAATTCACACCATCTCTTAAGGCCGGGGGTTACCATCTTGGCCCATGGAAGCTCAACTCAATTCCCTCATCGACGCCGTGCGCCAGGCCGCTGCGGATGGCCGTACTTTGCGCTTGCGCGGCGGCGGCAGCAAAGATTTTTGGGGCCAAAGCCTGACGGGCGAGGCGCTGGACACCCGGGCCTACCGGGGCATTGTGAGTTACGAGCCCAGCGAGTTGGTGGTCACCGCCCAGTGCGGCACGCCCTTGGCCGAGCTGGAAGCCGCTTTGGCCGAAAAAGGCCAGTGCCTCGCGTTTGAGCCGCCGCATTTTGGCGCAGGTGCCACCGTGGGTGGCATGGTCGCGGCTGGTTTGAGCGGCCCTGCCCGTGCCACCGCTGGCGCTGTGCGCGACTACGTGCTCGGGGCCCGGTTCATCAACGGTCTGGGCGAGCACCTGACCTTTGGCGGCCAGGTCATGAAAAACGTGGCCGGATACGACGTGAGCCGCCTGATGGCGGGCAGTTGGGGCACGCTGGGCCTGATCACCGAGGTCAGTCTCAAAGTTTTGCCCGTGGCCCCGGCCGAGGCCACCTTGATGATCGCGGGTCTGGCCCAAGGTCCGGCGCTGGATTTGTTGCACCGCTGGGGTGGTCAGCCCCTGCCCCTGAATGCCAGCGCTTGGGTGCGCGACCCCACGGCCCAACCCGTGGCGGATTATTTGTTTGTGCGCTTGCGTGGTGCGGCGGCGGCGGTGCAGTCGGCCGTGGTCAAAATGAGTGCCGACGCTGTGGCCTTGGGTGCGCAGGTGCAGGCCATGGACAACGCCGAAGCCTCACAAGACTGGCGTGCCAGCACCGAGCAGACCCTGCCATTTTTTGACGCACCCAGTGCCGATGCCTGCCTGTGGCGTCTGTCGGTGCCGCAAACCGCACCCGTGTTGGACTTGCCCTATGCCCAATACATCGAATGGCAAGGTGCGCAGCGCTGGCTGTGGGCACCCGCTTCGGCAGCGGTGACTTTGCGCGCGATGGCCCAGAAGGTCGGCGGCCATGCCACGCTGTTCCGAGCCAGCGCCAAGGATGCTGAGGCGGACAAAGACGTCGGTGTGAACACCCCGCTGGATGCTGTGCAGCAACGCATCCAGCAACAATTGCAAAAGCAGTTTGACCCGAAAGGCGTGTTCGCCACCGGTCGCTTGCACCCCCTCTGAGGCGAATCGTCATGCAAACCAATCTCGCCCCAGAATACCAAAACACCCCCGACGGCCTGGAAGCGGAAGCCATTTTGCGCAAGTGTGTGCACTGCGGCTTTTGCACCGCCACATGCCCTACTTACCATCTACTGGGCGACGAGTTGGACGGTCCGCGTGGCCGCATCTATTTGATGAAGGCGGTGCTTGAAGGTGAAACGCCCACCCGCAAAACCCAGATGCACCTGGACCGGTGCCTCACCTGCCGCAATTGCGAAAGCACTTGCCCGAGCGGTGTGCAATACGGCCACTTGGTCGACATTGGCCGTAAGTTGGTGGACGCCAAAGTCGAACGTCCTGCCAGCGAAAAGCTGGTGCGCTGGGCGCTCAAAGAAGGCTTGCCTTCGCCCTTGTTTGCTCCGGCCATGAAGATTGGCCAGATGGTGCGCGGCCTGCTGCCCGACAGCCTGAAAGCCAAAGTGCCTGCGCCACAAAACGCTGGCGCCTGGCCCACCGCGCAGCACGCCCGCAAAGTGCTGATGCTGGCCGGTTGTGTGCAGCCGAGCATGAGCCCGAACATCAACACCGCCACTGCCCGTGTGCTCGATGCTGCAGGCATCCAGGCCGTGACCGCCCCCAAGGCCGGTTGCTGCGGCGCACTCAAGTTCCACCTGAATGACCACGATGGCGGCAAAGACCACATGCGTGCCAACATCGACGCTTGGTGGCCACTGGTTGAATCGGGTGAAGTCGAGGCCATCGTCATGAACGCCTCGGGATGCGGCGTCATGGTCAAGGACTATGGCCATGTGCTCAAAGATGATCCGCAGTACGCCGACAAAGCCGCTCGGATTGGTGCCTTGACAAGAGACCTGAGCGAGCTGCTGCCCGAGCTGGTGCCCTTGCTCAAAGACAAGCTGAAACCTGAGGCGCTGCATGCCGCAGGACTTCAGGCTTACCATCCGCCTTGCACGCTGCAACACGGCCAGCAACTCAAAGGTGGCGTCGAAAAGCATTTGGGCGATCTGGGCTTCCAGATCAAGGTCACCGCCAATGAATCGCACCTGTGCTGCGGCTCGGCCGGCACCTACAGCGTGCTCAACCCCGAGCTGTCAAAAACACTGCGCGACCGCAAACTGGGCCACCTGAATGCGCTGGTGCCTCAGGGGGTGATCAGCGCCAACATCGGCTGCATCACCCACCTGCAAAGCGGCAGCGGCCTGCCGGTGCGCCATTGGGTGGAATTGTTGGACGAGGCGCTGAGCTGAGTTGAGCAGCGCTTCCTGATCGCATCGGCAAAGTCCTTTTTTCCATCAGCCAAGATCAGCGCCCGAGCACGCCAAAATGCCCACCCGGGTAGGATTCAGCACTGGATGGCACAGCGCGCTTGCAAAGCGCAAACAAAGGACAAGACGATGGCGATACCTTGGTTGATGGCACTCAAAGTGATTCCCTGGGGCGATGTGATTGAACACGCGCCCACGGTGCTCAAAGCCGCACGCAAGCTGATGGACCGCCAACCGCCCGAGTCGCCCGGCCAAGCTGGAACTCCCGCCACGACCACCCCGGTGAGTGCTGTGCCCAGTTTGGGGGAACTCAAAAACGCTTTGATCGCCGCGCAAGGCCAGATCGACCGCCAAGCCCAGACCCAGCGGGAACTCACTGAAACCCTGGCCGAGTTGGCCGAACAAAACGCACGCTTGGTCAGCGCTGTAGAAATGCTGCGCCTGCGCACACGGGTGTTGGTGTGGGGTGGCGCCGCTGTGTTGCTGTGGATGGCCGTGCTGACTTGGTGGGCCTGAAAGGGCTCAGGTCCAAATTAACACTGGCCCGATAGGCCCCCTCGATCAAGCCGCCAGCGCCGCCTCAATGTCTTTGGCGATCTTCTCGGGGGAGTCTTGCGGCGCATAGCGCTTGATCACACGCCCGTCGCGCCCCACCAGAAACTTGGTGAAGTTCCACTTGATGGCCTTGCTGCCCAAAATGCCGGGGGCCTCGGCGGTGAGCCATTGGTACAGCGGGTGCGCCCCGTCGCCGTTCAATTTGACCTTGCTCATCATCTGAAAGCTCACGCCGTAGTTCTTTTGGCAGAAGTTGGCAATTTGCGCGTCGTCGCCTGGGTCTTGGCTGGCGAACTGGTTGCAGGGAAAGCCCAGCACGGCCAGACCCTGGCTTTCATATTTCTGGTGCAGCTTTTCAAGGCCAGTGAACTGGGGCGTGAAGCCGCAGGCGCTGGCCGTGTTGACGATCAGCATCACCTGACCTTGGTAGCGCGACAGGGGCACGGTTTGGTGGTCGATGCTTTGGGCTTCGAAGTCGTACAGGCTCATGGGGTGCTTTCCGATTTATGAGAACAGATGGGCATCATGCCAGTGACCGCCTCTGGCCGTGCACGCCGTTTCACTTGGCCTTGTGGCCAGGCCCGGCGATGGACAGCAGCGCCGCCAGCAAAATCAAGGCCCCGCCGATCAGGGTGCGGCTGTCCCAGCTGGAAGCGCCCAGCAGCACGGACGACACGCTGGCAAACAGCACCTCGGACAGCATGACCAGCGCCGTGGTGTGGGCGGCCAATCGGGCGGCGCCGTATTGCAGCGCCAAGTTGCCCAACAAAAACGAGACGCTCAGCAAGGCCACCAAGGGCAGCCAGCTCCAAGTGGGGGCCGAGCCGATGGGCACCACCCCTGTGGCCAAACCTGCGATGGCCGCCAGCGTGGCCATGACCGCGCCGCCACCAAACATGGCCAGGGTGCGCGACGGGCTGGGCGCGTCCTTGAGCTTGAGCAGCAAGGCGTTGGTGATGGCAAAGGTCAGGCCCCCCATCAGCGCCAGCCCATCGGCCAAACTCTCGGGCACCGGCCAGGGTGTTTCAGGGGTTTTGAGCACGATGAACAAACCCGCCAAGGCCAGCACCAAGCGCAGCAAGGCCATGGGGGTGGGCTTTTCGCCCAGCAGCCACCAGGCCACCAGCACCGACCAAGCGGGCATCAAATAAAACAGCAGCACCACGCGGACCACATCGCCCACCGTCACGGCCCAGTTGAAGCCCACATTCGTCAGGCCCGAGGCCAGCAGCAAGAGCCACAACCCGGGGTAGCCCCGCCAGCTTTGCAATTGGTCACTGCGCCACAACCACAAAGCGATGGAGATGAACACAAAGGTGTAGACCAGCGCCGTGGCCCACAGAGGGTGCAGGCCTTGGGCTTCGAGTTGTTTGAAAGGCCACCAGCACACGCCCCAGACAAAGGCGTTGAGCAGGAGTCCGGCAACTGCCAGGCTTTTGGAGGATGAATGGCCCATCCGAGGGCGACTTAGGAGGCGTCGCTCGAGGCATTGGCCGCCGCGGTGGCCTGGCGTTTGCGCCACCAGCGCCAGCCCAGCCAAACGATGCCGATGCCCAGCAGGGCAAAAATGCCGTGTTGGAATTGACGCAGTACACCAAACATCCAGTCCCAATTCTGAGCGCCAAAGTAGCCCAAGTACACCCAGATCGGCACGCTGATCAAGGCGGCAAAGCCGTCCATGAAGAACCAGGTGGCAAAGCTGACGCGTCGGCTCATGCCTGCCGAGAAAAACACGGGTGTGCGAAGGCCGGGCAAAAAGCGGGCCACGAACATGACCCATTTGCCGTATTTCTGGAAAGCATCTTGGGCGCTGGCAAAGCGCTCGGGTGTGAGGATTTTGCGGAAGCCGGGCAATTGCGCAATGCGCTCACCGTAGAGGCGGCCCAAAGTGAACATCAGGCCGTCACCGACCATGACCCCCGCCATGCCCACCGCAAACATGGTGTGTACATCGGCATGGCCCAGCCCGGCAATGACGCCGCCTGTGACCAAGGTCACATCTTCTGGCACAGGCACGCCAAAGCCGCAGATCAACAGCATCACGAACACGGCCAAATAGCCGTATTCGGTAAAGATGGGCATCAAGAACTCAAAAACTTCCATGGATGACAAAATTCAGCCGGCGCCTGAACTGCTCAGGCGGGATGCGTGGGATTGATAAGCTGCGGATCAGTGTAAATCATTTGTAAGCCCCTTCTGGGCAGGGGAAAGGCTGTGTTTACCCGATGAGCAAGACTGATTTCTGGCGCCATGAAGCTGGCATACTCGATTGGCACATTTCGCATTGAATCTCATGCCCCGTCCGATACAAGCCACCATCTGCACCGCCGCTTTGCGCCACAACCTGGGCTGCGCCCGGCAAGCCGCGCCTGACGCCCAGGCGTGGGCCGTGGTCAAGGCCAATGCCTATGGCCATGGCATCGAGCGGGTGTTCGAAGGTCTGCGTGGGGCCGATGGTTTTGCCCTGCTGGACTTGGCCGAGGCTGAGCGCGTGCGCGCCCTGGGCTGGCGCGGCCCGATCTTGCTGCTCGAAGGCACTTTTGAGGCGCGTGACTTGGAGCTGTGCTCGCGCCTGCACCTGTGGCACACGGTGCATTGCGACGAGCAAATCGACATGCTGGCGCTGCACAAGACGCATGAGCCGCACCGGGTCTTCCTCAAGATGAACTCGGGCATGAACCGGCTGGGCTTTGCGCCGCAGCGCTTTCGCTCGGCCTGGACGCGGCTGAACGCCTTGCCGCAGGTCGACGAAATTTCGCTCATGACCCACTTCAGCGACGCCGACGGCCCCAAAGGCATCGCCGAGCAGATGGCCCGCTTTGAAGAAGCCACGCGCGACTTGCCAGGCGAGCGCAGTCTCAGCAACAGCGCCGCCACCTTGCGCCATGCGCAAGACGCGGCCGTCAAAGCCGATTGGATTCGCCCCGGCATCGCGGTCTATGGCAGCTCGCCCGACTTTCCCGAACACAACGCCGCCCATTGGGGCCTGCAACCCGCCATGAGCCTGAACGCCCAGATCATCGCAGTGCAGCATTTGCAAGCGGGTGACAGCGTGGGTTATGGCTCGAGCTTCGTGGCCGACGGTCCCATGCGCATCGGCGTGGTGGCCTGCGGTTATGCCGACGGTTACCCGCGCATCTGCCCCACAGGCACGCCTGTGCTGGTGGACGGTGCGCTTGGGCGCACCGTGGGACGTGTCAGCATGGACATGCTGACGGTGGACCTGGGTCCGTTTCCAGAGGCGGGTGTGGGCAGCACCGTGACGCTTTGGGGACAGTCGGCCGGGGGCGTGGTGCTCGGCATCGATGAGGTGGCACAGGCCGCGGGCACCGTGGGCTATGAACTCATGTGCGCGCTGGCGCAGCGCGTGCCCGTGCAGGTGCTTGACTGAATCGCTTGCTGCGGGCGAGACATGGGCCGCAGGGCGGTGGCCACACAATACGGCCATGTCCGATCGTGCCCCGCCCCACCCTCATGACCAACTCGCCTTGTCGGTGGCGCTGGTCTTGATCGTCATCTGGGGGGGCAATTTCACGCTGCAAAAGTATCTTTTTGATCTGGTCACACCCGGTGGTTTTTTGTGGGCGCGTTACCTCATCATGCCCGTGTGTGCGCTGCTGCTCATGCGCTGGCGGTTTGGGCGCTGGTTGCCGCCGCTGCCGCGCCAGGTCTTGCTGCACATGGCTTGGTTGGGCTTCATCGGACATTCCTTGCATGTGGGGCTGGTCACATTTGGAATCCATTGGTCCACCGCGTTTTCCAGTTCGGTTATTTTGGCGTGTGGGCCAATTTTCACCTTGTTGATACTGCGCATTCAGGGTCTGGAGCGGTTGACGGCGGCGCAGTTGTCTGGTGTGACGCTGGCCTTTGGCGGGGTCTTGATGTTTTTGTCTGACAAATTGATGGGTGGTAACTGGCGTGCTGGCGGGGGCGATTTGGTCTTGCTGGGGGCGGCCGGTTTGTTCTCTTATTACACCGTCGCAGTCAAACCCGTGATGCAAGAACACGGGCCAGTGCTGACCATGGGTTACGCCACTTTACTGGGCGGCTTGCCGGTCATGCTGATGTCGCTGCCTGCAGGCATGGACGCGAATTGGGCGGCGCTCGAAGTATGGGACTGGGTGGGTCTGTTTTGGTCGGTTCTGGTGTCGGCCTTCATTGGCTGGCTGGCTTGGGGTTGGATCAACAATGTGCGCGGAGTGGCCCGCTCTGCCCCTTTGATGTATTTGATGCCGCCCATGGCGGGACTTTTTGCTTGGGCGCTCTCGGGTGAACACTACACTTGGATCAAGATCGCCGGAGCTGGTGTGACGTTGTTGGGCGTCGCGCTAGCGCAGTACGCCGGGCAAATCAAGTGGCGCTTGCGCTGAAAGCTTTTTAGCGCAACCAAGTGTCGTAAGCGGTTTTGCAGATGAGGGCCAGCACCACAAAGATGAAAATCTGGCGCACAAAGCCCGCCCCGTGTTTAAGTGCCAAGCGTGTGCCGATCAGGCTACCGATGATGTTGGACACGGCCATGGCCAGCGCCAGGTGCCACCAGACATAGCCTTGGTAAGCGAACATCATCAGTGCCGAAAAATTGGACCCGAGGTTGATCACCTTGGCCGATGCCGAAGCATTTAGAAAGTCATACCCCAGCAGCCGAACGTAGGCAAAGACCAGGAAACTGCCCGTACCCGGGCCAAAAAAGCCGTCGTAAAACCCGATGGTCAGACCCATGCCTGACGCGATCCAGGCCTCTTTGGACCCAGCAAAGCGCGGGGCATGCTGGCGACCCATGTCTTTTTTGGCCATGGTGTAGACCAGCAAAGCCGCCAGCATCACGGGCATGGCTTTGCGAAACAGGGCAGGGTCGACCTGCGTGACCATCCAAGCCCCGATGACCGAACCCAACAAGCCCGCAGCCGCAGCAGGCAGCAGGGAACGCCAGGGCATGACCACTTTTCGGCTGTATTGCACCGTGGCAAAGGCGGTACCCCAGATCGAGGCGCTTTTGTTGGTGCCAAACAAGGTGGCGGGTGCCGCGTTGGGGAAGGTGGCAAACAGCGCGGGCAGCAAGATCAGGCCACCACCGCCCACGATCGAGTCGATCAGCCCGGCCAGCAGCGAGGCCAGCGAAACAATCAGTAATTCCATGGGGTCGATTGTGGCACCCAGTGAGGGCGCTGCTGATTTTGAAAAGGCGGCTGTGCAGCGACCAAAAAAAAGCGCCGCTTCCGCGACGCTTGGGGAAATGACACCTCGTTGGATGTTGCTTGGTGTACTTGTTCTTCGGGTCTCGACTTGTCTCCTCGGCCCTCAGGATGCAGGTACTGCTGTGCATCGAGTGATTGAAATGTACGTGAACAAGGCCCCAAGTTTTCTCAGGGATTTCCCCATTCGGGGGAAATCCCTGAGGCAGGGGCTGCATCAGCGGTAAAAAGGGGCATTTTCGGTTGCCGCAGGCCTACCGTGCCGACGCAGGGGGCTTCTGGGCTGGCGCGTGCAGGTCAGTGGCTTGCGTCTTCCACGATCCAACGCGCTGCTTTTTCCGCAATCATCAGCGTGGGGCTGTTGGTGTTGCCGCTGGTGATGGTGGGCATCACGCCGGCATCGACCACGCGCAGGCCCGATACGCCACGCACTTGCAGGCGCGAGTTGACCACTGCCATCGGGTCGTCGTCGCGGCCCATGCGGGTGGTGCCCACGGGGTGGAAGATGGTGCTGGCGATGTCCCCGGCCAATTTGGCCAGTTCTTCGTCGCTTTGGTACTGCACGCCGGGCTTGAACTCTTCGGGTGCAAAAGGTGCCATCGCGGGCTGGGCCATGATGCGGCGCGTGACCCGCAGGCTGTCGGCGGCCACTTTTCGGTCGACATCGGTGGCCAGGTAGTTGGGGGCGATGGCGGGCGCGTCTTCAAAGTGGGGCGTCTTGATCTCAACCCTGCCCCGGCTGGTGGGGTTGAGGTTGCACACGCTGGCCGTGATGGCCGGAAAGCTGTGCAGCGGCTCGCCAAAAGCGTCCAGGCTGAGCGGCTGAACGTGGTATTGAATGTTGGCGTGGGGCTGTGACGGGTCGCTCTTGGTGAATGCACCCAGCTGGCTCGGCGCCATGCTCATGGGACCGGTGCGCTTGAGGGCGTACTCCAGCCCGATCATGGCCTTGCCCCACAGGTTGTTGGCGAGGGTGTTCAGGGTTTTGGTGTTTTGAACTTTGTAGACCGAGCGGATCTGCAAATGGTCTTGCAAGTTGGCCCCCACCCCGGGCAGATCAACCTGGACCGGCACGCCTTTGGCCCGGAGCAACTCGGCCGGGCCAATGCCCGAGAGCTGCAAAATCTGCACCGAGCCGATGCTGCCCGCACTCAGGATCACCTCGGCCTGAGCGCTCACATGCACCGCCTGCCCTTTGCGCACCAAATTCGCGCCCACGCAGCGCGTGCGGCCATCGGGTTGGGTGGCCAGCTGCAGCGCTTGCACCCGGGTTTCGGTCCAGACCGTCAGATTGGGGCGCTGCTGGGCGGGGCGCAAAAACGCCTTGGACGCATTCCAGCGCCAACCGTCTCTCTGGTTCACCTCAAAGTAGCCCACACCTTCGTTGTTGCCCGTGTTGAAGTCTGGCGTAGCCGGGATGCCCGACTGCACCGCTGCTTGGGCAAAGGCGTCCAGCACTTCCCAGCGCAGGCGCTGCTTTTCGATGCGCCACTCACCGCCGTGGCCGTGCAGTTGGGCAAAGTCGCCCCGAGCGCCCCCATGCTGGCGGGCAAAGTCAGGTGCCAGCGCTGCATCGAGTTTGTGGTGGTTTTCATGCGCCTTGAAGTCGGCCAGGCAGGGCTGCCAGCGCCAGGCCTCGTCACCCGTGACCTCGGCCCAATGTTCGTAATCGCGCGACTGCCCGCGCATGTAAATCATGCCGTTGATGCTGCTGCAACCGCCCAGCGCCTTGCCCCGCGGGTAACGCAGGCTGCGCCCGTTCAGGCCCTCGGCCGCTTCGGTCTGGTACAGCCAATCGGTGCGCGGGTTGCCAATGCAGTACAAATAACCCACAGGGATGTGGATCCAGTGGTAGTTGTCTTTTTGGCCCGCCTCCACCAGCAAGACCCGCTTGCTGGGGTCGGCACTGAGCCGGTTGGCCAGCAAACACCCTGCGGTGCCTGCGCCGATGACGATGTAGTCAAAGCTGTTGTGGTTCATGTTTTCCCCGGTCTCCTCAGCAGGCGATTGTGCACGGCAATCGGTCGTTTAAAGCCAGCCAACGCAGCGAGGGTGACTGGCCGGGGCCGCCGGGTCGATTTGCTGGCGCGAAGCGACTGATGAGGCCCGGTGGCCCCGGCCAGTCGCGTTCGCGGAAAACACCAGAAAGCTGATGGAGCCTTGGCTTATTTGGCCGTTGGCATCACGAACTCAGCGCCCTTGCCAATCGACTCCGGCCAGCGTTGCATGATCGATTTTTGCTTCGTGTAGAAACGTACACCCTCTTCGCCATAAGCGTGCATGTCGCCAAACAGCGAACGCTTCCAGCCGCCAAAGCCATGCCAAGCCATGGGCACCGGGATCGGCACGTTGATGCCGACCATGCCCACTTGGATGCGGCGGCTAAATTCACGGGCCACGTTGCCGTCGCGGGTAAAGCAGCTCACGCCGTTGCCGAACTCGTGGTCGTTGATGATTTGCACGGCGGTGGCGAAGTCGGGCACGCGCACGCAGCTCAAGACCGGGCCAAAGATTTCCTCTTTGTAGATCTTCATGTCGGTGGTCACGTGGTCGAACAGCGTGCCGCCCAACCAGAAGCCGTTGTCGCAACCGGCACCCGCCTTGGCGCCGTCAAATTCGCGGCCGTCGATCAAGAGTTTGGCGCCTTCGGCCACGCCCGCGTCGATGTAGCCCTTGATGCGCTGACGTGCCGCGTCGGTCACGATGGGGCCCATTTCGGCGGCCAGGTTTTCGCCGTTGAGCACCTTCAAGGTCTTGGTGCGCTCGATGAGTTTGGGGATGATTTTGTCAGCCACATCACCGACCAAGACCGCCACCGAAATCGCCATACAACGCTCGCCGGCCGAGCCGTAACCTGCGCCGATCAAGGCGTCGACGGTTTGGTCGATGTCGGCATCGGGCATGACCACCAAGTGGTTCTTCGCGCCGCCCAGGGCTTGCACACGCTTGCCGTGGTGAGCACCGGTTTCGTAGATGTAGTTGGCAATCGGTGTGGAGCCGACAAAGCTGATGGCTTTGACGTCAGGGTGCTCCAGCAGCGCGTCCACGGCTTCTTTGTCACCTTGCACCACGTTGAACACGCCATCGGGCAGACCGGCTTTTTTCAGCAATTCGGCGATGAACAGCGAAGGCGTCGGGTCGGTCGGGCTGGGCTTCAAGATGAAGGTGTTGCCTGCCGCGATGGCGACAGGGAACATCCACATGGGCACCATGACGGGGAAGTTGAACGGCGTGATGCCCGCGACCACGCCCAGCGGCTGGCGCAGCGTCCAGTTGTCGATGCCGATGGAGACTTGGTCGGTGAAGTCGCCCTTGAGCAGCTGCGGGATGCCGGTGGCGAATTCCACGATGTCGATGCCGCGGCTGACTTCGCCTTGGGCGTCGGTGAACACCTTGCCGTGCTCGGCGGTGATCATGTGGGCCAGCTCATCTTTGTGGGTGTTCAACAGTTCGAGGAACTTGAACATCACGCGGGCGCGGCGCAGCGGCGGTGTGTCGGCCCAAGCCGGGAAGGCGGTTTGCGCGGCGGCCACGGCCTTGGCCACCTCGGCGCTGTTGGCCAGGGCCACGTTTCCGGTCACAAAGCCGGTGGCGGGGTTGGTGACGGGTTGGCTGCGGCCTGATGCGCCTGCGGTGACTTGACCGTTGATGTAGTGGCCGATTTGGGAGATGCTCATGGGGGTTCCTGAATGGGGAATGGTTGTGGCACTGACACTGCCGCCAGTTCGGGTGTCTGTTGCTGGATTGCCGCGCTGCGCTCGCAATGACGGTCAGTGGGCCGTGTAATGACGTTGGTTTTGTCAGTGCGTGCTGTCCGCATGTTTTGTCATTGCGGGCGAAGCGTGGCAATCCATGCCTTCAGACTGAGAGTGTAGGCACCCCCACTATCTCCCACAAGACCACAATACTGAATTGATTGTTCAAAATAACAAACAATAGTCAAATGGAAGAGCAAAAAATCACCGCCCTGTGGACGCACCTGCATTGGCTGAGCGTGCTGTCGCAGCAGGGCAGCTACACGGCAGCGGCCGCCCGTTTGGGCGTGAGCAAGGCCGCCATGAGCCAGCGCATCGCCGAACTGGAGCGGGTCGCCAAGGTGACCTTGGTGCAGCGCACCACCCGCAGCTTGCGCCTGACCGAGGCGGGCCAAAGGCTGGTGGATGACACCCGCGCTTCGTTCGAGCAGATTGAGCAAAGTTTTGCCCAAGTGCGCGACTTGGCCGAGCAGCCCAGCGGTTTACTTCGCGTCACGGCCCCGGTGGCGCTGGCTCGCCAGCAGCTGGTGCCGCTGTTCGCCGCTTTTTTGAAAGACTTTCCAGATGTGCGCATTGAGCTGGACCTGTCCGACCGCTTGAGCGCCTTGGCCACAGAAGGTTATGACTTGGCCATCCGCCACACCGCCCGCCCGCCGGACACGCATGTGGCTTGGGCGCTGTGCGCGACCGAATCGGTGCTCGTGGCCACCCGCGCTTATATCGGTCAATTTGGCGAACCACAAAACCCGGCCGACCTGCAAACCCACAACTGCCTGCATTACCCCCGCTCGCAAGACACACCCGCATGGACCTTTGAGCCGCGTGAGCCTTCACAAGCGGCGGAACGCATTACGGTGCCCGTGAGTGGCCACTTTGCCGCCAACAACAGCGAGGCCTTGCGTGAAGCGGCCATGACCGGCGCAGGCATTGCCCTCCTGCCCGACTTCAGTGCCCAAGCCGAGTTACGCAAGGGCCAATTGGTGCGCGTACTGCCGGGCTGGAAACCTGTGGGGGCCTTTGCCGAAACCATTTACGCCATCCGCCCTTATGCGCCGCATGTCCCCAGGGCCGTGGCGGCGCTGGTGACGCATTTGAGGGCGGGGCTGGCGGCGGGGTTTGGGGTGTGATTTCCAGCCAGCGAAGAGACTTGGCACCGTTGCTTCAATTTCGCCAAGGTGAGTTCAATCGGATTCTGTTTGAAGCCAAGCAGGGATATCGCGCTGACCGTGTAGAACGCGCCAAACATCGATGTGGTCCGCCATTTCAATGTAAAAAACACCATGTGGGTAGCTGATCAGTGGCCAAAATCGAAGACCCGCCAGGTTCAATTCGTGTGCATAACGTGGCGATCCCGTGCCGGGGTGCCGACCGATGTGGGCATAGGCTTTTTCCAGCGCATCAATCAGACCGAGAGCAGCAGAGGGCGCACCCTCGTTTAAATAGTAGGCAACAGCTTGCTCAACATCCCGAAGGGCCAATTCTCGTGGGATGACTGGCTTGGTTTTCAACGGGGTGTGTTGTTTGAGGTGGCCTGGTGAACCCGATCTCGCAGGTCATCAAAGTATGTGCCACTTACCGGTAGCGTGGGGGCGGAACCCGCGCCGATCAGGAGTTTTTCACGCAATTCAAGTCGATCTTGGTCCTTGCGGATCAGTTCACGCACGTACTCGCTGCTGGTGCTGTAGCCGCGTTGGCTAACTTGCAGATCCACAAAGGTCTTTAAGGTTTCAGGCAGGGAAATGTTCATGGTGCTCATGTAGAAAGCTTAGTGGGTTTGGCAAAAATTGGCAAGATGCATGAAGATCTTTGGATCTTTCAACCCCAACTGAGAAAATAATGGGCCACTTCGTGTTTCACTAGATGTGGTGGTCGAAGCGGGGCAGGAGGTCAGATGCTGAGTTGGATCTGGCCATTAGCCAGCGCCCGTTTGGCATCTTCTTGCCCCAGCGCAAACGCATCGTTCACCGTAGTGCCCGGGCGGCAATCCCATGTGGACACGCGCACCTTGCGGCTGGGTTGCCAGTAGTTGCGTCCATGCACCTCAAAGAGTGACGGTTTGTCGGGCAGTGGCGCGTCGGCAAGACGAGGGAGGATGCTTTTTCACCGGCGGTTTGAGCCGGGATCGGTGCGTTGTCGGTGTAACCGCCGTCAAAAGCCCATCCACTTTGCAGAAGAACGCCGGACATGAAGGGCGGTTGGCGCATGGCCAGTGCCTGTGGGCAGCCTGATCGCTCGCCGTTTGCCGGGTTCAGATTCCCCGGGCCAGCACTGGGAACAATTTGGTCAGCCCGTCGGCCATCACCTCGACCGCGAGCGCGGCCAAAATCAAACCCATCAGCCGGGTCATCACGTTGATGCCGGTTTTGCCCAGAATGCGGGCAATCGGGGTGGCCAGTGAAAAACACAAGGCGGTGGCCAGCGCAATGACCACGCCGTAGCCGACCAGGGTGCCCAGTTGGGCGAAGTTCTTGGCTTTTTCGGCGTAAATCACCACCGTGGACATGGTGGCCGGTCCGGTCAGCAAGGGGATGGTCAGCGGCACCACGGCGATGCTGGCCCCCATGGCGGCTTTGGCTTCGGCGTCATGCACTTCGTCGGCACTGGCGCGGGCTTCAGCGGGTTGGGCATTCAGCATCGACAGTGCGGCGGTCAAGAGCAGCATGCCGCCGCCGACTTGAAAGCTGGCCAGCGAGATGCCGAAGAACTCCAGGATTTGCAGGCCCAGCAAGGCGCTGGCGGCGATCACCACAAAAGCAGAAAAGGACGACACCCAAATGGTTTTTTGGCGCTGGGCAGCGCTGAAACCTTGGGTGTAGTGGATGAAAAAAGGGACGATCGCCAAAGGGTTGACGATGGCCAGCAGGGTGATGAGCGGTTTGAAGTCCATCGCGCCATTGTGCCCCTTTGGACGCTTATTCAGGCCGCTGGGTGGCGCCTTCTGAACATGCCCCAGCCTTCCATTTGCAACACCTTGTCACCGTGTTGGTTGAACATTTCCCACAGGTTGCGCGTCATGCCCACATCGGGGCGTTTGCCCATGGGTTTGGTTTCCAGCAAGGTGCTTTGCAGGCGCAAAGTGTCGCCGGGGTAGACGGGTTTGAGCCATTTGATGCCTTCCAAGCCCGGCGAGCCCAAGCTGGAGGTCTCGCACAAAAAATTGGTCACCATCAGGCGCATGGCCATCGAACAGGTGTGCCAACCACTGGCCGACAGGGCGCCGAACACCGAGGCTTTGGCCGCTTCGTCGTCTAAATGAAAGGGTTGCGGGTCGAATTGTGTGGCGAAGGCGATGATTTCTTCTCGGGTGGGGGTGATGGCGCCCAAGTCGCGCACTTCGCCCACCGCAAAGTCTTCCCAGTGGTACTTGATCTGACCCATCAGCGGCCCCCGGAAACGTCGATCAGGCTCATGGTGGTGTAGCTGGCAGCATCTGACAAAAGCCAAACGATGCTTTGCGCCACCTCGTCGGCGGTGCCGCCGCGCTGCATGGGCACCAGGTGTTGAAGATCTTTCACGCGATCGGGCAGGCCACCCGAGGCGTGGATGTCGGTGTCGATCAGGCCGGGGCGCACGGCATTGACGCGCACGCCTTCGGCGGCGACTTCTTTGGCCAGGCCCAGCGTGAAGGCGTCAATCGCCCCTTTGGCCGAGGCGTAGTCCACATACTGGCCGGGCGAGCCCAGACGGGCCGCTGCGCTCGACACGTTGACGATGCTGCCGCCTTCACCGCCGTAGCGCGTGCTCATGCGGCGCACGGCTTCGCGGGCGCAGACCAGGCTGCCGATCACGTTGATGTCGAACATGCGTTTCAAGCGCGCTACGCTCATCTCTGCCACGCGTGCGTAAACGTCGACCACGCCTGCGTTGTTGACCAAGCCCGACAGGCGGCCCAGTTTGGCGTCGATGTGCTCGAACATGCGCAGCACCTGCGCTTCATCGGCCACATCGGCTTGCACTGACATGGCTTGGCCACCCGCGGCGCGGATCTGGCGTACCACTTCGTCGGCGGCCAACGAGTTGACGGTGTAGTTCACCGCCACCGACCAGCCGTTTTGGGCCGCCAACAGGGCGGTGGCCGCCCCGATGCCCCGGCTGCCCCCCGTCACCAACAAGACCTTGTTCATCGCGTGTCTCCTGCAAAAATCAACGCTTGCGGTTACAACCGCTCCATCAAAGATTACACAACACACCAGGAGACAGCATGGGTCGCACAGTGGACTATTACTTCGCCCCGCAAAGCCCTTGGGCTTATCTGGGCCACCAGCGCCTGGCCGACATCGTCAAGCGCTCTGGCGCTGCGGTGCGTGTCATGCCCATCGACTTGGGTGGCAAGGTGTTCCCCATTTCGGGGGGCTTGCCACTTGGGCAGCGGGCGCCGCAGCGGCAGGCTTACCGCTTGGTTGAGTTGCAGCGTTTCAGCCAGCAGCTGAAGGTGCCTTTGAACCTCAAGCCCAGGTATTTCCCTGTGGGTGGTGACGATTCGGCCCGCCTGATCATTGCCGCCGATCTGGCCCAAGGTCCGCAGGCGGCCATGAAGATCGCGGGTGCGATTTTGGCGGCTTGCTGGGCGCAAGAGCGCAACATGGCGGACGACAAGGTGCTGGCCGAGTTGCTCGGCGAGCAGGATTTGCCCGCTTCGCTGATGGAGGCTTCACGCAGCCAAGCGGTGCAAGAACGTTACGAGACTTATACCCAGGCGGCCATCGATGCGGGGGTGTTTGGAGCGCCCAGCTATGTGGTCGATGGTGAGATTTTTTGGGGCCAGGATCGACTCGACTTTGTCGAGCGTGCACTGGTCGGTTGAACACATTTACACTTGAAAGGCCAAAACATGGGAACGATGATTGAATTGCACAGCGCAGATGGCACAGCAGTGCCAGCCTACGAAGCCCGCCCTGCAGGCACCCCCAAAGGTGCTGTGGTGGTGATTCAGGAGATTTTTGGCGTCAACAGCCACATTCGTGCCGTGGCCGATGGCTACGCCGCCGACGGTTATCTGGCGGTGGCCCCGGCCGCATTCCACCGGGTCAAGCCAGGGGTCGAGCTGGGTTACACCGATGCCGATATGGGTGAGGGCTTTGGCTACAAAACGGCTGCAGAGGCCTTGCCTGCACCCGGTGTGTTGCAAGACATTCAGGCGGCCATTGACCATGCCGCTAAAGTGTCTGGCGGCAAGGTGGGCATTGTGGGTTATTGCTGGGGCGGCTTGCTGACCTGGCGCGCGGCTTGCACGCTGACCGGTTTGAGTGCAGCAGCGCCTTATTACGGTGGCGGTGTCACCACAGAGGCCGAAATCGCTCGCCAACCTCGGGTGCCGGTCATGGCGCACTTTGCCGACGAAGACAAGTGGATTCCCCTGGACACGGTGGAGGCTTTCAAAAAGGCCCACCCCGCCGTGCAGGTGTTCACCTATGCCGCGCACCACGGCTTCAACTGCGACCAGCGCGGTTCATGGGATGCACCCTCGGCCCAGCTGGCGCGGGAACGCACGCTGGCGTTTTTCAAGCAACACTTGGACTGATCTGGCCGATCCATCGCCCGTGCATTTTTAGGGATGGGCGGCGATCCAGCGTGCGGCGTCGCGTGCAAAGTAAGTCAGCACGCCATCCGCGCCAGCACGTTTGAAGGCCAGCAGGCTTTCCATCATGACCAGGTCGTGGTCCAGCCAGCCGTTTTGTGCGGCGGCCTTGAGCATCGCGTATTCGCCGGACACCTGGTAAGCAAAGGTCGGCACCTTGAACTCGTCTTTGACCCGGCGCACGATGTCCAGATACGGCATGCCGGGCTTGACCATCACCATGTCGGCGCCCTCGGCCAGGTCCATGGCGACTTCGCGCAGGGCTTCGTCGGTGTTGCCGGGGTCCATCTGGTAGACCTTTTTGTTGCTCTTGCCCAAATTACCCGCCGAGCCGACCGCGTCGCGGAAAGGGCCGTAAAACGCACTGGCGTACTTGGCGCTGTAGGCCATGATGCGGGTGTGGATCAAGCCCCGGGCTTCGAGCGCCTGACGGATTGCGCCAATGCGGCCGTCCATCATGTCGCTGGGGGCGACCATGTCCACACCGGCTTCGGCTTGGGTCAGGGCTTGCTGCACCAGCACGGCGGTGGTTTCGTCGTTCAGGATGTAGCCGGTCTCGTCGAGCAGGCCGTCCTGGCCGTGGCTGGTGAAGGGGTCGAGCGCCACATCGGTCATCACGCCCAGTTCGGGAAAGTGCTTTTTCAGCTCACGCACCACACGCGGCACCAGGCCGTTTGGGTTCATGGCTTCACTGCCCGTGGGGTCCTTCAGGCTGGCGTCGATCACCGGGAACAGGGCCATCACCGGGATGCCGAGCTTGACGCAGTCTTCGGCCACCGGCAGCAGCAGGTCCAGACTCAGACGTTCCACGCCGGGCATGGAGCCCACGGCTTGGCGCTGGTTTTGCCCGTCCAGCACAAAGACCGGGTAGATCAGGTCGTGTGCTGTGACCCGGTGCTCGCGCACCAGATTGCGGGTGAATTCGTCACGGCGCAAGCGGCGTGGGCGGTAGGCGGGGAAGGGGGCGACAGGGTTCATTTCGAAAATTGTGCCTGAAGTCCTTGTAGATGCCAAAAATCGCATGGTTCACACAGTCGCTCAGGTGGCAGTTCGGGTGACAAGAACAGAACTTCAAAACTCAAATGATAAAAACAACATAAAAAACAAACACAACCTTGTTATTGGTTTTGTTATTTGATAAATTCCATTTTGGGTAGCTTGCTGCCTCCCGCTTTTCCTCCCTGAGCGGGCGCCTTGATGTGTGACAGCAAAAAGGCTTCCTGCCCTCGGCCTCTGGTCGGGGGTTTTTTTTGCCCTGCGAATTGGCGCTTGCCTCGGGCATCACTGGCTACACTTGAAACATGCTCTGGATCAAAGCCCTTCACATCGTTTTCATCGCCAGCTGGTTTGCGGGCCTGTTTTATTTGCCTCGCATCTATGTCAACCTGGCCATGGTGCCGGCCGACTCGCCCGCCGAGCGCGAGCGTCTGCTGCTGATGGCGCGCAAACTCTATCGTTTCATGACCATTCTGGCTGTTCCGGCCTTGGCGCTGGGCCTGTGGCTTTGGCTCTACTACGGCATAGGCATGGGTCCGGGCCAAGGCTGGATGCACGCCAAACTGCTGATCGTGCTGGCTTTGTTGGGTTACCACCACAGTTGTGGTGCCTTGCTGCGCAAGTTTGAAAAAGGCCAGATGCAGCGCAGCCATGTTTGGTTCCGCTGGTTCAACGAAGCGCCGGTGTTGATGATGGTGGCCGCTGTCATTTTGGTGGTGGTCAAGCCTTTTTAAGGCCTGGCAAGCAAGGCTCATGCGCAAGCCCATCTGGCGCAAAACCACCGCCTGGCCTTTGTTTTGGCTGTATGCGGTTCTGATCGCCTATGCCAGCTTGTACCCTTTTGAAAACTGGCGCTTTCAGGGCGTGTTGTCATGGTCTTTCATGACAGCGCCTTGGCCGCGCTACTGGACCGGGTTCGATATTTTTTCGAATGTGCTGGGCTATGCCCCCTTGGGCTTTTTGCTGGCGCTGGCCGTGCACCGCAGCCGCCGAGAATGGCCTGCCATCACCCTGGCCACTTTGGTGGCCGCGGTTTTGTCTTTCGCCATGGAGTCGCTGCAGATGTTCTTGCCGGTCCGCGTGCCCTCCAACCTGGATTGGGTGCTGAACGTGGGTGGCGCTTGGGCCGGTGCCGTGGTGGCCAGTGGCCTGGCTTGGGCAGGGCTGATTGAGCGCTGGGGCCGGTTCAGGGACCGCTGGTTTGAATCCGAGGCCAGTGGTGCGCTGGCCTTGTTGGCCCTGTGGCCCCTGGCTTTGTTGTTTCCGGCCCCCGTGCCCTTTGGTCTGGGCCATGTGTTTGAGCGTGTGGAGACCACCTGGATCGAGTGGTTGCAAGACACGCCTTGGCTCGATTGGTGGCCCGTTCGTACGGCTGAACTGCAGCCTTTGTTGCCGTTGACCGAGACTTTGTGCGTGACCATCGGTTTGTTGTTGCCCTGTCTGCTCGCCTTTGGTGTGGTGCGCCGCAGGCCGCAGCGCTGGGTGGTGGCTGGGGTGTGCCTGACGGCGGGTTTGCTGGCCAGCGCCCTGTCGGCCACTTTGACTTACGGCCCTGTGCATGCCTGGGGGTGGATCAGTCCCGAGGTGATCAAGGGCATGGTCTGGGCCTTGGCGGGAGCGGCGCTGCTGTCTTTGTGTCCACCCCGGCTTTGCTGGGTACTGGCTTTGGCGGCTTTGGTGCTGCAGCTGAGCTTGCTCAACAGCGCATCGGCCGATGTGTATTTTTCCTTGACCCTGCAGACTTGGGAGCAAGGACGTTTCATCCGTTTTCATGGCTTGATTCAGTGGCTGGGCTGGCTCTGGCCCTATGCCTTGCTTTTGTATTTGGTGCGCCGATTGTCTGGACCAGGCCTGGCCTGAGCCGACTGAACCCCGGTTTTCAGGAAGGAGGCCTAAAATCGACGAATGAGCACCGAAACCCCCAGCCCTTATTTCAAGCGCCACATCTTCTTTTGCCTGAACGAGCGCAAAAACAACGAAGCCTGCTGCGCACAGCACAACGCCCAAGCCGCTTTTGACCATTGCAAGTCCCGAGTGAAAGAACTTGGACTGAACGGCCCGGGCGAAGTTCGGGTCAACAAGGCCGGTTGCCTGGACCGCTGTGCCGGTGGGCCTGTGGCCGTGGTGTACCCGGAAGGCGTTTGGTACACCTTTGTGGATACGAATGACATCGACGAGATCGTCGATTCGCATTTGAGAAATGGCCAAGTGGTCCAGCGCTTGCTGACCCCCGAGCACCTGGGGCGCTGATGAGCCCCACGACCCGCACGCTCAGCTTGCAAGGCCAAGTTGGGCAGATTGAGGCCTTGCTGGACGAGCCCGTCGATGGCGCTGCGCAAGGCACGGCCGTGATTGCCCACCCTCACCCTTTGTTTGGCGGCACCCTGCACAACAAAGTGGTGCAAACTTTGGCGCGTGCTTTTGTGCAAAGCGGCTGGCGCGCTGTGCGCTTCAATTTCAGAGGTGTGGGTGCGAGCGAGGGCTCCTACGACGAAGGCCCTGGCGAAGCCCTCGACATGCAGCAAGTCATCACGCAAGTTGCACCTACAGGGCCACTGGCGCTGGCTGGGTTTTCGTTTGGTGCATTTGTCACCAGCCATGTGGTGCAGGCCTTGGGTCATCAACGGCCACCCCATCGGCTGGTGTTGGTGGGCACGGCCGCTTCGCGTTTTGAGGTGGCCCCGGTGGCCCCCGAGTTGCACGAGCGCTGCCTGGTGTTGCATGGTGAGCAGGACGATACGGTGCCGCTGGCCAGCGTGCTGGACTGGGCACGTCCTCAATCCTTGCCCATCACGGTGATTCCCGGTTGTGAGCACTTCTTTCACGGACAATTGCCCCTTCTCAAATCTTTGGTGGTGCGCCACCTGAGGACTTGACCCTTCAACCTGGTGCCTATCCCTAATTGGCTCCATACGCCCAGAGCGCCACACCAAGCGGGCCGCCCATGAGCAATCTATCGACGCATGACAGACACACGAATGAACACATTGTTTAAATTTTTGGTGAGTATCGGGCTCGCCGTCTCTTTTTGGGCTGCCCAAGCGCAGATGCCACAAGCACCTGAAATTGCCGCCAAAGCTTATTTGCTGATGGATGTGACCGCCAACCAGGTGCTCGCGGCCAAGGACCCCGATATGGCCGTAGAGCCCGCCTCGCTGACCAAGCTGATGACGGCTTATTTGGTCTTTGATGCCCTGAAAAACCGAAAGATCGACCTCCAACAGACCCTGCCGGTGTCCGAGCGCGCCTGGAAGATGCCAGGATCGCGCATGTTCATTGACCCCAAGATGAAAGTGCCCGTGGAGGACTTGATCAAAGGCATGATTGTCCAGTCGGGCAATGATGCGACAGTGGCCTTGGCCGAGGGGGTGGCGGGCAGTGTGGAGCGCTTTGTGCAGCTGATGAACGACCAAGCGGTCTTTTTGGGCATGCTCAAGACACAGTATAAAAATCCGGAAGGCCTGACGGCCCCAGGCCACACCACCACTGCCCGTGACTTGGCACTGCTGGCGACACGCCTGATGCGCGATTTTCCACAGTATGTGCCTTATTACGCCATCAAGAAATACCGCTACGAGGGCACACCAGCGGCCAATGACACCAACCGCAATCTGTTGCTTTTTCGCGACACCAGTGTCGATGGCCTCAAAACCGGCCACACCCAAGCTGCGGGTTACTGTCTGGTGGCCTCGGCCAAGCGGGAGCTGCCCAATGTGGGGGCACGCCGCTTGTTGAGTGTGGTGTTGGGGGCAGACAGTGAAAATGCACGGGCCAACGAGAGTCAAAAACTGCTCAACTGGGGTTATTTGGCGTTTGATGCGGTCAAACTCTTTGACGCCAACCAGGCGGTGGTCATGCCTCCTGTTTGGAAAGGCAAACAGCCGGTGCTCCAACTGGGTTCGGTTCGTCCTTTGGTGGTGGCGGTTCCCGCAGGCAGCGCGGCACAGCTCAAGACCCAGGTGGTGCGCCCAGACCCTTTGGTTGCGCCGTTCACCAAAGGGCAGGCGGTCGGCAGCCTGAAGGTGATGCAAGGTGAAAAAGCCTTGTTTGAGGTGCCATTGCTGGTGCTGGAGCCGGTCGAACAAGCGGGCGTGCTGGGTCGCGCCTGGGATGCGGTGCGGCTGTGGATCAGGTGATTCGCAAGCTCCCCGATCCCCCTTTCATTAAGCAAAATTGTGGATAACTTGCCACACGGCCCGCCAGGCGGTTATACTAGCGGGCTTTTCCGCTTTTGGGGCGGGGAAGTTTCCTTTGTCCAAATTCAACGTTTAGGGACGTTACAAACAATGCCAACCATCAATCAATTGGTGCGTCAGGGGCGCGAGGTCGAAACGATCAAGTCCAAAAGCCCTGCGATGCAAAACTCTCCACAGCGTCGTGGTGTCTGCACTCGCGTGTACACCACAACGCCTAAAAAGCCCAACTCTGCCTTGCGAAAAGTGGCCAAGGTGCGCTTGACCAACGGTTTTGAGGTCATCTCCTACATCGGCGGTGAAGGCCACAACCTGCAAGAACACTCGGTGGTGCTGGTGCGCGGTGGTCGTGTCAAAGACTTGCCCGGTGTGCGTTACCACATCGTGCGCGGTTCTTTGGACTTGCAAGGCGTTAAAGACCGCAAGCAGTCTCGCTCCAAGTACGGCGCGAAGAAGCCCAAGGCCAAGTAAACCCCGTCGGGTTGAAATTTTTCGGTGCTGTTTCCCGCGTGGCGCGGTGAATCAGCGAAGTGACCCGAAGCCCGGAATTGTCCAGGTGGGTCGAGTAAGTGAGTCGTTTTGATAACGCTCGCGGTGTCTGAAAAGACGCCAACTGAAGCAATATGAGGTGAAATATGCCACGTCGTCGCGAAGTCCCTAAACGTGAAATCCTGCCGGATCCCAAGTTTGGCAATGTCGAGTTGTCCAAGTTCATGAACGTGATCATGGAAGGCGGCAAAAAAGCGGTTGCTGAGCGCATCATTTACGGTGCCTTGGAAACCATGGAAAAGAAAACGGGCAAAGACCCTGTCGAGCTGTTCTCGATTGCCATCAACAACGTCAAGCCCATGGTGGAAGTCAAATCCCGCCGCGTGGGTGGTGCGAACTACCAGGTGCCTGTTGAAGTGCGCCCTGTTCGTCGCTTGGCCCTGTCGATGCGCTGGATCAAAGAAGCCGCCCGCAAGCGTGGAGAAAAGTCCATGGCCTTGCGTTTGGCCAACGAATTGATCGAGGCCAATGAAGGCCGTGGTGGTGCCATGAAAAAGCGTGACGAAGTTCACCGCATGGCCGAAGCCAACAAGGCGTTCTCACACTTCCGCTTCTGATTCACAGGGGCTTCATAAAGAAGTCTCACACTGTCAGAAGCCAGCCCGCTGGCCCCAAAAGGGGTGGCGGGCTTTAGTACATCATCATCGGAGAAATATATGGCTCGCATCACCCCCATCGAGCGCTATCGCAACATCGGTATTTCAGCGCACATTGACGCTGGCAAGACCACGACGACAGAGCGTATTCTTTTTTACACTGGCGTGAACCACAAAATTGGTGAAGTGCACGACGGCGCTGCTACCATGGACTGGATGGAGCAAGAGCAAGAGCGTGGCATCACGATCACCTCTGCAGCCACCACCTGTTTCTGGAAGGGCATGGACGGCTCTTTCGAAGACCACCGCATCAACATCATCGACACCCCCGGCCACGTCGACTTCACGATTGAAGTTGAGCGTTCCATGCGGGTGCTGGACGGCGCTTGCATGGTTTACTGCGCTGTGGGCGGCGTGCAGCCCCAGTCTGAAACCGTGTGGCGTCAGGCCAACAAGTACAAAGTGCCACGTCTGGCCTTTGTCAACAAGATGGACCGTACCGGTGCCAACTTCTTCAAAGTCGTCGAGCAAATGAAGCTGCGTCTGAAGGCCAACCCTGTGCCGATCGTCATCCCAATCGGCGCTGAAGAAAACTTCACCGGCGTGGTGGATCTGCGCAAGATGAAAGCCATCATTTGGGACGAGGCTTCCCAAGGCATGAAATTCACCTTCGAAGAGATCCCGGCCAACTTGGTGGAGTTGGCCAAAGAGTGGCGCGAGAAGATGGTCGAAGCGGCGGCCGAAGCCTCTGAAGAGCTGATGAACAAGTACCTCGAAGAAGGTGACTTGACCGAAGAAGAAATCACACACGGCCTGCGTGTACGCACCATCAACAGCGAAATTCAGCCCATGTTGTGCGGCACGGCGTTCAAGAACAAAGGCGTTCAGCGCATGCTGGACGCGGTGCTCGAACTGATGCCTTCGCCTTTGGATGTGAAAGCCATCAAGGGCTTTGACGAAGACGAAAAGGAAATCACGCGCAAAGCGGATGACAGTGAAAAATTTGCGGCTTTGGCCTTCAAATTGATGACCGATCCGTTTGTGGGTCAGTTGACCTTCGTGCGTGTTTATTCAGGCGTTCTGAAAAAGGGCGACACCGTGTACAACGCCGTGCGCGGCAAGAAAGAGCGTATTGGCCGTATCGTGCAGATGCACGCCAACAACCGCGAAGAAGTCGACGAAATCCGCGCCGGCGACATCGCCGCTTGCGTGGGCTTGAAAGACGTGACCACAGGTGAAACCTTGTGCGATCCCAACGCCGTGATCACCTTGGAGCGCATGGTGTTCCCCGACTCTGTGATTCGCCAGGCGGTTGAGCCCAAGACCAAGGCTGACCAAGAAAAAATGGGCATGGCCTTGGCCCGTTTGGCTGCAGAAGATCCTTCTTTCCGCGTGCAAACCGACGAAGAATCAGGCCAGACCATCATCGGTGGTCAGGGCGAACTGCACCTGGAAATCATCGTGGACCGCATGAAGCGTGAATTCGGTGTGGAAGCCAACGTGGGCAAGCCTCAAGTGGCTTACCGCGAAACCATCCGCAAGACCGTCGAAGAAGCCGAAGGCAAATTCGTGCGCCAGTCCGGTGGCAAGGGTCAGTATGGCCACGTCGTTCTGAAGGTCGAGCCTCAAGAGCCAGGCAAAGGCTTCGAATTTGTTGACGCCATCAAGGGCGGTGTGGTTCCTCGAGAATACATCCCTGCGGTCGAAAAAGGCGTGATCGAAGCTCTGGGACAAGGAGTTTTGGCGGGCTACCCCGTTGTCGACGTCAAAGTCACTCTGCACTTCGGTTCTTACCACGACGTGGACTCAAACGAAATGGCCTTCAAGATGGCCGCCATCTTTGGTTTTAAAGAAGGTTGCCGCAAAGCGCAGCCCGTGATTCTGGAGCCGATGATGGCTGTGGAAGTCGAGACACCCGAAGACTACGCTGGCAACGTGATGGGCGACTTGTCCTCACGCCGTGGCATGGTTCAAGGCATGGACGACATGATGGGTGGTGGTAAGGCCATCAAGGCCGAAGTTCCGCTCTCGGAAATGTTCGGCTATTCAACCACCCTGCGTTCGATGTCGCAAGGCCGTGCCACCTACACGATGGAGTTCAAGCACTACGCTGAAGCGCCCCGTAACGTGGCTGAAGCCATTGTGGCTTCAAGGGCAAAATAATGAAAAGCGTGCCGGACCAAATTCGCCTGCGAATTTGCTCGGGCACCTCTGATTAGAAACAGTCAGATCTGAACGTTCAGAAACTGTCTGCGATCAAGTGCCACTCTGTGCCCGTGCGGAGTGACCCAGCAACCTGATGCAAACATTAAACCAACACACGGGCATTGCTCTTTTTAAGGATTTGAAAAATGGCTAAAGAAAAATTTGAACGGACCAAGCCCCACGTCAACGTGGGCACCATCGGTCACGTTGACCACGGCAAGACCACATTGACGGCTGCCATCACCACCGTGTTGGCTGCCAAGTTCGGCGGTTCTGCCAAAGCGTACGACCAGATCGACGCTGCGCCCGAAGAAAAAGCCCGTGGTATCACGATCAACACTGCCCACGTCGAGTACGAGACGGCTAACCGTCACTACGCCCACGTGGACTGCCCTGGCCACGCTGACTATGTGAAAAACATGATCACTGGTGCGGCTCAGATGGACGGCGCGATTTTGGTGTGTTCCGCTGCTGACGGCCCCATGCCTCAGACCCGTGAGCACATCTTGTTGGCCCGCCAGGTGGGCGTGCCCTACATCATCGTGTTCCTGAATAAGTGCGACATGGTTGACGACGCCGAGTTGCTCGAGCTGGTCGAGATGGAAGTGCGCGAGTTGTTGTCCAAGTACGACTTCCCAGGCGACGACACCCCGATCATCCAGGGTTCTGCCAAGCTGGCTTTGGAAGGCGACAAGGGCCCATTGGGCGAAGAAGCCATCATGAAGTTGGCCGATGCGTTGGACAATTACATCCCTACGCCTGACCGCGCAGTGGACGGTGCTTTCTTGATGCCCGTGGAAGACGTGTTCTCCATCTCCGGTCGCGGCACGGTGGTGACTGGCCGTATTGAGCGCGGTATCGTCAAGGTCGGTGAAGAAATCGAAATCGTGGGCATCAAAGACACGGTCAAAACCACCTGCACGGGCGTTGAGATGTTCCGCAAACTGTTGGACCAAGGCCAGGCTGGCGACAACGTGGGCATTTTGCTGCGCGGCACCAAGCGCGAAGACGTCGAGCGTGGCCAAGTGCTGTGCAAGCCCGGTTCGATCAAGCCGCACACCCACTTCACGGGCGAGATTTATGTTTTGTCCAAAGACGAAGGTGGCCGTCACACGCCTTTCTTCAACAACTACCGTCCGCAGTTCTACTTCCGTACGACGGACGTGACCGGTGCGATCGAATTGCCAGAAGGCAAAGAGATGGTGATGCCGGGTGACAACGTGTCGATCACTGTGAAGTTGATCAACCCCATTGCGATGGAAGAAGGCTTGCGCTTTGCCATCCGCGAAGGTGGCCGCACGGTTGGCGCTGGCGTCGTTGC
>CAMDFK010000004.1 GCA_945897465.1 Limnohabitans sp. Rim8 | reverse complement strand
TTGAACGGGCCAGAGCCAATCGCACAGATGTCTTCGTCCACGTTCTCGCGTTCGCTTTTGAAGGTGCCGGTCACCTCCAAGCCCAACATGTCGACCCAGAGCTTTTGCAGGCGCAGTTTGTCAGGCCCGCCGATGGCGATTTGCTGGACGCCCAGCACTTTGAAGGGGCGCGTCATTTATTCGAACTCCACAATCATCTGGTCCACCGTCAGTGACTCACCCTTGGACGCGACCACCTTCTTCACCACACCGTCTTGTGCGGCAAACAACACGTTTTCCATTTTCATGGCTTCGATCACGGCCACACGTTCACCGGCCTGCACCTTCTGGCCAGGCTGCACCGCGACGTCCACCAGCAACCCGGGCATGGGTGAAAGTACGAAGCGGCTCAGGTCCGGCGGGGCCTTGAAGGGCATGAGCTTGTGCAGCTCGGCCATGCGCGGCGACATCACCAGCGCCTCGATGCGGGTGCCGTTGTGTTGCACTTGCAGGGCCAGGGGGTTCTTCAAGGTGCCGCGTTCAATTTGCGCGGTGAAGGGCTTGCCGTTGCAAGTGCCTTCGATGCGGATGTCGTTCAAGCGGGAGTTGCTTTCGATGGCGTAGCTTTTGCCATTGACCGTGATGTGCGCTTCACCGCTTTTGCTTGAAAATTCGGCCACATGCACGGGCACATATCGGTTCTGGCCTGCTTTACCCAGTTCCACCACGGCATAGTCTTGGCCCACTTTGACATCGTAACCTGGCAGTTGACCACTCAAGTTGGCGGCACGCTCACGCGACTTGCGTCGCACAAAAGCGGCAAGCGCTGCCAAGAAATCGTGGTCATCGTGCGGTACGTCTTCGGCGCGGAAGCCTTGGCTGTACTGCTCGGCAATGAAGCCGGTGTTGAAGTCACCCGACACAAAGCGTGGGTGCGCCAGCAAAGCGGCCTGGAAGGGGATGTTGGAGCTGATGCCACGAATGACAAAACCATTCAAGGCTTCGCGCATTTTGGCGATCGCGTCGTTGCGGTCTTTGCCGTGCACGATCAATTTGGCGATCATCGAGTCGTAAAACATCGGGATCTCGCCGCCGTCTTGCACACCCGTGTCCACACGCACGCCATACAGGTCGGTGGTATTGCCTTGGAACATGGTTTGCTTGGGCGTCTGAAAACGCACCAAACGGCCGGTAGAAGGCAAGAAATTGCGGAAGGGGTCTTCGGCGTTGATGCGGCACTCGATGGACCAACCGTTGCGCTGCACATCTTTTTGCGCGATTGGCAATTTTTCGCCAGCCGCCACGCGGATCATCATCTCGACCAAATCGAGCCCGGTGATGGCTTCGGTCACGGGGTGCTCCACCTGCAATCGCGTGTTCATCTCCAAAAAGTAAAAGCTCTGGTCTTTGCCGACCACAAACTCCACCGTACCGGCCGACTGGTACTTCACCGCTTTGGCCAATTGCACGGCTTGCTCGCCCATGGCTTTGCGCGTGGCTTCAGAGATGAATGGCGAAGGAGCCTCTTCGATCACTTTTTGGTGGCGGCGCTGGATCGAGCACTCACGCTCGTTCAAATAAATCACGTTGCCATGGCTGTCGCCCAGCACCTGGATTTCGATGTGACGGGGCTCTTCGACAAACTTCTCGATGAACACGCGGTCATCGCCAAAGCTGTTGCGTGCTTCGTTGCGGCACGACGTGAAGCCTTCAAAGGCCTCCTTGTCATTGAAAGCCACGCGCAAACCTTTGCCGCCGCCGCCAGCGGAGGCCTTGATCATCACGGGGTAGCCAATGCCTTTGGCGATTTCGACTGCTTTCTCGGCGGTCTCGATCGCATCGTTCACGCCGGGAATGCAGTTCACGCCCGCCGCACCTGCCAACTTTTTGGATTCGATCTTGTCGCCCATGGCGGCAATCGAGAAGTGGCGCGGGCCGATGAAGGCAATGCCCTCGTCTTCACAACGCTTGGAGAACTCGGCATTTTCGCTCAAAAAGCCATAGCCGGGATGGATGGCTTGCGCACCCGTGGTTTTGGCGGCGGCGATGATTTTGTCGGCCACCAGGTACGACTCGCGCGAAGGCGCAGGGCCGAGCAACACGGCTTCGTCGGCCAGCTGCACATGGCGGGCTTCTTTGTCGGCTTCGGAGTAAACGGCCACGGTTTGGATGCCCATTTTGTGAGCGGTGGCGATGACACGGCAGGCGATTTCGCCGCGGTTGGCAATCAGGATTTTGGTAAACATTTCAATCTCTCCAGCTGGTGCTGTTATTCAACAACCGTCATCGCGAGGAGCGAAGCGACGTGGCGATCCAGACATGGATTGCTTCGCTTTGCTCGCAATGACGTGATAGCGACATGGGTGTCTTCAAAGTGGAATGTTCCCGTGCTTGCGCCAGGGGTTCTCGATTTTTTTGTCTTTGAGCATGACCAACGAGCGGCAGATGCGCTTGCGGGTTTCGTGCGGCTGGATCACGTCGTCGATGAAGCCGCGTGCGCCTGCCACAAAGGGGTTGGCAAAACGGGCTTTGTATTCGGCTTCTTTGGCGGCCAGTTTCTCGGGGTCGCCCTTGTCTTCGCGGAAGATGATTTCCACCGCACCCTTGGCACCCATGACCGCGATTTCGGCGTTGGGCCAGGCAAAGTTCACGTCGCCGCGCAGGTGCTTGGAGGCCATCACGTCGTAAGCGCCGCCATAAGCCTTGCGGGTGATGACGGTGATTTTCGGCACGGTGCACTCGGCGTACGCATACAGCAGCTTGGCGCCGTGCTTGATGATGCCGCCGAACTCCTGGCTGGTGCCGGGCATGAAACCGGGCACATCGACGAAAGTGATGACGGGGATGTTGAACGCATCGCAAAAGCGCACAAAGCGGGCGGCCTTGATGGAGCTCTTGATGTCGAGACATCCGGCCAGCACCAAAGGCTGGTTGGCCACGACGCCCACAGTTTGACCTTCCATGCGGGCAAAGCCGATCAGGATGTTCTTGGCGTAGTCGGGTTGCAGTTCAAAGAAGTCGCCATCGTCCACGGTTTTGACGATGAGTTCCTTCATGTCATAGGCCTTGTTGGGGTTCTCGGGCACCAGCGTGTCGAGGCTCATGTCCAAACGACCCGATGGGTCACCGCTGGGGCGCACGGGCGCTTTTTCGCGGTTATTCAGCGGCAGGTAGTTGTAGAGGCGGCGCAGCATGAGCAGCGCTTCCACATCGTTCTCAAACGCCATGTCGGCCACACCGCTCTTGGTGGTGTGTGTCAGGGCGCCGCCCAACTCTTCGGCGGTCACCTCTTCGTGCGTCACGGTCTTGACCACTTCAGGGCCTGTGACGAACATGTACGACGTGTCCTTGACCATGAAGATGAAGTCGGTGAGGGCTGGCGAGTACACCGCACCACCGGCCGATGGGCCCATGATCATGCTGATCTGCGGCACCACGCCGCTGGCCATCACATTGCGCTGGAAAACATCGGCATAACCACCAAGCGAGGCCACACCTTCTTGGATGCGGGCACCGCCCGAATCGTTCAGGCCAATCACGGGTGCGCCGACCTTCATGGCTTGGTCCATGATCTTGCAAATCTTCTCGGCGTGGGTTTCGGACAAAGCGCCGCCATACACGGTGAAGTCCTGACTGAACACAAACACCAAACGGCCGTTGATCATGCCGTAGCCCGTCACCACGCCGTCGCCAGGAATCTTGTTGCCCTCCATGCCAAAGTCGGTGCAGCGGTGTTCCACGAACATGTCCCACTCTTCGAAGGTGCCTTCGTCCAGCAGCACCTCGATGCGCTCACGCGCGCTGAGCTTGCCTTTGGCGTGTTGCGCATCGATTCGCTTTTGCCCACCGCCCAAGCGGGCCGCTGCACGCTTTTTTTCCAGTTGTTCAAGGATGTCTTGCATGGTGTTTCTCTCTTTTCTTCAGGAATATGGGTTTTCGCTTTGCGCTTGGTAAGCACTGAGCAGTTGACGGGCCGCTGTGGACGCGGCGAGTTGGCCCGCCGCGACTTGTTGGCTGAGTTGGGGCAGCAGCGTTTGCACACGCGGTTGCGCCCGAAAATGGTGTTTGAGCCCGGCGTCGATGCGCTCCCACATCCACGACAGAGCTTGTTGTTGGCGGCGCAGCGCCAAGCGGCCATTGGCTGTTTGAAGGCTTGTGAACTCGCTGACCGCCGACCAAAAACCGTCCACGCCCTGGCCCAGCAAAGCGCTGAGCTGCACCACCTTGGGGTGCCACTGGCTGGTGTCGGCGTGCGCATGGCCCGAGCCGCCGTGCATGCCCAGCAGCTGCAAGGCGCTGGTGATCTGCAACTCGGCGCGGGTGGCGGCGATGGCATCGATATCGGCCTTGTTGATGACCACCAAATCGGCGATCTCCATCACGCCTTTTTTGATGGCCTGCAAATCGTCGCCCGCATTGGGCAGCTGCATCAGCACAAACATGTCGGTCATGTTGGCCACGGCGGTTTCACTTTGGCCCACACCCACCGTCTCGACGATCACCACGTCGTAGCCTGCGGCTTCGCAGACCAACATGGATTCGCGGGTTTTTTCGGCCACACCGCCCAAAGTGCCACTGCTGGGGCTAGGGCGGATATAGGCGCGTTCATGCACGCTGAGCAACTCCATGCGGGTCTTGTCGCCCAGGATGGAACCGCCCGACACGGTGCTGGACGGGTCCACGGCCAACACCGCCACGCGGTGACCTTGACCGATGAGGTAAAGGCCCAGCGCTTCGATGAAGGTGGACTTGCCCACGCCCGGCACCCCGCTGATGCCCAAGCGGAAAGATTGACCGGTGTGCGGCAACATGGCCGCGAGCAACTCGTCGGCCAGCGCACGGTGGTCCGCACGCGTGGATTCGAGCAGCGTGATGGCTTTGGCCATGGCGCGGCGCTGCCCGGCAGCGTTGCCCTGCAGGAGGCCTTGGAGCAATTCATGAGGTGTCATGCAGCAGTGACTGGTTGAACCCAGTTTTCCAACTTCAAGCCCTCAATCCGCTCAAACTCCCGCGTGTTGTTGGTCACACAAACCGCGTCCAAAGCCAAAGCGTGACAGCCAATTTGCAAATCATGAATACCGATGGGTGTTCCTGCTGCGCGAAGTCGGTGGTAGTGCGAGGCGTAGATCCAGGCGGCGGACTCGTCCCAACCTTGAACCTGGAATGAACTCAGCAAATTGTGCAGCGCTTTCCTGTTCTGCTCTTTGTTCAGGCTTTTCTCAACGCCAAATGCCAACTCAGCCACAACCACAGAGGACAAGATGATTTGATCCCGACCCACTTTTTGCATGCGCTTGAGCACATTCGCGTTGCCACGCTGCGCATAAATGATGATGTTGGAGTCCAACAGATACAAGGACGGTGACATCAGTCCATGCTTTCGATGTCGTCAGGCAAGAGGCCACGCTCGCGCTCAATTTCTTCGGGAAAACCTTCAAATTGCGCCAGCGCTTTCTGCACATTTGCCCACCACTCGTCCTTGTTTCGCTTTGGCCGAAGGATGACAGTGTTGCCCACCTTCTCAATGAACACCTCGTTGGTGTCGAAGCGGTAGGCTTTGGGCAAGCGCACGGCTTGGCTGCGGCCTGTTGTGAAGATTTTGGCGGTGTCTGTGAGTGCGTTCATGATGATCCCCAATTAATAGATATCAAATGATATCTATCAATCCGAGTTTTCACAAGTTCAGGCCAATGCCTTCTTGATCTGCTCCAGCACATCCTTGGCGCTGACCGGGATCGGGGTGCCGGGGCCGTAGATGCCTTTGACGCCCGCTTCATAAAGCATGTCGTAGTCCTGGCGCGGGATCACACCACCCACGAACACGATGATGTCGTCGGCGCCCTGTTTTTTGAGCTCGGCAATGATGGCGGGCACCAGGGTTTTGTGGCCTGCGGCGAGCGTCGAGACGCCCACGGCGTGCACGTCGTTTTCAATCGCTTGGCGGGCGCACTCTTCCGGTGTCTGGAACAGCGGGCCCATGTCCACGTCGTAGCCCAAATCGGCAAACGCAGTAGCGACCACTTTGGCGCCCCGGTCGTGGCCGTCCTGGCCGAGTTTGGAAATCATCACGCGGGGGCGACGGCCTTGCGCTTCGGCAAAGGCGGCGATGTCGGCTTTGAGCTGGTTCCAGTATTCCATGGTGTCCCCCACGTTTTCACCGTTGTCATAAGCTGCGGCGTAAACGCCCGTCACCTTTTGCGTGTCGGCGCGGTGGCGTCCAAAGGCTTTTTCCAGCGCGTCCGACACCTCGCCCACTGTGGCACGCAGGCGCACGGCTTGGATGGACAGGTCGAGCAGGTTACCCTGGCCGGATTCGGCAGCGGCGCTCAGCGCGTCCAACGCAGCCTGCACCTTGGCGCTGTCGCGGCTGGCGCGGATTTTGGCCAAACGTTCGATCTGGCCGTCGCGCACCTTGACGTTGTCGATCGACAAGGTCTCGATCGGGTCTTCTTTGGCCAGCTTGTATTTGTTCACGCCCACGATGACGTCTTTGCCCGAATCGATGCGGGCTTGCTTTTCAGCGGCGGCCGCTTCGATCTTGAGCTTGGCCCATCCACTGCCCACGGCCTTGGTCATGCCGCCCATGGCTTCGACTTCTTCGATGATCGCCCAAGCCTTGTCGGCCATTTCTTGGGTGAGCGACTCCATCATGTAAGAACCGGCCCAAGGGTCGATCACGTTGGTGATGTGGGTTTCTTCCTGGATGATGAGCTGCGTGTTGCGGGCGATGCGCGAGCTGAATTCGGTGGGCAATGCAATCGCCTCGTCAAACGAGTTGGTGTGCAGCGACTGGGTGCCGCCAAACACGGCCGCCATGGCCTCGATGGTGGTGCGCACCACGTTGTTGTAGGGGTCTTGCTCGGTGAGCGACCAGCCCGACGTTTGGCTGTGCGTGCGCAGCATCAAACTCTTGGGGTTCTGGGCATCAAAGCCCTTCATGATGCGGCACCACAGAAGGCGGGCCGCACGCATTTTGGCGATCTCCAGATAGAAGTTCATGCCCACTGCCCAAAAGAAGGACAGACGACCCGCGAACTCGTCCACGTCCATGCCCTTGGCAATCGCGGTCTTTACGTATTCCTTGCCGTCGGCCAAGGTGAAGGCCATCTCGAGCGCCTGGTTGGCGCCAGCTTCTTGCATGTGGTAGCCCGAGATCGAGATCGAGTTGAACTTGGGCATGTTCTTGGCCGTGTACTCGATGATGTCGCCGATGATCTTCATCGATGGCTCGGGCGGGTAGATGTAGGTGTTGCGCACCATGAACTCTTTCAGAATATCGTTTTGAATCGTTCCTGAGAGTTTGTCTTGCGAGACGCCCTGCTCTTCGGCCGCCACCACGTAACCGGCCAAAACGGGCAACACCGCGCCATTCATGGTCATGGACACACTGACCTTGTCCAGCGGGATCTGGTCAAACAAGATCTTCATGTCCTCGACGGAGTCAATCGCCACACCGGCCTTGCCCACGTCGCCGGTCACGCGCGGGTGGTCGGAGTCGTAGCCCCGGTGGGTGGCTAAATCAAACGCGACCGACACGCCCTGCCCGCCCGCGGCCAGGGCCTTGCGGTAGAAGGCGTTGGACTCTTCGGCGGTCGAGAAACCAGCATATTGGCGGATCGTCCAAGGACGCACCGCGTACATGGTGGCCTGAGGGCCGCGCAAGAAAGGCTCAAAGCCCGGCAGCGTGTTGGCGTAAGGCAAGTTGGCCGTGTCTTCGGCGGTGTAGAGGGGCTTCACGACGATGCCGTCCGGCGTCTTCCAGTTCAGG
Source organism: Limnohabitans sp. Rim8 (assembly GCA_945897465.1). Lineage (GTDB taxonomy): Bacteria > Pseudomonadota > Gammaproteobacteria > Burkholderiales > Burkholderiaceae_C > Limnohabitans_A. Next base: position 156,546 of record CAMDFK010000004.1, on the reverse strand, counting down.
GCGTTCACATCGCCACCGGGGGCGGACTTGACCGCTGCTTTTTGCCAGGCTTCCAGGTTGGAAGCGTTGAATTCAAAGGATTTGGACGTCATGGCGCTGTGCTTTCGGGACAAAAATGGCTGAGCCGGATTTTGGCATTCTCGGGTTGCCTATCGGCTGACAAGTACCGTGATTCATAATTATTGATGCAGAATATTTTAACCGTCTTACAATTCAGCATCTGAAACGCCTGAAATACCTTGGGCCTCGCCCGAACAGAATCCCGCCTAAAACAGCCCATGTCCGCCCTGTCCCTCGCCCCCCGCGCCCTGTACGAAGAAGTTGCCGAACTGTTGCGTCAGCGCATCTTTGCGCATGAACTGGAGCCCGGCAGCTGGATTGACGAGTTGCGCATCGCCGAGGCGCTGGGCATCAGCCGCACGCCTTTGCGCGAAGCGCTGAAGGTGCTGGCGGCCGAAGGCCTGGTGACCATGAAGGTGCGTCGGGGCGCTTATGTGACCGAGGTCAGCGAGAAAGACCTGCGCGATGTGTACCACCTGCTGGCCCTGCTGGAGTCGGATGCGGCACGCGTGGTGGCGCAAAACGCCAGCGCTGAGCAAATGGCGCAAATCAGCGCTTTGCACGCGAACCTGGAAAAAGCGACTCACGACCGCGACCGCTTCTTCGAGATCAACGAAGCCTTTCACATGCTGCTGCTGGAATTGGCCGACAACCGCTGGCGCGACCAGATGGTGGCCGACCTGCGCAAGGTGATGAAGCTCAACCGCCACAGCTCACTGTTCAAAGAGGGCCGCATTGAGCAATCCCTGGCCGAGCACCGCGCCATCGTTCAAGCTTTGACCGCACGTCAGCCCGAGCAAGCGGCTGAGCACATGTCGGCGCATTTCACAAACGGCTTGCAGGCGGCGCAGTAAATCCGCCGGCGGTGGTCAGTCGGTGACCACCGCGCCCCGCGCCAACGCCGCACGGGCAAGTTGCCAGACCTCACGCGGCGGCAAGGGCTTGAGCTTGTGGTCGCTCCAGACCTGACGCCACAAACGTCCGCCGCGTTGCCCGTGGTAGAGGCCCAGCATGTGGCGGGCAATCGCGTACCAAGGGCAGCCGTCTTCGGCAAAGGCACGCTCCATGTAGGCCACCATGGCCTCTTCCACCGCCTCGCGACTGGGCACCTCGTGGGCATCGCCATAAAACGCAGCGTCCCAGCTGCCCAAGAGCCAAGGGTTGTAGTACGCCTCGCGGCCAATCATCACGCCGTCGGCATGCTGCAGATGCTGCGCGATCTCTTCGTTGGTCTTGATGCCGCCGTTCACGGCAATGAGCAGCCCCGGAAAGTCTTTTTTGAGCTGGTAGGCCAGCTCATAGCGCAGCGGCGGGATCTCGCGGTTTTCTTTTGGAGACAGGCCATCGAGCCAGGCATTGCGGGCGTGCACGATGAAAACCTTACACCCCGCTTCGCTCACCGTGCCTACAAAGTCGCGCACAAAGTCGTAGCTCTCGATGCGGTCAATGCCGATGCGGTGCTTCACCGTCACCGGCACATCCACCACATCGAGCATGGCTTTCACACCGTCGGCCACGGTGCGCGGCTCGTTCATCAGACAGGCGCCAAACGCGCCGCGCTGCACCCGGTCTGAGGGGCAGCCACAATTGAGGTTGATCTCGTCGTAGCCCCACTCCTGCCCCAACTTGGCGGCGTGCGCCAGATCGGCCGCGTCGCTGCCGCCCAATTGCAGGGCCACCGGGTGCTCTTCGGCGTTGAAGCGCAGGTGCCGCTGCACACTGCCGTGGCGCAAGGCACCGGTGGTCACCATCTCGGTGTAGAGCAAGGTGTGGCGGGTCAGCAGGCGGTGGAAAAACCGGCAGTGCCGGTCGGTCCAGTCCATCATGGGCGCGACGGACAAGCGCCAGCGTTGGGGTTCGAGGAAATGCATGGGGGCTGATTATCCTTGCCTGGGTGCGGCATTGAAAACAAACTCTTACGCCTCATTTAAACAAGGCGTTTAATGAACGCAGTTCTTGAGCATCACAATGTGAACAGGAGCAAGGAGAAATCGCGATGGCTGATGCAACGATGTGGTGGGTTTTGGCCGGTGTCTTGGTGGCCCTGGAGTTGTTGACCGGCACTTTTTATCTGTTGATGCTGAGCCTGGGGGCCGTGGCTGCCGCCTTGGTGGCCATGGCGGGCCATGGCCTGAACACCCAATTGGTTGCCGCAGCGGTAGTGGGCGGTTTGGGGGCTGTGCTGCTGGGCCAGTGGCGCAAGCGCCAAACCACCACACCCCAAGAAGCCCAAGACCAGCACCTGGACCTGGGTGCCACGGTGCAGGTCGATGCCTGGGATGCGCAGGGCACCGCACAAGTCAAACACCGGGGTGCAGCCTGGACTGCGGTGCTGGCCCCTGGCCAAACCGCCGATCCGGGCGTTTACCGAATTCAGGCTATGGCGGGCAACCGCCTGGTCCTTGAGAAAATCTGAGCACACTGCTCACAACACCGAAAAGGGAGAAAAACCATGGAAATCGCTGCCGTTCTCGTGATCATCGCGGTCTTGTTCATTGTCAAGACCGTCAAGGTTGTGCCCCAACAAGAAGCCTGGGTGGTGGAAAGGCTGGGCAAATTCCACGCCAGCCTGGCCCCGGGTCTGAACTTTGTGGTGCCCTTTGTGGACAACGTGATCCAAAAGCACAGTCTGAAAGAAATCCCGCTCGATGTGCCCAGCCAGATTTGCATCACCCGCGACAACACGCAGCTGCAGGTCGACGGCATTTTGTACTTTCAAGTCACCGACCCCAAGCTGGCCAGCTATGGCTCTTCCAACTACATCGTGGCCGTGACTCAACTGGCACAAACCAGCTTGCGCAGCGTGATCGGCAAGCTGGAGTTGGACAAGACCTTTGAAGAGCGCGACATCATCAACGCGCAAGTGGTCCACGCGATTGACGAAGCAGCGCTCAACTGGGGCGTGAAGGTGCTGCGCTACGAGATCAAGGACCTGACGCCACCCAAAGAAATTTTGCTGGCCATGCAGTCACAAATCACGGCCGAGCGTGAAAAGCGTGCGCTGATCGCGGCTTCGGAAGGCCGCCGTCAGGAGCAGATCAACATCGCCACGGGCGAGCGCGAAGCCTTCATTGCCCGATCAGAAGGCGAAAAGCAAGCCGCCATCAACAAGGCCCAAGGCGACGCCGCCGCCATCACCGAAATGGCCAATGCCACGGCCCAAGCCATTGAGCGGATTGCCACCGCCATCCGCCAGCCCGGGGGCGAGCAAGCCGTGCAGCTCAAGGTGGCCGAGCAAGCGGTGCAGGCCTATGCCAAGGTGGCACAAGACGCCAAGACCACGCTGATCGTGCCGGGTAACATGACCGAAGTCTCGGGCCTGATCGCTTCGGCCATGCAGATGGTGAGTACGGGCAAGCAAGCGGGTTAAAGCGGACCTGCAGACGCAAAAAAACCCGCCGAGGCGGGCTTTTTTGTGGGGACTGCTTGCGCATCAACCCATGTGCAAACCACCGTTGACCGAGAAGTCAGCACCGGTGGCGTAACCGCCCTCTTCGCTGGCCAACCACGACACGATGGAGGCGATTTCGCTGGGCTTGCCCAAGCGTTTGACGGGCACGGTGGCCACGATTTTTTCAAGGATATCTGGGCGAATGGCGTTGACCATGTCGGTGCCGATGTAGCCTGGGCTGACCGTGTTCACAGTCACGCCTTTGGTGGCCATTTCTTGGGCCAAGGCCATCGAAAAGCCGTGCATGCCCGCTTTGGCAGCGGAGTAGTTGGTTTGGCCCGCTTGACCTTTGTTGCCGTTCACCGAAGAGATCTGAATGATCCGGCCCCAGCCTTTTTCCACCATGTCGGGCACGACCTGTTTGGTCACGTTGAACATGGAGTTCAGATTGGTATCGATCACCGCATCCCAGTCTTCGCGCGTCATTTTCAAGAACACACGGTCCTTGGTGATGCCCGCATTGTTCACCAACACATCAATGACGCCGTGTTCTTCCTTGGCTTTGGTGAAAGCGGCGACGGTGGAATCCCAATCACCCACGTTGCCCACCGAGGCGTAGAACGTGTAGCCCAGGGCTTTTTGCTCATCGAGCCACTTGGTGAAATCACGTGTTGGGCCACAGCCAGCAATCACCTTGAAACCGTCTTTGTGTAAGCGCTGGCAGATGGCGGTACCGATGCCGCCCATGCCACCTGTGACGTAAGCTACTTTTTGACTCATGTTGGTCTCCATTTTTATGAGTGGTTGAAATGAACGGGAACTTGAAATCAGACGCGTTCGATGGCCAGCGACACGCCCATGCCGCCGCCAATGCACAGCGCGGCCAAGCCTTTGTTGGCTTGAGTGCGCTGCATTTCGTGCAGCAGGGTCACCAAAATGCGGCAACCGGACGCGCCGATGGGGTGGCCAATCGCGATCGCGCCACCGTTGACGTTGACCTTGGCCGGATCGATGTCGAGCGCCTGGTTCACGGCGCAGGCTTGTGCGGCAAAGGCTTCGTTGAGTTCGAACAGGTCCACGTCTTGGGCTTTCCAGCCGGCGCGGGCCAGTGCCTTTTGCGAGGCAGGCACGGGGCCCATGCCCATGGTGGCCGGGTCCAGGCCACTGGTGCCAAAAGCGGCAATGCGGGCCAGGGGCTTGAGGCCCAAGGCGGCGGCCTTCTTGGCTGACATGACCATCACGGCGGCCGCACCGTCGTTGATGCCCGAGGCGTTGCCCGCGGTCACGCTGCCGGCCTTGTCAAAGGCGGGGCGCAGACCGGCCAGCACTTCTTCGCTGGTTTTCTTGTTGATGAATTCGTCGGTGTTGAACACCAGCGCATCGCCCTTGCGCTGAGGAATCAGCACATCGACGATTTCGTCCTTGAACTTGCCCGCATCTTGCGCAGCGGCAGCTTTGCGCTGGCTGCCAGCGGCCAAGGCGTCTTGCATTTCGCGCGTGATGCCGTGGGCCTTGGCCACGTTTTCAGCGGTGATACCCATATGGTACTGGTTGTACACGTCCCACAGACCGTCCACGATCATGGTGTCGGTCATTTTCCAGTCGCCCATGCGCTGGCCATCACGGCTGCTGTTCAACACATGGGGGCTGGCGCTCATGTTTTCCTGACCACCCGCGATGACGATTTCGCTGTCGCCCCAGGCCACAGCTTGTGCGGCCAGCATCACGGCCTTGAGGCCCGAGCCGCACACGGCGTTGATGGTGAGCGCCGGGGTTTCCTTGGCCACACCGGCTTTCATCATGGCTTGACGGGCGGGGTTTTGGCCCACACCTGCGGCCAGCACCTGGCCCATGATGACTTCACCGATGGCGTCAGCGGGCAAACCACTGCGCCCCAGCAAACCTTTGATGACGATGCTGCCCAGCTCGGTGGCAGGTGTTTTGGCGAGCGAGCCACCAAACTTGCCCACGGCGGTGCGGGCTGCTGCAACGATGACGATGTCTTCCATGTTTGTCTCCAATAAAAAAACGAATCAGGCTTTGGCTTTGACGTAGCGACCTGGGGCCGCCTCGATGACTTTGAATTGGGTGGCTTTGCCGTAAGTTTTGGGTGCGGTGATCTGTTTGCCTGCATGGCCTTTGAGCCAGTCAGACCAGTCGGTCCACCAGCTGCCGGGCACCTCTTGGGCGTTGGCAATCCAGTCATTCACATCGGCCGGGAATTTTGTGCCCTCACTGAGCCAATGGCTGCGTTTTTTGGCTGCAGGCGGGTTGATCACGCCCGCGATGTGGCCTGAGGCCCCCATCACAAAACGCTTCTTGCCCGGCAGCACTTGCGTGCTGGCGTAAGCCCCGCCAATCGGCACGATGTGGTCTTCACGCGAGCCGTAGATGTAGACCGGCATGTCGACCTTGCCCAAGTCAATCGCCTCGCCGCACACGGTGACCTTACCGGGCTTGACCAAGTTGTTTTCGAGGTAGGTGTTGCGCAAATACCAAGCGTAAAAAGGCCCGGGCAAGTTGGTCGAGTCGCTGTTCCAGTACAGCAGGTCAAACGGCGGCGGTGTCTCACCCTTGAGGTAGTTGCCCACCACATAGTTCCAGACCAGGTCGTTGGGGCGCAAAAAGCTGAAAGTGGACGCCAAGTCCTGACCTTTGAGCAAGCCGCCTTGGCCCATTTGCTGTTCACGGAACTTGACGAAGTTCTCGTCAATGAACACATCCAGAATGCCGGTATCGGTGAAGTTGATCAGGGTGGTGAGGAAGGTGGCGCTGGCCACCGGCTTGTCGCCACGCGCCGCCAACACGGCCAAGGCGTTTGACAAAATGGTCCCGCCCACACAAAAACCCAGGGCGTTGATCTTGGGTGCGCCCGTGATGGCCTGCACAGTGTGGATGGCCTCGATGGCGGCGTGTTCGATGTAGTCGTCCCAGCTTTTTTGCGCCATGGACTCATCGGGGTTGCGCCAGCTGACCACGAAGGTGCGGTGGCCTTGACTCACGGCGTAGCGGATCAATGAATTTGCGGGCTGAAGATCCAGGATGTAAAACTTGTTGATGCAAGGCGGCACCAGTAAGAACGGCTTCTCATAAACCTTGGCGGTCAGCGGCTTGTATTCGATGAGTTGGAAAAATTCGTTCTCGAAAACCACCGCGCCCTCCGTGGTGGCCACGTTCTTGCCCACTTCAAACAGGCCCTCATCGGTCATCGAGACATGGCCCTGCTGCATGTCGTGCATCAGGTTCTGCATGCCCTTGGCGATGCTTTCACCTTGGGTTTCAATGGCTTTCTTCTGGGCCTCGGCATTGAAGGCCAAGAAATTGCTGGGGGCGGCAGCCGCCACCCACTGCTCAACGGCAAAGCGGATACGGTTGCGGGTTTTTTCATCGGTATCGACTGCCTCGGCCAGGCCCATCAGGGTGCGGGCATTGAGCAAATAGGTGGCAGCATTGAAAGCCGCCATCGGGTTGGCTGACCAAGCTTCACCCGAAAAACGCCGATCCTTGACTTGCAGGCTGTTGTGAAGGCCCTGATTCCACATTTCAGAGGCGTCTTTGAAATACTGGTTTTGCAGGCTTTGCAGCTTTTCAGGCGAGAATTTGAGGCTGGGGACAGAAGGATCGACGGCCGATTTGAGCCAGCCGAGGTCCATGGTCTGAAAATGCTGCATGGCTTGGGCCCAGCTTTTGGTCAGGTTTTGTTGAAAACCGTCGCTCATTTGGGTCCAAAAATCCGGCGCCGAACTGCTCATTGTTTGTCTCCTGAATCCATTGTTTTTCTCAAATTCCAAGCCCCGAGTATCTTTCAGTTTGTTGTCACCTAAATTACAAGGCTTAAAAATTTATGTACCTGATCGTGATCGCATGGCTTTACGTGACCCTGCTCATGGCCTTGGCTGAGGCGTTTAGCACCCAAGGCAGTGTGCTGGGGGCCATCATCACCTTTGTGTTCTATGGCTTGTTGCCCATGGGCTTGGTGGTTTACCTGATGGGCACGCCCCTGCGTCGCAAGGCCATTCGCCAAAAGGAGGAGCAGGCCAGGCAGGCGGCCGTTTCAAGCCAGAAGGACTCAACGCCCCAGCCAGATGCAGGCCGCCATGCGGCCGCTTTGCCCGAGGCTTCGGCTGTCCCTGCGGTGAGAGAAGAAAAGCGTTGAATCTGAAACAGTGCACCAGGGCGGGCGGCTGTCGTTGCCAAAAACGCTTTGCACACCCAAGGCCTTGAGGCGAATTCGGGCCAAACCGGCCAGATCGGCCATGAATTTACCGTCAGCAGTGGGCCGAAACATCCCATGCACCTCGGGTGAGCCATCGTCGAAAGCGGCCCGCACTTCTGGCCCCACTTCAAAGGCTTGCGGTCCAATGCAGGGCCCCAGCCAAGCCATCACGCCCGACACATCGGCCCCTGCATGCTTCAAGTCTGCCCAAAGGCTCTCGAGTACACCCCATCCTTTTGATGCGGCAGGCCCACCAGGCCCTGCCAGCCCTCGCCAGCCCGCATGGGCTGCTGCCACCCAGCGCCCCTGTGCATCGCCCAAAAGAACAGGCAAGCAATCGGCCACCATGATGGTGCAGACCATACCCGGCTCTAGGCTCCAGCAGGCATCGGCCTCCAAACCATTGGGCGTTTCTGCGCCCAGTTGCACACTGGCCACACCGTGCACTTGTTGCAAAAAAACGGGACGCTGCCCAATGTGTAACGCCAAGCGCTCGCGGTTGCTGTGAACATCGGCCACCCGGTCGCCCACATGGTCACCCAAGTTGAAACTGTCCCAGGGGGCAGCAGATACCCCCCCCTGGCGAGTGGTCATGAGCGAACGCACACGAGGGTGAATCGGCCAATCGGGTTGTAGCCACAGTGCATTCAGGTTTTGCATGTTCAAAATCATAGCGCCGCGCCTACCGCCTGCTTTTATTGTGTAATTGCGACATGACAAGCGAAGCCGATGTGCATGCCCATGCCCCCGAACTGCCCTGGATTGTGGAGGGCCAGGCCCTTCCCCCGGTCAGCTGGGCCTGGGACGCCTCATCGCCTGCGCCCGGACTGCTGGCTGCCAGCAGCGATTTATCGGCCCAGCGTTTGATGGAGGCTTATGCCGAGGGTATTTTCCCTTGGTTCAACATGGGCCAACCGGTGCTGTGGTGGAGTCCGGACCCGCGCATGGTGCTGCAAACCCGTGAATTCCGCTTTCACCGATCGCTGCAGCAAAGCCTCAAGCGCTGGAGCCTGAGCCCTGACTTTGAACTGTGCTTTGACCGGGACTTTGCCCAGGTCATCCGCCACTGCGCCACTTCGCCCCGCGCCGGTCAAAAAGGGACCTGGATTGTGCCCCGGATGGTTGACGCCTACGAAGCCTTGCATCACAGGGGGCTGGCCCACAGCTGTGAGCTGCGCATCCAAGGTGAACTGGTCGCAGGCCTGTACTTTGTGGCCCTCGGCCATGCGGTGTTTGGCGAATCCATGTTCACCACCGTCACCGATGGCTCCAAGATGGCGCTGGCTTGCTTGGTGAGCGTCTGCCTGCAACACGGCATTAAAGCCATTGACTGCCAACAAAACACACGGCATCTGGCCTCGCTGGGCGCCCGAGAAATACCCCGCAGCGACTTTCTGCGCGGCGTGCAGCTTGGGCGAGAAAAAACCGCCATAGACTGGGCAAGTCAGTCCTTGAACTGGGCCGCGCTGGACACAGGAACCTGCATGTCATGACGCGGCTGAAAGAACTCCCGCTGCAAGCCCTGCAGTTTTATGCCACTGCGCCTTATGCGTGCAGCTACCTTCCCGATCGCTCAGCCCGCTCACAGGTGGCCACGCCCAGCCACCTGATCCACAACGAGGTGTATGCGGATCTGGTCGAGCAGGGTTTTCGGCGAAGCGGCCTGTTCACCTACCGCCCTTACTGCGATGGCTGCCAGGCCTGTCAGCCTTTGCGTGTGCAGGTTCACGCCTTCAAGGCCGACCGCAGCCAGCGCCGCGCTTGGCAAGCCCACAGCCATTTGCGTGTGCGGGTGCTCGACTTGCATTACGACCCCGAGCATTACGCGCTGTATCTGCGCTACCAGAACACGCGCCACTCAGGCGGTGGCATGGACCACGACAGCGTCGACCAGTACAGCCAATTCCTGCTTCAAAGCCGTGTGAACTCGCGCATTGTGGAATTCAGAGACCCAGGGGTTGGCGACGCGCTGGGCGAACTGAAAATGGTCAGCATCGTGGACGTGCTCAACCACGGTTTGTCGGCTGTGTACACTTTTTATGAACCCGATGGCGCGGCCAGCTTTGGCACCTATGGGGTTCTCTGGCAAATCCAGCAAGCGGCCCAGCTGGGGCTACCCTATGTGTACTTGGGGTATTGGATCGAGGGCAGCCCAAAAATGCGTTACAAATCCCGTTTCAAACCCTGTGAGCTTCGGGTCCAGGGTCAGTGGCAGCCTTTTGAATAAAGGCGCAGTTTGAGCCTCATAACAGGTGCTGGCCTCTTGTTCATCGACGCTGGAACAGCGTCATAATTTCACAGTGTAAAATTAACTGACTTGGCAGTACACGATGAAAAAAGAACCCGCCCTCACGACCTCGCCCACCATTCAGGTGATTGAACGGATGTTCACCCTGATCGATGTTCTGGCGTCCCGCGAAGAAGCCATCTCGCTCAAGGAAATCAGTCAAAAGACAGGTCTCCACCCCTCCACCGCACACCGCATCCTCAACGACCTGGCCACGGGTCGGTTTGTGGATCGTCCGGAAGCTGGCAGTTACCGCTTGGGCATGCGTTTGTTGGAGCTTGGCAACATGGTGAAGGGCCGCCTGAATGTGCGCGACGCCGCCTTGGCGCCCATGCGTGATTTGCACAAACTCATTCAGCAACCGGTCAACTTGAGCATGCGCCAAGGCGATGAAATCGTCTACATCGAACGCGCCTACAGTGAGCGCTCTGGCATGCAGGTGGTCCGAGCCATTGGTGGACGTGCTCCTTTGCACTTGACCTCGGTGGGCAAGCTCTTTTTGGCTGCAGACGACCCCTTGCGTGTGCGCTCTTATGCCACGCGCACCGGCTTGGCTGGCCAAACACGCAACAGCATCACGCAATTGCAAGTGCTTGAACGAGAACTCTCCCGCGTGAACCAGTCCGGTTTTGCTCGTGACAACGAAGAGTTGGAGTTGGGCGTGCGATGCATCGCTGCAGGGATTTACGATGATCAGGGCAAGCTGCTCGCCGGTCTGTCCATTTCGGCCCCAGCCGATCGTTTGGATGAAAGCTGGCTGCCCAAACTTCAAGAAACTGCCAAAGCGATTTCACAAACCTTGGGCCACCACCAGGAACGCTAACGGTTCGCTGACTGCCGCTGCGCGGCGAACTCAGCCCGGCACAGAGGTCACGGATTCCAAAATGCGGTTGTCCATGGATGACTTTTGCTCTAACCACTTGCGCACCCGTTCGGCATCGCCCAAGCGGCTGAACTTGCCGGTTGAGTCCAGAAACACCATGATCAGTTTGCGACCCGCGACCTGGACCTGCATGACCAGGCAGCGGCCAGCCTCCGAGATGTAACCGGTCTTTTGCAAACCAATGTCCCACTGAGGACTTTTGACCAGCACATTGGTGTTGTTGTATTGGAGCGTTCTGCGCCCCACCGACACCTCACGGCCATGGGAAGTGGACAACTCCCGAAGCAAGGGCTCATCGTAAGCTTTGGCAGCCAAGATGGCCAAATCGCTGGCGCTCGACTGGTTTTGACTGGACAGGCCGGTCGGCTCTGCATAGCGCGTGTCTTTCATGCCCAAAGCCTGAGCCCTCTGATTCATGCGGCTGACGAACAAATCCATACCGCCCGGGAAAGTGCGCCCCAAAGCATGTGCCGCACGGTTTTCACTGGACATGAGGGACAAGTGCATCAACTCGCCCCGGCTCAGTTCGGTGCCCACGGCCAGACGAGAAGTGCTTCCTTTTTCTGTGTCCACGTCGGCCTGGGTGATACGGATACGCTCGTCCATGGGCAAATTGGCCTCTGCAATGACAAGGCCTGTCATCAACTTGGTCAAGGAAGCAATCGGCAGAACCGCATGTTCATTTTTGCTGTAGAGCACCTCTTGCGTCTCTTGATCTACCACCAAAGCAACGCTGGAACGCAGACCCAATGCATCGGAGGTGGTGTGCAATCCGGCCATTTGGCCAAATGATGCACGAATGGGGCGTGCGCTCTCTCGGGCTTTGAGATTTTTTGTGTTGCGGGTCGCTTTGGCTACTTTTTGTTTGCGGGCCGAAGACTTCGCTACTTTGTCTTTACTCGAAGCCTTGTTTTTGGCCTTTTGCACATGACGTGGCGCGGCTGATTTTTTAACATTCTTCTTGTTTTTCTGAACGCGAGAAGGTGACTGTTTGACATCTTGCGCATAAGCCAAGCTCAACTGACTTGAGACGATCGTGATCAAACCGACCGTTAGCGCCCAAACGGCCACTCGAAGCCATGATTTGGGTGATAAGTAATGAGACACGGTTTTTAGCGACATGTTTTGACGGTTTGTATTGCAAACATGTGTCCAAGTGTATCCAAATAAAAAAGTCGCGCAAGAACAATAACTTACGCGACTTTTATAAAGAAAATAATTACTTATTAAGGTCTCATTTTAACCTTGTGCAGCGACCCGATCGGCCTTGCTTTGTAATTTGTTGAGGGCACTCAAGTAGGCTTTTGCAGAAGCCACCACGATGTCCGGGTCAGAACCGACGCCGTTGACCACACGTCCACTGTTTTGCAAACGCACGGTCACTTCGCCTTGGCTTTCGGTCGAACCGCTTATGGCGTTGACCGAATACAGCACCATCTCAGCGCCGCTTTTGATGTGAGACTCGATGGCTTTGAGTGAGGCATCCACCGGCCCATTGCCATCCGACTGGGTTTGCACCTCTTTGCCAGCCACCGTGAAGACCACCGAAGCGTGGGGGCGCTCGCCCGTCTCGCTGTGCTGCGACATGGAAACAAAACCGTACTGCTCTTTTTCAGTCGTCACGCTCTCGTCGCTGACCAAGGCCAGGATGTCTTCGTCAAAAATTTCGCTCTTGCGGTCGGCCAATTCCTTGAACTTCGCAAACGCGTTGTTGATTTCGGTCTCGCTGTCCAGCGTAACACCCAGATCTTGCAAACGTTGCTTGAAAGCATTGCGACCACTCAACTTGCCCAACACGATCTTGTTGGTGGTCCAGCCCACGTCTTCGGCCCGCATGATTTCGTAGGTGTCACGCGCCTTGAGCACGCCATCTTGGTGAATGCCCGAAGCGTGGGCAAAGGCGTTGGCGCCAACCACGGCCTTGTTGGGCTGCACCACAAAGCCAGTGGTCTGGCTGACCATGCGGCTGGCTGCCACGATATGGCTGGTGTCAATGCCAATGTCAAGGCCAAAATAGTCACGGCGCGTCTTGACCGCCATGACCACTTCTTCGAGCGAGCAATTGCCCGCACGCTCACCCAAGCCGTTGATGGTGCATTCGACCTGGCGGGCGCCGCCGATCTTCACACCGGCCAAGGAGTTGGCCACTGCCATGCCCAGGTCGTTGTGGCAATGCACGGACCAAATCGCTTTGTCCGAGTTGGGAATGCGCTCGCGCAAGGTGCGGATGAACTCGCCGTACAACTCAGGCACCGCGTAACCCACGGTATCGGGCACGTTGATGGTGGTCGCTCCCTCCGCGATCACGGCTTCAAGCACGCGGCACAAAAAGTCCATGTCGCTGCGGTAGCCGTCTTCCGGACTGAACTCGACATCGCCCACCAAATTGCGCGCAAAGCGCACCGACTGCTTGGCCTGTTCAAACACCTGGTCTGGCGTCATGCGCAGCTTCTTTTCCATGTGCAGGGGGGACGTCGCAATGAAGGTGTGAATGCGACCGCTGTTGGCGCCTTTGAGGGCCTCAGCCGCACGAGAAATGTCGCGGTCATTGGCACGCGACAAGGAACAAATGGTCGAGTCCTTGATCGCGTCGGCGATGCTTTTAACCGCTTCAAAGTCGCCATTGGAGCTGGCGGCAAAACCGGCTTCGATCACGTCCACGCGCAGACGCTCGAGCTGGCGCGCAATGCGCAGCTTTTCGTCGCGAGTCATGGACGCGCCGGGCGATTGCTCGCCGTCGCGCAAGGTGGTGTCGAAAATAATCAGTTTGTCGGTCATGTTCACTCCTGGTCAATAACCCGCAAGTCCAAGCAAAAATGCAAAAGGCCCGTTGCGGATGGCATACGGGCCTTTTGGGAAAATGTTTGCGTGCGCTACACATCCCGCCCGAGGGGCAGTAGCAGTAGTGCAAACAAGGAAAATTTCATTCGAATACTTTAGCACAGTTCAAAACACACATGGCCGTTCGGTGGACATCATTGGTGCAGACCCCGCTCGTCGGGCTCGTCGGTTGATGTGCTGATCATGCTGGTGGGCTGTCCTTTGGCCTTGCGCCACACATAGATGACGTAACCGCTCAAGCCGTAGACCACAAACAAGGCAAACAGCACGATCGGCGGATCAATGTTGACCACCGCGATGCCCAAAGCCACCAGCACCAAAGTTGCAAAAGGCACGCTCTTTTTCATGTGCATGTCCTTGAAACTGTAAAACGGCACATTGGTCACCATGGTCAAACCGGCAAACAAGCACACCGAGAACATGCCCCAAGACACGGCTTTGGCGGGCACCGCGTTGTCGAACATGATCCACACAAAACCCATGACCAAAGCCGCCGCAGCTGGCGAAGGCAGTCCTTGAAAATAACGCTTGTCGACCACGCCCGTGTTGACATTGAACCTTGCCAGGCGCAGCGCTGCGCAAGCGCAGTACACAAAAGCCGCAATCCAGCCCCAGCGGCCCAACTCCTTCAAGGTCCAGACATACGCGATCAATGCGGGCGCTGCACCAAAAGACACCATGTCGGACAACGAATCCATTTGTTCGCCAAACGCGCTTTGGGTGTTGGTCATGCGGGCCACACGCCCGTCCAAGCTGTCGAGCACCATGGCGCTGAAAATACCGACCGTGGCCAAATCGAATCGGCCGTTGATGGCCATCACCACAGCATAAAAACCTGCAAACAATGCCGCCAAAGTGATCATGTTGGGCAGCATGTAAATGCCCTTGGAGGGTTTGCGCACCTGCGCGGGGCTTTCAGCGTCTTCGGCGGTGTCGTTGACTTTGTTCATCGTCCGTTCCTGTTGCGGTCTTTTGGATGCATACCGTGTCAGTTGAGTTTAAGGCAGACCCAGCGCCCAAGAAAAAGGCCACCTGAGTGGCCTTTTCCAAAATTGCACAAGGACCAAATCAATTACGGGTCTTGTCAACCAGTTTATTCTTGGCGATCCAGGGCATCATGGCGCGCAATTGTGCTCCCACAACCTCGATGGAGTGCTCGGAAGTCAAGCGGCGACGTGCAGTCATGCTCGGGTAGTTGGTCTTGCCTTCCAGGATGAACATCTTGGCGTATTCACCGGTCTGGATGCGCTTCAAGGCGTTGCGCATGGCTTCACGTGACTGCTCGTTGATGACCTCAGGACCGGTCACGTACTCGCCGTACTCGGCGTTGTTCGAGATCGAGTAGTTCATGTTGCCGATGCCGCCTTCGTAGATCAGGTCCACGATCAGCTTCAACTCGTGCAAGCACTCGAAGTAGGCCATCTCAGGGGCGTAACCGGCTTCCACCAAGGTCTCGTAACCCATCTTGATCAGCTCAACAGCGCCACCGCACAGAACAGCCTGCTCGCCGAACAAGTCGGTCTCGGTCTCTTCTTTGAAGTTGGTCTCGATGATGCCGGCCTTGCCGCCACCGTTGGCCATGGCGTAGCTCAGGGCCAAATCGCGGGCTTTGCCGCTCTTGTCCTGGTGAATCGCGACCAAGTGGGGCACGCCACCGCCTTGGGTGTAGGTGTTGCGAACCGTGTGGCCAGGGGCCTTGGGAGCGACCATCCACACGTCCAGGTCTTCGCGAGGAACAACTTGGTTGTAGTGCACGTTGAAACCATGGGCAAAGGCCAAGGAAGCGCCTTGCTTGATGTGGGGGGCCACGTTGTTGTTGTAGACCTCGGCAATCATTTCGTCGGGCAACAAGATCATGACCACATCAGCGGCTTTGACAGCGTCGTTGACTTCCATCACGGTCAAACCGGCTTTGCCGACTTTGTCCCAAGATGCACCGCCTTTGCGCAGACCGACCACGACTTTGACGCCGCTGTCGTTCAGGTTCTGGGCGTGGGCGTGGCCTTGCGAGCCGTAACCAAGAATGGCCACAGTTTTGCCCTTGATGAGGCTCAAATCACAATCTTTGTCGTAAAAAACTTTCACAGGGTTCTCCTTTGGAATAAACAGTTTCAATGGGTCAATTTAGACGCGCAGGATGCGCTCGCCGCGCCCGATACCGCATGCACCCGTGCGCACGGTCTCCAAAATGGCACTGCGGTCGATCGCCTCCAAAAAGGCGTCGTTCTTGGTCTGGTCACCGGTGAGCTCAATGGTGTAGCTCTTGTCGGTGACGTCGATCACGCGGCCACGAAAGATGTCGGCCATGCGTTTCATTTCTTCGCGCTCCTTGCCCACGGCACGCACCTTCACGAGCATCAACTCCCGCTCGGTGTAAGCGCCTTCGGTCAGGTCCACGACCTTGACCACCTCGATCAGGCGGTTCAGGTGCTTGGTGATTTGCTCAATCACATCGTCAGAGCCGGCGGTCTGAATGGTCATGCGAGACAAACTGGGGTCTTCGGTCGGGGCCACGGTCAAGGACTCGATGTTGTAGCCACGGGCCGAAAACAGCCCCACCACGCGGGACAAGGCGCCCGCTTCGTTTTCGATCAGTACAGCAATGATGTGTTTCATGTGTGATTCCTCTTTTTGCAACGACATGCAACCAGAAAATTGGGTCGCAGAAAACTGCCGTTTTTCGCCGCCCTCCCCTGCACACGGTAATGCACAGGCTTGGCGGGCAATAGATTCGTCCAGTGTGATGAATTAAAGGTCTTCAGCGCCCATCAGCATCTCGGTGATGCCTTTGCCAGCCTGAACCATGGGGAAGACGTTTTCAGTCGGGTCGGTACGGATATCGAGGAAAACCGTGCGGTCCTTGAGCCTGCGTGATTCGCGCAAAGCAGGCTCTACATCCTCAGGCTTTTCCACCAAGATGCCGACGTGGCCATAAGCCTCGGCCAACTTCACGAAGTTCGGCAAAGCATCCATGTAGCTGTGGCTGTAACGACCGGAGTAATCGATCTCCTGCCATTGGCGCACCATGCCCAAGTAACCATTGTTCAGGGCCACGACCTTGATGGGCGTGTTGTATTGCAAGCAGGTGGAAAGCTCCTGGATGCACATTTGCACCGAGCCTTCACCCGTCACGCAATACACCTCGCTGTCGGGCTTGGCCAGTTTGATGCCCATGGCGTAAGGGATGCCCACGCCCATGGTGCCCAGACCGCCGGAGTTGATCCAGCGGCGTGGCTCGTTGAACTTGTAATACTGCGCCGCCCACATCTGGTGCTGGCCCACATCAGAGGTGATGTACGCGTCGGCATCTTTGGTCATGTCCCACAGGGTCTCGATGACCTTCTGTGGCTTGATGACCACGCTGTTGTCGCTGTCGTACTTCATGCAGTCGCGTTTGCGCCAGCTTTCGACGGTTGACCACCACTGCGCCAGCGCCTGACTGTCGGGCTTGAGACCGGATTCGCGGATCATGCCCATCAACTCGGTCAGCACGTCTTTCACGTCACCCACGATTGGCACGTCGACCTTGACGCGTTTGGAGATGCTGGAGGGATCAATGTCGATGTGGATGATCTTGCGCTCGTTTTGCGCGAAATGCTTGGGGTTGCCGATCACACGGTCGTCAAAACGTGCTCCTACGGCCAGCAAAACATCGCAGTTTTGCATGGCGTTGTTGGCTTCCAGCGTGCCGTGCATACCCAGCATGCCCAAAAAGCGGCGGTCGGTGGCAGGGAACGCGCCCAAACCCATCAAAGTGTTGGTGACAGGGAAGTTCAGCATGTCCACCAAGGCGCGCAACTCGGGGCTGGCGTTGCTGAGCAGCACACCACCGCCGGTGTAGATGTAGGGGCGCTTGGCCGACATCAACAGCTGCATGGCCTTGCGGATCTGACCGCCGTGGCCTTTGCGCACCGGGTTGTACGAGCGCATCTCGACCTTGTCGGGGTAGCCGGTGTAAGGGGTTTTGTTGAAAGACACGTCCTTGGGCACGTCAACCACCACCGGGCCAGGGCGACCAGTGCGGGCAATATGGAAAGCTTTTTTCATGACCTCGGCCATGTCCTTGGCGTCTTTGACCAAGAAGTTGTGCTTCACGATAGGGCGCGTAATGCCCACGGTGTCGCACTCTTGGAAGGCATCGAGGCCAATGGCCGCAGTGGGCACCTGCCCGCTGATGATGACCATCGGAATGCTGTCCATGTAGGCGGTCGCGATGCCGGTCACCGCGTTGGTCAGGCCGGGGCCAGAAGTGACCAAAGCAACACCGACCTCGCCTGTGGCGCGGGCATACCCGTCAGCGGCGTGCACAGCGGCTTGTTCGTGGCGGACCAGAACGTGCTGGATGGTTTCTTGTTTGTAAAAAGCGTCGTAGATGTGGAGCACTGCCCCACCGGGGTAACCCCAAACAAACTCGACGTTTTCGGCCTGCAGCGCTTTGACCAAGATTTCGGCCCCACGCAATTCTTGAGCGGATGAAGCGGCAGAGGCAGCAGATGCCATTTCGGCTTTATTGATTTCCATGTATTCAACCTTTGTGAATTTCTCTAACGAAAAACCTTGGGTGCCCCTTAACTCGACTCTTGTGAAGTGGCTTTGGGACTTGAGACCACAGACATGGGCACCAAACTGTAAAAGTGCCGGACGGTGATCCGTTTGCTTTTTTTCAATTGCAACCCGATATTATCGCACTGTTGCAATGGGGTCTTCGAAAAGTCACGCCCCATCACCCACCCAGTGCCATAATTCATTGGCATTCAGGGTCAATTTCGGTCTTCAAACCCACTTTTACAAACAAGATACAGCTCGCCGCTGCAAGCACCTTGGCCTCGGACACCGACATTTCTGACTTCCTCAAAAGCGTGGAAAAGAAAGCCTTCAAACGGGCTTATTACCATGTGGGTGACGAGGAAGGGGCGCTGGACATCGTGCAAGACAGCATGATCAAGCTGTGTAGCCACTACTCTGACAAACCAGCTCAAGAGCTGCCTTTGTTGTTTCAGAGAATCTTGTCCAACACCGTGCTCGACTGGTTTCGCCGCCGCAAGACGCGAAACGCACTGTTTTCCAACCTGGATGATTTTGATCACCGCGATGACCTGGGCGATTTTGACCTGCTGGAAGTCACCACCGGCAACACCGATGCCCCCGCTGTCCAAAGCGCCGAGCAATGGCTTGGGCGGGTGCAAACCTTGGAACACATTGAAAAAGCCATCATGAGTTTGCCCCAACGTCAACGAGAGGCCTTCCTTCTGCGTTACTGGGAAGAGCTCGACGTGGCTGAAACCGCCGCCGTGATGGGCTGCTCCGAAGGCAGTGTCAAGACCCATTGCTCCCGCGCCATCCAGTTCTTGAGTAAAACCTTGGCCCTCCAAGGCATGAATCCATGAAAACATCCCAGACACACACCACTGCCCTCACCGCCGAGATGGACCTTTGGGGTCAAACTTTGGCTTGCCAATTGGACATTGCCTCGAGGGACTTGGGGCATGACATTGGCGAGCGATTACGCGTTGCACGCCAAACGGCCTTGAGTTCCCGTCCCATGCCGAAAAAAATGTTGCGCCACAGCCTCGCCGTGCAAGCCAACGGCACACTCTCAGCGCAACCGGACGAAGGTCTCAAACTTTGGCGTATTCTGGTCTCGGTCCTGCCTTTGTTGGCTCTGGTCACGGGGCTCATGCTGCTCCAGGCATTGCAGCAAGACATGGCCGAATCCGATATCGCCTTGCTGGATTCGGCTTTATTGCTCGACGAGTTGCCACCAGACGCCTACACCGATCCCGGTTTTGTGCAGTTCCTGAAAATTCAGATCCATCAAGACACCCGGCATGACTGAAAACGGTTGCAAGTTAGAACAGCTCCGCACGGCAGGCGCCGTGTTGCCTCCTTCTGGCTTGGTCAAGACCATCACAGATCTGGTCACGTGTTTTCTGCTCGCGATGACATGGGTCTTGGCCCTGCCAGTTTGGGCGGAGACTCCCACCATCCCAGTGGCAACAGCCTCAGGGATTCAAGCGATTGAAACTGCCAGCCCCCCAGTCATCCCCAGTGACCCATCTGCCCATGCGGCCGACGCCGCTTTATCGACCTCACCAGCCCTTGGACCCAGCTTGCAGCCGCCCCAGGCTTCCAGCAGCGCCCCCGTGCCGAAAACGAGTGCTTGGCATGCATTGAGCAAGCGCCAAAAACAAGCGCTAGCCCCTTTGGCCGACAAATGGCATGAGCTGACGGGTCAGCAGCGCCAAAAATGGATAGCGCTGTCCAAAAGCTTTTTACAACTCACCGATGAGGAGCAGATGACCCTTCACAGCCGCATGCGTGAATGGGTGGCGCTCAGCCCGCGACAGCGCAGCCAAGCGCGTTTTCATTACAACACATTGCAATCCCTTTCGGCCCAGGACAAACGGGCTCAGTGGGAAGCTTACCAAGCGCTGTCTGAACGCGAAAAAAACAAACTGTCTTCTGGCCCCAAGCCCCCCGTCAAAAGTGCCGCTCGCAGCTTTGCCCCGCCCAACTCTCGCTTGGTCAGCCCCCCGCTGCTGCCTGCCAACGCATCAAGGGAGGTACAGCGGGTTGCGCCCTCCAAGCCGGTCCACCCCAAGACCTTGCTGCCTCAACCCTCTTGACACCGATCCAACAAGGTCAGTCAGGCGTTTGCGCCACAATCACTGCAATGCACTGAGCACTCTAGGTTTTCGCTCGCAAAGCGCACGACCAGAGGTGATCGGCGCCTCAAACCAACGCCATTTCATATTCGGATTTCCATGCCTTCCAAGACCTCGCGCGTGTCCGACTCCTCAACGCCCACGTCACCTTTGACTGAAGTTACGGACCCATTAATGGCCCCATCGCTCAAACGCCGCATGGCTTGCTGGCTGTATGAGGGCATGCTGCTTTTCGGGGTCGTGTTCATCGCAGGTTATTTGTTCAGCAGCCTGAGTCAAACCCGCCATGCCTTGGACAACCGCCCTGGCCTGCAAGCTTTCCTGTTTTTGATTTTGGGCATTTACTTCACCTGGTTTTGGCACCGAGGCCAGACCCTGGCCATGAAAACCTGGCACATCCGCGTGGTCTCGGCCACGGGGCAACCCTTGAGCCAGCGCCGCGCCTTGTTGCGCTATGTGCTGAGCTGGCTCTGGTTTTTACCCCCCCTCTTGCTCACCTTGCCCTTGGGCCTGTCCGCCGCAGCAGTCGGCTGGCTGACCGTGCTCTGGGTCCTGGTCTGGGCCTTGCTCAGCCGTTTTCATGCCCAAAGACAATTCTGGCACGACGTCTGGGCAGGGACACGCCTCGTCACCTTACGCTAACCCCTTTGAATCAATACTCGATGACGACCTCGGACCCTACCCTTCAAAGGGCTGCACCCGCTTTTTCCATCTGCGTCTATTGCGGCTCCAAACCTGGCAACTCGCCCGAATTTGCCCACATCGCGGTGCAAGTGGGCGGCTGGATCGGTGCCCACGGTGGCCAATTGGTCTATGGCGGTGGGCGCAATGGCCTGATGGGCTTGGTGGCCGAGGCCACCATGGCATCAGGCGGCACGGTGGTCGGCATCATTCCGACCGCCTTGGCGGAAAAAGAATGGGCCCACCACGGCTGCACCGAGCTGCATGTGGTGGACACCATGCACGAGCGCAAACGCCTCATGGCCGAGAAAGCAGACGCTTTTTTGGCCCTGCCCGGCGGCATTGGAACGTTTGAAGAGTTATTTGAGGTCTGGACCTGGCGCCAACTGGGCTACCATGACAAACCCGTGGGCATCTTGAACAGCCTGGGTTACTACGACAGCCTGATGGCCTTCATTGGCCAGGTGGTTGATCAAGGCTTCATGGCCGACTGGCAAACTGACCTGGTGACTTTGGGCTCCGAGCCCGAAGTGCTGCTGCAAAGTTTGGTACAAAAAGCGGGCTTTTCACCCCGCGCCAAAGTCGAATTGATCTGATCGGCTGACACAGGCGCGGTGGCTACTGCACCACCTATCTCAGCTGCCCATGTTGGCCCTCGCATGATGGCCCCACAATCGACCCATCAAATTGCGGTTTCGTCCTGCTCACCCGTGCGGATGCGCACAACCCGCTCCACCGAGGTGACAAAAATCTTGCCGTCGCCAATCTTGCCGGTACGAGCCGCCTTGATGATGGCGTCCACGCAGCTGTCCACATCGTCGTTCTTCACCACCACCTCGACCTTGACCTTGGGCAAAAAGTCGACCACGTACTCGGCGCCCCGGTACAACTCGGTATGGCCTTTTTGGCGGCCAAAACCCTTGACCTCGGTCACGGTGAGGCCCGTCACGCCGCATTCGGCCAAGGCTTCGCGCACTTCTTCCAGTTTGAAGGGCTTGATAACGGCGGTGATCTGTTTCATGGGGAAAACCTCAAAAAATGGTGTTGACCTGAATTCAGGCGCGGAATTTGTTGGTTATAGGATAACGCCAATCCTTGCCAAAACTGCGGTGCGTCACGCGAATGCCCACAGGCGACTGGCGGCGTTTGTACTCGTTGAGCTTGATCAGGCGTGTGACTTTTTCCACATCGTCCCGCTCAAAACCATCGGCAATCAGCGCTTCTACGCCCTCGTCATTTTCCATGTAGCGCTGGATGATCGCGTCCAGCACCTCGTACGCTGGCAGGCTGTCCTGGTCTTTTTGGTCGGGGCGAAGCTCGGCGCTGGGCGGGCGGGTGATGATGCGCTCGGGGATCGGTTGGCTGCCAGTGCCATAGGGGTCATGAAGGTTTCGCCAACGGGCCAGGTCAAACACACGGGTTTTGACCACGTCCTTGATGACCGCAAAACCGCCCGCCATATCGCCATAGAGCGTGCAGTAGCCGGTGGCCATTTCGCTCTTGTTGCCGGTGGTCAGCACCATCGCCCCGGTCTTGTTTGACAGCGCCATGAGCAGCGTGCCGCGAATGCGGGCCTGGATGTTTTCTTCGGTCGTGTCTTCTTTCAGCCCCTCAAACTGCGCCGACAGCGCCTGTTTGAAGCCGTCAAACAGCGGCGCGATCGAGATTTCGTCGTAGCGCACGTTCAAGCGCTTGACCATGTCGCGCGAATCGATCCAGCTGATGTCGGCCGTGTATGGGGAAGGCATCATCACCGCATGAACCTTGTCGGCCCCGATCGCGTCCACCGCAATCGCCAGCACCAGCGCCGAATCGATGCCGCCCGACAGGCCCAAAATCGCGCCCTTGAAACCGTTTTTGCCCAAGTAGTCTCGCAGGCCCAGCACCAGCGCATCCCACAACTCGGCATCGGCGCTGGCCATCGGCACCAAGGCCTCGGGCGCAGCGCTCAGGTCCACACCCTGCTGGCCCGCCGATGCCTGCACTGCCAAGTCGTCTTCGCGAAAGCCTTCGGCCCGGGCCACGGTGTCGCCCTGGGCATTGAGCGCAAAGGAGCGGCCTTCAAAAATCACTTCGTCTTGGCCACCGACCAGGTGAGCGTAGACCAAAGGCAGGCCGCAATCGGCCACACGCTCGCGCATGCGCTGCTCACGCTCCGGGCCTTTGCCGGCATGAAAAGGCGAGGCGTTCAGCACCGCCAGCACCTGCGCCCCGGCGTCACGCGCCAAGCGGGCCGGTTCGTCGAACCAAGCGTCTTCGCAAATGAGCAAACCCACCCGCACGCCCTCGACCTCGAACACACCCACCCCCTTGCCGGGCGTGAAATAGCGGCGCTCGTCAAACACCTGGTAATTGGGCAATTCGCGCTTGTCGTAAGCGCAAACGACTTGCCCCTCGCACAAGACACTCGCGCGGTTGTGGCGGCGTGTCACGGCCACGCTGCGGGTGCGCACGCCGCCACCTTCGGGGTGGCCCACCACCACATGCAGGCCCTTTAACCCAGCCAGTTCGCGGGCCACCGTTTTCAGGGCATCATCGCAGGCGTCAATGAAGGCCGGGCGCAACAACAAGTCTTCGGCCGCGTAGCCGCAAATCGACAACTCGGGCGTGATCAACAGCCTGGCGCCTTGGGCATAAGCCGAGGTGGCAGCGTCGATGATTTTGCGGGCGTTGCCCGGCATGTCACCAACGAGAAAGTTGAGCTGGGCCACACGAATTTGGAGAGTCATACAGGTGCTGGAAAATTTGAGCTTGAATTATGTCACCCGGGTGCAGGATGACCTGAGCGGCATCGCGCCCGAGGTTTGGGACGGCTTGCTCGCCCAGCAGGATGCCCCATCCCCCTTCATGCGGCATGCCTATTTGTCGGCCCTGCAGGGCAGCGGCTCGGCCGTGCCAGAGACCGGCTGGACCCTGCAAGTGATCAGTTTGTGGCGCGACACCCCCACAGGACCCACATTGGCCGCCGCCTGTCCGCTCTACCTGAAGACCCATTCGCGCGGCGAGTATGTGTTCGACCACGCCTGGGCCGACGCCTACGAGCGCCATGGCCTGAACTATTACCCCAAGGCCCTGCTGGCCTCGCCTTTCACACCCGTGCCCGGCAGCCGCTTGCTGGCCGAGACCGATACCGCCCGGCAAGCGCTTCTGGCCGCGTTGCTGGATTTGTGTCAAACCAACGAGATCCCCTCGCTGCACATCCTGTTTGGCAGCCCGCAAGACCTGCAGGCCTGCGAGCAAGCCGGGCTGCTGCAGCGCAGCCAGGTGCAATTCCATTGGCAAAACCAAGGCTGGCGCGACTTTGATGACTTTTTGGGCAGCCTGAACCAAGAAAAGCGCAAGAAGATCCGGCAAGAGCGCCGCAAAGTCGCTGAAGCTGGGGTCAGCTTTCGCGCCGTGCGTGGCCCCGACATGACGGGCGATGACTGGGCGCTTTTGTTGCGCTGCTACCAGCAAACCTATTGGGAGCACGGCAACGCGCCCTATTTGAAGCCCGAGTTTTTCGACGCCATGCGGCGTGACATGGCCGCCAATTGGCTGCTCTTTGTGGCCGAGCACGCGGGGCAAGCCATCGGCATCAGCCTGATTGGCCTGCACCTGAGCACAGAGGGCCAGCCCGAAGTGGCCTATGGCCGTTATTGGGGGGCGCTCGCGCGGGTGGACTGTCTGCACTTTGAGGCCTGTTATTACCAGCCCATTGAATGGTGCATTGCCAACGGCGTCAAGCGTTTTGAAGGCGGGGCCCAGGGGGAGCACAAAATGGCCCGCGCCCTGCTGCCCACCCCCACACACAGCGCCCACTGGCTGGCGCACCCGTCGTTTTCAGAAGCGGTGGCGCGGTATTTGGAGCGCGAAAAAGCGGGCATTGACAACTACATGGAAGCCCTGCAACAGCACTCGCCCTTGAAAAAGGCCCCATGAAAAAACGCCTGCACGGCGAGAATTTACTGGGCAGGCGTTCGATGGGTGGCACAGGACCCCGGGGGCGAGCGTTCGATCAGCCGCATCAGGCCTTGGTTTTGTTGTAGTCCGAGATGCCGTCCAGAATTTCCTTGTGAGCAGATTCTTTGCCTTGCCAGCCCAATACCTTGACCCATTTGCCTTTTTCGAGGTCTTTGTAGTGTTCAAAAAAGTGGGCGATGGCGTTGCGACGCATCGCATTCACGTCTTCAATGCTTTGCCAGTGGTCGTACATGGGCAATATTTTGCTGGTGGGAACAGCAACAACCTTGCCATCCACGCCCGCTTCATCTTCCATCATCAAAATACCCAGAGCACGGCAGGGCACCACGACGCCGGGGTGCAGTGCATAGGGCGTGATCACCAACACATCCACAGGATCACCATCACCCGACAGAGTCTGGGGGACGTAGCCGTAGTTCGTCGGGTAGTGCATGGCGGTGGTCATGAAACGGTCCACGAACATGGCGCCGGTTTCCTTGTCGATTTCGTACTTGATCGGATCGGCGTTCATCGGGATTTCGATGATCACATTGAATGATTCGGGCGCATTTTTTCCAGGGGTCACGTTATCCAGGGACATCTTGCAGGTCTTTGTTGAAGGGGTTGAAAAACAGCAAACACTAGGGATTAACCCCGATTTTACTTTCACGGGGCTTGCTTAACAGACCACCGGCGGTCTTTAATCCATTGTTGGCCAATCGATTCCTGATGCTTGGAACGAGGAAGCAACGCCGTGGAGGGGCCTCCAATGCGTTGCACCTCCGTTCAGCGACAACCATCGAGGAGTTCAACGATGACCGGAAATTCAGTGCTTTATTTGGCACTCGTGTGTGGCTTGATTGCTGTGGCTTACGGCATTTGGGCCCGAGGATGGATTCTTTCTCAAGATGCCGGCAACGCCCGGATGCAAGAAATCTCAGCGGCTATTCAAGCAGGTGCCGCTGCCTATCTCGCTCGCCAGTACAAAACCATTGCCATCGTGGGCGTGGTTTTGACCATTTTGATGGGCATCTTTCTGGATGGCGTCACCGCCATCGGCTTTGTGATTGGCGCAGTGCTCTCGGGTGCCTGCGGCTTCATCGGCATGAACGTGTCGGTTCGGGCCAATGTGCGCACCGCTCAGGCAGCGACCAAAGGCATTGGCCCTGCGCTGGACGTGGCGTTTCGGGGTGGTGCCATCACCGGCATGCTGGTGGTGGGCTTGGGTTTGCTGGGGGTGAGTGGTTTTTACTGGTTTTTGGTCGGCAACGGCAACCTGACGCCCGATAAAAACCTGGCCAATTTGCTCAATCCCTTGATTGGTTTTGCATTTGGTTCATCGCTGATCTCTATTTTCGCCCGCTTGGGTGGGGGCATTTTCACCAAAGGCGCTGACGTGGGCGCTGACTTGGTGGGCAAAGTGGAAGCGGGCATTCCCGAAGACGACCCGCGCAACCCTGCCGTGATCGCCGACAACGTGGGTGACAACGTGGGTGATTGCGCCGGTATGGCCGCTGACTTGTTTGAAACCTACGCCGTGACGCTGATTGCCACCATGGTGCTGGGGGCACTCTTGGTCACAGCCGCCCCGGGGCAAGCTGTGTTGTACCCCTTGGCCTTGGGTGCTGTGTCCATCATCGCCTCCATCATTGGGTGCTTTTTTGTCAAAGCCTCGCCTGGCATGACCAACGTGATGCCCGCGCTTTACAAAGGCTTGGCCATTGCAGGCGTGCTGTCCCTGGTGGCTTTTTACTTTGTCACGACTTGGCTCATTCCTGACAACGCCTTGGGCGGCACTGGCGCAGCCATGCGGCTTTTTGGGGCGTGCACCGTTGGGTTGGTGCTCACCGCCGCCTTGGTCTGGATCACCGAGTTTTACACCGGCACGCAATACGCCCCGGTTCGACACATCGCTCAAGCCTCCACCACCGGCCACGGCACCAACATCATTGCCGGTCTGGGCGTGTCCATGCGTTCAACCGCTTGGCCGGTGATGTTTGTTTGCCTGGCCATCTGGACAGCATATGCATTGGGCGGTCTTTACGGCATTGCCGTTGCCGCGACCTCCATGCTGAGCATGGCCGGTATCGTGGTGGCACTGGACGCCTATGGGCCCATCACCGACAACGCTGGCGGCATTGCCGAAATGGCCGAGATGCCCAGCAGTGTTCGCGCCATCACCGACCCTTTGGACGCCGTGGGCAACACCACCAAGGCGGTGACCAAGGGCTATGCGATTGGCTCTGCTGGCTTGGCCTCTTTGGTCTTGTTTGCGGACTACACCCACAAGTTAGAGGCTTACGGAAAAGTCATCAGTTTTGACTTGTCCGACCCACTGGTCATCATCGGCTTGTTCATTGGTGGTTTGATTCCTTACCTGTTCGGCGCCATGGCCATGGAGGCGGTCGGTCGCGCTGCGGGCAGTGTGGTGGTGGAAGTGCGTCGCCAGTTCAAGGAGATTCCGGGCATCATGGAAGGGACTGCCAAACCCGAGTACGGCAAAGCTGTGGACATGCTGACCACCGCCGCCATCAAGGAGATGATCATCCCAAGCCTGTTGCCCGTGGTGGTGCCCGTGCTGGTCGGTTTGATCTTGGGGCCCAAGGCGCTGGGCGGCTTGCTGATGGGGACCATCATCACTGGCTTGTTCGTGGCAATTTCCATGTGCACCGGCGGCGGTGCCTGGGACAACGCCAAAAAGTACATCGAAGACGGCCACCATGGTGGCAAGGGCTCGGAGGCCCACAAGGCTGCTGTCACGGGCGATACAGTGGGCGACCCTTACAAGGACACCGCAGGCCCGGCCATCAACCCGCTGATCAAGATCATCAACATCGTGGCTCTTTTGATCGTGCCCGTCGTCATGCAGTTTCACCGCGCTTGAGCTGAGCTGACGCGCTGAAGGGCCCGCTTTGCGGGCCTTTTTTTGGGTACGCCGACCGCTCAGTGGCCTTGTTACAAGGCAAAGGCCCCCGAGTTGTCCCGTGGGTGATTTTCAAATGACCAAGTCAGCACAAAATACCAACATGCAACACAACTTCATCGCCAACCAATCCACTCCCCCCCTGGCCGGGCAAACCCTCGACGTCATCGATCCGTCGGACGGTCAGGTTTTTGATCAAATCCCTCGCAGCCAAGCGGCCGACATCGATCAAGCGGTGCAAGCGGCGCGGGACGCTTTCAACGGCCCTTGGGGTCGGCTCACAGGGACGGAGCGCGGACGCTTGCTGATGGCGCTGTCACGCAAAGTGACCGAACACGCAGTTGAGCTGGCCGCACTGGAGCAGCGCGACTGCGGCAAACCCACCAAACAAGCTGCCGCCGACGCGGTGGCTCTGGCGCGTTACTTTGAGTTTTACGCCGGGTCTTGCGACAAGTTTCATGGTGAGACCTTGCCCTACCAAAACGGCTACAGCGTCCTGACCTGGCGCGAGCCGCATGGCGTTACAGGCCATGTGGTGCCCTGGAACTACCCCATGCAGATTTTCGGCCGCAGCGTAGGCGCTGCTTTGGCAGCAGGCAATGCCTGCGTGGTCAAGCCATCAGAAGACGCCTGTCTGAGCCTGATCCGTGTAGCGCAGTTGGCGGCCGAAGTCGGCTTTCCGGCCGGTGCCTTGAACATCGTCACGGGTTACGGCCACGAAGTGGGTGACGCGCTGGCCCGCCACCCCGGCATCGACCACATCAGCTTCACCGGCAGCCCCCGGGTGGGGACACTCATCCAGCAAGTGGCCGCCGAGCGGCATTGCCCCGTGACCTTGGAGTTGGGCGGCAAGAGCCCTCAGATCATTTTTGATGATGCCGACTTGGACGCGGCCATTCCCGTGGTGGTCAACGCCATCGTGCAGAACTCAGGCCAAACCTGCAGTGCAGGCTCTCGCGTGTTGATTCAGCAAGGCATTTACGAACCGCTTTTGAAGCGCTTGGGCGAAGCCTTTGGCCGTCTGCAAGTGGGCTCGGCCACCATGAACTTGGACCTCGGCCCCCTGATCCGCGCCAGCCAGCTGGAGCGCGTGACCGGCTTTTTGGACCAAGCACGCGCCGACGGCATCGCCACCGTGGCGCACGGCCAGATCGCGCCCGGCGTGCCCGCGGGCGGCTATTACCAAGCGCCGGTGCTCTTGCGTGACGTGCCTGTGATGCACCGACTGGCCCAAGAAGAAGTGTTTGGCCCTGTGCTCTCGGCCATGGCCTTCCAAGACGAAGACCACGCCGTCGAGTTGGCCAATGCCACCGAATTTGGCCTCGTTGCGGGCATTTGGACCTGCGACGGTGGCCGCCAGTTCCGCATGGCCAAACGCGTGCGCAGCGGCCAGGTGTTCATCAACAATTACGGCGCAGCGGGCGGGGTCGAGCTGCCTTTTGGTGGCGTCAAGTCATCGGGCTACGGCCGTGAAAAGGGCCTGGAAGCCCTGCTGGGCTTCACCACCCTGAAAACCGTGGCGATTGCGCACGGCTGAGGAAAACACCCCTGACAAGCCTTTGACCATGCCGCCTCAAAGGAGGCGGCTGCTCGTGCACAATCACCTGCTATGTCTGAACGTGTCATTGCGCTGGTCGACCAGCGCCCCCCCAGCCTGCCCTTGCCCTCTTTGCCCGTGGGTCAAGACTTGAACGCCCAGCCGCTGGACGGCCTGCGCCGCCCCTTGACCGATTTGCGCATCAGCGTGACCGACCGGTGCAACTTCCGCTGCAGCTACTGCATGCCCAAAGAAGTCTTTGACAAGGACTACGCTTACCTGCCGCACAGCCATCTGCTGAGCTTCGAAGAAATCACCCGCATCGCCAACGTGTTTGTGGGCCGGGGTGTGCGCAAAATCCGCCTCACGGGTGGTGAGCCTTTGCTGCGCAAAAACATCGAGATCCTGATCGAACAACTGGCCGCGCTGCGCACACCCGACGGCCAGCCGTTGGACCTGACCCTGACCACCAACGGCTCGCTCTTGGCCCGCAAGGCACAAAGCCTGAAAGACGCGGGCTTGCAACGCGTCACTGTCAGCCTGGATGGGCTGGACGACACGGTCTTCCGCCAAATGAACGACGTGGACTTTCCGGTGGCCGATGTGCTGGCCGGGATCGAGGCGGCCAGGGCGGCAGGTTTGGGGCCGATCAAGGTCAATATGGTGGTCAAGCGCGGCACCAACGAGCGTGAAATTTTGCCGATGGCTCGGCATTTCCGGGGCACGTGCATCGTGCTGCGCTTCATTGAATACATGGACGTGGGCGCAACGAACGGCTGGTGCATGGACGAGGTGCTGCCCAGCGCCGAGGTAATCCGACGCTTGCAGACCGAGTTGCCGCTGGTGCAACTCGACCCGTCTGTTCCGGGCGAGACCGCCGAGCGCTGGGGTTACGCCAACGACCAAGGCGAATACGACCCGACTTTGGGTGAGGTGGGTGTGATCAGCAGCGTGACGCAGGCCTTTTGTGGCGACTGCAACCGCGCCCGCCTGTCCACCGAGGGCCGTTTGTATTTGTGCCTGTTTGCCAGCCAAGGCTACGACCTGCGCCAGCTTTTGCGCGACCCCGCCCAAAGCGACACCACGCTGGCCGCCACGGTGGACGCCATCTGGCGCGGGCGCATCGACCAATACTCGCGTCTGCGCAGCCTGCGCGGGCCGGACACCACCAGCGGCCCCGGCCGCCGGGTGGAGATGAGCTACATCGGAGGCTGAAGGCCATGCACCACAACGCACCCGGCATCACCGGCCTCATCCTC
The DNA here is from genome assembly GCA_945897465.1 of Limnohabitans sp. Rim8. Classification (GTDB taxonomy): domain Bacteria; phylum Pseudomonadota; class Gammaproteobacteria; order Burkholderiales; family Burkholderiaceae_C; genus Limnohabitans_A. The sequence continues at coordinate 125,861 of CAMDFK010000004.1, read as the reverse complement.
GCAGGCGGGCGCGGTTCTCGCATGGGCGGCATCGACAAAGGCCTGCAAAATTTTCGTGGTCTTCCCCTGGCCCTGCAAACCCTGATGCGCCTGCAAGTGCAAAGCCTGCCCTTGCAAGAAGTGCTGATCAACGCCAACCGCAACCTCTCGGCCTACGAATCCCTGGGTGTGCCGGTTTGGCCCGACAGCATCGACGGGTTTGCCGGGCCTCTGGCAGGCTTCTTAACAGGTCTGGAGCGCTGCGAAACCCCGCTGTTGCTCACCGTGCCTTGTGACACGCCTTTGTTTCCGCTCGATCTGGTGGAGCGCCTGGTCCAAGCCATGGACACCCAAGACGCCGACATGGCCATGGCCGCCGCCCCCGAGGAAGATGGCGCAATCCGCCCGCAGCCCGTGTTTTGCCTGCTCAAAATCGAGCTGCTCGAAAGCCTGGTCAAATTCACGCAAAGCGGTGGCCGCAAAATAGATGCTTGGACAAGCCAGCACCGCTGCGCCATTGTCCCGTTTGACCTGCCCGGCGACAGCCCTCAGGCCTTTGCCAATGCCAACACGCTGGCCGAGCTGCAGCTACTCGAAGCCCTCTGAACTTCCTCGACCACGCTAGCCGTGGCCGCGCAGACCATGACCACGCCCAACCCCTCCGCGCTTTCTACCGCCCAGTTACCCGCACTGTCATTGGGCGAAATCGCCGAACGCTTGCAAGGCTACGATCCACAAGCCCTGTCGGCACGTCACGTGAACGACTTTTTGGCCCAGATGGTGCAGCCCGTGCGCGAACAAGAAATCGTGGCCCTGATGCAGGCGCACGGCCGCATCTTGGCACAGGACGTGGTCTCCCCCATCAGCGTGCCGCCGCACGACAACTCGGCCATGGACGGCTACGCCTTGCGCGGCGCAGAACTTTTGAGTGACCGCCCCACCCCGTTCACCGTGGTGGGCACGGCGTTTGCCGGTGCCGCATGGCAAGGCGCGGTGAACTCTGGAGATTGCGTGCGCATCATGACCGGTGCCATCATGCCTACAGGGCTCGACACTGTGGCACCGCAAGAGCTGGTGAAGGTGGATGGCGACACCGTGCAAGTCCCATCTGGACTTTTACAAGCAGGAGACAACCGCCGCCTGCTGGGTGAAGACCTGATGGCCGGGCAACCCGCACTGCTTGCAGGCACACGTCTCGCCCCCGCCGCCTGCGGCTTGATGGCGAGTTTGGGCTTACCCAGCGTGAAAGTTTGGCGCAGACCTAAAGTGGCTTACTTTTCAACCGGTGACGAAATCCTGAGCTTGGGCGAAGCGCCCCGTGAAGGCGCGGTGTACGACAGCAACCGCTACACCGTCGCCGGCATGTTACAGGCCTTGGGCTGCGAGCTGATCGACATGGGTGTGGTGCGCGACGAGCCTGCTGCGCTGGAACAAGCTTTTGTGGACGCGGCCGCGCAGGCCGACGCCATCATCACCAGCGGCGGCGTGAGTGTGGGCGAGGCCGACCACACCAAGGCGATGATGAAAAAGTTGGGTGATGTGGCCTTTTGGCGAATCGCCATGCGCCCCGGCCGCCCTATGGCGGTGGGCCGAATTCAGCGTGGCGAACGCTCAGCGGTGCTGTTTGGCCTGCCCGGCAACCCGGTGGCGGTGATGGTGACTTTTGCCGCCTTTGTTCGCCCGGCTTTGCAGCAGCTCATGGGCTGGCAAGCCCCTGCCTTGCCCCTGCTCAAGGCCAAAAGCACCGAGGCCTTGCGCAAGAAACCTGGCCGCACAGAATACCAGCGAGGCATCGTCAGCACCAACGCGGCAGGCGACTTGCAGGTCAGCATCACCGGCAACCAAGGCTCGGGCGTGCTCAGCTCTATGGTGCAAGCCAACGGCCTGATCGTGCTGGGACATGCACAAGGCAATGTGGCTGTGGGTGACGAGGTGGATGTGATGATGTTTGACGGGCACCTGTAAAAGGGAACCTTGTCACACATGAAAAAAGCGGCCTTGGCCGCTTTTTGTAAATCCAACGCCACACCGTGTGCGCAGCTTCTGACGGTCAGTGCGCAGGCGATTCGGGCGGTGCATCGATCGCCACCGCTTTGTTTGGCCCCGGCACCGCCTTGCGGGCCAGAAGTGAGTACATGGTCGGCACCACAAACACCGCCAGCGCCGTGCCCAAGCTCATGCCGCCCACAATCACCCAGCCAATTTGTGTGCGACTCTCAGCGCCAGCCCCCGTGGCCAAGGCCAATGGGACTGCGCCCAACACCATGGCACCGGTGGTCATCAAGATGGGGCGCAAGCGTTGTGCCGAAGCCTTGATCAAGGCCTCTTGCATCGCCATGCCCTGTTCGCGCAACTGGTTGGTGAACTCCACAATCAAAATGCCGTGCTTGGTGATCAGGCCCACCAGCGTGATCAATCCAATTTGTGAGTACACGTTGAGAGAGCCACCTGTGAACTTGAGCGCCAATAGCGCCCCGATCATGGACAATGGCACCGACAACATGATCACAAAGGGATCAATGAAGCTTTCAAATTGCGCAGCCAACACCAAAAAGATGAACAGCAGCGCCAGCACAAAAACAATCACCAAAGCACCTTGTGATTTCTTAAACTCACGCGAAGTGCCATTGAGCTCCGTGGTGTAACCCGGCTTGAGCACCTTGGCGGCCGTTTCGTCCATGAACTGAATCGCCTGACCCAAAGAGTAATCAGCGGCCAAGTTGGCCGTGATCGATACCGAGCGCCGCTGACCAAAGTGGTTCAACTCGCGGGGGGAAACACTCTCGCGCACCTTCACCAGGCTGGACAAGGGGATCATGGTGTCGTTGCGGCCCCTCACCTGGATCACGTCGATGTCGTCCGGCGTGTTGCGGTTGGTTGACTGGGTTTGCACAATCACGTCGTACTGCTCAGCGTCCCGTTTGTAACGGGTGACCACGCGTCCGCCAAGCATGGTCTCAATGGTGCGGGCCACCACATCGATGCTCACACCGAGCTCGGCAGCTTTGACGCGGTCCACTTCGACGCGCAATTCGGGCTTGTTCAAACGCAGGTCCACATCGGGTTGCAAAATACCGGGGTTTTTGGCCACTTCGTCCATCATTTGTCGGGCGACCATGTTCAAATTTTGATAGCTGTCCGAGGTCTGAATCACGAAGTTCAGAGGCCGCTCACGGAAACCCTGCCCCAGCGATGGTGGGGTGATCGGGAAGGCATTCACACCCGACAATGCGCCGAACTTGGGCCCCATTTCTCGTGCAATTTGCAGCGTCGTGCGTTGGCGCTCGTCCCAATCCACCGCACGGTAAATCACCGAGCCTTGGCCCACCGTGGGGTTGCCCATATTGGCAAAGACGCGGTCAAACTCAGGATAAGACTGACCAATTTTTTCCAGCGCACGGGCGTAACGGTCAGTGAACTCCAAGGTCGAGCCATCGGGTGCATTGATGGTTGCCAAAATTGTGCCCCGATCCTCCAACGGTGCGAGCTCCTGCTTCATGGAGGGGTAGATGTAAGCAATGCCAGCCCCAGAAGCCAGCATGACCAAGACCACCACCCAACGTGCACGTGTCAAAACTGTACGCAACAAACTTTCGTAAGCGTTTGACAAAGCGGTGAGCCAACGCTCCATATTGCGGTCAAACCAGCTCGGGTTGGGGTTATGCCGGAGCAATTTGGCGCTCAGCATGGGGGCCAAAGTCAGGGCGACAAAACCAGACACGATCACCGCCCCGGCCAGTGCCAAGGCAAACTCACCAAACAACTTGCCCGTACGCCCGGGCGTGAAGGCCAGCGGCGCAAACACGGCCGCCAGCGTCATGGTCATGGCCACCACAGCAAAGCTGATCTCGCGAACACCTTTGATGGCCGCAGAAAATGGGTCCAAACCCTCTTCGATGTGCCGGTAAATGTTCTCCAGCACCACAATCGCATCGTCCACCACCAGGCCAATGGCCAACACCAGCGCCAGCAAGGTCAAGGTGTTGATGGTGAAACCTGCCAAAGCCATCATGGCAAACGCACCAATCAGACTGACGGGGATGGTGATGATGGGGATGATGGACGCACGCACGGTGCGCAAAAAGACAAAGATCACCAAGGCCACCAGCACCACCGCTTCGACGATGGTGCTGAACACGCTCTTGATGGAACGGTCAATGAACACCGAGTTGTCGTTGGCAATGTCGATGGTGACATCCTCGGGCAAATCAGCCCGCAGGCGGGGGAGCATCTCGCGCACCCCGGCGGACAAATCCAGCGGGTTGGCCGTGGCTTGGCGAATCACACCTGCCGAGATGGCCGATTGGCCGTTCAACCTGACCCGACTGCGGTCGTTGGCGGCACCTTCACGGATTTGTGCCACGTCGCGCAGCTTGACCGGAAAACCGTTCACGCTTCGGATCACGATGTCACCAAACTGACCCGGGCGGTTCAGGTCGGTCTGAGATGACACACTGAACTCCCGGTTGGTGGATTCAATGCGCCCAGCAGGGAGCTCCAAATTGTTGCGCCGGATGGCGTCTTCCACATCTTGAGGCGAGAGTTTGTAAGACGACAAACGCGCATGGTCCAGCGACACCAACATGGCGTATTTGCGCTCACCAAAAATGCGCACATCGGCCACGCCAGTCACAGTTTGCAGTCGCGGCTTGACCACCCGGTTGATCAAATCATTGATTTGAAGGGCATTGAGTGTGTCGCTGGAAAAAGCCAGCCAGATCACCGGAAAGGCATCGGCCTCGACCTTGGCAATGACCGGCTCGTCAATCGCTTGCGGCAAGCGGTTACGCACCCGCGAGGTGCGATCGCGCACCTCAGCAGCAGCGGTGTCAGCATCCTTTTCCAAGCGAAAACGCACCGTGATTTGCGACTGCTCGGCGCGGCTGATGGAGGTGATGACGTCTACCGAGTCGATACCCGCAATCGAGTCTTCCAGCGGTTTGGTGACCTGGGACTCAATGACTTCGGCCGATGCCCCCGCATAGCGGGTGGTCACTGTGACCGTGGGCTCGTCAATCTTGGGGTACTCACGCAGAGACAGGCTTTTGAAGCTGACCGCACCGATGAGCACGATCAGCAAAGACATGACCACGGCCAGCACAGGCCGCCGGATGGAAACTTCAGCGAGTTGCATCTGCGCCCCTCAGGCATGGGTTGGGGCCGGACATGGCCACGGGCCGTGCCGTGGGCTGGCCTGCCCGACCAGCACCCCCTGCTCGAGGACCTTGCGCAGCAGGTCCTGCAGATGGTGGACCTGCGGGTGAAGACGCGGGTCGAGGCGCGGATGCCGGTCCAGGCGCTGGTACGCCAGCTGCGCCGGGCTGCCCCGGTGCGCCTGCAGGCCTGCCACCACCGGGCTGGGACAAGTCCACCACACGCACAGCCGTGCCGTCTTTTTGCAAACGCTGGTGGCCCGCCGTGACCACGGTGTCACCTGCAGACAGGCCCTCTACGATCTCGACCTTGCCCGGCTGGCGCAAACCCAGTTTCACCGCCACCCGTTGAGAAATCAGGCTACCCGGCTTCTCACCCGCCACCACCTTGACCACAAAGGACCGGCCGCCTTGCGGAATGATGGCTTCTTCGGGGATGACCATAGCGTTGTCACGCGAGCTAAAGACCGCGTTGACCCGGGCAAACATGCCCGGGCGCAGCTGTTGTTGGCGGTTGTCGATGCAGCCGCGTACCCCAACCGATCGGCCATTGGCCTCGATCAAGGGGTCCACTGCCTGCACGATGGCCGTGAAGGGACGTCCTGGCAAAGCGTCCACCGTCAGCTGTGCCTTTTGACCGGCCCGGATCTTGGCCTGGAAACGCTCGGGCAAACGGAAGTCGAGCAGCACCGCATCCATGTCTTCCACGTTGACCATGTCGGCGCCGTCTTTGAGGTAATCGCCCACGTTGATTTGCTTGAGGCCGGTGATGCCATCAAAAGGTGCCAACACCTGCAAGCGCTGCAGCGTGGCTTGGGCCAATGACAATTTGGCGCGTGAGACCTCCAGGGCCGCTGCGCTCTCGTCCAGCGACCGCTGGCTGATGAAGTTTTGCGCCACCAGCTCCTGGTTGCGCTTGTGGTTGGCCTCGGCAATCGACAACTCGGCCCGGGCCTGCGCCACCTGCGCCTGCTGCAATTGGTCTTCGAACTGCACCATCAACTGGCCTTTGCGCACACGCTGGCCATCGCTGAAAAGAATCTGTTTGACCCTTCCACCCACTTCCGGGCGCAGCATCACACCTTGGCGCGATCGCAGACTGCCCACGGCTTGGGTTTCATCCACCAGGGTCATGCTCTCGACTTTGGCGACTTCCACCGCAGGCATCCGGCCTGCCCCGCCCCCCGATGCACCACTGGCTGCACCCGCTGGGGCGCCAGCAGGGCCGCCTTGGGCAGAAGAAGCCGCCGAAATGGGCGCAACACCACTCGTCTGGGCTTTGTTTTGCCACCACCATGCCGCTCCTGAGGCCATGGAAATGCCCACCAGGGCCAGCAATGCGTATTTTTTTTTGTAAGCCATTCAGATTTCTCTCAGTTTGCGTTCGCCAAGACTTCAGCAATGTAACAGCGCACAAGCCATTCCCCCACAATCAACAAGCCCTTGCAGCACAAGCGCGCAATGGCGCGCGTCAGGGCCTGGCCTGCAGACTCAAGGCCTGGACAGTGGTGGATTCAACGGCCCAAGGCTTTTTCTACGCCCTGATTGGCCAGTGCATCGGCCCGCTCATTGCCCGGATCGCCATTGTGGCCTTTAACCCACCGCCAGTCGATCTGGTGTCCGGAAGCGGCCACCAATGCATCCAACTTTTGCCACAAGTCGGCATTTTTGACCGGCTGCTTGGCCGCAGTGCGCCAGCCCCGGGCTTTCCAGCCATGGATCCACTCGGTGATGCCTTTGCGGACATATTCGCTGTCAAGGTAAAGCGTCACCTGACAGGGGCGCTTGAGGGCCAACAAACCCTCGATGACGGCCATCATTTCCATGCGGTTGTTGGTGGTGTTCAACTCACCACCAAACAATTCCTTAACGTGTTGCCCCGCCTGCAGGCGAACGCCCCAGCCGCCGGGGCCGGGGTTGCCCTTGCAAGCACCATCGGTATAAATTTCAACGGGGGTCAAAAGCGTCTTTCTCGGCCGAAGGATGGCCCATGAAGGTGTCGGAGCGGGCCACGGGTGCGGTCGCTTGAGCAGGCGATCGCACCGTGCGCCATTGCCGCGCTGGCAACCAGCGCCCCCCGGGCACACGTTTGGTGGCCATCAACAAATAGACGCCCCCCAAAATCGGCCACCAGCGCTCACCGGCACGCGCCATCCAACTCATGCGCTGCAACCAGCGCTCGCTAGACAGGGCTGGGGTCCAGCCCCAAAAGCGGCTGACCTGCACTTCAAAACCCAACAGCCGCAACCAATCGCGCAGGCGCCGGTAAGCGATCAGGTTCTGCACTGAGACCCCAGAACCGCGTCGCAAAGCCTCGCGCCGCGCAGACCATCCCCACAAACTCAGGGGGTTGAGCCCGGTGATCAATACCTGCCCCTCAGGGATCAGCACCCGCTCAACCTCACGCAAACAGGCGTGCGGATCGGCCGAGCGCTCCAGCGTGTGGGGCAAGACCACCAAGTCCAGGCTGTCGGCCTGCCATGGCCAAGCCCGACTGTCCAGCCAGACCTGGGGGCCCAAAGATGAAACGCCTGCCTCATGGGTGGTTACTGAAGGGCTTAAATCCAAGTGATCAAGGCCGCTCAAAGCCTTGTTCGCCCAAGGCCATTCGAACTCGGTCCCCGCCTGCCAGCGGTGGGGCATGCGGTTACAACGCAAGGACTGAAGTTCGGGCAAGCCCAGCTGCACCGCATGGTAGCCAAACACATCGGCCAACAACAGATCGGCCTGTGCTTGCTCCCAGGCCAACAAACCCAACGCCACCGGCTGGCCCAGATGAGCCAACCAGTCAGGCGAGGTGTGCAGGCTTTCTATAATTGGTCTACCCATGAAACTGATTGCCCTGCCCGCTTTCGCAGACAACTACATTTGGTTGCTGCACACAGAACACCACGCCCTCGTGGTGGACCCTGGCGACAGTGCGCCCGTCCTATCGTGGCTGCAAGCGCATCCCCCTGTGCAATTGGACACGATTCTAGTCACGCACCACCATGCCGATCACACCGGTGGATTGGCCGAACTGGTGGCCCACACCGAAGCCCGAGTGATGGCGCCTGTACTGGAACAAATGCCCGTGCCTTCACAAGGCCTTCAACAAGGCGACAGCGTGGATTGGCACGGATTGTCATTTCAGGTGCATGACGTCCCTGGACACACACTGGGTCATATCGCCTATTGGGCACAGCCCACGGGTCAAGACCCGCTGCTTTTTTGTGGTGACACCTTGTTTTCGGGCGGCTGCGGGCGTTTGTTTGAAGGCACGTCAGCCCAAATGCTGGACTCGTTGGACCGCTTGTCTGCCTTGCCCGGTGCCACCCGGGTGTGCTGCGCCCACGAATACACCTTGTCGAACCTGACATTTGCCCGGGCCGTCGAGCCCGACAACGTGGAACTGCAGGCCTATTGGGCTCGGTGCACACAACTTCGCAGCCAAGCGCTGCCCACCTTGCCGGTGGCGCTGCACACCGAACGCGCCATCAACCCCTTTTTGCGAAGCCGCCTGCCCTCTGTGGCCTCCCCCGTTCGCCAGCGTGACCGCTTGGCCGTCGACGAGGTGAGCACTTTTGCAGCGCTGCGCGAATGGAAAAACAACTTCCGATGAAATTGTCATGCTTTGGCCGAGTGCGCCTGATTCAACCCCCCTGGGTTTTGCTGTTGGCCAGTTTGGTTTCTGGTTGCGCCACCTCACTTGAGCCCTCCCTCACCATCGATCAGCCCTCCGTGGTTCAAGCGACCACGGCCACGACGTCACCCGAAATTCTCCAATCGCCCAGACCGCCCGAATCGGAAAAAACACCCGCTGCAAGCACATTGCCCGAAACGGTCCCTTCACGGGAGCCAGGCCCTGTGAAAGCAGCGATAGAGCCCCAAGGGCCTCAAGCGCCTCAAGCGCCTCCCGTCCCTTCCGCGACTGAGATCAACTCGGCGGATTCATTGGCCCTCAAGCCCCATGCCCTTGAGGGCCTGCAAGAACAAATCGACATCTGGGAGCGTATCCGCCGCGGTTTCGCCATGCCCGACTTGGACAATGACTTGGTGCGCAACCGCGAACAGTGGTACGCCAGTCGACCCGACTACATGCTGCGCATGACTGAGCGCTCACGCCCCTACCTTTTTCACATCGTCGAAGAGTTGGAGCGGCGCAAAATGCCCATGGAGTTGGCCTTGCTGCCGTTCATCGAGTCGGCCTTCAACCCGCAAGCTGTCTCCAGCGCGAAAGCTGCCGGCATGTGGCAATTCATGCCCGCAACCGGCAAATTTTTCGACCTGAAGCAAAACCTTTTTAGGGATGAACGGCGCGATGTACTCGAGTCCACTCGTGCGGCGCTCGATTACCTGCAGAAACTCTATACCATGTTTGGTGATTGGCACTTGGCCCTGGCTGCCTACAACTGGGGGCAAGGCAGTGTAGGCCGGGCCTTGGCTCGCAACAAGGCGCTGGGTAAGCCGCTGACCTACAGCGACCTGCGCATGCCCAACGAGACGCGCTTTTATGTGCCTAAATTGCAGGCGGTCAAAAACATCGTCGCCCAGCCTGAGGCCTTCAACACCGTTTTGCCTTTGATCCAGAATCACCCTTACTTCAAAAGTGTGGCGATTGAGCGCGACATCGATGTGGCCATGGCCGCCAAGCTGGCCAACGTGAGTCTGGAGGACTTCAAGGCTCTGAATCCGGCCATGAACCGCCCAGTGATTTTGGCAGCGGGCACGCCGCACATCCTCCTGCCTTGGGACAACGCCACCGTCTTTGAAACCAACCTGCAAACCCAAGCCGACCGCAAACTGTCGAGTTGGACGGCATGGCAAGCACCGCGCACCATGCGCGCCGAAGAAGTGGCCGGGCAAGTGGGCATTTCAGTCGACCAACTGCGCAAAATCAACGGAATTCCTGCCCGCATGCTGGTCAAGGCTGGCTCTACGCTGCTGGTTCCAAGACAAGGCAAGCTGGACAATGATGTGACCGAACATTTGGCAGACAACGGGCACCTGCTGCTGGCCCCGGAGTTGGCACTGCGCAAAATCAGGGTCAAAGCCCTTACTGGCGACACCCTGAAGCGCCTGGCGACGCGTCACGGAGTGAGTGCCGCCAACATCGCAGACTGGAACCGCCTCAAACCCGATGCCAAACTGTCCAATGGGCAAATCCTGAGCATTTATGTACCAGCCAAAGCCCCACGCCAAGCAGCCAAATCGTCCCCACGCCGGGCTGCAGCCAAGCGTGGCAATGTCCCCGCCAAAACGGCTGCACGCGCCGCTCAGACCAGCACCAAACGTTGATCTGACTGAACCCTGAGGGCCATTTCGCCGCCAGGGCCACCCCACTCAGGACAGCCTGCGACTGGCAGATTTTTGGACAAATGCGTTGGTAAAGGTGCGATCGGGCATGACCTGTTTGGGCCCGAAAGCACCAATCAGCCTTGAATGCACCCGCCATGCATGGCGCACGTCATCGGCGCGCACCAAGCCATCAACCGCATAGGATTCGCGCAACTTTTCAAAAGCACCCAGGTAGATCGCCCTGTCACCCATCCAGTGGCTGGGTGGAACTGCCCGCAAAATATCGGTCAGTCCCGCGGTTTGTAACCACTTAAGCGCCTGAATCACAGCATCGCTCAAGGCCTGAACCCGATCGGGGTGCTGCTGGAGGAAGTCAGCGTGCGCAAACAAGCTGGCTCCCGGCACCAAGCCCCCCATCAACTGGCGGGTGCCCTGCAAAGTTCGAGCATCTCCCAACAATCGGATGTCATTTTTTTGTTCGAGCCAATGCATGACCGGATCTGGATTGCACAGCGCATCAATGTTGCCGCTGCGCAGGGCCTCGATGACCCCCTGCGAGGAACCCACTGGCACAAACACCACATCGTTACCCGTCAAACCCTGGCGAGACAACCACTGAGAAGCCGTCCAATGTGTGGTCGAATCCAAAGCGGAAATGCCCAAACGCATTCCCCGGAAATCGGCCTTGGAACGCCAAACCATGCCGCTGCGTGTGCTGCCACCCAGGCTGACTTGGGGCGTGCGGCTCATCTGCACAAAACTTTGGTAATTGAGCCCCTTCAATTGCAGACCAAACAAATGTTCGTAAGCCCCGGCCACCACATCGGCTTGCCCCGTGAGGGCCTGGCTCAAGGCCTTGGCACCCGACTCCTGGGGCAACCACTGTATCTGCACACCCGCCTGACGAAAAAACCCAAGCCGATCGGCCAAGGTCAAGGGCAGGTGATACAGGCTTTGGCTGGCGGCCAATGCCACTCGCACACGCGGCAAAGCCCGCCCTTGACCAGGAGAAGGGGCGGCTGCCACCTGGTTGGTAGCCAGCGAGCCCACAGCGGCCAACAGCCATGATCGGCGAGAACCGTGGGCTGAAGTCACCCTCTTTACTCCTGAAGTTATTGAAGAGGTTGACAGCTTAAACAGTGGCGATGAATGGCGCATCGGGATTGTTCCCGAGCGGGTTTTCACGTAATGGATTACGGGTATTTGACAAGCCACCCACACGCCAACTTCAAACCCGTGAAGTGGTCAACACGGCCCGAATTGGGGGCCCAATTGCACGGTTCAGCGGCGGTCGACCAGCGCATGGGCGATGGTGCCCAAGTCGACGTATTCGAGCTCGCTGCCCGCAGGCACACCCCGGGCCAATCGCGTGACCTTGAGGCCTTGCTGGCGGATCATCTCCGAGATCACATGCGCCGTGGCCTCGCCCTCGGCGGTGAAGTTGGTCGCCAAAATCACCTCGGTCAAGCCGCCATCGGCCACGCGTTGTTTGAGTTTGGCCAGGCCAATGTCGTGCGGGCCAATGCCATCGAGTGGGCTGAGCTTGCCCATGAGCACAAAATACAAACCACGGTAGGTGCCCGTGCGCTCAACGGCCGACTGGTCAGCCGGGGTTTCGATCACGCACAGTTGGGTGCGGTCCCGCGAAGCGTCCAGACAGGTGTCACACAGCTCAGCCTCGGTGAAGGTATGGCAACACGCGCAGTGGCGAATTTTTTGTACCGCGTTGTCCAAAGCCGCTGCCAGTTGCCGGGCCGTGGCCCGGTCGTTTTGCAGCAGCTGAAAAGCCATGCGCTGTGCCGACTTGATGCCCACCCCCGGCAAGCCCTTGAGGGCCTGCACCAAAGTCGCAAGGGCGTGGGTATCGGCCATGTTCAGAGGCTCAGAAAGGCAGTTTCATGCCCGGTGGCAAACCGGCGGTGAGCTTGCCCATTTTTTGCGAAGACACCTCTTCGGCCATGCGCACCGCGTCGTTGAAGGCGGCCGCCACCAGGTCTTCCAGCATGTCCTTGTCATCGGCCAGCAAGCTGGGGTCGATGGTCACGCGGCGAACGTTGTGCTTGCAAGTCATCAGCACTTTGACCATGCCCGAACCGGACTGGCCCTCGACCTCCACAAAAGCCAGCTCGTCTTGGGCTTTTTTCAGGTTGTCCTGCATGGCCTGGGCCTGCTTCATGAGACCGGCGAGTTGTCCTTTGTTGAACATGGTGTTTCCTTAAGAGTGAATGGGTAAATGAGGGTAAAAATCAAATCAGCTGGATACTGCCAGGCACAATTTTGGCCCCGAAATCACGCACCATGGCCTGCACCAGCGGGTCGTTTTGAATGAGTTCTTGCGCGGCCAGCATTTTCTCGGCGGCTTTCACGGCCATGCGCCGAGCCGGGTTGTCGCTCACTGGACCGATCTCGATGTTCAGCTTGACATCGCCGTGGCCCGCCGCCAGCAAAGCCGCTTGCAGTCGCTCCCGACTGGCGGTGTGGTTCAGGGTTTCGCGCTCCACGCGCAGTTGCCAATGCGCACCATCGCGACCCAGCAATTGCGACTGCAAAGCCAGCTCGCGCACCAACGCGGTGATGGTCTCTTGGTCCAACAGGCCTTGCACCACCGCCATCCAAACATCACCTTCAGGTGTGGCCTGCACCGCAGCTGGGACAGCAGCGCGGGGCATGTCCAGTCGGGACGAGAGCTCGGGCGCTTCACGCAAGGGCAAGGCACGCAAGGCCACAGAAGGTGGCGCAGCAAATGCCTGGGCCGAAGGCGGGTCGTCTTGATCGGCGTAGTCAGTCGTGTCCGGCCAATCATCCCAGGGCGGCGGCTCGTCGCTGGCGGGGGGTGCAGGCTGCGCGGCCGGTGGGGGTGGTATGGACTCGGCCTTGGGTGCAAGGGCTGCAGGAGTCGGGGTGTCCAACACCCCTAGAGCGGGCATTGACACCGTCAAGTGAGCAGGTGCCGAGGCAGTTTGTGGGGCAATTAACGGAGCAGATACTGGGGCGGGGGCAGCCGCAGCTTCAACCCGCGGACTGTCGCTGGCACTTGGTCTGGCACTAAGGCTGGTCAGAGGACTTTTTTTTTCTGCCATTCCCGCTGGGGGCTTGAAGGCCAGCAGGCGCAGTAACACCATGGTCAGAGCCGCGTACTCGTCCGGGGCCAGGCCCAGCTCGGTGCGGCCGTGCAGGCACAGGCTGTAGAGCAATTGGGTTTCTTCGGCGGGCATGGCAGCGGCCAGATCGGCCAAGCCCTGGGTGTCGGGGTCTTCGCCGTCATGCGCCATGCTGGGCACCATCTGCATCACCGCCATGCGCTGCAGCAGCATGGCCATGTCTTCGAGCGTGGCGGCGGCCGACACACCTTGCAGGCGCAAAGCATTGACCTGGTTCACCACGGTGGCCCCATCGCCATCGGCCAAAGCGCGGATGAGCTGCAACACATGGCTGCGGTCCACGCTGCCCAGCATCTGACGCACGCCCGCCTCTTGCAACTGGCCGTTGCCAAAGGCAATGGCCTGGTCGGTCAGGCTCAGCGCATCGCGCATGGAGCCGCGAGCAGCGCGGGCCAGCAGGCGCAAGGCCAGCGGCTCAGCACTCAGCTGCTCGGCCGCCAGCACCTGGGTCAGGTGCTCAAACACGGTTTCGGGGGCCATGGGCCGCAGGTTGAACTGCAGGCAGCGCGAGAGCACCGTCACCGGCACTTTTTGCGGATCTGTCGTGGCCAGCACGAACTTCAAATATTCTGGGGGCTCTTCCAGGGTCTTCAACATCGCGTTGAACGCGGTGTTTGTGAGCATGTGCACCTCGTCGATCATGAAGACCTTGAAGCGCCCCTGTACAGGCTTGTAAACCGCCTGCTCCAGCAGGCTTTGCACCTCGTCCACACCCCGGTTCGATGCGGCATCCAGCTCGGTGTAATCCACAAAACGCCCGGCGTCGATGTCGCGGCAAGCCTGACACACGCCACACGGCTCGGCGGTGATGCCACCCTGCCCTTCAGCGCCCTGGCAGTTGAGCGACTTGGCCAAAATGCGCGACACCGTGGTCTTGCCCACACCCCGGGTGCCGGTGAACAGGTAGGCATGGTGCAGTCGCTGCTGCACCAAGGCATTGGTTAAAGCCTGCACGACGTGCTCCTGACCCACCATTTCGGTGAAATTGCGGGGGCGGTATTTACGCGCAAGGACAAGGTAAGACATGGTGACGATTCTATAGGTCTGGCGGGGTGCTCTGGATCGACCCAGACCCGGCCAATATCAAGACGAAGGCCTGAGCGTGGAAGAGCCCGCGCAGAAATCAGTAAAAAACTGGTCCGAGGGGAAAAGCCCCTGCTGGCTCGCCTACAATCCCATGCGACGGGCCTTCCCGCATGGTGAAGCGGCCAACCGGGTCAGGTGGGGAACCAAGCAGCCCTAACTGTGAATCCAGTGCCGGGGTCAAGGCTCGTCACCTTCTTTCAGGCGGCGGCACATCGTGCCCCAGTGTGCGCTGCCCCAGCCAATTCAAACCTTCACGCACATCCATGCGGCGGCTTATTTGCGAGGCCACGGGGGGTGTCTGACCGGCTTGTAAGGGCGGACCAATGTCGAACGAAAACACATAGTCAGGTTCCTGGCCCATCCGCAAATCGGTCACCACCAGACTCTCTCTGCTGCGCTGCACCTTGAAAAACCCGTCGGTGAAACGCGCCAGGCGCTGCAACTGCGGGTGGTCAGTGTTTTGTGTGGCCAGTGCTCCACCCCGCTCGTGGGCCACAAAACGAATAGACCGGCCGCCGTCCAGCAGGGCGTAAAAACCTTCGTGAAAGCGCTCGCCGTCGAGCGCCACCACGCGCCACACCAGGGTGCTCAGGGGCGCGGGCGTGACCAACAATTGCTGGCTGGGCAAGCCCTGCGCCTGCAGGGACTGACGGGCGTGCTGCGTCACCCCCCATTGCGCCAGAGCGCTCCACGCCAAATACGCGGTACTGAAAGCCAGCGCCCAGCCGTTGATGGCCAAGGCCCGGCCCATCGTTTTGACGCGCAAGGCGGCAACTACACCCGCCAGCAAGGGCAGCGAATACACCGGGTCAACGATGAACATGCTGCCCAAACCATAGGCCTCATTCGAGAACGGCTGGAACACCTGGGTGCCATAAATCGTCATCAAGTCCAGCAAGGGGTGTGTGACCAGCGCCAGCATCAGCGCCCACCACCATCGGGCGTAAAGCTGCGGCTGTCGGTGGAGTCGGCTCACCGCCCAGGCCATGGGGAAAGCAAAGAGCGTGAGCAAGAGCAAGGCGTGCGACTCAGCGCGGTGCCGGATCATGTTCAAGATCGGATCGCCGTGGTCCAGCAACACATCCAGGTCGGGCAACAAGCCTGCCACACCGCCCCAAAGAGCCGACTTCCACAAGGCGGTGCGCCGCCCCATGACGGCCACGCCTATCGAGGCGCCCAAAAGTACTTGTGTGACGGAATCCATGATGCGTTTTGTGCTGAATGGCTGGACGAAGGAACGCACCTTAACGGCTTTTGCATGCCCTCAGCGTCTGCGGGCCGTTGGCACCATAATTCAATCAACCCTCTTGCCTTGATTGTTGACTTCCATCCTCATGACCACCACCGCAACACTCACCACCGCCCCCACTTTGATGCCCTGGACGGATTCACTCCACACGGGGGACGCCCGCATGGACGAAACGCACCAAGAGTTTGTGGACATGATCAACCAAATTTTGGCCACACCCCAAGACCAGCAACTGCCGGTCTACATGGCATTTTTGAGCCACACGGCGGAACATTTTGCGCAAGAGGAACGCTGGATGCTGGCCACCGGGTTTTCGGCCGACAACTGCCACGCCGAGCACCACGCCACGATTTTGGAGACCATGCGCGTGGTCGAAGCCCATTACCTGGACAACGACCCCACCATCATCACCCGCATGGCCGAAGCATTGGCCGAGTGGTTTCCGGGGCACGCCAACAGCATGGACGCAGGGCTGGCGGCACACCTCAAGTCAGTGGGTTTTGACAGCGTGACTGAAACCTTGGCCGACCCCTCGGTCATCCAAAACGTCACCATGTCGGGCTGCGGAAGCGTCAGCTGCAGCAGTTGAACGACATGCCGTCTGGAACGGATTCAGCAATATCTTTGCTGTTTCGATGGCAAAAATCCAGAAGCAACTTGATTGTTGGATTGCGGCATTTAAGTAATCGGCGCAGGATTGAACAAAACCAATGCGTTGTGCAGCTTCCAATGCTCAGCCCAGGTTTTGCGGCCACTGGCCACAGCCAGCAGCAAGCGAAACAGTTCCCAACCGGCTTCTTCGATGGTGATCTCGCCGTCGGCAATGCGCCCGGCGTTCATGTCCATCAGGTCATGCCAGCGCCGGGCCAGCTCGGTGCGCGTGGCCACCTTGACCACAGGGCAAGCCTGCAAGCCATAAGGCGTGCCTCGCCCGGTCGTGAACACATGCACGTTCATGCCTGCGGCCAATTGAAGCGTTCCGCAAATGAAATCGCTCGCGGGGGTGGCGGCAAAGACCAAGCCCTTTTGATCGGCCTTGAGCTTGTCGCCCGGCGCCAGCACGCTGGCAATGGCCGAGCTGCCGCTTTTGATGATGGAACCCATGGCTTTTTCAGCGATATTGGACAAGCCACCCGCCTTGTTGCCGGGCGTGGTGTTGGCGGTGCGGTCCACACGGCCACGCTCCAAGTATTGGTCGTACCAGCCCAGCTCACGGACAATGTCTTGGGCCACTTGGGGTGTGGCCGCACGGCTGGTCAGTTGCTCCACTGCATCGCGCACTTCGGTGTTTTCCGAAAACATCACGGTCCCGCCAGAACGCACGATGAGGTCGGCCATGAAGCCCACCGCCGGGTTGGCGGTCACGCCCGAAAACGCATCGCTGCCGCCACACTGCACGCCCACCACCAACTCACTGGCGGGCACGGTTTGCCTGCGGCGTGCGTTCAAGCGCTCCAGGTGCGGGCGGGCGCTTTGCACAATGTGATCGACCATGGACATGAAGCCCACATGCGCATCGTCTTGCAAGCACACCAAATCAGGGCCTTTACCCGCGTCACGTTCATCGTGGATGGGGAAACTGCCCGGTGGCAGCAAACGGTCCGGTTGTAACTTTTCGCAACCCAAACTCACCACCATCACCTCACCGCCAAAGTTGGGGTTCAGGCTGATGTGGCGCAAAGTGCGGATCGGAATCTCGGCCCCCGGCGCATCGATGGCCACACCGCAGCCGTAGCTGTGCTCCAGACCCACCACCCCATCGACATTCGGAAACAGCGGCAACAATTCTCTTTCGATGCGCTCCACCGCAATTTGGACCACCCCCGCCACGCATTGCACCGTGGTGGTGATGGCCAACAAGTTGCGGGTGCCCACAGAGCCATCGGCATTCACATAACCTTCAAAACTAAAGCCCTCCAGCGGGTCTTGCTGCGTAGGCTGCAGCGTGGCCATGGGCAAGCCTTGCAGTTCGCGTGCAGGCGGGATGTCGAGCAAGCGCTCGTGAACCCAGCTGCCTGCGGGGATGTTTTGCCGTGCGTAGCCAACCGGCACGTTGTAGCGCAGGACCGCTTGACCAGACACCAGATCACTCAGCGCCACTTTGTGGCCTTGCGGTACTTTGTCCAGCAAAACCAAGCCAGAATCCAGCACAGTGCCAGCGGGCAAACCGCCATCGTTGACCACAATGGCCACGTTATCTGCCGTGTGCATGCGAAGCACACGCGGGGTCACGGCTGATGCGTTCTTGTTCAAGCCAAAACCTCCACCCAATTGGGGCCTTGCCCCACGGGAATGCGTTGCTGCAAGCGCAATTGGCCTGTTTCAGTGGCAATGGCGAAGCAACTCAAATGGTGCGACAACTGACCGACCACCAGCAAATACCGCCCAGAGGGATCGATCGCAAAACCTCTGGGTTGAGTTTCAACTTGCGTGTGCGCTTGCACGCTCAATCGACCCGTGGCTTCATCCACCAACAAATGCGCCAAAGTGCTCGATGTGCGCTCACTGACATACAGATGTCGCCCGCAAGGCGTCAGGTGCAAGTCGGCGGCCCAAGGCTTGCCCGCAAAGCCCGGCGGCAAAATGCTCACAGTCTGAAGGTGTTCCAAACTGCCTGTGCTGGCCTGCCAGGCCAAGACGTCCACCGTGCCATCGAGCTCGTTGAGCAGGTAAACATGGCGCCCGGACGAATCAAAACGGAAATGACGAGGCCCTGCGCCAGATCGGGCGGTACATGAAGTCAGCGCCTTCATGCGCCCGGTCTCGGCATTCCAATCAAACACCATCAACGCCCCACCCCCCAAACTGGTGGCGAGCACATAACGGTTGCAGGGCGAAGGCAAGATTGCATGGGCATGAGGGCCAGTGGGCACCACTTGCTCAACAGCACCCGCCCCCTTCGGACCCACCGGACTGACGGTGAGTTGAGCCCCCTGGTAAGAAGCCGCCAGCACATAACGGCCCGAGTGATCGGTGCTGACATACGCCATGCTGGCAGGCAAAGCGGCCTCAGCCATGACAGCCAAATCACGCGTGACCGGATCAATGGCCAGTGTGACCAGCGACAAGGGATCGCTGCGCCGAGCCACATAAAGTTGGGTCTTGTCAGGGCTGATCGCCATGGGCATCAGGTTGCCGCCCAGACTCACCAGACTCTGAAGGGTCAGCAGGCCTTGGCTGTCCAGTCGCAACACCGACACCTCGCCACTGTCGGCGTTGGAGACATAGACATGCGCCATATCAGCCGCTTGCTGCATGGATCACAGCCCCATGGTGCGCGGCAACCACAACGACAACCAAGGCAGGTACGTCACCATCAACAGCACAGTAAACAGCGCGACAAAAAACGGCATCATGGCTTTGGTCACTTCACCAATGCGCAACTTGGCGACTGCACTGCCCTCAAACAAAACACTTTGAATCAACACTCCGCGTTCAGTCATTTAATTGGCCTCCTTGGCCGCAGTGAGCCCGATCGTGGGTGGAGTCTATCTAACGACTGGCCCAATTTCGCACTGAATCTGATACAGTGAATTCAACACATCATCGGTTGTCGTACATCCATGTTAGCACCGACCCCTGTCTTCTTACCCATGGTTTTCCCCAATGCTTGAACCCCGCCGCAAGACCAGAACCCTGTCTGCCGAATTGGCCGACACGCTTGGCCAGCGCATTCGAAATCAAGAATATCCGCCAGGCACCAAACTGCCCAAAGAGATGGACATCATGGAGGAGTTTGGCGTCAGCCGAACCGTTGTTCGTGAGGCCATCTCACATTTGCAAGCGGCAGGCATGGCTGAAACACGCCACGGTATTGGCACATTTGCCCTGCTGCCGGAAGACAACGGATTTTTCAGGGTGCACCCTGATCAAATCAGCACCTTGCGAGACACGATTGCACTGCTGGAATTGCGCATTGGCCTGGAAACCGAAGCCGCAGCGCTGGCCGCCACACGCCGTACAGACGAGAACCTGTCCAAAATGCTGCGGGCACTGACCGCATTCAAGGCCTCCATTGAGGCCGGAGAAAATGCCGTACAAGCCGACTTTCAGTTCCACACAGAAATTGCCTTGGCCACCCAAAACAACCACTTTATTCAATTCATGGCCCTGCTCGGTGAGCGGGTGATTCCGCGGTCACGCCTGAATCCAAACAATGACTCCTCACCCGCCAGACAAGCCTATTTGCAGCGTGTTCACCAAGAGCATGAGAGTATTTTCAACGCCATCTTGAACCAGGACGTGGATGCCGCCCGAGCCGCCAGCAGGACACACCTGTCCAACAGCCGCGAACGCTTGCGCATGGGTGAAATCAACGCCAAATGAACAAACACCTGGGGTTTATTCAGGGTAAACCCAGCCTTTAAAAAAGCATCTCAGTTGTATGATGTCATTTGACTAAACTTTTGAATGCGTCAAGCGATGGCCCAGCCCCACACCACACCCACCGTGACCCGCATGCAGGTGATTCCAGTGGCCGGTCACGACGACATGCTGCTCAACTTGAGCGGTGCGCACGGCCCTTTTTTCACCCGCAACATCGTCATCCTGACCGACTCCTCGGGCCACACAGGCCTGGGCGAAGTGCCCGGTGGCGAAAAAATCCGCCAGACCCTAGAAGACGCCCGACCATTGATCGAGGGGCATGCCATTGGCCATTACAACCAAGTGCTCAACGGCATGCGCCAGCAGTTTGCCGACCGCGACAGCGGCGGCCGGGGCAACCAGACCTTTGACCTGCGCACCACAATCCACGCCGTCACCGCGGTCGAATCGGCTTTGCTGGATTTGCTCGGCCAGCACTTGAACGTGCCCGTGTGCGCCCTGCTCGGCGATGGACAGCAATGCCGCCGTGTGCAAATGCTGGGCTATTTGTTTTATGTGGGCGACCGCCAACAAACCGACCTGGCCTACCGCAGCGAGCCCGATCAGGCCGATGACTGGCTGCGCCTGCGCCACGAAAAAGCCATGACGGCCGAGGCCGTGGTGCGCCTGGCCGAAGCCGCGCAAGCCCGTTACGGCTTTCAAGACTTCAAACTCAAAGGCGGCGTGCTGCGCGGCGAGGAAGAAGTCGAAGCCGTAGTGGCCTTGCACGAACGCTTCCCAAAGGCCCGAATCACCCTCGACCCCAATGGCGGCTGGCTGCTCAAAGACGCCATCCGCCTCTTGCGCGACCACCGCAGCACCATGGCTTATGCCGAAGACCCCTGCGGCGCAGAAGGCGTGTTCTCGGGCCGCGAGGTCATGGCCGAATTCCGCCGCGCCACGGGCTTGCTGACGGCCACTAACATGGTGGCCACCGACTGGCGCGAGATGGCCCACAGCATCCAACTGCAGTCGGTCGACATCCCGCTGGCCGACCCGCATTTCTGGACACTGCAAGGCTCGGTGCGCGTGGCGCAGCTGTGCCAGATGTATGACTTGACCTGGGGCTCGCACTCCAACAACCATTTCGACATCTCGCTGGCCATGTTCACCCAATGCGCCGCGGCCGCACCGGGCAAAGTCACAGCCATCGACACCCACTGGATTTGGCAAGACGGCCAGTTCCTCACCAAAGACCCGCTACAAATCAAGGACGGCTATGTCGATGTACCCGCCAAACCCGGCTTGGGCATCGAGGTGAACATGGACGCGGTGATGCAAGCGAACCAGCTCTACCAACAACACGGCCTGGGCGCACGCGATGACGCCATCGCCATGCAATACCTGATCCCCGGCTGGAAATTCAACAACAAGATGCCTTGTATGGTGCGCTGACCATCAGCTGCAGGCCACGCCCCCATTCACCCTGAGAGGACCAACCCCATGGACATGCCCATCAACCATTTCAAACACGCCATCCAATCTGGTCAAAAGCAGATTGGCCTTTGGTCGCACCTGTGCAGCAACATCAGCACCGAAATCCTGGCGCACTGCAACTTTGACTGGCTGCTGCTGGACATGGAGCACTCACCCAACGACCTGACCGAAATCGTGGCGCAGTTACAAGCCATGAAAGGCAGCCCGACCACACCCATCGTGCGCCCACCGTGGAACGACATGGTGACCTTCAAGCGCTTGCTCGATGTGGGCGTGCAAACCCTTTTGGTGCCCTACATCCAGACCGAAGAAGAAGCCCAACAAGCGGTGTCCTACACCCGCTATCCGCCACACGGCGTGCGCGGCTTCGCGGGTGCGCCCCGCGCCAGCCACTATGGCCGGGTGAAGGGTTATGCCCAACACAGCAGCGAAGAAATTTGTGTTCTGCTTCAGGTCGAAACCGTGTTGGGCCTGCAAAACATCGAAGCCATTGCCAACGTGGAAGGCGTGGACGGCGTGTTCATCGGCCCCGGCGACTTGTCTGCGGCGCTGGGCCACTTGGGCAACCCGAAACACCCGGATGTGCTCAAAGTCATCGACGAGTCGATTGCCCGCATCAAGGCCTGCGGAAAGGCTGCGGGCATCTTGACCGGCGACGAAACCCTGGCCAAACACTATGTCGACCAAGGCTGCCTGTTTGTGGCCGTGGGTGCCGACCAAAACGTGCTGCGCGACAGCGCCACCGCTTTGGCTGGCCGTTTCAAATCCTGATCAGGACAGAAAACATGCTTAACACCCCCGCTTCCACCATCCGATTTCCCCGCTTGCTGCTCACGGGCGCGGGCGGCAACCTGGGGCAAGTGTTGCGGCCTCGGCTCAAAGCCTATTGCGACGTGCTGCGCGTGAGCCACCGCCGCGATTTAGCCCCTGCAACGGCCGGAGAGGAAGTCCAACTCGCCTCCCTGGAAGACAAAGACCAGATGATGGCCTTGCTCGACGGCGTCAGCGCCGTGGTGCACATGGGCGGCGTCTCAACCGAACAGCCTTGGGACCCGATTTTGGCGGGCAACATTGTGGGCATGGTCAACCTCTACGAAGCCGCACGCCTGAAGGGCGTCCAGCGCATCGTGTTCGCCAGCTCCAACCATGTGACGGGTTTTTACCGCCAGGACGAAGTCGTCAACACCCGCATGCCGCCCAAGCCCGACGGGTTCTATGGCCTGTCCAAAGCGTTTGGCGAAGACCTGGCCCAGCTGTACTGGGACCGCTGGGGCATCGAAACCGTGAGCCTGCGCATTGGCTCCTCGTTCACCGAGCCCAAGGACCGCCGCATGCTGGCCACCTACCTCAGCTACGACGACTTGGAGCGCCTGGTGGTGGCCGCCCTCACCGCTCCCATCGTGGGCCACAGCATCATCTATGGCATGTCGTACAACCAGACCACCTGGTGGGACAACACCCACGCCAAACACATCGGTTACCGCCCGCTGGACTCCTCCGATGAATTTCGCCCGGCCGTCGAAGCCCGTCAGCAAACCATCGACAAGACCGATCCGGCTGCCATTTACCAAGGCGGCGCGTTCGTCAAAGCCACGCCCCACGGCTGAATTCACGGTCCACAAGAAATTTCACAGGGGCTGTCCCAAGTTTCACAGCGCTCAGCCGGACCTGCCGCTACGATGGGGCACTTTCTAAAATCGCCCTACCCCCAGCAGGAGACAAAATGCCCGTGATCACTAACATCGAAGACCTGCGCGTTCTGGCCGAAAAGCGCGTGCCGCGCATGTTTTATGACTACGCCGACAGCGGCTCCTGGACCGAGGGCACCTACCGCGCCAACGAGACCGATTTTCACAAGATCAAGCTGCGCCAGCGCGTTGCGGTGAACATGGAAAACCGCACCACCGCCACGAAAATGGTCGGCATCGACACCAAGATGCCCGTGTGCATCGCCCCCGTGGGCCTCACGGGCATGCAACACGCCGACGGCGAAATGCACGCCGCCATGGCCGCCAAGAAGTTCGGCATCCCCTTCACGCTGTCGACCATGAGCATCTGCTCGATTGAAGACATCGCGGCCCACACCCAAGCGCCGTTCTGGTTTCAGCTGTACATGATGCGCGACCGCGAAGCCATGGCCCGCATGATCGACCGCTGCAAGGCCGCCAACGTGAGCGCCATGGTGCTCACGCTCGACCTGCAGGTGATCGGCCAGCGCCACAAAGACCTCAAAAACGGCCTGACCGCGCCACCCCGCCCCACCATTGCCAACATCATCAACCTGATGACCAAGCCCCGCTGGTGCTTAGGGATGGCCGGCACCAAACGCCACACCTTCGGCAACCTGGTGGGCCACGTCAAAGCTGTGACCAACATGAAGTCGCTGGCCTCGTGGACCAACGAGCAGTTTGACCCGACCCTCAACTGGGAAGACATCGCCTGGGTCAAGAAGCAATGGGGCGGCAAGCTGATCTTGAAGGGCATCATGGACGTGGAAGACGCCAAATTGGCCGTGGCCAGCGGTGCCGACGCGATCGTGGTGAGTAACCACGGCGGCCGCCAGCTCGATGGCGCCCCCAGCAGCATCGAAGCCCTGCCCGCCATCGTGGCAGCTGTGGGCAGCCAGATCGAAGTCTGGATGGACGGCGGCATCCGCTCAGGCCAAGATGTGCTCAAAGCCTGGGCGCTGGGCGCCAAGGGCACCATGATTGGCCGCGCCATGGCCTATGGTCTGGGCGCCATGGGCGAAGAAGGCGTGACCAAAGCCCTGCAAATCATCCACAAAGAGTTGGACGTGACCATGGCCTTTTGCGGCCACACCAATATCCAGAACGTCAATACCAACATCTTGCTGCCGGGCACCTACCCCATGGCCTGAGCGCTGACGGCTCGCGCTATGCTTCAAGGGTGACCGACACCACGACCTCATCGCCACTGCCCAGGCGCATTGCCCACCTCGACATGGACGCGTTTTACGCGTCTTGCGAGTTGCTGCGCTACCCGCAGCTCAAGGGCCTGCCCGTGGTCATTGGCGGCGGCCGCCGCAAAGAAGACGACCTGCTGGGCAAGCTGCAGGCGGCCTATCCCGAGGGCGAATGGACCGAAGCCACCTTTGCCGAGCGGCTGGACCGCATTCCGGTCGACTTTTTCCCGCGCATCGAGGGCTACACCGGTCGCGGCGTCATCACCACCGCCACCTATGCGGCGCGGCAGTTCGGCATCGGCTCGGCCATGGGGCTGATGAAAGCCGCCAAGCTGTGCCCACAGGCCATTTTGTTGCCGGTGGACTTTGAGCGCTACAGGCACTTTTCGCGCACCTTCAAAAGCATCATCCTTGACATCGCGCCCGTCATGCAGGACCGGGGCGTGGACGAGGTCTACATCGACTTTACTGGCGTGCCCGGCGGCCAGCGCGAAGGCGGGCGCGTGCTGGCGCGCTTGATCCAGAAAAGCATTTTTGAAGCCACCGGCCTGACCTGCTCGGTGGGCGTGGCGCCGAACAAACTCATTGCCAAAATGGCCAGCGAGTTCAACAAACCCAACGGCATCTCTGTTGTGCACGAGGCCGACCTGCAAACCCACATCTGGCCGCTGGCCTGCCGCAAGATCAACGGCGTGGGCCCCAAGGCCGATGAAAAGCTCAAGGGCTTTGGTATCCACACCATCGGCGATTTGGCAGCGCGTGAGCTGCATTGGCTGGTGGAAAATTTTGGCAAAAGCTATGGCGCTTGGCTGCACGAAGCCGCCTGGGGCCGTGACGACCGCCCGGTCGAGACCGAGAGCGAGCCTGAGAGCATGAGCCGCGAGACGACGTTTGAGCGCGACCTGCACGCCGTGCGCGACCGCGCCGAACTCGGGGCCGTCTTTACTAGGCTGTGCGAACAGGTGGCGGCCGATTTGCAGCGCAAAGGCTACGAAGGCAAAACCATCGGCATCAAGCTGCGCTACGACAACTTCCAGGCCGTGACCCGTGACCAAAGCATTGACGGCTACACCGCAGACGCCAAACGCATCCGCCAATTGGCGGGCCAGTGCCTCAAACGCGTAGACCTGTCACGCCGCATTCGGCTGCTGGGCGTGCGGGTGGGCTCGCTGGTCAAGGCGGGGACAGTGCCTGATGTGGTGAGTCACCCCATGAAGGCCGAAGAGCCAGGCCATGAGTGGCAAACGCAGCTTTTGTTCACAGAAGACTGAGTGTCCCGGTGAATCTCAGTGGCTGTGCAATTTCTCTTGCAGCCAGACCTTGATGAGAGACTGGTAGGGCACATCCCTTGCATTGGCCGCCACCTTGATGCTGTCGAGCAAATGCTGGGGCAATCGCAATGAAATGGTCTTGGTGGTGGGTTTCAAGTTGGGCAACTTGACCTTTTGCGCCTTGGTCCAGTCCATATGCACCGTGGAGTCGTTAGTCTCCCAATAGGCTCTTTCCTGGGCCTCAGTTTTGAATTTTGGAATCGGTTGTTTAGCTGTCTGCTTGCTCATAAATACTGCGCTCCTTTCTTTGCATGTCCCGCGCTGAAATCACGCGAATCAATTCGCCCGCTCGGCGCAGAGTGAAGGTGATGTGCAATCGTCGCCCTTCATCCGTCGCACCCAGTGCATGAAGCCGAGCCTCACTCTGGCTATGAGCAACGTCGTCCAATAAAAGCAAGGGCGAATTAAAGAAAACCTGCTCGGCCTCGGCCATGCTGACCCCATTCTTGTCATTTTTTCGATCGTTGCCTGCATACCATTCAAAGCCGACAATGGTTGAGAGATCAATCATGTCTTGTATATTACTATCATTTACACAACTTGGCGAATCTGACCAGTCAAGGTCAAAGCCATGACAGCAACGCCCTCATCCAACCACTACATTGCCCAGAGGAGACAACCATGGACCAACTCAACTGCTTTTCTTTGACGACTGAAGGCCACATTGCCCATTTGGTGATGAACCGCCCCGAGGCGATGAACACCATGCACCCCTCCTTTTGGCGCGAGCTGCACGAGGTGCTGACCGACATCCACAAGGCAGGCACCGCCCGGGCGCTGGTGATCTCGAGTACGGGCAAACACTTCAGCGCGGGCATGGACCTGCAGACCTTTGGCAGCGCTATTCAAATGGACGACACCAGCGCCGAAGGCCGCTCGGCGGTGTACGACCTGCTGACCGACATGCAGCACACCTTCACCTTGCTTGAAGAACTGCGCATCCCGGTGATCGCGGCCATCCACGGCGGCTGCATTGGCGGCGCGGTGGACATGGTGACCGCCTGTTGCATGCGCTATGCCTCGGCCGACGCGTTCTTCTGCATCCAGGAAATCAACATCGGCATGGTGGCCGACGTGGGTACGCTGCAACGCCTGCCCAAGCTGCTGCCCATGGCGCTCGTCAAGGAGCTGGCCTACACAGGCCGACGCCTGAGTGCCGACAAAGCGCTCGCACGCGGCTTAGTCAATGAAGTGCTGCCCACCCACGAAGCCACCGTGGCCGCCGCCCTGCAAGCGGCCAAAGAAATCGCCAGCAAACCACCCGTGGCCATCTGGGGTACCAAACAAGTGCTGCACTACGCCCGCGACCACAGCACCGAGGACAGCCTGCGCCACATGGGCTGGCTGCAAGGCGCGATCTGGAGCAACGCCAATGTGCGCGAAGCCATCAGCGCCATGCAACAAAAACGCGAGGCCAAGTTTGCGCCGCTGCCGCCGCTCAAGGGGTTTCGGGAATTTGGTTGATTCTTGAAATCAAATTCCTCCACAACGCACGCTGGGCCAATCACGCAGACCGCTCAGCAAGCCATGAGCGACATTGCGCCTCATGGAGATACCGCTCAGGCTGGCCAAGTTTGAGGGCGATCCGATCTTACGCTTCAGTTTGCCCGTGAAGAACCTTCTGCAAATGGGTCTGGCCCTAGCTGCGCCCGAACTGCCTAAAGGTAATGCCCCCTGAGAGCGGTCATGCGGTGAGCGCGCCAAGGGGGAGATCGGTGAATGTGCTTGGGTGTTTGAAAGGCAGATCAGTTGGTGGCATCGTTGAGCCCATACCACCCAGGATCCGAAGTCCAGCCGACCCAACCCCATCGGTTGAAATTCAACGGTCATCGATATTCTATTTCTGAATTTTTTTCCACTCCTAAAGTATTGCCGAGAGACCATTAAAATATACTCAGGAGATAATTTTTGTGATGATGAATTAAAAAATCCACTCAGCATGAACTTGGCTTTGCGACTGGCTCAAAATGTTCGCCAATTGCCATGGAGAAGGGCCCATGAATTTCGATCATGCCCACCTTGGTCAGTTGCGCTTTCATTGTTTGAGCACAGGCGAGCGTAGCCCAGCCGATTCATTTACCTGCCGATGACCGAGCCCCAATATCCTGCGACCAACTGTGTCCTGCGTGTTCCTGCCAAAGACAGCTACAGCACGTCCGGTCCCACCCTGATGGGGCGCCAAGCGGCCAACGAAGGCTTTTTGAAGGCCTGGTTCAAGCACAGCGGGCACCACGAGTTTTGGTGCCTGGCCCGTTTCAAAGAAGAAGCGCAGGTCTTTGCCCGCATTGGCGAAGCCGTAAACATCGGCAGCGCCCACCCACCCCGCTACCGCTGGCTGTCGCAAAACAACATCCACCGCGTCGCCGAAGTCGGCACCGCCTACCTGCCCGGCCCGCAAGTGGCCGACGTGGCTTGGATGCGCCGTCGCAACCCCAAGGCCCAAGCCACCGGCTTCAGCATCGTGGGCATGACCCACACCAGCTGTGAACTGCCCATCCAAGACGCTCTGGCCAACATGTTGACTGCCCCGGTGTACCCGTGGGATGCGCAGATCTGCCCCAGCCAATCGGTGCAAACCATGGTCCAGCGGCTGCTCGACGATGAAGCCGCCTGGCTGCACGAACACACGGGCGCCGTCTGCGCCAACCGCCCGCAACTGCCCATCGTGCCCTTGGGCGTGGACTGCGACGCACTGGACCTGAACCCCGCCGCCAAAGCCCAGCACCGCCAGCAGTGGCGCGAACATTGGGGCCTGAACCCCAGCGATGTGTGCGTGCTCTACATGGGCCGACTGGACCTGCGCACCAAGGCCAACCTCTACCCCATGCTCGACGCGCTGGAGTTGGCTGCCCAAACCCTGCGCGAACGCCAAGGCCCCCAACTCAGCTTGGTGCTGGCCGGTTGGTTTGCCAGCGAATGGGACGAGGCCACGCTGCGTGCTGCCGTGCTGCAAGCCTGTCCCAGCGTGCGCGCGATTTTTGAAGACGGCCGCACACCCGAAGCCCGCGCAGGGGTGTGGCACGCTGCTGACGTGTTCAGCAGCTTGGTCGACAACATCCAGGAAACCTTTGGCTTGACCCCCATCGAAGCCATGGCGGCTGGCCTGCCGGTGGTGGTGACCGATTACGACGGTTACCGCGAATCGGTGCGCGAAGGCATCGACGGCTTTCGCATCCGCACCTGGCAGCCCGCAGCGGGCCAAGGCATGGACCTCATCGACGCGCATTCCGACGCCATATCGGGCTACCGTGACTACGTCAGCAAAGCCAGTGCCTATGTGGGCATCGACATCGCGCAAGCGGCGGCTGCCTACACGCAACTCGCGCTAGACCCTGCGCTGCGCCAACGCATGGGTGCGCAAGGCCGCCAACGCGCCCGAACCCAATACGACTGGGCGGGCCTGGTGCCCCGCTACATGGACCTGTTCAGCGAACTGGGCCGCCTGCGCCAAGCTGCCGTCACTGTGACTCAAGGCCCACACAGCATTGGCACACGCCACCCGCGCCGCAGCGACCCCTACCATTCCTTCTCGCACTACCCCAGCGCCACTCTGAGCCCCGATCTGCGCTTGCGCCCCGGCCCCCTGCTCAGCCCCCATGCCGCCGAGCGCGAAATCCAACTGGCCGCCATGCTGGAGCGCCCGGTGTACCAAAACATCCAAAAAAGCTTGGACCAGCCCATGCTGTTGGCGCTCCTCAGCCGCACCGCCACCCAAAGCAGCCCGGTGCCCGTGCAGGACAACACCTGCCAAGGCAACAGCGAACACCTTCAGCGCCAGGTGGGCTGGTTGATCAAATCGGGGTTGGTGCAAGCGGTATCCGCTACCCCAAGTTTTGACACACCATGACCCGAGCCTGCACCCACATCGCCTTGGCCCTGCACGACCACAAAGGCACGTACTGGCCCTATGTCGTGACCACCCTGACCTCGGTGTTCCTGCACAGCAGCAGCGCGCTGCACGTCCACCTGCTGCACGACGACACCCTCAGCCCCGAGGCCTGCGCCGCGGTGTCGCAGCTGTGCCGCAAATACCAACACCGCTTGACGCTGCACCCAGTTGAGCTCAGCTCTGCCATGGCCACGATCGACACGCGGCAATTCAGTGTCGCCTCGTTGTACCGGCTCATGCTGCCCCAGCTCTTGCGCCACCTCGACCTGGTCATCTACCTCGATGCCGATCTGATCTTCAACCTCGTGGACATCGCCGAGCTGGTCAGGGCCATCGACAGTGACCCTCACCAACACCCCGTGAGCGCTGTGGTGGACGATCTCTTCAGTGGGTCGGCTTCAAGTCGCAGAGAACTGCAGATGCTGGGCATCCCGGCCTCGCAGTACTTCAACTCGGGCCTGTTGGGCTTGCGCCCGCAGCGCATAGACCTTGACCTGATGGAGTCCCTAAAACACTTCATTGAGCGCCACCCTGAGGCCGAGCACATTGACCAAGACTTGCTCAACCAGACATTTGCCCAAAAGGTGCACTGGTTACCTGCGAAGTTCAACCATCAAGTCAACCTGACGCGAGGCCGATACTTTGATGCCATCGACAGCTTTAACCAAAAAATCCTTCACTACACAGGCAAGGCCAAACCCCTGAGCGGCACCTTCGCACCCCCTGATATCCATTTTTGGCGCTATACCCACGAAGTGCCGCATATTCACAGGTACATCCAAGCCCCCATGCGCTACCTACAGCAGATGCACGAACGTCCTGGCTCTGCTTACCTCATCCCTACACGGGAGCGCAAGCCCTGATCGACCCGCCGGCCTCACGGCGACGGAAGTCTCGGCAAGTTGGGCGCTTTGTATTCAATGCACCCCCTCACTTTCCAATACATCTCCAAAAACGCAGGGTCTTGGGTGCGGCGGTATTGGGTTTTCATCAGGTCGCAGGTTTGCAGCAGGCGGCGAGTCTCCAAGCTGCGATTGAACAGCGCCGAGTTGGGCGTGCGCACATCGGAGGGGTCGGACTTGATCACCCGAAAATCACCGGTCGCCAAAATGAGGGATGCGAAGCGCTCCTGCACAAAGGTCTTCATCGGGTAGTGGGTCTTTTTGCCGTAGTAATGCGTCACCTCTTTGAATCCAGCCGCCCCCTCCGGGCCGTCTTCAACGTAGGACCAAAACTTTTCAGCCAAGACCTGCCACTTCAGCCAATAGTTTTTCTTGGCCACCACAAAATTGGCGAACTGGGTGCTGAAGGAATCGCAGACCAGCGTCTTCAAATCGACCGGATAAGCGGCATGGTCCAGAAAACGCTGACTCAAGTCCAAGATGCCCGGATGCATCACCTCCCCTTGCTCCCAGGGGTTGAGGTAATAGGCCACTTGGTCCCAGGCCACGGTCAGCACCAGCACATCGGCAGCTTGGCCTTGGGTCTGGATTTTCTGGATCACCGCGTTCGCGGCCATGCCGGTCTTGTGCTTGAACTTGGGCGACACAAAGCCATACCAAGCATCGTCTTGCAAGGTGTTGTGGCGCAAAAAGTCCAGAATCAGTGGGAACTCAAACCAATCCGGGCGTTCGTTGCGCGTGTTGTCCAAAGGCAAGAAACCGGGCAAGAGCTTGGCGCGGCTGTCTTCGTCGTAAAAAATCTGATGAATAAAAATGTCGGCCATGGGGTCAGCCCCGCTCATTTGTGGTCAAAGCCTCACGCCCCTCGATCAAAGCCATGTAGGCGGGCAAGCTGCGGGTGTGGAAGTCGTAACGGTCCACCACCGTTTGGCGTGCAGCCACCCGCAGGTGCGCGTGCGCCTGCGGATCGGCCAGGGCCTGACACACCGCGCTGGCAATCTGGTCGGGTCTGAAAAAATCCACCAACAAGCCGTTGTGCCCGTGCTCGATGACTTCGCGCACCGGTGCGGTGTCCGAGCCGATGACCAAGGCCCCTAAGCTCATCGCCTCCAGCATGGACCAGCTCAGCACAAAAGGCACTGTCAGGTACACATGCGCAGCCGACACGCGCAGCAGCGACAGAAGAACCTGGTAGGGCACGCGATTGACAAAATGCACCCGCGACAGGTCGAGCCGATCGCGCACCTCGTTGAGAAAAATCTTCTTATAGCTCTCGCCACTGGCGTGCCGGGTGCCATAACTGACCTGGTCGCCCCCCACGATCACCACATGCGCACGTGGACGATCGGCCAAAATTTGTGGCAATGCCCGCATGAACTGGTGGTAGCCCCGCATGGGCTCCAGGTTGCGGTTGATGAAGGTCACCACCTCATCGCCATGCGACAGGCGCAACCCCTCGCGGTTGAGTGAAATCCAGGCGCTGGCATCGGGCTGCAGTTCATCGGTGCGAATGCCGTCATGGATGACATGCATGCGCTCGCGCAGCAAGGGCGGAAAACACGAAGCCTGCCAATGCGTGGGCACGATGGCTTCGTCACAAGCCAACACGCTCGCACCCAAATGCAGATTGCGCACCTGCAAGCGCCGAGGTGCATCGGGGTCTCTGCCAAACTCCGGGTCAAAGCCTACATCGCCGCCACTGGCCTGGTAATACAGCTCATGGAGGCCCAACTAACGCGCATGGGGCAAGACCGGTCGCAGCAACAGCATCTCGCCCCAACCGGTGTGGCCCAGCACCATATCGGGCACCCAGCCCTCGCGCACCATCTGTTGCACCCGGGCCGACACCGCCTCGGCCCGCAACACCGCCGACTCGGTGCTCACCAGCCAAGGGTGCACCGTCTCGCTGCTGCCGCGGCTGGGCTTGTAGTGAAAGTTGGGCACACCGGCCAACACTTTCTCGGGCCGCATGGAGATGGCACGCACCTGGTGCCCCGCTTGCAGCAGGGCCGGCGTCAAGCCCCGAAACTGGCCCGGAAAATTCTGGTGCACCAGCAAAATCTTCAACACAGCACCGCCCCCACCTTGTGCAACCACACCGCCTGACGCAAGGCCATGGGCCAATTCCAGCCCAGGGTCTTAGCCCACTGGGCCACACTGCAACCGGGCTGATCGGGCGCGGGCAGCTGGGCCACAGCGGAGTGCATGACCGCAGCATCGGCCAGGCGGCCTTGCGCAAATTCCCACAAGGTCAAGCTGCGCACGGCACTCAGGCGGTTCAGATCAAACGCCGGGTCGCGCCACAGCAGCGACTGGGCCGTGAGCTTTTGGCTGGGGTAATGGTCAAACAGCGCCAAGGGGTTGGTGAACGCTGGGGCACGCTGCACAACGCCGGGATGGGCCGCCACGCGCCGGGCCTCTTGATCGGCCCACAGGGCTTGGTACTGCGCCATCACCACCGTCCAGTCGTACACCTCGCGGGCACGCGCACGGCCAGCAACGCCCATTCGCTCGCGCAGCGCCGGCTCTTGAATCAAGCACACCAAAGCCTGTGTGCAACGCGTCACATCCACGCCCACCATCAGGTGTGCGTGGCCGATGTAGCGGTCGTAACTCAGGCGGCCGTCTTCATAAGCCTCGCTGGGCACCAACGCACAGGCTGGGTCAGCGGGCTGTGCGGTGGGCACCAAAAATCCGTCCACCCCATCGCGCACAGTTTCGCGGTAACCATCCCAGTCGCTGGCAATGACGGGCAAGCCCGCAGCCATGGCTTCGAGCGGGGTCAGGCCAAAGGTTTCCTGGATGTTGTCGGACAAAGACATGAACACATCGGCACTGGCAAAAGCCTGTCGCGTGGCCCCAGGCCTGCGCCCGTCAATGTGCGTGACCGTCACGCCTGCTTGCTTGGCGGCTTGCACAAAAGCCTCGCGCAGCGACTCGTTGCTGAACCAACCGCATTCGAGCACGCGCACGCGCTGGCCCGTTTGCGCCGCCGCCCGCGCACAGGCCTCGTACATCGGCCAGGGGTTGGCTTTGGCATGAAAACTCAAGCGGCCCACAAACAGCACCGCCACCTCGTCCTCGACCAGTTGCCACTCGGCGCGGCCCTTGGTCCGCAGCGCGGCATCGGGGGTGAAGTCGTCCACGTGCACGCCCAGCGGAATCACCGGCGTCATGGGCAACTGCGGATGCACGGCAGGCACACCCAAGCGCTGGGCCAGCTGCTCACGCGTCAGGTCCCACACTTGGTGCACCGCCTTGTGCACGCTGCGAGAAGTGCAAATGAGCGCATCCCACTGCGCAAACGGACCTTGCACATAGTCGGCCACCTGGGCCAACACGCCTGAGGAGCTGATGGTGTGTGTCACCCCGCACAACGCCACCGAGGCCATGCCCCGACGGCTGCGCTGCCAGGCCATGCGCGTGTCAAAAGGCGCGGGCACATGCAGCACCCCGGCAGGCCAACGGTTCGGGTCATTGACTGGGTGGTGCGTGATCGGGCCGCTCCAGCCCGTGTCGCGTGCTTCTTGCTCCAGCACCGCTTGGTGCGCGCCACCGCTGTGCACCAGGGGAAGCGTTCGCGAATCGCCGGGATAAGCTTTGGCCAATCCCCGCATGAACCCTCGGCCGGCAGACTGGCGGCCCATCAACTTGGGGGTGTTGACCTGCACCGCGTCTGGGCTCAGGTAAAGATTGGGAACAACTGATCGCATGGGCTTAAGGAAAACAAAAGAACCCATCCCATTGTATTCAAATTCACCCTAAATACAGTCCTTCAACGATCTGTTCGAGCAAGCCAATCGGGCGCTAAAGGTCTGACACATCCACAGGGGTCGATCCGCCATACCCCATTAGCCATGAACTTGATGGGTCACTTTAAAGCGGACTGGAAAGCTGGCCTTCACCAGATCCACTGAACCTGATCAATCTATACGCCTCAGGGTGCGGCTGAGTAAAACCACCGGGATCAGCCCCACCAGAACCAAAGCCAGCGAGGGGAAGGCCGCTTCGCCCAGGCGCTCGTCGCGTGCCAGCTGGTAGGCCACCACGGCCAGGGTGTCGCTGTTGAAGGGGCGCAGCACCATGGTGGCGGGCAGCTCCTTCATCACGTCCACAAACACCAGCAAGGCAGCCGCGATGGTGGTGCGCTGCAACAGGGGCGCGTGCACCCGGCGCATCAGCCCCCAACCCGTCACGCCCAGCATGCGCGCCGAGTCGTCGAGGCTGGCCGGAATGCGGGCATAGCCGCTTTGCACCGACTGCAGCGCCACCGCACAAAAGCGCACCAAGTAAGCCCACACCAAGCCCAAAGATGTGGCGGTGATCCACGCCCCCGCTGACGATGCGGGCCAAGTCTGCTGAATCCAGCCCACGGGCAAGAGCAAACCCACCACCACCACCGCACCGGGAATGGCATAACCCAAGCCCACCAGCTGAATGGCCCCTTGGCTGAGACGGTCGGCCCGGGTGCGCACGCTGAAGGCCAGCGCGATCGCCACGCCCACGGCCAGCACCGCCGTGATGGCGCCCAAGCGCAGGCTGGTCCAGGCCCACTGGCCAAAACGTTCCCAGGGCATCTCGGTCGTTTCGCCCACAAAAGCCCGCAGCATGATGAGCACCGGCAGCACAAAGCCCAGCAGCACAGGCACGCTGCAGACCGTCCACGCCATCACGCGACGCGTGCCGTGCAACTGCACCGGCTGCGCCTCGGCCGAGCCCTGGCGCGAACCTCGCCCTTGGTTGAAACGCATGCGTTTTTGGGCGCGTTGCTCTAGCTGGAGCAACACCACCACCACAGCCAGCAGCACCGTGGCCAGCTGCGCAGCGGCAATGCGGTTGTCCATGGACAGCCAAGCTTTGTAGATGCCCGCCGTGAAGGTCTGGATGCCGAAGTAACTGGACACACCAAAGTCGGCCAAAGTTTCCATGAGCGCCAAGGCTACACCTGCGGCCACAGCGGGGCGGGCCAGCGGCAGCGCGATTTCGCGGATGCGGCGGGACAGGGGCGCACCCAACAGGCGGGCTGCTTCCATCAAGCCCGAAGCCCGCTCGACCAAAGCGGTGCGGGCCAACAAATAAACATAGGGGTAAAGCGACAATGTGAACACCAGCGCCGCGCCCCAGACGCTGCGCACATCGGGCCACAAACGCCCTTGCAAACCCAGCGCCTCGCGCAAGGCCACCTGCAGCGGCCCGCTGAACTGCAAAAAGTCGGTGTAGGCGTAAGCCACCACATAAGCGGGTATGGCCAGCGGCAAAAGCAGCAACCACTCAAACACACCGCGCCCCGGAAAATCGAACAAGGTGACCAGCGCCGCCGTGGCCAGGCCCAGCACCGTCACACCCACCGCCACCATCAGGCACAGGCCCAGCGTGGTCAGCGCGTAATCGGGCAGCACGGTGGCCGCCATCTCGCGCAAGATGCTGGCGCTCTCGCCGCTCCACTGCAGCCAAGACCCCAGCACGGCCAACACGGGCAAGGCCAAAGCCAGCGCCAGCAGGGCAAAGAGCAAGGAGGGGAGGCCCGATACACGGCGGGCCAAGGTGGTCAGCATAGACTTCGATTGTAGGAGCGCCAAAGAACCTGCCTACAATCCAGCGCATGTTTCTAGAACTGCGCCAGCTCGACATCCAATACCCCGGCAGCCCCACGCCTGCCGTGCAGCGGGTGAACCTGGGCCTGCGCTCGGGTGACATTGGCGTGCTGATCGGCCCATCGGGTTGCGGCAAGACCACTTTGCTCAGGGCGGTGGCGGGCTTGGAGCCGGTGTCGGACGGGCAGATTTTGCTGTCCAACCGGGTGGTGAGCGAAAAAGGCCACACCGAACCGGCCGAGCGCCGCCGCATTGGCATGGTGTTTCAGGATTACGCGCTGTTTCCGCACATGGACGTGGGCCGCAACGTGGGTTTTGGGCTGGACCAACTGCCCAAAGCCGAACGCCAAAAACGCGTGACTGAGGTGTTGGAGCTGGTGGGGCTGGCCGGTTCGGACAAACGTTTCCCACACGAGCTCTCGGGCGGCCAACAGCAACGTGTCGCTTTGGCGCGTGCGCTGGCCCCCAAGCCCGACTTGCTGCTGCTGGACGAGCCGTTTTCCAACCTGGACATTGACCTGCGCGAGCGCCTGGCGCATGAGGTGCGCAACATCCTCAAAGCCGCCAAAGCCACCGCGCTGCTGGTCACCCACGACCAGCTCGAAGCCTTTGCCATAGGCGATGTGATCGGCGTGATGAACGAAGGCCAGCTGCACCAGTGGGAGGATGCCTACAGCCTCTACCACCGCCCGGCCACCCGCTTTGTGGCCGACTTCATTGGCCACGGCGTTTTCACGACCGCCACGCTGCGCGAGGTGGACGGACACATTCTGGTCAGCACCCCAGTGGGCGAGCTGCGCGATGTGGCCGAATGCCCCCTGCCCTGTGCTTTTGAAGGTGGCGAATGCGATGTGCTACTGCGGGCCGACGACATCGTGCACGACGACGATGCACCCGTCAGAGCAGAGATCATCCGCAAGGCGTTTCGGGGTTCTGAGTTTTTATACACCTTGCGCCTGGCCAGTGGTGATTTGCTGATGGCCCATGTGCCCAGCCACCACGACCACAAGCTGGGTGAGTGGATTGGCATTCGCGCCGAGGTCGACCATGTGGTGACCTTCAACCGCACCTGCCCGGTGAGTGACCGCGAGCTGTGCCAGATGCCCTGTGCCAAGGCGCAGGCCTGTGAGCACACGGGCCCCAAATGACAAAAATTCAAATTTTCCTGGTGGTCAAGGGAACACTGCGGGTACATCCAGAACGCCCCAATTGGTTATTGGCGTCCTCATGACCGCCTGATTGCCCGAGCTTGGCTCCCAGCTGACTGCTTTGCTGGCCACTGAGCTTGTTCACTACCGCCGATTTTCAAGCATCACGGCATTTCACATTTTTACAGGTGTGCAAACTGACATTGACGAATTTTTACATACTCTTATTTTTAAAATATGCTTCATGATATACAATAAAAAAACAAATTACACTAAAAATACAAATTTAACTTGATGATCTGATGCTCGTTCAAGCATTTTTCAACACTGAAACAAGGCAGGGTTCACCTTGGCCACAGCGTCGGCCCACTCCTCATAGGCCAGCTGTAAGGGAAGGCGGAAAATCTCCCTTGAAAAAACGCCATCTGGTTTGGATTTTGGTCATCTTGGCTCTCACGCACTTGTCCCATTTGATGGCCGAGAAGGACGAAATTGTGAACCCCTGGGGCCCACCCGTCGAGCCACCCGGCACAATTGTTGTCACCCGTTCCAATCACAAGCCTCCAAGCCCTGAACCCATTCAAAACTCAATTCCTGCAAAACCTGCAGTGGTCAATGCGATGGTGCCGTTGCCCGCAAGCAACAACAGCGAAGCCGACCTGCGCGAGACCTTGCAACAATGGAGTCAAGCTTGGAGTCAACAAAACTTGCCCCTGTACTTGTCTTTGTACGCGACGAATTTCAAAGCACCTAAGGGCATGAGCCGATCTGCATGGGTCATGCAAAGGACAAAACGGATCTCCAGCAAAAAGAAGATTCAACACAGCATCAGCGATTTAAGCATCCAGATGAGGGCCACCACAGCCACTGTGCGTTTTACCCAAACCTATCAAGACGAACGCTTGCGACTGATAGAGCCCAAAACCATGCTTTGGATATTCAAAGAGGGACGCTGGCTGATCACCCTCGAAACGACAGAGTGAGTTCAGCACTCATCACTGACTGAAATGTTGGGCGGCTGGGATCGTTTGTGCCCGTTGAACAAGTCCCACTGCGCAACGTTCTGTCATTGGTCGCGCAATTCAATGATGTCTTG
Organism: Limnohabitans sp. Rim8; assembly: GCA_945897465.1. Lineage (GTDB taxonomy): Bacteria > Pseudomonadota > Gammaproteobacteria > Burkholderiales > Burkholderiaceae_C > Limnohabitans_A. The sequence continues at coordinate 87,271 of CAMDFK010000004.1, read as the reverse complement.
TCGCAATGCGCTCGCCCAAGAACGGCGGTCTCGGCCATGGGCACTTTGCGGCTCGCCAAAATGCAACACAGCGGTGATTCGCTTGGATTGAAGGGTGCGCCACATGGAGCCTATCAAGGTGTCCTCGCCAATATAACAAGGCCCAAAACTGGTCTCACCGGTTTGACCATCAATGAATTTGATCGAAACAGGCTGAATTGGAGCTTGAGACTGAATGGCCGCCTGGATCAAGTTGGCGTGAAAAGGCAAAAGTTCACGGCCATCGCTGGTGGTGCCTTCTGGAAAGATGGCCACCACATCCCCATTTTTCATGGCCTCGGCCATGTCTTGGACCATGCGCAAGGCGTCTTTGCGCTTGGCCCTTTCGATGTACAGCGTACCCGCGCCGGTGGCCAGAGTGCCCACCAATGGCCATTCACGGATGTCAGATTTGGAAACAAATCGGCAGTGTCTGGCCGCGTGGATCACCAAAATATCGAGCCAAGAAATATGGTTCGCAACCATCAGGGCAGGACCACTGCGGACCGGGTGACCAAGCACCTGCAGGCGAATATCCCACAAAGCCAGAAATTTCAGCGCCCAGGCCTGCACGCGCAATTCGCGCTGCTCGGATGTGAACTGTGGAAAGCGCACATAGATAGTCCACATGCCCAGCAACACATGCCACAGGCCGCGCAGTAATTTCCAAATGGCGCTCAAGACAGTCATGCGCAGCGTACCTTGGCTCAAGAGTTTTCAAACGCCACCTGACCGCCCACCACCGTGGCCATTACGCGGCCGGGCAGTTCGTAACCCGAAAACGGGGTGCTCTTGCATTGGCTGCGCAGAGAAGTATCACCCACCAACCAATGACCTTCGGTGGACAGCACACACACATCGGCCACACCGCCCACGGCCAGATGACCCACCGAGTCCTGCAAACCGCCGAGCGACAAACCCAGCACACGGGCCGGATCGGCCGTGATGCGCGAAAGCACTTGGGCCACAGGCAGTCCAGCATCTTGCCCCCATTTGAGCGCCAAGCTCCACAGCAGCTCCATGCCGGTGGCACCGGACTCGGCTTCGGCAAAGGGCAAGGCCTTGGCATCGGTATCCACCGGGGTGTGGTCGGAGACCAGCACGTCCAGCGTGCCGTCGGCCAGACCTGCACGCAGCGCGTCGCGGTCGCGCTGCTGGCGCAGCACGGGGGTGAGGCGAGCGCGGCTGTCAAAGTAACCCATGTCGGCATCCGTCAGGTGCAGCGAATTGATGCTCACATCGGCCGTGAGTGGTAAACCCTCGGCCTTGGCCCTGCGGATCAAATCAACCCCTTGGGCGCTGCTGATGCGGCACAGGTGGACGCGGGCTTGGGTGCTGCGCACCAGCTCAAAAATGGTCTGCAGGGCAATGGTTTCGGCAGCCACCGACACGCCAGACAAACCCATGCGCGTGGCCAAGGCGCCGCTGGCGGCCACGCCCTTGCCCAGGTGCAGCTCTTGCGGACGCAACCAGACTGTGAAGCCATAGGTGCTGGCGTATTGCAGGGCACGCTGAAGCACCTGGGTGCTGGGAATTGGCACCTCGGCCTGAGAAAAACCCACACAACCGGCATCGGTCAGCTGTACCATTTCAGTCAGTACCTCACCCTTGAGGCCCACGGTGAGTGCGCCCAACGGCAGCACACGGGCTTGGTGCAGCTTCTCGGCGCGGTAGCTCAGCATTTCGACCAGGCCCGGCTCGTCCAGCACCGGCTCGGTGTCAGGCGGGCACACCAGACTGGTCACACCACCGGCCACGGCCGCGGCCATTTCGCTCTCGAGCATGCCCGCGTGTTCCTGGCCGGGATCGCGCAGGCGCGCCGCCAAGTCCACCAGGCCTGGAGCCACGATGCACCCCCGGGCGTTGATGACGCGGTTGGGGCTGAAATCGGCAGGGGCTGAGCCCATGGCCACGATGCGGCCAGCGGCGATCGCCACATCGCCGGTTTGGTCAAAGCCGCTGGCCGGGTCGATCACGCGGCCGTTTTGAATAAGCAGTTTCATCGTGAGTTTCCTAATCGGCTCTTGATTACGCGGTGTTGCCCGCGACGATGCTCATCACCGCCATGCGCACGGCGATGCCAAAGGTCACCTGCGGCAGGATCACGCTTTGCTGGCCGTCGACCACGGCCGAATCGATCTCGACCCCGCGGTTGATGGGGCCGGGGTGCATGACGATGGCGTCGGGCTTGGCCAGTTGCAGTTTTTCGGTGGTGAGGCCAAAACTCTCAAAGTACTCTTGGCTGGAAGGCAACAGCGCACCACTCATGCGCTCGTTTTGCAGGCGCAGCATGATGACCACGTCACAGCCTTGGATGCCCTCTTCCAGGTTGTTGAAGACACGCACGCCCATTTGAGCCATGTCGGCAGGCACCAGGGTTTTGGGGCCAACCACTCGCACTTCGGCGCAGCCGAGCGTGGTGAGCGCATGGATGTCCGAGCGGGCCACACGCGAGTGCAGCACATCGCCCACGATGGCCACAGTGAGGTTGGTGAAGTCTTTTTTGTAGTGCCGGATGGTGTACATGTCCAGCAAGCCCTGGGTGGGGTGGGCGTGGCGCCCGTCTCCGGCATTGACCACATGCACATGGGGTGCGACGTGTTGCGCAATCAAATAAGGCGCACCGGACTCACTGTGGCGCACCACAAAAATGTCAGCGGCCATGGCGCTCAGATTGGCGATGGTGTCCAGCAGCGACTCGCCCTTGCTGGCCGAAGAGCGCGCAATGTCGAGCGTGTAGACATCGGCCGACAGGCGGGTGGCCGCGATGTCGAAGGTGGTGCGGGTGCGGGTGCTGTTTTCAAAAAACAGGTTGAACACGCTTTTGCCGCGCAAAAGGGGCACCTTTTTCACCTCGCGGTCGCTCACACTGACGAAGCTGGCCGCTGTGTCGAGGATGTGCGTCAGGATGTCCTTGGACAAACCTTCGGTGGAGAGCAAGTGGATCAGCTCGCCGTTTTTGTTGAGTTGGGGGTTGTTGCGTTTGTAGAGCATGGTGTCCTTGCCGGGTTCAAGCCTTGTTCTTCACTTCAAAACTGAATGCGCCAGCCGGGTCGCGGGCCAGCGCCAGCGATTGGGTCTCAGGCAAAGCCACCCGGGCGGCGGCGTAATCGGCTTGCACCGGCAGCTGTCGCCCGCCCCGGTCCACCAGCACGGCCAGCTGCACACGAGCGGGGCGGCCGTAGTCAAAAATTTCGTTGAGCACGGCACGGATCGTCCGTCCGGTGTGGAGCACGTCGTCCAGGATCAGGATATCGGCACCGTCGACCTCGAAGGGCAAGCTGGTCTGCCCCCCTGCCGACAAGCCTCGTTGGGCAAAATCGTCGCGGTGCATGACCGACGACACCTGGCCCGACTCGCCCGCTAGACCCAGGTCGCGCTGCAGGCGCTGGGCCAGCCAGGCGCCACCCGAGGTGATGCCCACCAGGCGGGTGTTGGCCGTGCACAGGCTGCGCACACCGCGCAGCAGCTCCAGGTACAGGGCCTCGGCATTGAGGGCGAGTGCGCTCATGGCAAGCTCCTTAAAAATTGGTCAAGAATGATCGCGGCGGCGGCAGCATCGGCATCTTTGGCCCCATAAGAATGCGCCTCGGTGGTGGTGTAACGCTCGTCGACCTCGTAGACAGCGAGGCCAAAGCGGCCGCGCAGCTGGCGGCCGAACTTGCGGGCGCGCACGGTGTTCTCGTGTTCGCCGCCATCGGGGTGGGTAGGCACGCCGATCACCAGCGCGTCGGGCTGCCACTCCTTAATGCGTTGGGCGATGTGCTCAAAGCGGGCGTCGCCCTCGGCGGCGATGGTGCCTTGTGGCGTGGCCGACTTCATCAGGCGGTTGCCCACGGCCACACCGGTGCGCTTGAGGCCATAGTCAAAAGCCAGAAAACTCTGGTGCTTGGCGGGGACGGTGTTTTCGGGGGCGCTGCTCATGCGTGCCCCGCGTCGGGCGAGAGCATCCAACTTTTCAGGCCCAAGAGGTCCAGGGCGCGGTCGTAGCGCTCGGGCATGGGCACCTCAAAAATCACATGGGCCGAGGCAGGAACGGTGAGCCAGGTGTTCTCACCCAGCTCGGATTCGAGCTGCCCCTCCCCCCAGGATGCATAGCCCAGCGTGACCAGAACACGTCGGGGGCCAGCGCCCGAGGACAGGGCCTCGAGCACATCACGCGAGGTGGTCATCTCCAGCCCGCCGGGCACGGTGAGGGTCGAGGCGTAAATGGATCCGCAGTCTTGTTCAGGCTGGTCCATGCGCACCGGGTCGTGCAACACAAAGCCGCGCTCGGTTTGCACCGGGCCACCATGGCCCACAGGGTTTTCCATCAAATCTTCACGGCGCAGGGGCAACTCCACCTTGTCAAACAGGAGGCGCATGCTGATGTCGGCGGGCTTGTTGATGATCAGGCCCATGGCCCCGCGGGCGCTGTGCTCGCACATGTAGACGACGCTGCGGGCAAATGTCTCGTCCTCCAACCCGGGCATGGCGATCAGGAAATGATGCTTGAGGTCAATGGAGGCAGAATCGGCATTCATGCGCCGATTTTAGCGGCCCTGTTTCTGAAGACGGGACCCAGGGTGCATTGTTTGACTCTAACCGGCATAACTTGATGGAAACCCCTTTTTCTTGTGGCCTGGTCTGGCTGCGGCGCGATCTGCGTGTGAGTGACCACGCGGCCCTGCACCAGGCCCTGAAGCACTGCCAGCGCGTGCATGTGGCGTTTGTGTTCGACACCGAAATCCTGGACGCCCTGCCCCGCGCCGACCGCCGGGTCGAGTTCATCCGCGAGTCGCTGGTCGAGGTAGATGCCCGCTTGCGCGAGTTGGCGGTCCACCCCCAGGCGGGCCTGATCGTTCGCCACGGCATGGCCAAGGACAAAATCGTCAAGCTGGCCCAGCACCTGCAAGCGCAGGTGGTGTTTGCCAACCACGACGACGAGCCCCTGGCGCTGGCCCGGGACATCCAGGTGCGCGGCCACCTGGCCGACCACGGCATCGTGCTGCAGACCTACAAGGACCATGTGGTGTTTGAGCGCAACGAGGTGCTGACGCAGATGGCCAAGCCCTTCAGCGTTTTCACGCCTTACAAAAATGCCTGGCTGAAGAAAATCACGCCCGACGACCTTCAGGCTTTCGAGGTCGCCCCCCTGGCGGCTCGCCTGGCCCCCCGGCCAGACGATCTGGCGCAGCCCGTGCCCAGCTTGGCCGACATGGGCTTTGAGCCCACCAACCTGCAAGCCCTGAAAATCCCCACCGGCGAGTCGGGCGCACAGGCCTTGCTGCAAGACTTTTTGACCCGCATTGACCAGTACGAAGACACACGCAACTTTCCCGCCGTCAAAGGCCCCAGCTATTTGAGTGTGCATTTGCGCTTTGGCACGGTGTCCATCCGCCAGCTGGCCCGCGAGGCGCACCCCCGTATGCTGGCGGGCAGCGTGGGGGCCAGTGTGTGGCTGTCAGAGCTGATTTGGCGCGACTTTTATGTGCAGGTGCTGCACAACTTTGCCCATGTGGGCCGCGGCCATAGCTTCAAACCCGAGTACGACGCGATTGAATGGGCGCACGGCCCGCACGCCCACAAACTGTTCAACGCCTGGTGCGAAGCCCGCACCGGCTACCCGCTGGTGGACGCGGCCATGCGCCAGATCAACCAGACCGGCTACATGCACAACCGCCTGCGCATGGTGGTGGCGAGCTTTTTGGTGAAGGATTTGGGCATCGACTGGCGCTGGGGCGAAAAGTACTTTGCCAAGCAACTGAACGACTTCGATTTGTCGGCCAACAACGGCGGCTGGCAGTGGGCCAGTTCCAGCGGATGTGACGCGCAGCCCTACTTTCGCATCTTCAACCCGATCAGCCAAAGTGAAAAGTTTGACCCCGAAGGCAAATTCATCCGCCGCTATGTGCCGGAACTGGCCGATTTGCCAACGGCCTCATTGCATGCGCCGTGGCTGGCCAAACCCATGGAATTGCAGGCAGCGGGGGTGGTGATCGGCAAGACCTACCCTGCCCCCATCGTGGACCACGCCGAAGCCCGCGAAACAACCTTGGCGCGGTACGCCGTGGTCAAGAAAAAAAACGACTGATCAGATGGCGACCATCTCAAAGTCTTCCTTGCGGGCTGCGCACTCGGGGCAAGTCCAGTTCATGGGCACATCTTCCCATTTGGTGCCAGGGGCGATGCCATGCTCGGGGTCACCCGCGGCTTCGTCGTAAATCCAGCCGCAAATCAAGCACATCCAGGTTTTGTGTTCCATCACAGTGTCGCAGTCAGAGAGTCGAATAGAATGATTTGATTGTATCGGCCCATTCAAGACCCGCCCCGACCGGCAAGTCTTGGCCCTGACATTTGACCTTCAATGACCGATCCCAAGCCCGCCATCACCGACATCGACCCACGCCCGGATGACGAAGAGTCGGCCTCTTTGGCCTGTGTACTGTCGTTCAATGCCAACGACCCCAGTGGGGCTGGCGGACTGGGTTGCGACGCAGTGGCCATGGCTTCGGTCGGTGCGCATTGCTTGCCCGTATGTACAGGCACTTATGTGCGCGACACCAGCAGCATCACCGACTTTTACCCCTTGGACGACGAAGCCGTTCACGACCAAGCCCGCGCTGTGGCCGAGGACGTGCCGGTGCAGGTCATCAAGGTTGGCTTTGTCGGCACGCCCGAGAGCCTGGCAGTGATTGCTGAGCTGTCGGACGACTACATCGGTGTACCGGTTGTGGCCTACATGCCCAACCTGTCTTGGTGGGAAGAAGACAAGATCGACGCTTATTTAGACGCTTTTCGCGAATTGCTGCTGCCCCAAACCAGCGTGCTGGTGGGCCACCACAGCACCCTGCGCCGCTGGTTGCTGCCCGACTGGCGCGGCGAGCGCAACCCCGGGCCCCGCGACATCGCCAAAGCCGCGGCCGAACTGGGTGTGCCCTACACCCTGGTGACCGGCTTACCCCTGCCCGAGCAACACATTGACAACGTGCTGGCATCGCCCGAGACCGTGCTGGCCCACGAAAAGTTTGAACGCATCGAGGCGGTGTTTGCGGGTGCGGGCGACACGCTCACCGCTGCGCTGGCCGCCTTGCTGGCCACAGGCATGGACTTGCCAGAAGCCACCAGCGAAGCCTTGCATTACCTGGACCGGTGCCTGGACGAAGGCTTTCGGCCCGGCATGGGTCAGGTCATTCCGGACCGCCTGTTCTGGGCGCTCCCCGAAGACGAAGAAGCCGAAGATGACGGCCCCGAAGTGCACCCGGGATCAGATTATTTTGAAGTGCCTTTCAACGAAACCAAACATTGAAGACAGAGACAAACACCATGACCGACCGCAACCAAGCCCTTTTTGACCGCGCAGTCCAAGTGATCCCTGGTGGGGTCAACTCCCCTGTGCGTGCCTTTCGTGCTGTTGGCGGCACACCGCGCTTTGTGCAGCGTGCCCAAGGCGCGTATTTTTGGGACGCCAACGGTCATAAATACATCGACTACATCGGCTCCTGGGGCCCGATGATCTTGGGCCACGGCCACCCCGCTGTGCTCGAAGCAGTGCAAAAAGCGGCGCTCGATGGCTTTTCGTTTGGCGCCCCCACCGAGCGCGAAATCGAGTTGGCCGAAGAAATTCTGAAGCACATCCCTTCGATGGAGATGGTGCGCTTGGTGAGTTCGGGCACCGAAGCGGGCATGAGCGCCCTGCGCTTGGCACGCGGGGCCACCGGCCGCAGCAAATTCATCAAGTTCGAAGGCTGCTACCACGGCCATGCCGATGCGCTGCTGGTCAAAGCCGGCTCAGGCCTGGCCACCTTTGGCAACCCCACCAGCGCAGGTGTGCCGCCCGAAGTGGTGCGCGACACCTTGGTGCTCGAATACAACAACATCCAGCAACTGGAAGAGGCCTTTGCTCTGCACGGCCAAGAACTGGCCTGCGTGATGATCGAACCGATTGCGGGCAACATGAACTTTGTGCGGGCCAGCGTGCCCTTCATGACGCGTTGCCGCGAGTTGTGCACACAGCACGGTGCCTTGTTGGTGTTTGACGAAGTCATGTCCGGCTTCCGTGTGGCTTTGGGCAGCGCACAAAGCGTTTACGCCCAGCTCATTCCCGGCTTCAAGCCGGACATGACGGTGCTGGGCAAAGTGATTGGCGGCGGCATGCCCTTGGCAGCCTTTGGTGGCCCGCGCGAGATCATGTCCAAATTAGCGCCCACTGGCCCGGTCTACCAAGCGGGTACATTGAGTGGCAACCCGGTGGCCACCGCTTGCGGACTCACAACGCTGCGCGAAATCGCCAAGCCCGGCTTTTTTGACGCCTTGGGTGCCCGCACCCAAAGCCTGGTCGATGGCCTGACGGGCGCTGCCGCTGCGGCGGGTGTGCCCTTTGTGGGCGATTGCCAAGGCGGCATGTTCGGCTTTTTCTTGCTGCCCGAGCTGCCCCAAAACTACGCCAAAGTGATGACCAGCGACAGCCCCAAGTTCAACAAGTTGTTCCACGGCTTGTTGGACGGTGGTGTTTATATCGCCCCCGCTTTGTACGAAGCCGGTTTTGTGAGTGCTGCCCACACCGAAGCCGACATCGCCGAGACAGTGCGTGTAGCGGCTGACGTGTTCAAGTCGCTCTGAGCCACTCTATGAAACGTTTGGCTTGCCTGCTTTGCGCCAGCTTGGCCGCACTGACGGCCCACGCAGAGTTCGACGCCAGCCGCGTCTGGGTGAATGCCGGGTTTTACTCGGCGCACTTTGACAGCCACAAAGGCCTGCGGAATGCCAACCCTGGCATCGGTATCGAACACCGCATCGACGACACCTGGTCGGCCACAGCCGGGCGTTTTCGCAATAGCAACAACGCCAACTCGAACTATGTGGGTGCCTACTACCAACCCTGGACTTGGGCAGGCGTGAAGCTCGGCGTGGTGGCGGGGGCTTTCAACGGCTACCCCAATGCCTATGAGGGCGGCTGGTTTCCGGCCCTCATCCCTACCGCCAGCCTGGAAGGCCAGCACTGGGGCCTGAATGTGGCGCTGGTGCCGCCCCTCCAGAACCGGCTGTATGGCGCGGTCAGTTTTCAGCTCAAATTTCGGTTTCAGTCGGGTCACTGACTCGGCAAAACCAAGCAGCGCTCCAGCCCAAAACGCTCAAAGTCACGGTCGAAGGTGACCATGCGCAGGCCTGCGCTTTGGGCGGTGGCTGCCAGGCACAGGTCGGTCCACAAATGTGCGGGCAAGGGTGCAGAACCAGTGCCCATCAAACGGATCAAGGCATCATCAAAGCCGGGCGGTTCGGGCAACAAAGCCACCTGAGGTGTATCCAACCACTTGCGGTAGACGTCCAGCGCTTGGTGAATCGTCATGACATCAGGGCCCATCACGCGGGGCTGCACCAACAAGCGCACCAAGCCCATCATGCTGTGACGACTGAACCAAAAAGGCGTGCTATTTTCGCACGCCGACTGCCAATAACGCGATGCCACGGCATGGAACTCGTGCGATCGGTAAGACAAGATCAACCACACATACACGTCAAGAAAATCGCCTGAGGACAAACGCCAGCTGGGCGTTGCCTCAGCGACGCGCCATGAATTGGATGGCACGCTCATCGTCGTCCTCGTTCATGATTTCATACAAAGCGGCATTGCTCATGAAATGCACTGGCCTTGCCGCTGGATTGCTTGAACCAAATACCGGTCTGGCCTCAAACCGCTTTTGCGGGTCCACCACCTCGCGGGCGGTCAAGCCCCGTTCCACCAGTTCAATGACCAGGTCGCGCAGGGTCCTGCCCTCTTGGGCGGCCCGGGTTTTGAGGTGCTTGAACAGCGCGTCAGGAAAATCAAGTGAAGTACGCATGTCTGCATTTTTGCATGAACGCATATAAATGCGCAAGCCAGCCCACCCAAGCCCCGAGGCGCGCTGGGCAAAACAGCGATAATTCGTTCCTGCATTCACGTCCGGACCGGGCGCTTGCCCACGCCTCAGGACCCCCCATGAAAAAGAACATCCCCCTGCAAGCCGAAGGCAAGCACCCCGACCGCGTGCTCGAAGCCGTCAAGCACGAGATCCGCAAATACTTCAAGCGCGAACGTAACCGCGCCCTGCCCAAGGGCGTGGACTTTTGGGACTTTGACTGCAAGGTGGGCCTGACCGCCGACAGCGCCGAAGTGGTGCGTGTCGGTGCCGTGATCGAAACGGTCGATGCCGCCGCCAAAACAGGCGCCACATCGGTTTACGTGGAGATTTTGAGCAAGCACGGCGTGCGGGTGATCAAGGCACAAGGCCTGGATGATCTGGATCACCCGGACGATGACGCCGGGTATTGAGGCAAAAAGCGACAGACCCCACATCAGGCAACGTCAGATCTTCCAAACGTCGCCATTCACGCTCTGGACGAAACCGCATCAAGACAGCGTTTGTCTGCACGTCAATTGCGCGTGAACAGCCTCTCAATCACCCCCCGCATCCACTGCTGATCCGAGTCCTGCTCGGTGCTGCTGTGCCAGACGAGGTTGACCTCGTACACAGGCGCGTCGTCGATGGTCCACATCTGCAGCTGCACGCGCTGGCTCAGTTCGCGGGCGTACATCTCGGGCACGATGCACAGCAAATCGGTGTTTTGCGCCAGCTCGGCGATCGCGCCAAAGTGGCGGGGACGCACCAAAATGCGGTCTTGCAGTTTCATGCCCGCCAGCATTTTTTCTACGCTCCCATGGAAGGTCGCTGTGGGCGAGACCACCACAAAATTCGCTTGTGCCAATTGCGCAGGGCTGAGGGTGCGCCCACGCCCGCGGGGTGTAGGTGACCAATCTTTGGAAGAAATGGCCATGTAGCGTTCTTTGAACAGCGACTGGCTGCGTACGCCACGGTGTTGTGGCTTGAGGATGCCGATGGCCATGTCGATGTCACGCGACTCCAGGGCTGCCGCCACTTGGGAGGCATCCACCGACACATTGGACAAACTGGATTGCGGGGATTCGTGGCGCAACGCCGAAGCCAGGCGCGGCAAGAACAAGATTTCGCCCAAGTCGGACAAAGACAAACGCCAATGGCGTTGGCTGCTGGAGGCGTCAAAAGGCTGATGGTTCAGCACCAGGCTTTCCATGACCAGCAACTGCGACTGCATGGCGGGTGCCAGTTGTTCGCAGAGCCGCGTGGGCTGCAAACCAGCGGGCGAGCGTACAAACAATTCATCGCCAAAAAATTCGCGCAAACGGGCCAAGGCGTTGCTGGTAGCGGGCTGCGACAAGGCCAGGGCCTTGCCCGCCGCCGTGACCGAGCGGCTGCGGTGGATGGCCACCAGCACCCGCAAGAGGTTCAAATCGAGTTGCCGGAAATTCATGCTGACCCCATGGCTCAAACAAATAAGGGTTGCCACCAATTATTCAGAATGTCAATGTACACCATTGGAAGAATCCATTTGCACAGCCCGCGCCGCTCATCTACATTGAAATCCATTCAATGGGTCACTGAGGGGTTGAAAACCCCGTGAAAGGTTGCGGGCATGGCTGAACGCTCATTTGTGCAAGAGGTGCAAAAACTGCGCTTGGGCGATGGCGACGAATTCCATGGCGAAGGCATTTTGGCCGTGACCAAGGCTTTGCTGCAGTCGGGCGTGTCGTATGTGGCAGGCTACCAAGGTGCGCCGATCTCGCACCTGATGGATGTGCTGACCGACGCCAACGACATCCTGCAAGAACTGGGGGTGCATTTCGAGCACAGCGCCTCGGAAGCCACGGCCGCCGCCACTTTGGCCGCCTCGGTCAACTACCCTTTGCGCGGCGCCGTCACCTTCAAATCCACCGTGGGCACCAATGTGGCGTCGGATGCGCTGGCCAATCTGGCTTCGGGTGGTGTCACCGGTGGGGCCATGCTGATCGTGGGCGAGGACTACGGCGAAGGCTCCAGCATCATGCAAGAGCGCTCGCACGCCTTTGCCATGAAGTCGCAGGTTTGGCTGATTGACCCCCGCCCCAACCTGCCCAGCATCGTGCACGCGGTGGAAAAAGGTTTCGAACTGTCAGAGGCCAGCAACACGCCGGTGATGCTGGAGCTGCGCATCCGCGCCTGCCATGTGCATGGCCGCTTTCCCACCCGTGACAATGTGCGGCCCCAGTTCACACTCAAGGATGCGATCGAGAACCCCAAACGCGATGTCAACCGCATCGTGCTGCCGCCCGCCAGTTACCTGCACGAGCAGGAAAAAACACACCAGCGCTGGCCCGCTGCGGTCCAGTTCATTCAGGAACACCAACTCAACGAATTCTTTTCTGAAGGCGCGCAGGACTTTGGCATCGTGCTGCAAGGCGGTCTGTACAACGGCGTGGTGCGTGCGCTTCAGTTGCTGGGCCTGGCGGACGACTTCGGCCAAACCGATATTCCGATTTATGTGCTGAACATCACCTACCCGCTGGTGGACGACGAGTTCAAGCGCTTTTGCGCGGGCAAGCGCGGCTTGCTGGTGGTCGAAGAGGGCCAGCCCGATTTCATCGAGCAAAACATCCACAGCATCTTGCACAAGGCGGGGCTGAACACTGAGGTCCATGGCAAGGATGTGTTGCCCATGGGCGGCGAATATACCGGTGGGGTGGTGCTGAAAGGCATCCGGGCGTTCATCTCGCAATACGCGGCGCACCTGCTGCCAGCAACGGTGCCCGCAGTTCAAGCGAGCAACCAACTGGCGATCCGCGAAGCCGTGGCCCAGGTGCATCCCCGCCCGCCCTCGTTTTGCACCGGTTGTCCGGAGCGGCCCATCTTCACGGCCATCAAAATGGTCGAAAAAGAGCTGGGTCATCACCATGTCAGCTGCGACATCGGTTGTCATTTGTTTTCGATCCTGCCGCCCTTCAACATCGGTGCCACCACCATGGGTTATGGCCTGGGCTGGGCCGGTGCCTCGGCCTTCAACACCAGCGAAACCAGCAAGCGCACCGTCTCCATCATGGGCGACGGGGGCTTTTGGCACAACGGCCTGACCAGCGGCGTGGGCAATGCGGTGTTCAACCAGTCCGACAACCTGCTGCTGGTGGTGGACAACGGCTATTCGGCTGCGACCGGCGGGCAGGACGTGCTGTCGTCCAAAGCCATCAACCCGATTCGCAACACCAACAACCCGATTGAAAAAGCCGTTCGCGGCGTGGGCGTGGAGTGGGTCAAGACCGTGACCAACACCTACAGCTTGGACCAGATGCGTCAGGCCCTGCGTGAAGCCCTGACCACGAAGCAGCAAGGCCCCAAGGTCATCGTGGCGCAAAGCGAGTGCATGCTCAACCGCCAGCGCCGCGTCAAGCCGCTGATTCGCCAGCGCATTCAAAAAGGCGAGCGCGTGGTGCGTGAGCGCTTTGGCATCGACCCCGACACCTGCACCGGCGACCACTCGTGCATCCGCCTGTCGGGCTGCCCGTCGCTGAGCATCAAGCCCAACCCCGATCCGCTGCGCCAAGACCCGGTGGCGGCCGTGGCCGACAGCTGCGTGGGCTGTGGTCTGTGCGGCGAGGTCGCGCACGCGGCGGTGCTTTGCCCCTCGTTTTACCGGGCCGAGATCATCAACAACCCCAGCGCCTGGGACCGCTTCAAACAAGGCCTGCGCCAGCGCGTGATCGGCTGGCTGCAAAACCGCATCGAGCGCCGACTGGAAGGCATTGCCGCATGAACGACACAGCTCAACCCCAAGGCATCATCAGCCTGGCCATTTTGGCCATGGGCGGTGAAGGCGGCGGTGTGCTGGCCGACTGGCTGGTCGACCTGGCCGAAAACAACGGCCACTGGGCACAAACCACCTCGGTGCCAGGCGTGGCGCAGCGCACAGGAGCCACGATTTACTACATCGAGATGTACCCGCAAACGGCCTCCCCCACAGGGCAGCCGCCGGTGATGGCGCTCAGCCCCTTTCCCGGCGAGGTGGACATCGTGTTGGCCTCCGAGCTGATGGAAGCGGGCCGCGCTTTGCAGCGCGGCCTAGTCGATGCCGACAAAACCACCTTCATCGCGTCCTCGCACCGCGTCTACTCCATGACCGAGCGCACCGCCATGGGCGATGGGCGTGTGGACGAAGCCAAGCTGCTTGCCGGTGCACAAGCGGCTGCCAAGCTGTTCATCACCGCCGACTTTGCCCAACTGGCCGAGCAGGCGGGCAGCCTGATCGCACCCGCTCTGTATGGCGCCTTGGCCGCCAGCGGGCGGCTGCCGTTTTCCAAAGCGCAATTCGAGGCCACGATTGAGCGCAGCGGCGTGGGTGTCAAAACCAGCCTGAAGGCATTTGCCGCGGGCTTTGGTGCAACCATGCAGGCGCTGCACACCGGCACAGCCAACGTGGACGATGCCCCCCCTTTAGCGCTGCCTTTGCACAGCCATGTGGGCCCCAAGCTGCGAGCCTTGACGCAAAGCCTGCAAGGCGCATTCGCGCCATCTGCCCACGAAGTCATCGCCGCAGGTTTGACACGCTTGACCGATTACCAAGATGTGGCTTACGCCACGTTGTATGCACGGCGTTTGCAGGACATGGCACAAGGGTTGGACTCGGCATCGGTGGCTCCGGCTTTGGCCGCTGAAGTCTTGCGCGAAGGCGCACGGCACCTGGCGCTGTGGATGTCTTACGAGGACACGGTGCGTGTGGCCGATTTGAAAACGCGCCGCTCACGTTTTGCGCGCGTCAGGCAGGAAGTGCGTTTGAGCGAGACACAGCTGATCGACATCCACGAATTCATGCACCCGCGTCTGGAAGAAATTGCCGACACCTTGCCTGCGGATGTGGGCCGTTGGTTGCTGCGCTCCAAGGTCGCCAAGGCCGTGGTAGGACGCTTCACGCAAAAAGGCCGCGTGGTGCAAACCAGCTCTTTGCGCGGATTTTTGCTGCTGTACGGTGTGGCCAGCCTGCGCCGAATTCGCCCAGTGTCTTTGCGTTACCAAACCGAGCAGCAACGCATCGAGGCTTGGTGGGCGCAAGCCCTGCAACTGTTGCCCCAACATGCCGATCTGGCCCTGGAAGTGTTGCGTGCACAGCAACTGGTCAAAGGCTATGGCGACACCCATGCCCGTGGCTGGCGGCACTTTGAAAAACTCATGGCCACCTTGCCGCGCCTGCAGCAGCTGCCCGACGCGGCCAACCGGCTGAGCGCCTTGCGCAAAGCGGCCCTGGCCGACGACAGCGGCCAGGCCCTGGACCAAGCCGTGCACCAGATGGCGCCTGCATGACGAATGGACAGTAATCGGCTCAGCAAACCTACAATTTCCCCATCGACCCTCAACCACAACAGGAGACAAGCCCATGAAACGACGTTTACTCACCCAGGCCACGGCACTGGTTTTGGCGCTCGGCGCCAGTTCTGCCACACTGGCGCAAGAGGTCACTTTGCGACTGATCAGCGGATTTGCCGAAAATGGCATCTACGTGCAACGCCTGCAGCCCTGGATCAACAAGGTCAATGCCGAAGGCAAAGGCGTGCTTCAAATCAACTTCATTGGCGGGCCACGCGCCATTCCTTCGTTTGAGCTGGGCAACGCGGTCAAAACCGGCGTGGTGGACATGGCGCTCAACACCGGTGCGTTCTACACCAACGTGATGCCCGAAGCCGACTTTTTGAAGCTGACCCAGATTCCGGTGGCCGAGCAACGCAAGAACGGGGCCTTTGATGCGATCAACAAGGTCTGGAACGAAAAGGGCAATATGCAGTACCTGGCTCGCATGGTCGAAAACCAGCCCTTTCACATTTACACCAACAAGAAGGTCGACAAACCCGATCTGACGGGCCAAAAAATCCGCATCACGCCCGTGTACCGCGACTTCTTTCAAGCGCTGAACGCCAGCGTGATCACGACGCCACCGGGCGAGGTCTACACCGCGCTGGAGCGTGGCGTGGTGGATGGTTATGGCTGGCCCATTGGCGGTATTTTTGACTTCAACTGGCATGAAAAGACCAAGTTCCGCATCGACCCGGGCTTCTACGACGCCGAGGTCTCGCTGATCATGAACCTGCCAGCCTATAAAAAGCTCACCGACATGCAGCGCACCTACTTGCAAAAACAGTTGCTGGCGCTGGAGGCTGAGAACACATTCTGGGCACGTTACGGGGCCGATGAAATCGCACGCCAAGCCAAGGCGGGCATCCAGAGCATCACTTTTGATGCGGCCACCAGCAAGGCCTTCCGAGACAAAGCTTACGAGACTGGCTGGGCCGGTGCTGCCAAGCAAAGCCCTGAAGTGGCGGCTCGGTTCAAGGCCCTGTTCTCCAAATGATGCAAGCGCTGTCAGAGCGCTTTGGCCGGTGGCTGTCGGTTCTGGCCCTGCTGGGCTGCCTGCTGCTGCTGGCCATGATGCTCATCATCGTGGCCGATGTGGCACTGCGCAACCTGGCCCTACCCGGCATGCCGCTGGGCCTGTCCTGGAGCAACGAGGTGTCTGAGCTAATGCTCTACCTGATCACCATGTGCGTGGCGCCTTGGCTGCTGCGCCAGGGCCAGCACATCCGGGTGGACATTGTTCTGCAAGCCATCCCGCGCCGCGCCGCCTGGGCTCTGGAATGGGTGGGCGATGTGCTGGGCTTGCTGTGCTGTTTGGTGCTGGCCTGGTACGGCGCGCAAGCGACCTGGGCCAGTTACTTGGCAGGCTCGCTCAGCATCAAGACCTTGGTCACACCGGAGTGGTGGTCGTTGGCCCCATTGCCGGTGGTGTTTGTGCTGCTGTCCATCGAGATGGTGTTTCGCATGCACCGCCTGCTGCATGCCGAACGCGGTCCGCGTCAGGATGCGGTGAGCGCGGCCTGAACCTGTCCCCCATGGTTTTGTTGGTATTGACTGGAGTGCGTACATGAGCAGTTGGCAAATCGCGGCCTGGTTGATGTTGGGCGGCTCCACACTGCTGCTGTTCATGGGCATGCCCGTGGCCTTGACTTTTTTGGGCATCAACATCATCGGGGCTGTGCTCTACATGGGGGGTGAACCCGGTCTGGTGCAATTGGTGCGCAACAGCGTGGGTTCGGTCACGGCCTTTGCGCTCACGCCCATTCCGCTGTTTGTACTGATGGGTGAGATCCTGTTCCATACCGGTTTGGCGGTGAAAGTCATCGATGGCATTGAGCGACTGATCGTGCGCGTGCCCGGCCGCCTGGCGGTGGTCGCGGTGGTCGCGGGCACGGTTTTTTCGGCGATTTCGGGATCCACCATTGCCACCACGGCCATGCTGGGCGCCCTGATGCTGCCCGTGATGCTGGCACGCGGTTACCACCCCACCATGGCCACAGGCCCGATCATGGCGATTGGCGCAGTAGACATGCTGATCCCGCCTTCGGCCTTGACGGTCTTGCTGGGCTCTTTGTCTGGCATTTCCATCTCCAAACTCTTGCTGGGCGGCATCATGCCGGGACTGATCCTGTCGCTGGCCTGTGTGGTCTGGATTGTGGTGCGGGTGCGCCTGAGTCCACATTTGGCCCCAGAAGACCCCAACGCACAGCAGCACCACGGCTGGGCACGCTGGCGTTTGTTCTTTGCCTATGTGTTGCCGACGCTCTCCATCTTTGCCGTGGTGGTGGGGGCTTTGGTCGCTGGCTGGGCCACGCCCACCGAGTGCGCGGCGCTCGGGGCCTTTGCCACCATGGTGTTGGCTGCGCTTTATGGCAAACTGCGTTGGCAGGCCGTGCTCAAGGCACTTAAAGGCACAGCAGGCATCTCCGGCATGATTTTGTTCATCATTTTGGGGGCCACCACCTTCGCGCAAATTTTGTCATTTTCTGGGGCCAGTTCGGGCTTGGTTCAGCTCATTACCGGACAAGGCCTGTCCACAACGCACATCCTGATCGGCATGATGCTGTTCCTGATCTTCTTGGGCATCTTCATCGATCAGGTCAGCATGATGATGATCACCCTGCCCATTTACATGCCCATCATCGCCGCACTGGGCGTGGATCCCGTGTGGTTTGGCGTGCTGTTTTTGATCTGCATGCAACTGGGCTTGTTGTCGCCCCCGTTTGGCTTGCTGCTCATGACCATGCGCGGCGTGGCACCGCCTTCGGTCAGCATGGGGCAAATTTTCTGGGCGGTCACGCCTTACTTGACCATGAGCGTGTTGCTGCTGGTGGCGGTCTTCATGGTGCCAGGCATCGCCACTTGGTTGCCCAGTTGGATGGCTTAGGACCCGTTTTTTTCAGCCGCCGCCAAAACAGGCGCCACATCGGTTTACGTGGAGATTTTGTGCAAGCAAGGGGTAAGGGTCATCCAAGAGCGGGCACCAGATGAACAAGATGCTTTGGACCATGATGCTGCCTAACGCGCTGCCCGCCAACCAATGGGCAAGTTTCTAGCCCTTATCGAAAAACTTCATCACATTTCGCGGCGCAGCACAAAAAGTAGCACCCGCACCCTTTTTGCGCCACATAAGCAAAATCATCGGTGGAGACGATGCCACTGGTGGCATCGTCCGCTAAATAGCTTCATCTAAAGTCAACCCTCCAGCACCGGCAGCTCGCCGATCAACGATGCATCAGCCCCGCTTTCTGGCGGCCAGCACACGGTCCACCATCACACCGGCTTGACCGACGTGGTGCACGGGGTTGCACATGTGTTCGAGTTGAGCCCGGTTGACGTGGCAATTGATTTCCGGATGGGCTTCCAGGATATCGATCAGCGGACGGTTTTCCTTGAGCGCCTGGCGGCACAGGTCATAGACCAGATCGTGTGCGTATTCGCGACCCAAATAGGTGCCCAGACCCATCATCACCGCCTCGGACATCACCAAGCCGTTGGTCATGTCCATGTTGGCGCGCATGCGGTCGGCGTCGACCTCAAGGCCCTGCAGCACAAACTTGGTCTGCTTGAGGGCACCCGACATCAAACAGAAAATCTCCGGCACCGACACCCATTCGATTTCCCAAGGGCCGGTGGATCGCTCGTGATCGGCCACCATCGCATCCATCAACGCAGCAGCATGCTGGCGCGCCACCGAGATGTTGGCGTGGATGTACAGACAGGAAATCGGGTTGCGCTTTTGCGGCATGGTGGACGAAGAACCACGACCGGGCGCAAAGGGTTCAAACACCTCGCCGACTTCGGTTTGCATCAGCAACTTCACGTCCATCGCGATTTTGCCCAACGAGCCCCCGACCAAGCCCAAGAACGCCCCCACCTCGGCCACGGTGTCGCGCACCGTGTGCCAAGAAATCAGGGGCTGGGCCAGGCCCAGTTCTTTCATCAAAGCGGCTTGGGTTTCCATCGCGCCTTTTTCCAGCGACGACAGCGTGCCGGAAGCACCGCCAAACTCGCCCATCAACACGCGCGGCTTGAGTTGTTGCAGACGCTCACGGTGGCGCTCGATGCCAGCCAAGATGCTGGCCATCTTGTAGCCAAAGGTGATGGGGGTGGCCTGCTGCAAGTTAGAGCGACCGATGATGGGCGTGTCGCGGTATTTCTGGGCCAGCACAGCCAAGGCGTCGGAAATGTCCGCCAAGTCTTGCTCAACCAAAGCCAAGCCTTCGCGCATCTGCAAGATCATCGCGGTGTCGGTGATGTCCTGCGTGGTCGCACCCCAGTGACAATACTCGCCCAGGCGGTCGCGGCAATTGGCATTGATCTGGTTGACCACCGCGATGATGGGGTAACCGATCTGCTCGGTCTTGGCTTTGAGCTTGTCCCAGTCGATCATGGACAACTCGCAGTGCTTGACGATCTCATCGGCGGCTTCTTGCGGAATCAAACCCAGTTCGCCCTGCACCTTGGCCAGTGCGCGTTCAATGTCTAGGTATTTGGCTGTGCGGTTCTCGTCCGACCAGACTTGGCGCATGCGCGCGTCGCTGAAAATGTCGCCGAAGATGCGTGAATCGATGATGGTGGCAGCCATGAAATCCTCTTGATGTTGTTGGGTTAAACAGAAATGGGGGACTGGGCCAAGAGGCGCCGAGCCCGGAGATAAACCGGTTTGTCGACCATGCGGGCATCAACCTGAACAGCGCCCGGGTGCTGGGTGTGTTCCCAGGTATCGACCACGCGATGCGCCCAGGCCACCGTCGCTGGGCTCGGCACAAAAGCTTGGCGGGCCGCATCGATTTGTTGGGGGTGAATGCACAACTTGGCACCCATGCCCAAGGCCAGGGCATGCTCGGCGTCGGCCGCCACCACACTGGGGTCCAAATCGGGGGTGACACCCGCCACCGGCGCAGGCAAATCGGCCAGACGAGACGCCACGGTCAAGGCCACCGACGCGTGTTCCAGTGCGGGGCTGTGAGCATCTACACCGAGATCGAGTTGGTAATCGATCGAGCCAAAAGCCAGTCGTGAGACACCGGGCGCTTGGGCAATCGCCACCGCGCCATGAACACCACGAACGGTCTCCATCAAGGGCAGGACCTGCGCGCCTGCGGGCAAATGGCTCAAAACCACCGCTACCTGCTCAGGGGTTTCGCATTTGGACAGCATCACCTCGGACAAGGGCTGGCTCTGCAGCCAAGCCAAGTTATCGGTGTGCCATGGGCTGAGGGCATCGTTGATGCGCACCAACACCCGCGCTCGACTCGCTGGCTCTGCCGATGCCAGCCATCCGCCAATGGATGCCCGAGCGCTGGCCTTGTCCTGAGGGGACACCGCATCCTCCAGATCCAAAATGACCCGGTCCGCATGGCTCGCCAAAGCCTTGGCAAACCGTTCGGGACGGTTGCCCGGCACAAACAAATAGGTCAGCGGTGTCACACCACCCCCTGCTCGCGCAAAGCGGCCACGTCGGCGTCGCTGTAGCCCAGTTCGCGAAGGATGGCAGCGGTGTGTTCGCCCAAGGACGGCACCGCTTGCATGCGCGGCGGCGACAAACTCCAAGAGCCTGGCGGTGTGAGCGCCGGTACCGTGCCCACCGAGGTCTCCACCGTGGTCCAGCGCCCGCGCGCCTGCAGCTGCGGGTGCGCCCACACCTCGGCCATGGTGTTGACCTGGGCGTTGGCGATTTGAGCCGCTTCCAAACGTTGAACCACTTCAGCCCCGGTCAATCCGGAAAATGCCTCCACGATGGTGCGGTAGAGGTCGGCGCGCGCCGCCACTCGCTTGGGGTTGCTGGCGTAGCGCGGATCGTCGGCCAACTCGGGTTGCATCAACACGTGGGCACAAAAGGCTTTCCATTCACGCTCGTTTTGCAAACCGAGCATGACGGTCTTGCCATCGCCAGCGGGGAACGGACCGTAGGGATAAATGGTGGCGTGGCTGGCCCCCGTGCGCTTGGGTGGCTCAGCACCGTCGAGGCTGTAGTAAAGCGGATAACCCATCCACTCGGTGAGCGCCTCGAGCATGGAAATGTCGATGTGCTGGCCTTCCCCGGTTTGCTGGCGGTGCAACAGCGCCGCCAAGATGTTGGTGTAGGCGTACATGCCAGCGGCGATATCGGCAATCGATGGACCCGCCTTGGATGGGGTGTCTTCGGTGCCTGTCACCGACACAAAACCTGCCTCGCTCTGAATCAGCAGGTCATAGGCTTTTTTGTCGCGGTAGGGGCCGTTGTCGCCATAGCCCGAGATGTCGCAGACGATGATGTCGGGCTTGACGGCCTTTAAGTCGGCATACGACAAACCCAAGCGCGCGGCCGCACCCGGCGCCAGGTTCTGCACCACCACATCGGCCTGCTCGGTGATGATGGTTTGCAAAATGCGTTGCGCCTCTGGGTGCTTGACGTCCAGCGTCAGGCTTTCTTTGCTGCGGTTGGTCCAGACAAAGTGCGAGGCAATGCCGCGCACACGGGTGTCATAGCCGCGCGCAAAATCACCCACGCCAGGGCGTTCGACTTTGATGACGCGTGCGCCCAGGTCGGCGAGTTGGCGGGTGGCAAACGGAGCCGCAATCGCGTGCTCCAGGGTGACCACGGTGATGCCTTTTAAGGGTTGCATGGGATGGGCCTTTCAACGAACCGTTGCAACCGCGTCCATGGTCAGCCAGCCATCGTGGTCCTGAGCCCACAGCCGAACGGTCTTGCCATCGGCTTGTGGAGCGCCGTTGACTTTGAATGCATGCAAATCGAAGGTCGGACGCACAGCCTTGAAACTGAAACTGGCCACCTCGGCACCGGGCATTTGCCGGCGAACCAGGTCCATCAGCAGCGTGGCAATCAGCGGGCCGTGCACGATCAGGCCGGGATACCCTTCCACCTCGGTCACGTACTTGCGGTCGTAGTGAATGCGGTGACCGTTGAAGGTCAGCGCGCTGTAGCGAAACAGCAGCACGTCGTCGGGCACGATCTCGCGTTGCCACACCGCATCTTGAGGGGATGGGAGAGGCGGCGGCTCCACATCACCGGGCTGCTTGGCCTCGCGGTAAACGATGTCGTGAAATTCCACGATGGCCGGATCAGTTGCGCCGTTGCATCGCAACTCATGGCGCACCTTCACAAACACCAGCTTGCCGGTGCGGCCTTCTTTTTCGGTGACGTTGGCGATGGTCGATGTGCGCTCCACCGAGTCGCCCACCCGCACCGGCGAACGAAACTCAAACTGGCTGCCCGCCCACATGCGGCGGGGCAAAGCCACGGGGGGCAAGAAGCCCCCACGCTTGGCGTGGCCATCTGCCCCGATGTCGCTTTGGCGGTGCAGCGGCAGGAAGTACAACCAGTGCCACAGTGGCGGCAAGGCACTGCCATCAACCACATCCATCGCGGCGTGATCCAAGGTCGCGTTCAAGGCCTTGACGGGGGTCGCTGCGATGCGGTCGTGGGCCACTTCTTGGCGGCCAATCCAGTCAGACAAAGGGGTAGGTGTATCGCTCATATTCAAATCCAAAATCACATGCGGAGGTCAAAGAGTCTTTACTTTATAGGCCCGGCGATTCTGCCAAAACATCGATGAAACCACTCGTGGTTCATGGTTGTTTCTGGTGAACGGGTGAATTGATAACAGGTGAAATACCAACACCTGCTGAAGCAATGTGCTGACGCATCATCCGATTCGCTTGCAATAAAGTGAAGTGCATATTTAGAATCGATTGATCCATATAACGCATCAATAAACAGGGTTAACACCAGCATGAACTTCGACATCAACGACTTGATCGCCTTTCGCGCCGTCGCCGAACTCGGCAACTTTCGCAAAGCGGCAGAATCCATCCACATCTCGCAACCAGCCATCAGTCGCCGAATTGAGAAGCTGGAAAACGCTTTGGGCACTCAGTTGTTAGAGCGCACGACCCGAAAGGTCAACCTGACCAGTGTGGGCAGAGAATTTGACAAGCAAGTGCGGCACATCCTTGATGCTTTAGACGCCACATTGCTCAATATCAGAGGAGTGGCCGCCAGTCGAATGGGGGAAGTGACCATCGCAAGCGTGCCCTCAGCAGTCAATTATTTCGTTTCGAGCGTTGTCAAAATTTTTCATCAACGCTATCCCAAAACGAGGGTTCGAATCATCGACGACAGTGCAAACCAAGTCTTGATGGCTGTTCAAAATGGCGAAGCTGATTTTGGTTTGAACTTCACGGGCTCGCAGGAAAACGACATCGAATTCACGCCCATTTTGGAAGAGCACTTTGTTGCTGCATGCCATAAAAACCACCCATTGGCCCAACACAAATCGGTGCGATGGAGTGATTTGTCCAAATATGACTACATCTCGGTGAGCAAAGTATCTGGAAATCGTGTTTTGCTGGATCAAGCCTTGGCCGGATTGGTCAACCAGCCACAAAGCATGTTTGAGACTCAACATGGAACAACGATGATTGGTCTTGTTGAAGCAGGTTTGGGGGTGGCTGCATTACCCGCCATGGCCATGCCCAAAAAGGGGCATCCGTTGCTGGTCAGTATTCCCTTGCTGGAGCCCGTCGTGAAAAGAAAAATGGGCCTGATCAAAAGACGCTCGGTCAGCTTGACGCCTGCTGCGTCAGAGCTGTATGACCTGTTTGTCCAAAGCAGCAAATCCATGAAGCCGAGTCAATAAAGCCAACTGCCGAACAGATTCTCAACTCGTCAAATTCAGCATCAAGCACCATCAGCGCAATCCCGCCGCCCGCAACTTGTCTTTCTTGCTCGGCCGGGAACCCTTGATGCCGCCATTGCCGGGCGATGGCGGTGGCGGGGTTTCGGTTTGCTCAAAGCCTGGGATTTGCTCTAAAGCGAGTTCCAGGCTTTCGCGTTTCTGGATCAGCTGCCAGTGCGCCAGCGCTGCGGCCGTGACAAAACTCACCGCGTCGCCATGCGCACCCGCCCTGCCCGTTCGGCCAATGCGGTGGGTGTAGTCGGTCGCCGAGCGCGGCAGGTCGTAGTTGACCACCACGGGCAGCATGGCGATGTCGATGCCGCGCGAGGCCAGGTCGGTGGTCACCACCACATCCCAGCGGCCCGCCTTGAACTCGCTCAACACTTCTTGGCGTGCGCCCTGGCTCATCTCGCCATGAAAAGGCGTGGCAAACACCCCCGCTTTGTAGAGCTTGGTCGCCACATGCTCGCAGGCGTAACGCGTGGCCACAAACACCAGCACCTGCTTCCAGCCGTTTTCAGTGATCAAGTGTCGCAGCAAGGCAGTGCGGCTTTTTTCGTCCACGGCGATGGCCCGCTGGGTGATGTCGGGTTGGTGGCCTTCAAAGGCCTCTACCGTGATGCGAGCCGGATCGCGCAGGAGCTTGGTCGCCAAAGCTTCCACTTCGGGGGCGAAGGTGGCCGAAAACAGCAGGGTCTGGCGCTGGGCAGGCAGAAGTGCCAGCACGCGCTGCAGCTCGTCGGCAAAGCCCAAGTCCAGCAAGCGGTCGGCTTCGTCCAGCACCAAGTGTTGCACATCGGCCAGGCGCAAGGCATTCTGGTCAATCAAATCGAGCAAGCGGCCGGGTGTGGCCACCACGATGTCGGCACCACCGCGCAACGCCATCATTTGTGGATTGACCGACACGCCACCAAAGACCGTGTTCACTTTGAGTGACTGCGGCAACTTGAAGGCCAGTTGGGCCAGCACATCGCCCACTTGAACCGCCAGCTCGCGCGTGGGCACCAGCACCAGCACGCGCACGGGACGGCGAAAGTTGGTCTGCCTGGGTGAGGCCAGCAAGAGCTGCAACAGCGGCAGAGCAAAAGCCAGTGTCTTGCCCGAGCCGGTGGGCGCAGTAGCCCACACATCGGTCGACTTCAGTGCCGCCGGAATCGCCTCGGTTTGGATGGGGGTGGGTGCGTACAAGCCCAGGTCACGCACAACGCTTTGCAAGGGCGCAATCAAGCCCAGATCAGAAAATTTCAATCGGCAAGCGTCCTGGTTAGGTGATCGTCAACACAAAGACCCCAGATCGTAACGCATGAGGACGGGGGGTTGACTCACGCCTTTTTGTCGAGCTCCTCACCATCTTTGCCATAACGTTGCACATACCAATCTACAAAGCTTTGCACGCCCACCATCAAATCGGTTGCGGGCGTCTTTCCCGTCCATGCCTGCAGCGACTCGGTGTCCGCTGCGGTGATCTCAACGTCACCTGCTTGGATCTCACGATGAATTTGGATCGCCGACTTGCCAAGAGCCTGCTCAATGGCCTGGATGAACGCATCGAGTGGCACAGGTTGCGCATTGCCCACATTGAAAACTCGGTACGGCGCGGTACTTTTATCAGGGGATGTTGAAAGCACATGACTGGGTTCGGCAGGTCTTTGCAAAACCGCCAACACACTGTCCACCACATCATCAACATAGGTGAAGTCACGCACCATTCGGCCATGGTTGAACACCTCTATCGGTTGGCCTGCGGCAATCGCACGGGTGAAGCCCCAGGCCGCCATGTCGGGTCTCCCCCAGGGACCATAAACGGTGAAAAAGCGCAAACCTGTGGTGGGCAATCCGTACAAATGGCTGTAGGCGTGGGCCATCAGCTCATTGGCTTTTTTGGTGGCAGCGTAAAGAGAGATGGGATGGTCAACCGAATGAGACTCTGCAAATGGGTAAACACGGTTACCGCCATACACGCTGGAGCTGCTGGCATAGACCAAGTGCTCGGTTTTCCAGCGACGACACCACTCGAGGACCTGAAGAAAACCCGTCAAATTGGCATCGGCATAATCCATGGGCTGATGGATCGAATGCCTCACCCCCACTTGGGCAGCCAGGTGAACCACGCGCACGGGTTGCATGATGGCCTCAATGTCTGCCAGCACACCAGCGCTGTTGATGTCCGCCTCCAACAATTTAAAGTGAGGGTACTCACACAAGCGTGCCGCACGTTCACGTTTGAGTCCGACATCGTAATAAGCGCTGAAGCTGTCGAGCCCAAGCACATGATGGCCTTGCTGCAACAATCGCTCGGCCGTGTGCATGCCGATGAAGCCCGCCGCCCCTGTAAGCAAAATATTCATCAAGTTGATCTCTTCATGAAGAGGTTGTGGTGACCCTGCACAAGCTTGAGGCGCAATTGCCTGCGTCGTGACGAGCCCAACCACGCCCAACGAACCAACAAGGCCACCGTCCACATCAAGGCCCAGCCAAACAAAATGTCGCTGAGAAAGTGTCTGCCAAACACAATGCGAACCATGCCGATGATCAGGCCAGCTGCAATCCCGATCAACAACCAACGTCTGCGACGTGGTTTGGACCCCAAAATACCCACGGCCATCAACGCAAAACCAGTTGCGGCATGACCGCTGACAAAAGAACAGTTGCGTTTGCAGCCGTTGGTCGGGACCAAGGGCCCGGTAAATCGCTCTGGGCCACCAAAGACCTGCACGGCATCTGGCCTGGCACGGCCCCAGTTGTCTTTGAAAACGCTGTGGACTACAGCACCTAACCCCAGCACCAAAGTGAGCACCAATGCGGCACTGCGCCGCCATGTGTGCCGCCATACAGGTGGCCTGGTGTGGCCCACTTCAGAGCTTTGCCTGCGCAAACGCCACCAAGACCAAACGATGACGGCCAAAGCAACCAAGAGCAAAGCTCGACCGACCCAGGGCACAGCTTTGTCAAATGCCACAAGCCACGCCCATTGCCTTGCTGGAAACCCCTCCCCAGGAACGTAAAAATGGCGGCTGACCCACACATCCAATTCAGGCCAAACACCAAACAGCCCAATCAAGAGCGCCCACAAGACCATCAACAGCATTCGTTCTTGGTCAATCGATTTCATGGTCATAAGCCCTTCAAGGGGGTCAGCAGCCAAAGCTCCAGCCTCAAACCACCATGCTCCGAGATGGCCAATTTTTCAAATTTGTATTGCTCGCCCATTGACTGAGGTGGGGGTGAGCGGTCAAGCCAAAACACTGCCCCCGCTTCAGATTTCGTTGGATAAAACAAATCGAAATGGTGCCGCACTTGACCTGTCGCTGAGTAAGACTGCAGCGTGGGTAAAAGGTTTCGCCATGCATAGGCCGTCTGCACAAAAACATCGCGTTCGGCAGTCCAAATGGGTCGTGGGTGATCGGCAACCCAAGGCTCAAGCTCGCGCAGCACCATCGGCCAGTGACGTGCTTTGTGCCAAAAATCCAATGGCTTATTGGTCACTTGCTTGCTGAGTTTTTGCAGCCGCAAATCGGTGCTGGCACCTACCCAAGTCGACAAGGCCACAGAGCCCACCATGGCCAGCAAAACCACCCGAACGCCCCATTGAGGTGTAGGTGTATTGACCCAGAAGATTGCAGCCATCAAACACAAACCGGGCAACACCGGGGCCAACCAGTTGACTTGCGAGCCGCCCAGCAAGGCCTGGAGCACACCCACCGCACACAAGGGCCAGACAAACATGGCAGCCCAAGTGGGGGGGTTTACCGTGTCAGAAACCCATTTGCTGTTGCTGTTCGTTGCTTGATTCTGAAACCGGGTGGCTAGCAACTTAATCAAGGCAACAGCCAGCAGGGCTGGCCCACACAACAACAACACCCCCCCGGCCAAGTGAGCCAGGCGCAGCCATGGCGATGCCATGGCCCCAGTTTTGACAACGTCTTGAGTACGCCAAGTGATGTCCAAGGTATGTTGCAAAGTGGGCCATTCGTGCTGAGCATTCCACATCAAATTGGGAATCAGACAAAAAACTGCCACCAACACCGCCAGCCCCAAACCAAACCATGTCGGCTTAGAAGCGTCTTTAGAACCATTCCGAATTGAAAGCCATACGACCAAGAGGAGGCTCGGCGCCAAAACCGCAGCGGTGTATTTGGCATTCATGGTCAGACCCCACGCCAAGCCCAGCGTGACCCAAGGCAAAAAAGCCCTGTATCCAAGCCGCGAAGTTTGTCGGATGCAAACCCACCAAGTCATCGCCATGGTGGTGGTCCATCCCAACAGCAAGGGCGCATCGGTGGTCGCCACCAATCCCAACAAGTTGGCTGCTGGTGTGACCGAGAACAAGGCACAAGCCCAAAGGCCTGCACGAATTGAATGCATCCATTCACCCAGCTTGATCAGCAAACCAGCGGTCAACAACCAACAACCCATCGACAGGGCACGCACACCGTTGGTACCGTCACCGAAAAAATCGGTAGAAACAGCGATCAATGCCGCAATCACGGGGGGTTTTGAATAGTAGCCCCAGTCGAGTTGCTGCGACCACAGCCAATACTGCGCCTCATCAAAATGCAAGCCAACAGGATGCCAGTTCAAGGTCACCCAACGCAACAAGCCCATGGCCATCAGACACAAGACCGCCCAAACCCACGGTGCATTTCCCAACGAAGTCCCCCAAACCCGTAACCCATGATCCAACGGCTGGGTGTCGCCAGGCCCCACGCCCTTGACTGACCAAGGGCGTTGACTGTCAGGTGCGTGCTGTTTCGTCATGCTCGCCCTCAAGGTGCTGGAGAGGTCACTGGCGCAACAGGGCTGACCCAACGCAGGCCTCTGGACTCAAAACCAATGACCAGATTCTGTCCGTCTTTGGGCAAGGCAGGCACCAACCCCCACTGCCCCACCTGAGGCGCTTGCCGAGGTGTTTCGCTTTGACGGTAAAAGCCCACGCTGGGTTGATGCAAGCCCCATTGTGTGGCCGACTCCCAGGATTGCGATCTGGCCCACAGCCCCGCCGCTTTGACAGGCCCCTGCAATGTCTCGCCCCACCAAGGAACAATCACCCATGCCAGAAAAATCACCCCAAGACCGGAAGGCAAAAGCCAACGTTTGGGACCGAAAGAAGTGGGGACAAAAAGGCTCAACACCACCAGAACACATATCCATGCGCTCCACATCAAAACATCATTGGCACTTGGTGCCGTCACAAGAAGTTGTTGCACCAAGCTGGGATCAAGCTGATTCGCCCAAAGAGGTACGGAAACGATGGCTGCTGTCCACAAAACAGGCGTGATCAGCATGCCAGCGAACAAACCCATTGACCTTCCTCGGCCCCTTGGCGCATCCAACAAAAGTCGCGACATGAGCAGTGCAATCGGCATGCCCGCGTACAAAACATAATGCGGTAATTTGGTGCCAGACAGAGAGAAAAAAACGACCACAAAAACCACCCAAATGATCAGGAACCGATCAATTGGGTCCGACCAAAAACGCCGCACCTGCCCAGCCATTGAAACCAATAAAGCTGACCAAGGCAACCACAGCAGCGGCAAAACAACCACGTAATAAAGCAAGCTGCCTCCGTGACCTTCTAATGGCCCAGCAAAGCGCTCTAAGTTGTGTCGCCAAAAAAAACCATCCAGAAAAGCTTGTCCGTGCCGCTGCCATGCGTACGCATACCAGGGCAACACGATCATCAACAACAAGGCCCAACTGGGTAAATCTGCCACCGCTTGCCGAAATCGACCACCCCGGTCAGTCGATACTGACCACAACAACAAGGTGGCCCCAGGAATGAGCAATGCAACAGGGCCTTTGGTCAATACGCCCAAACCCAACCAAACCGCCGCCCAACGCAAATCACGCAGGCCGCCTTGCACGGCAAAAAGCGCCAGGCGCATGCCGCCCAATAACAACAAGGCATTGAGCAAAGCGTCGGCTGTGGCTGCTCTGCCAATCAAGACAAAACCTGCGCTGGTTCCCAACAAGCCAGCAGCCATCCAAGCCCGTTCTTGGTTTGCAGCGGGCCACAATCTTCGGGCATGCCAAACCAAGCCCCACAATGAACCGGCTGCACACAAGACCGAAGGAAGCCTGACCGCCCATTCGTTCACACCCAACAGTTGCATGGCCGCGGCCTGAAGCCAATACACCAAAATAGGCTTATCAAACCGGTCGGCTCCATTGAGTGTGGTGTGCCACCAATCACCGCTTTCCAGCATCTCGCGTGAGGCCTCAGCAAACGCGCCCTCGTCCACATCAAACAACGGGAAACCACCCAAACGCCCCAAAAAAACAAGACAGATAGACAGGATCGCAAGGACCCACCACTGGCGCTCTGTCGATGCGTTGCGCCAGCCTGCTTCAGACATGCCAAGCCTCATCGGGATCTGCCACTGCTGGATGCGGCAGCACATGGTAAGAACGCGCGTGATTGCCATCGAAATAAATACGCGCCAAGATTTCTGCCAATACACCCGTCGTCAAAAACTGTAAACCGGCAATCACGCAAAAAAAACCCATCCACAACAAAGGGCGACCTCCCACGGATTCACCTGCCATTTTGAGTGCAGCCAAATACGTCAAAATCAGCCCACCCAAACTGCCCAACAACAGGCCAATACCCCCAAAGAAGTGACCCGGCCTGGCGCCAAAGCGCAAAAAGAAATGGATGGCCAACAGGTCGACCAAGACCCTCAATGTGCGGGACAAACCATATTTGGATTCACCAAATTGCCGGGCTTGGTGCCGCACCGGCTCTTCGGCCATGCGGTCCGGCGATGTGACCGTGGACAACCAAGCTGGAATGAATCTGTGCATTTCTCCGTAAAGACGGATTTCTTTGAGGACTGTAGCGCGAAAAACCTTCAAACTGCAGCCCAAATCTTGAAATTTCAGACCTGTCACTCGCGCAATCAATCGGTTGGCTAAAAATGAGGGCAGTTTTCGCAATAACCATCCATCTTGTCTTTGCTCTCGCCAACCAGCGACCAAATCCAAGTCCTCGCGCAAAAGACGTTGGGCCAACCGTGGAATGTCGGCGGGGTCATTTTGCAAATCTCCGTCCAAGGTGGCAATCACATCACCTCGGGCATGGTCGATGCCCGCTTGCATGGCGGCGGTTTGTCGGAAATTTCGCCTCAAAGCAATGACACGGATGTGCGGCCCCAACTTGACCGCATGGTCTATGAGAATTTTGGCGGTTCCATCGGTGCTGCCATCGTCCACCACGATCAGCTCCCAAGGCATGCCACATGAGGCTAATGCATGCTGCACACTGTCCAGCATGGGAACAGCACTTTGAACTTCGTTGAACATGGGTATGACCACCGACAATCGGGGCCTTGACAAGATCGATGCTGCTTGTGCAGTCATGGTTGAGTGCTTCCTGAAAAGGGGCGCTGAGACCACCCTAAAAGACGGGCCACAAAGGCCGAAGTCACGGTGACAGCCAATGCCATCAGGTGAACCACCAAGATCGCTGCCGCCAGGTTCAATGGCAATGGCGAAACTGCAGACCATGCTGGCGATTCAGAGTTGGCATGCTGCGCCCAAACAGCCCCCGCCCAAGCACCTGCTTCATAAGGTCCAAATCCTGCTGGTGGCTGAAGTGGCATGGCCGCACCCCACTCGCCTCCCAAGGCTGCGGCCAAGGCCAAATGCATGTCCAAGCCGCTCAATTCCACCAAAGGCCAAGCGATGGCCAACAACTTAACGGCCCAGTTGGAGATGGCATAAAACCAGGATGCCCAATTGACTTGAACCAGCGTTAGATACCCGGTTTGAACGCGGTCCTGCTTGGCGTGGTGAAGGGATAGATTTGATAAGGAGGAGGGTTCCACCTCCAGTGAGGCTCGCTGGTCCAGACGTTGGCGCACGATTCGCCAAATCAATGGAAAGATCCATGGCAAAACCACCAAGAGCAAGAAAAGCGCTGACAAACAGCGCCAAACCAAGGACACAGGCATCCAGAAAAAAACCGCAAAACACACCAAAATACCCACATCCTGCAGTCGCATTTTCACCAAGCTCAAGGTCGCCTCACGCACACCGATTTGGCCACGTTGATGCAAAGCCCAAACATAAACTGCCTCCCCTGCACGCATGGGCACCAAGACCACCCAAGCGCTGTGCGTCACCAACAGTCCCCAAGCTTCATGCCATCGCATCTGAAGTCGGTGTAACCACTCATTTCGAATGCGTCCAGCCCGCAAGACATGACTGACCATCAAACCACCCACGCCAACGCACCAAGCGCCAACACTCACAGACTGTCCCTGCGCCCAAACCAAAGGCCAATCCACTGGGCTCAACAGCCACCAAAGCAGCGCCAAACCCAACAGCGATGAAGTTGCCCACCCCAAATACAAACGCACAACTGGGGGGATCGTTCTCATGCGCCAGATCGTCCCAATACCCTGCGCAGGCGCCACAAGCAACTCAAGAGGGCCAAACCTCCCAAAAATCCTTGAAATTCAATCGCTAACGGTTGGCCTGTGTCTGTGCCAAAGCAAACAGACGCCAAACCCAACTCGAGTGAACAAAGCCACCACATGCGGTGCTTTAACTGTGTTGCAGAGAGGGATTGCTGAGAGCGCGTTCCAAAATTCACCACGCGATAGGCACCCAAAGATGCCAACAAGCCCAACACGACTCCCACCACCACATCTGCGGGCCAGTGGGCGCCTACGGCAACACGAGACCACGCCACGCACATCCCAAGCAAAACCAAAACAGTCGCCCGCAACTTGGTCAATTGGCCACGCTCCAGCAAAGCCAAAATCAGCAAAGCGACCAAAGCAGCCGCGCCTGCGGCGTGACCGGAGGGCATCGAGCCACTTTGAAAAATTGGTTCGCCAATGACGCTGAAACTGGATGCTTCCAGCACTGCTGCTGGCCTTGGGTGGTAAGCCATGCGCTTGGCAATTGCAATGAGTACGCCACCCAACACCACAGCAATCATTGAAGCAGCAGCCCAACGGCCATGCTCCCGGTCAAAGGCCGTGATCACTATGAGAACGGCCCAACCAAAGCCCAACAAGGTGGCGTTGGCCCAAAAAAAATCAGGGACCACCGATGTTGAATGGATCCAAGTGAACCAGCGCACATTGAGGTCACTGAGATGAAGCCAAATACCAAACGCCACCAAGGCCAAAGCCAGCATCCAGGCAGACCAGGGCAAGTTCGTGGAAGGCATGCCGACGGCGCAAGGCGGCAATACATCACGTTCAAGCTGAGTTTCTGGTTGCACAGGCATGCATTACATTCAAAGAGAATGTTTTAGCCTATGTCCCAATCATTTCCAAATGATGAAATAAAAGTGAATTAACCGTGACATGAATGGCCATGGCCATACGGCTTGGCCCAGCGGTTTGCCCTGCTTTCAGTTTCAAAACTTCAATGCCTGAAGTGCCGCACACCCGTGAACACCATTGCTACGCCGTGCTCGTTGGCGGCATCGATGACTTCTTGGTCGCGCATCGAGCCGCCGGGTTGGGCCACGCAGGTCGCACCTGCGTCCACCACCACATCGAGGCCGTCACGGAAGGGGAAGAAAGCATCGCTGGCCACCACGGTGCCCTGCAGACTTAGCTTGGCGGCTTCGGCCTTGATGCTGGCGATGCGGGCGGAGTCAAGGCGGCTCATTTGCCCTGCGCCCACGCCACGGGTTTGCCCGTTTTTGCAAAACACGATGGCGTTGGATTTGACGAACTTGGCCACTTTCCAGGCGAACAACAAATCGTTGAGTTCTTCAGGGGTGGGTTGTTTGACGGTGACGATCTTCATGTCGGCCAGTGCCAACTCGTGGTTGTCAGCGCTTTGCAACAACAGACCTGAGCCCACGCGCTTGGTCTCCAGCGCGTTGCGCACCTCGCCGTAGTGGGCGGGCAGCGCGATTTTCATCAAGCGCACATTCACTTTGCTCTTGAACAGGTCGAGTGCTTCGGCGCTGAAGTCGGGGGCCATCAGCACTTCCACAAACTGCTTGCTCACGGCCTCGGCCGCGGCTTTGTCCACAGGGCGGTTGAAGGCGATGATGCCGCCAAAGGCGCTGGTGGGGTCGGTTTGGAAGGCTTTGCTGTAGGCCTCGAGTGCGCTGGCGCCCACGGCCACGCCGCAGGGGTTGGCGTGTTTGACGATGACACAAGCTGTGGTGTCAAAGCTCTTCACACATTCCCACGCCGCGTCGGCATCGGCGATGTTGTTGTAGCTCAGCTCTTTGCCCTGCAGCTGCACGCCTGTGGCCAAGGACCCCGCAGCGGGTGCGAGGTTGCGGTACCAAGCGGCTTGCTGGTGGCTGTTTTCGCCGTAGCGCAGGTCTTGCACTTTGATGTATTGCTCGTTGAATTGGACGCTGAACTGGGCGCGCTCGGGCACGTAGGTTTCGCTGAGCTTCTCGGCATCAAAGTTCACGCTGGAGAGGTAGTTGCTGATCGCGCCGTCGTATTGGCTGATGCGGTTGAACGCAGCCACCGACAAAGCAAAGCGCAGTTTGTCGCTGAGTTTGCCTTTGGCCTTCAACTCAGCAATCACATCCGCGTATTGGCTGGCGTCGGTGACCACACCCACGTCTTTCCAGTTTTTGGCCGCGCTGCGCACCATGGCGGGGCCGCCGATGTCGATGTTCTCGATGGCGTCGGCCAGAGTGCAAACGGGCTTGGCCACGGTGGCTTCAAAGGGGTAGAGGTTGACGATGAGCAAGTCGATGGTGTCGATGTGGTGTGCCTTCAAAGCTGCCATGTGCTCGGGTGTGTCGCGTCGCGCCAGCAAGCCGCCGTGCACTTTGGGGTGCAGGGTCTTCACACGGCCGTCGAGCATTTCGGGGAAGCCAGTGACTTCGGCCACTTCGGTCACGGGCAAGCCTTGTTCGGCCAAGAGCTTGGCGGTGCCGCCGGTAGAGATCAGGCCCACGCCCAGGGCGTGGAGTTCTTTGGCCAGGTCGACAATGCCGGTTTTGTCAGAGACAGAGATGAGGGCTCTCATGGGGACTTTCTTCAAAATTCGGGAGGATTCAAGGCAGGGCCGGGGTCAAAGTTTCCGGCTGGCATTCATGGACGCTTGGCGGGGCCGGGCCGCACCCGCGTCATTTCAACAAATCGTGTTCCAGCAATTTCTTGCGCAAGGTGTTGCGGTTCAGACCCAACCATTCGGCCGCACGCGACTGGTTCTGACCTGACTGGGTCATCACCACATCGAGCAGCGGCTTTTCGACCAACTTGACCAACATGTCGTACAGGCCGTTGGGGTCGGTGCCATCGAGGTCGCGGAAATAAATCTCCAGGTTGGCCCGGATGCAGTGTTCAATCGATTGGGGTTCGCTCATGGCGTGGTCTCTAAATCAGGGCAAGCTTCAGGGTGCAGGGAATGGCGTTGGGGCAGGCGCTCCATCTGCTCGGCCAAGCCGTCCAGGTAGGCGGCCACTGCGGCCAGTTGCCCGGCTGCAGTCT
The DNA here is from genome assembly GCA_945897465.1 of Limnohabitans sp. Rim8. Classification (GTDB taxonomy): domain Bacteria; phylum Pseudomonadota; class Gammaproteobacteria; order Burkholderiales; family Burkholderiaceae_C; genus Limnohabitans_A. Next base: position 51,934 of record CAMDFK010000004.1, on the reverse strand, counting down.
CCAGGGTGTTCATGTGTTCGCGAAAAGCATCCCCACCGGGCAGCGTGCGCACATACCAGCCAATATGTTTGCGGGCCGAGCGCACACCGGTGTATTCGCCATACAGGCCATAGTGGTCTTGCAGGTGCTCGAGCAAGGCGCGGCGCACCTCAGCCACCAGCGGCGGCGCCAGGTGCTCGCCCGTGGCCAGAAAGTGAGCGATCTCGCGAAAGATCCAGGGGCTGCCTTGCGCGGCACGGCCGATCATGACGGCATCGGCCCCGGTGATGCGCAGCACATCACGGGCTTTTTCTGGCGAATCAATGTCGCCATTGGCCACCACAGGGATGCACAAGGCCGCCTTGACCGCAGCCACGGTGTCGTATTCGGCCAAGCCTTTGTAGCCTTGCTCGCGGGTGCGGCCATGCACGGTGACCATCTGCACCCCAGCACTTTCGGCAGCACGAGCAAGGCTCAGCGCGTTCTTTTCGGCGTCGCACCAGCCGGTGCGCATCTTCAATGTCACGGGCACGCCGTGCGGCAAAGCCGCTTCGACCACGGCGCTGATGATCTCCAGCGCCAGCGGCTCGTCTTGCATCAGGGCCGAGCCGGCCCATTTGTTGCAGACTTTTTTGGCCGGGCAGCCCATGTTGATGTCGATGATTTGTGCGCCCCGGTCGATGTTGTAGCGGGCGGCGTCGGCCATCATCTGCGCCTCGGTGCCGGCGATTTGCACCGCAATCGGGCCGGGCTCGCCGTCGTGGTTGGCGCGGCGCGAGGTTTTGAGCGAAGCCCACAAATCAGGGCGCGACGTCACCATCTCGCTCACCGCATAGCCCGCACCAAACTGCCGGCACAGTTGTCGAAATGGCCGGTCAGTCACCCCCGCCATGGGGGCGACAAACAAGTTGTTCGTCAAGGGATAAGGGCCTATCTGCATGACCGGAGGTGGATGTTTTTGGGGGGTGAGCTGAAAGAAGAGACACGATTGTAATTGCTTAATATTTCAGCAAATGAAAGCTGGATGTGCTAATGTTTTGAGCGGTCTTGTTCACCCGCAAGACATGGAAGCAAGACACAAGCTTGCGTTAGACACGGACAAAAAGATCGAGTTCAAGAGGCTTTAAGCAACCACGTTGCGCAGCGCTTGCCCCATGGTCCAGCACTTCAAGTTGTCCAAGAACACCTGGCTGACTCGGGCTTCATTGCCGTCAGAGTGGCCCGCCGCGTGGGGCGTGACCATGACCTGGGGCATGGCCCACAGGGGTGAATCGGTAGGCAAAGGTTCATGCGCGAACACATCCAAAAATGCACTCCCCAAATGCCCGCTTTGCAGGGCCGACACCAAGGCATCCTGGTCCACCACTTCGCCCCGGGCCACGTTGATCAGGTGCGCCCCCGGTGGCAGCGCTGCCAGCACATGGGCATTGACCAACTGCCGGGTCTTGGTGGTCAGGGGGCACGCCAGAATGAGCCAATCCGTGCGGGGCAGCACGGTCGCCAGGCCTTCGAAGCTCACCTGCTCCACACCGCCCTGCCCCTGGAGGCTGGGGTCAAGGTTTTGGCGCACCGCCACCACCTTGAGCCCCAGCGCCAGCAGCAAACTGCCCAGCTTTTGCCCGATGGGGCCCCAGCCCACGATGGTCGCGGTCTGGCCCGGCAGGTCACGCGGCATGCGCTGGCCCATCATGGGAATCCACTCACGCGCTTGTTGCTCGGCCCACAACAGGGGGAACTTTCTGGCCATGGCCAACAAGCCCGCCAAAGCCACGGTGGCCACCACCTGCGCATTGGCCCCGGAGGACGTGGAAATCCGCACCCCTTTGGCCATCAAGTCCTGGTAAATCTGACGGTCAGCACCGGCCGAATGGATGTGCACCCATTGGAGGCCAGGCGATTGCCGCAGCAAGGTGTAGACCTGCTGCAAAGCGGGGTGGATCTCGTGTTTGGTCGAGGTGCCGGTGACTTCACGCGAAATGAAGGCCACGTCGGCATCGGTGCGTTGCGTGGCCACGGCCTCGTCGAGCGACATCAACTCAAATGGGCGAGCCCCCATGACCTCGGCCACCGCACTGCCCAGCTGGGCCACGCTGGTGGGCGACATGAGGATGCGCAAAACGGGTGCGGGCTCACTGTTCAAGGCGGACCTCAGGTCTTGTAGTTGGGGTCCATGCGGTCGAGCTTGCGCAGCAAGGCCGGCCACTCCATCAGGCCATAAGGTCTGCGCGTGCTGGGCTGGTAGTTGTTCCAGGTCTCCTCCAGCACGTCAGGCGCCACTTTCACAAAAGGCGTTTGGCAGGCCATGGCCGCCAGTTGTGAACGGCAGGACAACTCCAAACGGTGCATCCAGTTGAAGGCTTCGCCCACGCTGCGGCCCACCGTGAGCGCACCGTGGTTGCGCAGGATCAGGGCTTCGCCCTGCCCCAGGTCCTCCACCAAAGAGGCCTGCTCGGCCAGATCCAGCACCACCCCTTGGTAGTCGTGGTAGCCGATTTTCAAAAAGCGCATGGCCGTTTGTGTGAGGGGCAGCAGACCACACTCGAGCGAGGACACGGCCATCGAGGCCCAGCTGTGGGTGTGGATGACGCAATCGACCTCAGGCCGGGCCGCGTGCACCGCGCTGTGGATCACATAACCGGCCTTGTTGATGCCATAGTTCAAGTCACCAAAATCGGGCTTGGACAAAATGTTGCCCTCGTGGTCGATCTTGATCAGGCTCGACGCGGTGATCTCTTCGTACATCATGCCGTAGGCGTTGATGAGGAAGGCACCGTCTTCGCCCGGCACTCGCGATGAAATGTGGTTGGCCATCATGTCGGACATGCCGTAGATGTCCACCAAGCGGTAACACGCCGCCAGATCGACACGCGCCTGCCACTCGGCCGCCGAGCAACGCGAGCGCATCGATTCAATTTTTAAAAAGCCGTTTTCCACCATGGGCACTCCTGCGAGACAGGTCTATTTTGACACCGGCGCATAAGGCACTGCTGACCCCAGACCTGGGCGTGCTCTGGGCCCAGTACACTGAGCGCAATGGAAGCATGGTTCAACGACGTTCTGCAATGGCTGGCCTTGCCACAACACGGTCTGAGCACCGTGTTTGTGATCGCCTTCATCTCCGCCACCCTTCTGCCCATGGGCTCGGAGCCCGCAGTGTTCGGCCTGGTCAAGCTCAATCCTGAACTGTTCTGGCCCGCGATTTTGGTGGCCACCGCAGGCAACACTTTGGGCGGCATGGTCAGCTGGTGGATGGGCTGGGGCACTCACCAAGTGGTCGACAAATGGCGCGACTCCCGCACCCACATCCGCGCCCTGGCTTGGCTTGAAAAACTGGGGCCCAAGGCCTGTTTGCTCAGCTGGTTGCCCGGTGTGGGCGATCCGCTGTGTGCGGTGGCTGGTTGGCTGAAGATGCCGCTTTGGCCTTGCACGCTGTACATGGCCATTGGCAAGTTTTTACGCTACCTGATCATGACCGGTGGCTTGATTTGGCTCTTTCCCAGCCAATGAGGCTGCTCACCCCTTAAGTGCATTTTGCCGGGTCTGTTTTGATCGTTTGGGGACCTGAGTGGGCGTTGGCTGGGGCGCACGAATTGTGACCCGGTACGATGGCCCCCAAATTGTGGCAAAGGCGGTGAAAACACTTTCAGGCTTGCCGCCTAGGAGTGGCTTCAGGAGCTGAACAAGAAGTTCATCACGTCGCCATCCTTGACGACGTAGTCCTTGCCTTCGGCGCGCATCTTGCCCGCGTCTTTGGCGCCTTGCTCTCCCTTGAAGGCGATGAAGTCGTCAAACGCGATGGTTTGGGCACGGATGTAGCCTTTTTCGAAGTCGGTGTGGATCACGCCCGCCGCTTGTGGTCCGGTGTCGCCGACACGGATAGTCCAAGCCCGCACCTCTTTCACACCCGCTGTGAAATAGGTTTGCAAGCCCAGCAAGCTGTAGGCCGAGCGGATCAGGCGGTTCAGACCCGGTTCGTCCTGACCGATTTCCTTCAAAAACTCCAGGCGGTCCGCGTCGTCCATCTCGGACAACTCGGCTTCGATCTTGGCGCAAATGGCCACCACGGGCGCGTTTTGCTTGGCGGCAAAGGCCTTCAGGCGGTCAAGGAAGGGGTTGTTCTCGAAGCCGTCTTCCGACACGTTGGCCACGAACATGGCGGGCTTGGCGGTGATGAAGAAGAACTGCTTGAGTTCGACGCGCTCTTCTTTGCTGAAGTCGATGGTGCGCACCGGCTGGGTGTCGTTCAAGGCGGCCTGGCACTTTTCCAAGATCGCCATTTGCTTGACCGCATCCTTGTCACCGGAGCGGGCGATTTTGCTCACGCGGTGGATGGCTTTTTCAACCGCCGCCAAGTCGGCCAGGCACAGCTCGGTCTGGATGACTTCGATGTCGGCGATCGGGTCCACCTTGTTGGCCACGTGAATCACGTTCTCGTCTTCAAAGCAGCGCACCACGTTGACGATGGCGTCGGTCTCGCGGATGTGGGCCAAAAACTTGTTGCCCAGGCCTTCCCCTGTGCTGGCCCCAGCCACCAAGCCGGCAATGTCCACAAACTCCACAATGGCCGGCACGATGCGCTCGGGTTCGACAATCTCGGCCAACTGCTGCAGGCGTGGGTCGGGCACCTCGACAACACCCGTATTGGGCTCGATGGTGCAAAAAGGGTAGTTTTCAGCGGCAATGCCAGCTTTGGTCAGGGCGTTGAAAAGGGTGGATTTGCCCACATTGGGCAAACCCACGATGCCGCATTTGAGGCTCATGGAAGGCTTTCGGTGATTCGGGGGGTAGATTCGGAAATCAGCCTGCGATTTTAACGGCTCAGCCCGGGGCCACCGGCCCGGCCCCAAAGTCCCCGGCAGCCCAGCGCCATGGGCCGCCTCCTTACAATGCATGCATGGCTCTTCCCCCTGACATTTGCATCCGTGGCGCTGGCATCGTGGGCCGCACGCTGGCTTTGCTGCTGGCCCGTGAGCGGCTGAACGTGGCCTTGGTCGACGTCCCTCCCCCCACGGCCACCCCTGACGTGCGTGCTTATTCACTCAACGGCGCGGCCAAAGCCTTGTTGCAAGACCTGCGCTGCTGGCCCGAGGCGCCTGCCGTCACGCCGGTGCGCCAGATGCAGGTGTGGGGCGACGATGGCGGCCAGCTCCACTTTGGCGCGGGTGACCACGGTGTGGGCGAACTCAACTGGATGGTGGACGTGCCGGTGTTGCAAGATCGCCTGGCCCAGGCCGTGCAGTTTCAGCCCCAGATTCAAGTGGTGCAGGCCCCCGTGTCCGCGCCGCTCACGGTGGTGTGTGAAGGCCGCGCCAGCCAGACGCGGGCTGAGCTCGGCGTAGGCTTTGACATCACGCATTACGAACAACACGCTCTGGCCACCCGCCTGCAGTGCGAGCGGACCCACGAGTGCATCGCCCGGCAATGGTTTGGCTGGAGCCATGCGCCCGGCCTGTTGCAAGCCCAAGCCGAAGTGTTGGCGCTGCTGCCCCTGGGGGGCGAAGGCGGGCGCGAGGTGGCGCTGGTGTGGTCGGTGCACCCGTTGCGGGCGCAAGAGCTCATGGGCCTGAGCGCCGAAGACTTTGCTGCAGCGCTGGCCGGGGCCTGTGGTCACGCTTTGGGCGGCATGCAGCTGTCGGCCGAGCGTGCGGTGTGGCCGCTACAACTGGCCCGGGCTGAGCGCTGGATCGGCCCCATGCCGGGCCAAAGCAAGCAGGCCTTTGCCCTGGCCGGCGACGCGGCCCATACCCTGCATCCGCTGGCCGGTCAGGGCCTGAACGTGGGCCTGGGCGATGCGGCCGAGCTGGTGCAGGTGATCCGTGCGAAAGAATTTTGGCGGCCCCTCTATGACCCCAAACTGCTGCGCCGCTACGAACGCGCACGCCAAGCCGATGTGCAGGCCATGGGCTTGGTGACCGATGGCCTGCAGCGTTTGTTTGCCCAACCCGGACCGGTGTGGCAAAACCTGCGCAACTGGGGCATGCGCGGCTTTGACCGCAGCGGCCCGCTCAAACGCTGGATGACGCAACGCGCCATGGGCCAAAGTGCCCCGGCCGCTTCAGCCAAGGCTACCCACTGATCCGTCCTTATTTTTTGACCTCGAAAGCCCGATCCATGAAGTTCCTTCTCTCCAAACTGGCCCTGATCGTGGCCACCACCGCTTTGTCTCTGGGCAGTGTGATGGCCCAGGAAGCGGCCATCCGCAAAAACCTGACCGAGCGCCTGCCCAACCTGCCCAAGATCGATGAGGTGAGCAAGACCCCGATGAACGGGTTGTTCGAGATCCGCATGGGCAACGAGGTGATGTACAGCGATGCCACGGGCAACTTCCTGATCCAGGGCGCACTGATCGACGTGAAACAAAAGCGCAACCTGACCGAAGAGCGCATGGACAAACTCTCGGCCATCCCCTTTGACCAGTTGCCCCTGAAAACCGCCTTCACCCAGGTGCGCGGCGACGGCAAACGCAAGCTGGCCGTGTTCGCCGACCCCAACTGCGGCTTTTGCAAACGCTTTGAAAAAGACCTGCAAAAGCTCGATGACGTGACCATCTACCACTTCCTCTACCCTATCCTGGGCGAAGACTCCAAGACCAAATCCAAGAACATCTGGTGCGCCAAAGACAAGGCCAAGGTCTGGAACGACTGGATGATCAACGGCACCACCCCGCCCACCGCCAACTGCGATGCCTCGGCGGTGGACTCCATCGTGGCCTTTGGCCAGAAAAACCGCATCACCGGCACACCTTTGCTCTTGTTTGCAGACGGCAGCCGCGTGCCCGGTGCCGTGCCCATGGCCCAGGTTGAAAAGATCCTTGCTGACATCAAATGACCACCCCACACGCCACGTCACCGAGCGAAGACCCGACCTGGCGCTTGATCCGCCGCTTGGGCTACGCCGGGCTGATTCCCTTTGTGTTTTTGGCCCTGTGCCTGTGGCTGGTCGGCTCTGATCTGCACCCCTATGTGGCCCTGTCCATGCAAGGCTATGGCGCAGTCATCGTGTCATTTTTGGGTGGCATCCACTGGGGTGTGGGTTTTCGCAATGCCTTGATCAGCCCGAATGCACCGCGCATCCATTTCACCTGGGGCGTGGTGCCCTCTTTGCTGGCCTGGGTGGGTGTGATGATGCCCGCCTTCGCAGGTTTGCCCCTGCTGGGCTTTGTGCTGATCGGCTGCTACGTGATGGACCGCCGCACCTGGCCCGCTGCGGGCCTGGCCCCCTGGCTGCCGATGCGCCTGCAACTGACCACCGTGGCCAGCCTGAGCTGCTTTTTGGCGGCTGGTGCAACCTGAGTCACAACACACACATGACCGCCATCCACTACACCGTTGAAGCCGCCGACCTGCATGCGCATTTATTCAAGATCACGCTGACGGTTCCTCAACCAGCAGCGCAGCAAACCGTGTCGCTGCCGGTGTGGATTCCGGGCAGTTATTTGGTGCGCGAGTTTTCCAAAAACCTGCAAAACCTGAGCGCCAAACAAGGCCGACGCAGCCTGCCCACCCAGCAGCAAGACAAATGCAGCTGGACCATCGCCTGCAAGAGTGATCAGCCCCTGGTGCTGAGTTACGAGGTCTATGCCTTTGACAATTCGGTGCGCACCGCCTGGCTGGACAGCCAACGCGGTTTCTTCAATGGCACCAGCCTGTGCCTGCGGGTGCATGGTCAAGAACATGCGCCGCACCAGTTGCAGCTGACCCCCGTCAAAAACCAGCCTGCTTGGCAGGCCGCCACAGGCCTCACGCCCATCAAAACCGACAAAAAAGGCTTTGGCCTGTACCAAGCCGCCCACTACGACGAACTGGTGGACAGCCCCGTGGAGCTGGGCGCGTTTTGGAGCGGCAGTTTCAACGCCTGCGGCGTACCGCACCGCTTTGTGGTGGCCGGTGCCCTGCCCTCCTTTGACGGTGACCGCCTGCTGGCCGACACACAAAAAATCTGCGAGGCGGCCATCCACTTTTGGCACGGATCGGGCAAGGCTGCGGGTAAAAAAGCGCCGCACCAAAACTACCTGTTCATGCTCAACGCGGTGCACGACGGCTATGGCGGGCTGGAACACAGAAACAGCACCGCCCTGATCTGCAAGCGCGATGATTTGCCGCGCCACAACGGCCTGTCTGCCAGCCACAGCAAACCAGAGGGCTACACCACGCTGTTGGGCCTGATCAGCCACGAATACTTTCACACCTGGAACGTCAAGCAGCTGCGCCCCGATGCCTTTGCCCGCTACGACTACAGCCAGGAAAACTACACGCAGCTGCTGTGGTTCTTTGAAGGCTTCACCAGCTATTACGACGACATCTTGCTGCGCCGTGCAGGGCTGATCGACGACGCCACTTACATCGAACTGCTGGGCAAAACCATCGCACAGGTGCAGCAAACACCCGGGCGCCATGTGCAAAGCGTGGCACAGGCCAGCTTGGACGCCTGGGTCAAGTACTACCGCCAGGACGAAAACACCGCCAACGCCACGGTGAGCTACTACACCAAAGGCTCGCTGGTGGCGCTGTGCCTGGACCTGACGCTGCGCCGCGAATTCAAAACCGAACGCCACACGCTCGACACCGTGATGCGCGGTCTGTGGAAGCGCTGCAAGGCCGGCCCCATGTGCGAGCAGGATCTGCTGGACGAGCTGCGGGTCGTGACCGGCCGCAGCTGGGCGGGCGAGATTGAGCACTGGGCGCACAGCACACAAGAGCTGCCGCTGCGCGAGCTGCTCACAGCGCATGGCATCCAGGTGCAGGCTGAGACCTCGGGCATGGCGCAGCGCCTGGGCCTGCGTGCAAGCGAAGCCGCAGGCAGTGTGCAGGTCAAAGTGGTGCTGCGTGGCAGCGCCGCCGAGGCAGCGGGCCTGGCCGCTGGCGACGAATGGCTGGGTTTGGATGTGGGGCCCAAAGGGCAAGGCGGCAGCTGGCGTCTGAGCAAGCTCGACGAATTGCCCGCTCTGCTAGGCAAAGAGCGCCAATTGACGGCGCTCGTCTCGCGCGACAAACGCCTGCTGCGCTTGCCACTCACGGTGCCGGCGCAAGCCAGCCACTGGCTGCTGCGCGTGCCCAAGGACCGCACGGCCAATCAGTGGCCGGCTGTCTGATTCACTTGCCGCGCAAATCCACCACGCGTTTGGCCTTGCCCTGGCTGCGCTCGACGCCGCCTTCGGGCTTGAGCTCGATGGCCACACTCGATCCGATGTAGACCTTGATCTCGTGCTGCAGCTGCTTGGCTGCAGCACGGGCTTCGAGGCTCTCGGGGGAAACGCCGGGCTTGGTCTCGATCAGCACTTTGAGGTCGTCCATCGGGCCTTCGCGGGTCAGCACACACTGGTAGTGCGGGGCCAGCTCGGCGCGTTTGAGGATCAGCTCTTCGATCTGGCTGGGGAAGACGTTCACACCGCGGATGATCATCATGTCGTCGCTGCGGCCCGTGACCTTTTCCATGCGGCGCATGCTCGGGCGTGCTGTGCCCGGCAACAAGCGCGTGAGGTCGCGTGTGCGGTAGCGGATGATGGGCAGCGCTTCTTTGGTGAGGCTGGTGAAGACCAGCTCGCCCATCTCGCCATCGGCCACAGGCTCACCGGTTTCGGGGTGGATGATCTCGGGGTAGAAGTGGTCTTCCCAGATGGTCGGGCCGTCTTTGGTTTCGATGCACTCGCTGGCCACGCCGGGGCCCATCACTTCAGACAAACCGTAAATATCGACAGCGTCAATGTTCATGCGTTTTTCGATGGCCGAGCGCATGTCGTTGGTCCAGGGTTCAGCCCCGAAGATGCCAATGCGCAGCGAACTGGTTTTGGGGTCTATGCCTTGGCGCTCAAACTCATCGGCAATGGCCAGCATGTAGCTGGGCGTGACCATGATGATGTTGGACTTGAAATCCTGAATCAGTTGCACCTGGCGCTCGGTCTGACCACCCCCAAAAGGCACCACCGTGAGGCCCAGTTTTTCGGCGCCGTAGTGCGCACCCATGCCGCCGGTGAAGAGGCCATAGCCGTAGCTGATGTGCACCATGTCACCCGGCTTGGCGCCGCCTGCGCGGATGCTGCGGGCCACCACGGTGGACCAGGTATCGATGTCTTTGAGGGTGTAGCCCACCACCGTGGGTTTGCCGGTGGTGCCGCTGGAGGCGTGGATGCGGGCGCAGTTTTCGCGGGGCACGGCGAACATGCCAAAGGGGTAGCTGTCGCGCAGGTCCGACTTGGTGGTGAACGGGAACTTGGCCATATCGGCCAAGGTCTTGCAATCGTCGGGGTGCACACCTGCCGCATCGAACTTGGCACGGTACACAGGCGAGTTGGCGTAGGCGTACTGCAGGGTTTGCTGCAGGCGCTTGAGCTGCAGGCTGCGCATTTCGTCGATGCTGGCCTTTTCAATCGGCTCCAGGGGGAAGGCTTTTAGGCTCATTCAAAACTCCACTTGATCAGCTTGGGACAGGGCTGAAAACCTGTCCCCCCATTCATTGATTTATTCCGTCACCACGGCGCCCGCAATTTGTGCACTCTTGCCGCGGAACATGGCGATCACTTCACCGTTTTGGTTGGTGACTTTCATGTCGTAGATGCCATGGCGCCCGCTCAGGGTCTGCTCAAGGCCTTCGCAGGTCAACACATCACCGAGCTTGCCGGGCTTCAAGAACTCGATGCTGCAACCCGCAGCCACCGCATTTTTGTTGTAGCTGTTGCAGGCAAAAGCAAAGGTCGAATCGGCGAGCGTGAAGATGAAGCCGCCGTGGCAAATCTGGTGGCCGTTCAGGTGCAGCGCTTTAACGGTCATGCGCATCAGGGCGCGACCGGGCTCGCAGGCCAGCAGTTCCATGCCCATGGTGTCTTTGGACGCCACATCGACAGCGAACATGGTCTCGCCAACCAAGCGAGCGATCGCTTTGGGATCTGCTGTACTCATCATTCGCCTTTGAATTGAGGGCTGCGTTTTTCGAGGAAGGCTTGAACGCCCTCGAAGTAATCGTGGGTGCGGCCCAGGACCGACTGGGTGTCGCGCTCAGTATCCAGGTGCTCGGACAGGGTTCGGGTGGTGGCCGATTGGAGCAAGGCGCGGGTGGCGACCAAGGCTTTGGTGGGCATGTTGGCCAGGCGTTCGGCCAGGGCCAAAGCGCTGGCCAGCGGGTCTTCGGCCACGTCCCAGATCATGCCCCAGTCCTTGGCCTGTTGGGCGGCCAGCTTGTCGCCCGTCATGGCCAGCGCCATGGCGCGGGCCAGGCCCAAGCGTTCGACCAGCAACCAACTGCCACCGGCATCCGGAATCAAACCAATCTTGCTGAAAGCCTGAATGAAGCTGGCGCCCGGCGCAGCAATCGCGATGTCGCAGGCCATGACCATGGAGGCACCTGCACCGGCCGCCACGCCGTTGACGGCGGCAATGGTCGGCATGCGCAGCGACTGCAAACGGCGCGTGCTGGGGTTAAAGGCTTGGTCGATGATGGGGCCGGGGTCGGCCCGTGCGACCTGGTTGGGGCCGGGAGTGAAATCAAAGTCCGACAGATCGGCCCCGGCACAAAAGCCGCGCCCTGCGCCCGTGATGACGGCAGCGCGGATGGCGGGATTGGCCTCGGCCTGATCGAGCGCAGCCCACAGGTCGTGGTGCATCGCACGGGTGAAGCTGTTGAGGGCTTGCGGGCGGTTGAGGGTGATCAGTGCCACGGCGCCACGCGCTTCGTACAACACCGTTGCGGTCGATTCGGTCATTTTGGGTCTCCTGAATGCAGCACTGTACCATTAACCGACCGATCGGTTGGTGAATTTTTTCCCTAGTGTTTTACCCTTGTTGGCCCCAGCCATGCCCAGCGCCAGAGCGACAGCTTAAGCTCAGTCGGCGTGGTTATAGTCTGTATTTGATTTGACCCACTGCTGGAGAAAACCTTGAGCTACGAAAACATCGAAGTCCGCACCGAAGCCGGCCAAGTTGGCATCATCACCCTGAACCGCCCCAAGGCGCTGAACGCCCTGAATGGCGCTTTGATGGACGAGCTGGGCTTGGCGCTCAAGGCTTTTGACGCTGACGAGGCCATTGGCTGCGTCGTCATCATCGGCAGCGAAAAAGCTTTTGCCGCAGGTGCCGACATCTCGGCCATGGCCAAGTTCAACTTCCATGAGGTCTACAAAAACGACTTCATCACACGCAATTGGGAAACCATCCGCAGCATCCGCAAGCCGGTGATCGCGGCGGTCAGCGGCTTTGCGCTGGGTGGCGGTTGCGAGCTGGCCATGATGTGCGACTTCATCATTGCCGCAGACAACGCCAAGTTCGGCCAACCCGAAATCAAGATCGGCATCATCCCTGGCGCTGGCGGTACGCAGCGCTTGCCGCGTGCCATGGGCAAGTCCAAAGCCATGGACTTGGTGCTGACGGGCCGCATGATGGACGCCGCCGAGGCTGAACGCGGTGGTTTGGTCAGCCGCGTGGTGCCTTTGGACAAATTAATGGAAGAGACCTTGGGCGCGGCCTTGATGATTTGCGGCTACGGCCAACTGGCCACCATGGCCGCCAAGGAAAGCGTGAACCGAGCCTTTGAAAGCGGACTGAGCGATGGCGTGATGTTCGAGCGCCGCCTTTTCCACGGCCTGTTTGCCACCGTTGACCAAAAAGAAGGCATGGACGCGTTTTTGAACAAACGCGCGCCCAAGTTCATCAACGGCTGATCGGCCATCAACGACCCGCTAAGCCAACTGGCGGTCAGCCGGTTGGTGTCAACAACTCGGGTTGCCAGACCAGGCGCTCAGGCGCACTGAAACACAAAAAACGCTTATTGGTGGCGCGGCCGATGGCGCACAAGCCCAAGCGTTTGGCGACATCAAGGCCCATTTGCGTGATGCCGCTGCGCGACACCACCACAGGCACGCCCATCTGGGCCGATTTGATGACCATCTCGCTGGTCAAGCGCCCTGTGGTGTAGAACACCTTGTCTTGGGCCCTCACGTCGTGCATCCACATCCAGCCGGCGATGGTGTCCACCGCGTTGTGGCGCCCCACGTCTTCGACGAACTTGAGCATTTCCTCACCCTGAAACAAGGCACAACCATGCACCGAGCCCGAAGATTTATAGGTGGTTTCCTGTAGGCGAATTGCGTTGACCAAACCATAGAGCTGGCTTTGGGTAATTTGGGCAGGCGGCAACTCGATCTCGTCGATATGCGCCATCAAATCACCGAAGACGCTGCCCTGCCCGCAGCCCGTGGTCACCACACGCTCCGCGCTGCGCTCAATCACCACCTGGGCGTTGGCGCGGGTTTTGACGGCGGCAACACCGGGCTCGCCCACTTCGCCTTCGCCAATCGTCCAATCCACGGTGATGGATTCGATCTGGTCCACGGATTGGATCAGGCGCTGGTTGCGCAAGAAGCCCAACACCAGCAACTCGGGTTCCGCGCCCAAGGTCATCAAAGTGACGAGCTCCTTTTTGTCGAGGTAAAGGGTGAGCGCCCGCTCAGCCGGGATCTCAGCCCATCCAGACACACCCAGTTCGTTGACCACCCCAACCGACTGGGTCAGGGCAGCACGGGAGAGGGTCAGCTTTGGCTTTGATGAATTCAACGCATCACTTTCAGGAGCGGATGGGTCTGCGTTATTCCCATTCATCATCACAAGCTCAAGCCTTTTGAGGCTTCCAAGATCATTCGGTCTTGTCGTCCTTGCCGGATGAAAAATAATCAAACACGGCCAAGCCCAGTCCGCCCAACAAGATGAGGGTGATGTCCAGTTGGGGCAGTTTGAAAATATAGGGCAGCAGGAAAGCCGCCATCAAGGCCAAGCCCACGAGGCCTGTGAAACGTTCAAGCGATTTCATGTCTGATTCCTTTTGACAAATTCAGCCACCAGCCAACGCGCAGAGCGCAGCAAGCGGGCATCGTTTTGATGGGCACCAACGGCCTGTACACCCAAGGGCAAGCCATTGGACAGGTTCATCAGCGGCAAATTGAGGCTGGGCAGACCGGCAAAACTCCAGGCGGTTTGCATGATCGGGTTGCCCGTTGACTCCAGCCCCATCGGAGCGGTGCCCAAGGCGGCTGGACACAAAATGGCGTCATAAGTGGCGAAATACTCTTCGAAAGCATTCATGACGTGGAACTGGCGATCTTTGGCCACCAGGTAATCGGTGGCCGGAATGGTCATGGCTTTTTCGATGCGCGCTTGCAGGGGTTGGCTCAACTGATCGCGATGGTGGAGCCATTCTTTTTGCAGACAAAAAGCAAGTTCTGACTCATTGATGGTTGCCAACCAAGGCGCGACATTGCGCACGATATCGGGCAACGTTGCATGTGTGACGCAGTCACCCAAATGCTCCACAAAAGCCTCGTAGGCCTCGCGGGCTTCAGGATCTACTTGGTCCCACCAAGGCGTCTTAACAAAGCAAAACTTGGGCGGCAACGGTGGCTCGGAAACCGCTACATCGTGCAAACGGCGTGGCGCTTGGCGTGTGGTGGCGGTGTCGTGGCCGTCGTCACCCGTCAAGATTTCGGCCACCCAGGCGATGTCTTCCAAGTTGCGGGCGAACACGCCCACTTCGTCCAGCGAGGGCGACTGGTCAAGCACGCCGGTGCGCGGCACCAGCCCACGTGAGGGCTTGAACGCATAGACCCCGCAATACGAGGCCGGGCGAATCACTGATCCGTTGGTTTGGGTGCCCAGTGCCACGGGCACCATGCCTGCGGCCACCGCAGCGGCAGAGCCGCTGGAGGAGCCGCCCGGTGTGTGCCCGGTGTTGTGCGGGTTGCAGGTCGGGCCAGCTTGGGTGGTCGCAAATTCCGTGCTGACGGTTTTACCGAAGATCACAGCACCCGCTGCACGCAAGCGCGACACCACGGTGGCATCCCCCACCGAGTAGCGGCCCTTGTGAATGGGGCTGCCGTATTCAGTGGGAAAGTCCATGGTGTCAATGATGTCCTTGACCGCCACTGGAACGCCGTACAAAGGGCCCGGCAAATGGCCAGCCGAGCGGTCGCGTTGCAGGTTGTCGGCCTGCAGCGCCACCACACGGTCATCGCGGTGGGCGAATGCGTGGATTTTGTCATCGGCCGCATCCACAAAACGACCCAATTTGACGGTGAAATCTTCCACCGTCTCCTGGCCGCTGAGCAAGTGCTCGCGGATTTGCAAAGCCGTCAATTCCGATACGGTTTTCAAAGCGTCTGTCATCACTGCTGCTTGAAGAAGTCAGGGTTGACCACCGACTCGTCGTTGGGGTCACGCTCCATCTCAACCGCCTGGTTGAAGAACTGGTCAGGCAAATAGGTCACCATCGCGGGGTAGACATAGGTCATGGCCAGTGTGAACAAGACCATCCCTACAAATGGCATACACCCTTTGAAAATGGTGACCAACTGCAGACTTTTGGGTGCAACCCCTTTCAGATAATAGGCTGACATGGCCATCGGCGGCGTCAGGAACGACGTCTGCAAATTGATGGCGATCAAGATGCCAAAGAGGATCGGATCGATGCCGTACAAAGGCAGCAAAGGCAAGAAGATCGGCACAAAGATGATGATGATCTCGCTCCACTCCAGAGGCCAACCAAGCACAAAGATCAGCAACTGTGACAGCAGCAAGAACTGCACAGGTGACAGATTCAAGGCCAACATAAAATCCTTGACCACGTGCTCACCACCCAGGTACGAGAACACCGAGGCGAAAGTGGCCGCGCCCACGAACAGAAAACACACCATGGCCGAAGTGCGGGCTGTGAGGTAGACCGACTCGCGCAAACGCTGCCAGGTGAAGGCGCGGTAAACAATGGCCAAAATGATGCCGCCCAAAGCGCCCATCGCGGCCGCTTCGCTGGGCGTGGCCAAGCCAAACAAGATCGAACCCAGCACCGCCAGGATCAGCGCCGCCAAGGGCACAAAGGCCTTGAACACCAAGACAATGCTCTCCCACACCGTGTACTGCTCCGCCTCTTGGGGCTTTGGGCACAAAGAGGGGTTGAGGGTGGCACGCACGATGATGTAGATCAGGTAAAACAAAGCGAGTGTGAAGCCGGGGATGATGGCCGCGGCGTACAACTTGACCACCGACACACTGGCTGTAGCTGCGTACACAATGAGCAAAATAGAGGGCGGTATCAAGATGCCCAAAGTGCCGCCAGCCGTGATCACGCCAGAGGCAAGTTTCTGGTCGTAACCGGCTTTGAGCATGGGCGGCAAAGCGATCAGACCCATCAGGGTTACCACCGCGCCCACAATGCCAGTGGCGGTAGCGAACAGCGCACAAGTGAGCAAGGCAGCAACGGCCATAGACCCTGGCAAAAAGCGCAACCCAACCTGCAAACTCAGGAACAGTTTATCGAGGATGTTCGCCCGTTCGATGATGTAACCCATGAACAAAAACAAGGGTATCGATATGAGCACATCGTTGTTCATCACGCTGAAGGTGTTCTGCGTGAAGAGGTAAAGGATGCGGTTGTCCCACAACAACTGATCAGGCGTGAAGTAGGCATAAAAGCCAAAGGCGATGCCCATGGCCATCAAGGTGAAGGCGATCGGGAATCCGAGAAAAATAAAGACAATGAACAGCCCCAACATGACGAGGGCGATGATGGGATCACTCATGACGGTGCTTTCTCTGCATGCTGTTGAATCAGCACTTGTTCAAGTTCTTCGACGTCGCCGCTGCGCGACAACCACTCGCCGGTGCGGATGCACACCAAGCAACGCATGACCTCTGCCGCACCCGCAATCAGCAGCGTGACACCGGCCACAAAAATAACCGACTTCAAGGGCCACACCGGAACGCCTGCAGGGCTGTTCACGCTGGATTCGAGGATTCGGGCGCTTTCGTAGGCATATTGGCCACCCGTGAAGACCATGGCAAAAATGGCTGGAAAGTAAAAGATCAGATACAGGGTCAGGTCAACCTTGGCCTGCGTGCGGTTTGACCACTTGCGATAAATGAAATCGCCGCGGACATGCGAGTTGCGCGAGACGGCATAGGCACCCGACATCATGAAGAGTGCCCCGTACAACATATAACTCATGTCAAACGCCCAAACTGTGGGACTGTTGAGTACATACCGCATGAACACCTCAAAACAGGTGGATGCGGTGAGGATCAAAACACACCAAGAAAAAGCGTGACCAATCGACTTGCTGAGGATGTCAATCCTTCGAATCCAGACTTCCATGCGACTTACCTCTGAACAGACAAAAACAAAGGCTGCCGGAAACAATTCCGACAGCCTTCGGGAGGAGCCAATGTTCAAACTGGCAGTTTGGTTTTCTGTACGTGTTCGTAAGCCATGCGGTAGTTGGCTTCATTGGTGAAGTGGTAGAAGCCCACACGGCGTGACCAAGCCTTGAAGGAGTCGTTCACTTCCTTGAACATGTCAACTTCTTTTTCGAGCTTGGCAGTGACCTTGTCCCATGCAGCCAGCTGGCCTTTGTACACGTCGGCCGAAGTGCGTGACACCTGAACCTTGTGCTTGACGATCAACTCCTGCAAGTCTTTGGAGTAGTTATCGTGCGCCAAAGCGGTCGATGCGGTCGATGCGGCTTCGGCAGCGTACTTCAAGATGGCCTTCAGGTCGGCAGGCAAAGCGTTGTACTTGTCTTTGTTGAAGATGATCTCGAAGAATTCTTGGGCCTGGTGGAAAGAGCCCATGGAATAGAACTTGGCCACGTCTTGTGCACCAAAGCGCATGTCGGCGGTGGGGTTGTTGAATTCGAAAGCGTCGATCACGCCGCGCTGCATGGCAGGCACGATTTCACCGCCAGGCAACTGGGCCACAGCCATGCCCATCTCTTGCAACATGTCTGCAGCCAAACCGATGGTGCGGTACTTGAAACCCTTCAAGTCAGCAGCTTTCTTAGGTGGGGACTTTTTGAACCAACCCAACGGCTGGGAAGGCATGGGGAATGAGAAGAAGCCGACGACGTTCAGGTTCATCTTGGCTACCAGTTTGTCCCACAGCTGCTGGCCACCACCGGCCTGAATCCAGCTCAAGCCGATGTCGGGGGTCGCACCGCTAACAGGGCCTGTGCCAAACAAAGAAGCCGATTTGTTCTTGCCATACCAGTAGCCGGAGACGTGGTGACCACCGTCCAAAACGCCTTTGCTCACGGCATCAATGATTTCGAATGGCTTGACCACAGCACCCGCTGGCAGGTACTCGATTTTCAGGCGGCCACCGGACATTTCATTGACGCGGGTGACGTACTGCTGAGCCATCTCGCTGAAAATCTCGTTTGTACCCCAAGAACCTTGCATCTTGAACACGATGGGGGCCTGGGCCACGGCGATCATGGGCACGCCAGCCAAAGGTGCAGCGACGGCTGCGGTAGCGGCTTTGCCGAAGAAACGGCGGCGGCTAGCTTCAGGGGCATCGGGCTTTGTAGATGGAAGGTCTTGATGGGTTTGCGTCATGAGGAGTCTCCTGTTTGAACGTATAAATTTAAAAAATTACCAAAGAGTTTTGATTATGAACATCTAAAAAACTTTGCTTCTAAGTGAATACCCGCATTTGAGGGATCATTTTTTCAACTTGTTAAATAAAATAACTCATTTTGAAAAATAAAAGCATCTGACCAGATGGTCGCCAACAGCTTCTGCCAACGTCACGCGCCCATTGCAGCTGCATGGCGATCATGCCGAATTGGTCTTGGTCTGCAAATATCTGCATGAACCCGACGCACAGCATCATGGTGGCGGTGAATGGCCCGATGGACTCCAAGGCATGGTCCCAGGAGGCTGCGTACAAATCGTCAGAGCCGATGCCCACTGGCATGGCCACGGTTTTGATGCCCAAGGTGCCCGACAAAATCAGGCCCGCCCACATCAAGGAGTTGGCGCCCTTCTAGTTGTGGGTCAGTGCAAGGCGCTGGCTTGGTGCTGACCCAACCCCGACTGCCCAGCACACACAAACCCAAAGCCCTGAGAATGCCCGAAGCACTCCACCAAGTTTCAACCCGGGCCAGGGACGCAAAGTGCAGACCAAACCACAGGCGTATCCGCGAGTTGGATTATGCGTTCTTCAAAGTGACGGATTCGACGCGCACCGCGCAATATTTGAATTCAGGGATTTTGCCAAATGGGTCCAACGCCGCGTTGGTCAGCAAGTTGGCGGCGGCCTCCCGGTAGGCGAAGGGTATGAACACCGTGCCCAGCGGGGTGCCATCGTCTTGGCGTACTATCAAACGCACACGGCCCCTGCGCGATACAACGTCAATCGTGTCACCGCGCTGAATTCCCAGGCGTTGCAATTCGCTGCTGTTCAATGAGGCCGTGCCCGCAGGCTCCAGCGCATCCAGCACCGTGGCGCGCCGCGTCATGCTGCCGGTGTGCCAGTGCTCCAGCTGCCGCCCGGTGATGAGCACCAGCGGGTACTCGGCATCGGGCTGCTCAGCTGCCGGAATCAGCGCGGCGGGCACCAACTGCACCCGGCCATCTGGCGTTGGGAATTGGTCGTGAAAGACGATGGGCTGGCCCGGGTCTTCGGCGCTCACACAGGGGTAAGTGACCGAGCCCGCATTGAGCCGTGCCCAGTCGATGCCGCCAATCGCCGGGACCATGGCCTGGCGCATTTCTTCGTACACCGCGGCCACGCCATCGTGCTCGCCTGCATAGGCCCAGTGCAGGGCCATGCGCTGCGCCATCTGCTGGATGATCCAGAGGTCGGGTTTCGCATCGCCCGGTGGCAACACCGCCTGGCGGCCCATTTGCACCGTGCGGTCGGTGTTGCTGACGGTGCCGGTTTTCTCGGGCCAGGCGCTGGCGGGCAGCACCACATCGGCCAGCCAGGCGGTCTCGGTCAAGAAAATGTCTTGCACCACCAGGTGCTGCAAACTGGCCAGCGCGTGGCGGGCGTGGTGCAGGTCCGGGTCGCTCATGGCCGGGTTCTCGCCCAGGATGTACATGCCACGCACCTTGTGCGGGTCCGTGTCGGGCGCCAAGGCCTTGTGCATGATTTCGACCACGGTGTAGCCAGGTTGGTCGTCTAGTTTTGTGTCCCAAAATTTTTCAAACCAGTCGTGTGCCGACTTGTCGCTCACCCGCAGGTAGTTGGGGTACATCATCGGGATCAGACCCGCGTCGCTCGCGCCTTGCACGTTGTTCTGGCCACGCAAGGGGTGCAGGCCGGTGCCGGGGCGACCAATCTGCCCGGTAATGCTGGCCAGCGCAATCAAGCAGCGCACGTTGTCGGTGCCGTGCACATGCTGGCTCACGCCCATGCCCCAAAAGATCATGGCGGCTTTGGCACTGGCATAAGCCCGCGCCACTTCGCGGATGGTGTCAGCCGGAATGCCGCACACCGCGCTCATGGCATCGGGTGTGTAGCTCTGCACATGGGCTTTGAGTTCGGCCACGTTGTCAGCGCGATCACGCAAGAAGTTTTCGTCGCACAGGTTCTCGGTCACGATGACGTACAGCATCGCGTTCAGTAAAGCCACATCGGTGTCGGCCTTGAATTGCAATGTGCGCCAGGCGTGACGCCCGAGGTCAGTGATACGCGGATCGGCCAGCACGATGCGCATGCCGCGCTGGGCGGCGTTCTTCATCCAGGTGGCTCCCACCGGGTGGTTGGCTGCAATGTTTGCACCAATCACGAAGATCAATTCGGAATGCTCGACATCGCGTACCGGATTGCTCACTGCGCCCGAGCCCACGCCTTCAAGCAAGGCCGCCACGCTGGACGCGTGGCACAGGCGGGTGCAGTGGTCCACGTTGTTGCTGCCAAAGCCGGTTCGCACCAGCTTCTGGAAAAGGTAAGCCTCTTCGTTGCTGCCTTTGGCCGAACCAAAACCCGCGAGCGATTTGGGCCCGTGTTGTTGGCGCAAGTTATTGAGGGGCTGGGCCGCCAGATCGAGGGCTTCTTCCCAAGTGGCTTCGCGGAAGACTTCGCGCCAGTCGGTGTGGCCGTCGATCAGGCCCACATCCTTGGCAACGCCAGGTTTGCGGATCAGCGGTTGGGTGATGCGGTCCGGGCTGTGGATGTAGTCCATGCCAAAGCGGCCCTTGACACACAAACGGCCTTCATTGGCGGGGCCTTCGCGTCCCTTCACGCTGACGATCTTTTCATCCTTGACCTGGTAAGTCAACAAGCAACCTACGCCGCAAAACGGGCACACCGAATCCACCTCACGGTCCACCTTTTGCGGGCCCATGTGGCTCTTGGGCATGAGCGCACCTGTGGGGCAGGCCTGCACACATTCGCCGCAGCCCACGCAGCTGCTGCCGCCCATCGGGTCGGCCAGGTCAAACACCACCTGGGTGTGTGCACCTCGGAAAGCCAGACCGATCACATCGTTGACCTGCAAGTCGCGGCAAGCGCGTTGGCAGCGGTTGCACTGGATGCAGGTGTCCAAATTCACGGCCATGGCCGGGTGCGACAGGTCGGCGGGAACGGCTTCGCGCTGAAGAGCGGCCAGCGCCGGGCGCACCGTGACGCCGTGGCGCTCGGCCCACTGGCTCAGTTCGCCGTGTGGGGCTTCGGCGCGGTCATCCAGCCATTTGTGGCCCTGCTCGGGCAAGTCGGCCAGCAGCATCTCCAGCACCATCTTTTGGCTTTTGACGGCGCGTTCGCTGTTCGTCTGCACCTGCATACCGGGCGTGGCATTGCGGCAGCAGCTGGGGGCGAGTGTGCGTTCACAAGCCACCTCGACCACGCAAGCGCGGCAGTTGCCATCGGGCGCGAGGCCTTCTTTGTGACACAAGTGCGGGATGGCGATGCCCAGCTCTTTGGCGATGTTGAAAATGCTCTTGCCAGCAGGCGCTTCAACAGCTTGGCCGTTGAGGGTGAATTGAACGGTGCTCATGGCTGGGCACTCCCACCCACGTCGCTGCCCGTGTTCGAGGCCTGAGGTGAAGCTGGTATGGATTGCCGCGCTTCGCTCGCAATGACGGGTTGTTTGTGAGCGCCGCCAACAGCTTCTTCACGAGCCTTGCCGCCATCACCACCTTCCCCGTCATCGCGAGCGGAGCGTGGCGATCCAGTGTTTATCTCGTCCGGGAAGTAATCGAGCACACACCGAATGGGGTTGGGCGCGGCCTGGCCCAGACCGCAGATGGACGCGTCAGCCATGACCTGCGCCAGGTCTAACAAGGTGTCGGCATCCCAAACCTTGGCGGTCATGAGCTGCGCGGCTTTGTCGGTGCCCACACGGCAGGGTGTGCATTGGCCGCAGCTCTCGTGCGCAAAAAAACGCATCACGTTCAGCGCAGCTTCGCGGGCACTGTCGTGTTGACTGAGCACCATCACAGCCGCCGAGCCGATGAAGCAGCCGTGCGGCTGCAGCGTGTCAAAATCGAGCGGTAGATCGGCCAGGCGCTCGGGCAAGATGCCACCACTGGCACCGCCGGGCAAATAGGCGTAGAGGGTGTGGCCTTCGGCCATGCCGCCGCAGTATTCGTCCACCAGTTCACGCAGCGTGACGCCTGCGGGCGCGAGTTTGACGCCGGGCTGCCGAACGCGCCCGCTGACGCTGAAACGGCGCAGGCCCTTGCGGTCATGACGCCCGTGCGCAGCAAAACTGTCTCCACCCTGCTCGATCAGTTCGCGCACCCAAAACAGGGTTTCAAAGTTGTGCGCCAAGGTCGGCCTGCCGAACAAGCCGACTTCGGCGATGTAGGGCGGGCGCATGCGCGGCTCACCGCGTTTGCCCTCGATGCTTTCGATCATGGCGGACTCTTCGCCGCAGATGTAGGCCCCAGCGCCCCGGCGCAGTTCGATGCGCGGCAAGGCGCAAGGCGGGTTGGCTTGCAAAGCGGTCAACTCTTGGGTCAACAACACGCGGGCCTCGTGGTACTCGTCACGCAGGTAGATGTAGACCGCCTCGCAGCCCACCACGCTGGCCGCGATCAGCACGCCTTCCAAAAAGCGGTGCGGGTCGGCCTCCAAACAGGTGCGGTCCTTGAAGGTGCCGGGCTCGCCCTCGTCGATGTTCACCGCCATCAGGCGCGGCCCGGGTTGGCTGCGCACGATGCGCCATTTGCGCCCGGCCGGAAAACCGGCACCACCCAAACCCCGCAAGCCCGAGGACTCCAAGACCTGGATCACCGATTCGACATCGCGTTGGCCCGTGGCCACTTGTTGTGCCAGCTGGTAACCACCGGTTTGCAGGTAAGCATCGAGCCGGATCGCGTCGGGCAAGTCATTGGGCGTTGTCTGGTCTTGGGCCACACGCTGCGCCACCCTTTCAACCGTCGCATGCGCCACGGCCTGCTGACCAACCTGCGCGGCCGGGGACTGCTCGCAGCGGCCCAGACAGGGCACGGGCACGACCTTCACATCCAGCAAATCGTTTTGCAACTGGCGCAGCAAGCTGTCGCTGCCAGCCAGGCTGCAACTCAAACTGTCACAAACCCGCGCAGTGATTCGCGGCGCAGCTTCAGAGTCTTTCAAAATCTCGAAATGGTGGTAGAACGAAGCGACCTCGAACACCTCGACCACGGGCAGACGCATCTCGGCGGCCAGTGCCACGATGTGGCGCTCGAACAGGCCATGAAAATGGTCGTTCAGCACATGCAGGTGCTCGATCAGCAAATCACGGCGGTGGCCATCTTTAAGCGGTAGGCCGATGAGGGTGCGCACCTCGGCACGGGCCTCGTCGGAGACCTGGCGGCCTTTCAATTGGGAGCGGGGCTGTCGCAGTTGCTGGCGAACCTGTTCCAGGCCAATGTGGGTAGCGTTCGCCATGTTGTTCAATAGGTTTCGAGGTGCAGACGGCCTTCTTTTTTGAGTGCAGCGCCCACGCTGTCCCAGTCGAGCCCGGCGTTTTGCGCGATGTCTCGCAAGGCCATGACCACACCCTCTTCCATGCTTTTCAAGCCACACACATAAAAACAGGTGTTGGGGTCTTTGAGTTGCAGTGCAATGTCGGCCGCACGATCACGCATGGCGTCTTGCACATAACGCTTGGGTTTACCCACTTCGCGTGAGAACGCGAACTCTGTGTCGATGAAGTCTTTGGGCAGGTTGTTGAGTGGCCCGAAGTAAGGCAGCTCAGCGGGCGTGCGGGCCCCAAAGAACAGCATCAGTTTGCCACCTTCAAACTTGCCGCTGGCCCGCAGGCGGCGGCGCCATTCGGTCATGGCCCGCATGGGTGCAGAACCGGTGCCGGTGCAGATCATGACGATGTTGCTCTTGGGGTGGTTGGGCATCAAGAAGCTCGCGCCAAACGGCCCGATCACCTGCACTTTTTCACCCACATTCAGGTCGCACATGAAGTTAGAAGCCACGCCGCGCACAGGTTTGCCGTCGTGGTCTTCGAGCACGCGCTTGATGGTCAGCGACAGGTTGTTGTGGCCGGGACGCTCGCCGTTGCGGGGGCTGGCAATCGAATACTGACGTGCATGGTGCGGCTTGCCGTTGGCGTCCACACCCGGCGGGATGATGCCGATCGACTGGCCTTCGAGCACCGGGAAAGGCATGCTGCCAAAGTCGAGCACGATGTGGTGGGTGTCGTAGTCTTGCTGGCCTGCTTGTTGGCCCACTTCGGTCACGCGCAAGTTGCCGGTGACCGTGGCGGTGATGGTTTTGTCTTGCGCCTTAGGTCCATACAAGTTGGTGTAGGCGTGGGCGGCAGACCAAGGGGGGATGGTGGCGCCGAATTGCGCTGAGTTGAAGCCCGAGGCGGTGGCGGAGCTGACGGCTGAAGCCGAGGACGCTGCCGCCGCTTGCACAGCCGTTTGTGCTTCTTCTTGTGCGGTATCAGCCACGCCACCCGCTGCAGCCAACTCTTCGGCGCTCAGTTCAGCGGGCAGGTCGTACCACTTGAGTTGTTCTTCGATGCTGTAGGCCTTGGCCTTGGGCACCATGCGCCAGTTGTCAATCGAGCCTGTCGGGCATGGCGAGATGCAGTCCATGCAACCGTTGCAGACGTCGGCTTTGACCACGTAGTTGAGCGAGTCATGGGTGATCGCACCCACCGGACAGATCGCTTCGCAGGTGTTGCAGCGGATGCAGATTTCCGGGTCGATCAAGTGTTGTTTGATCAGCGTCGCTTCGGTACTCATGTCTTGACTCTCTTGTATTTGGCGTTATGTGTCTCTGGTCTGCGAGGACCGCAACGGAATGGCTTGGGGCCGGGCACCTCATACGGAGTACCGGAAAATCGGTGCCCGGCCCCAAGCCTTTCCGTCGCTCTGTGCCTGATTCAACGCTCAGAGTCTACTGGGACCCTGATCGCTCAGCTCACCCATGTCATTCAAAGGGCAAGGGGCGGGTGACGATTTTCGGTACCCCGTTATGAGGAACCCGCCCCTTGCCATTTCAATGACCGCCTCCACTCAAGGCAGAACATAGAAACGACCAGCCACACAGCCACCAACAGACGCTCAACAAACCCCATGCAGTTGACAGGGGAAGGGGCGGGTGACGATTTCTGGTAACCCAGTATGAGGAACCCGCCCCTTCCTCTGTCAACTGCTGCCCCCACAACGAAGCAGAGGCAGCAGTCCAATCAAAAACTCAATCAATTAAAGCGGACGTAATCAAAGTCCACAGGCTGACGGTTGATGCCCATGACGGGAGGCGCGATCCAATTGGCGAACTTGCCTGGCTCAACAACACGGCCCATCAGGCTGGCCACATAGGCGCGGTCTTCGTTGGTGGGCAGCCACTCGCCCACTTGCGCCATCCACTGCTCGTCGCTCACCACACGGCCTTCGGGCGTGATCTTGGTGCCAGATAAGGAGCCGATGTTGCGGTGGAACGCCTTGTGGGGCGCAGTCAAGGTGAAAGGAATGCCCGCCTTGGCGATCACACGGTTCCAACGGTCGATGCCACCTTTGGAGTCGGTGATGTAGTCGTCGCGCAGCACTTCGTTCAAAGCGTTCAGCATCGGGACTTCTTTTTCGACCAGCTTGCCGTCTTCGACCGACAGGATCTTGTAGCTGTTGCCCTTCAAGACGTGGTCATCACCGCGCTTGCCTTCTTCGTAACGGCCTTTGAGGCCGGAGCTGTAGAAGGTGGCCGCGTTGGACGACTGGTCGGCACCGAACAAATCGATGGTCACCGAGAAGTGGAAGTTGATGTAGCGCTGAATGGTCGGCAGATCGATCACGCCCGCTGCACGCAGCTTGCCCACGTCGTCGGTTTTCAGCTGGTTCATCACGTCCACTGTGCGCTGAATGGTGCGGCTCACACCGGACTCGCCCACGAACATGTGGTGTGCTTCTTCGGTCAGCATGAACTTGGTGGTGCGGGCCAGCGGGTCGAAAGCCGACTCGGCCAAGGCGCACAGCTGGAACTTGCCATCACGGTCGGTGAAGTAAGTGAACATGAAGAACGACAACCAGTCAGGCGTCTTCTCGTTGAAGGCCTGCAAGATGCGGGGGTTGTCTTCGTTACCGCTGTTGCGCTGCAGCAGGGCGTCGGCTTCTTCACGGCCGTCTTTGCCGAAATATTTGTGCAGCAGGTACACCATGGCCCACAGGTGGCGGCCTTCTTCGACGTTGATCTGGAACAGGTTGCGCAGGTCGTACATGCTGGGCGCAGTCAGGCCCAGGTGGCGCTGCTGCTCCACAGACGCTGGCTCGGTGTCGCCTTGCGTCACGATGATGCGGCGCAGGTTGGCGCGGTGCTCGCCAGGCACGTCTTGCCAGGCTTTTTCGCCGATGTGGTCGCCGAAATGGATCTTGCGGTCTTGCTCACCGGGGTTCAGGAACACGCCCCAACGGTAGTCGCGCATTTTGACGTGGCCAAACTGGGCCCAGCCTTGGGGGTCCACGCTCACAGCGGTGCGCAGGTACACGTCCATGTCGGTCGAGCCTTCAGGGCCCATGTCGTCCCACCAGTTGATGAAGTTGGGTTGCCACTGCTCCAAGGCGCGTTGCAGCGTGCGGTCTTCGCTCAGGTTGACGTTGTTGGGGATCTTTTCGCTGTAGTTGATACCGGACATGAGAGTCTCCAGGAGGGGTAAGTGAAAAATAACTTGGTTGTTCAATGGGAAATGTCAAGGAGCGCCTGAAGCACCAGCCCTTGCGTCATCGCGAGCGAAGCGTGGCGATCAAGTCTGCATGGATTGCCACGTCGCTTCGCTCCTCGCAATGACCTATTCATGTGCATGAAGCTTTTGATACATCAAACGCGGTTCATGTCGAACTGAACTTTTTCGCCCTTGCCGTACACCTTCAGGGCACCTTTTTCGCCCACAGCATTGGGGCGCTGGAAGATCCAGTTTTGCCAAGCGGTCAGGCGGCCAAAAATGCGGGTCAGCATGTTCTCTTGTTGAGCGAAACGCAGGTTGGCTTCCAAACCGGTCAGCGCGTCAGGCGACATGGACGAACGCTCTTCCAAAACCAGACGGATCTCGTCAGCCCAGTCGATGTCGTCAGGGGCAGCGGTGACCAAGCCCAGGCCCAAAGCGGCATCAGCGTCTAGGGCTTTGCCGATGGCGCCGCGTGCGGCTTCCATGGCGGGCACTTCTTCGTAAAAGCGGCGCTGCAGGCGGGTCTGGTCGTTGACCATGGGGAAGAAACCGAAGTTCATTTCGTTCAGCTGGATCTTGGGGGCTTTCGCCTCGTCGTCCGGCAGCGCCAGCATGTAGGCGCGGTCGGCACAAAAAACCAATTCGGCGAGTGTGCCGACAAAACAAGTCCCTTCTTCAACCAAGGCAAACAGGCTGCGCGAGGTCACGTCCATGCGGGCCAGGGTGCGGCGCAGGTGGCCGATGGTCTCACGCACAAACCAGTGGTCTTTGTTCGCCAGCATCGTGGCATCGGACGCCAACACGGCTGCCGAGTCGCCCGAAGTCTTGAGCACCCAGGTGCCGATGTCGAGTTCGTTGGTGCGCATGTGCAGAACAGCGTCGTCCAGTTCGCGCACCATTTGCAGCGGCCACCAGTTCATGCCTGCGGCTTCGATGCCAGCGATGTCGGTGGGCTGGGCCGTGGCCGGGGCCTTGACGGTGAAAGTGGCGATGCGCTTGGCGCGGTCGATCTCCACAGTGACGTTCGTGTAAGTGAGCGCATCTGCCGCGATGGTGCGGTTCAGGGGCGTGAGCGTCACGCCCTTGGCGCCTGCGGGACGGATGCTGCCAGCGGCCAGTTGGGCGGCGCGTGCCTTCACCACATCCTTGAACACCGCAGGCTTGGCGATGGCATCGACCAGACGCCAGTCCACGGCTTTTTGGCCACGCACGCCTTCCACGCTGGTGCAGAAGATGTCGGCCAGGTCGTGGCGCACATGGCGCTTGTCGGTCACGCGGGTCAGGCCGCCGGTGCCTGGCAACACACCCAGCAAGGGCACTTCGGGCAGCGATACGGCACTGGAGCGGTCATCCACCAAGACGATGTCATCACAAGCCAAAGCCAACTCGTAGCCGCCGCCAGCACAAGCGCCGTTCAGAGCAGCCACAAACTTCAGGCCGTCGTGCTTGCTGGAGTCCTCGATGCCGTTGCGGGTTTCGTTGGTGAACTTGCAAAAGTTCACTTTCCAGCCGTGGCTCGACACCCCCAGCATGAAGATGTTGGCGCCGGAGCAGAACACGCGGTCCTTCAAGCTGGTCACCACCACGGTGCGCACTTCGGGGTGCTCAAAACGAATGCGCTGCAGCGCGTCGTGCAATTCGATGTCCACACCCAGGTCGTAACTGTTGAGCTTGAGCTTGTAACCAGGGCGGATACCCGCGTCTTCGTTGATGTTGATCGACAAGGTGGCAATCTCGCCCTCAAAAGACAATTGGATGTGCTTGTATTCTTCTGGGCTGGTCTGGTAATTGACCTGGAAATGGGGGCTCATGGCGGTCTACGTCGAGGATGTCTGGTTGGGTTTTATTGAGAAATGCACTTCAGTGCATGTTGCGGTGAAGTTTAATGCAGGTCAAGGACTACCGCAATATGCACTTTACTTCAATTTATAAGTGTTTACCCTAGGAAATGAAGTTTTTTGCATCCACTCAAGTCGCCAAGCTCAAATGTTGGCGAACCGAAGACCGCAAGGCCTCGAACGCCTGGTCTTCGGTGCGCCCACTGGTGTTGATGGCCATGTCGGCCTTGGAATAAAAGGCCGAGCGTCCTTCCAGGATGCGTTTGAGGTCTTCCATCGCCTCACGGCTGGCGGCCATGGGCCGCATGTCGCCCTGCGCGGCCACACGGCCCATGTGGTCGGCGGCGTCGGCCTGCAGCCACACAGTCGTGCAGTGCGAAAGCAGCACATTGAAATTGGCCGAATCCGAGACCAATCCACCGGGCGTGGCAATCACCACTTCGGGGTAAATCTGAATGGCCTCCTCGAGCGCACGGCGCTCGTAGCGGCGGTAGGCATTGGCGCCATAGAGGTTGTGGATCTCGCTGATCTGGCAGCCCGCAAACTGCTCAATCTGACGACTCAGTTCGATGAAGGGAAAGCCCAGATCAACAGCCAAACGCTGCCCCAACGCGGTTTTTCCCGCGCCACGCAAGCCGACCAATGCGATGCGGTTTTGACGTTCCTGTGCGTTGCCGCCCTCGCCAAACATGTCACTCAATTGCACACGGGCTCGGCGCAGATCCGCCTCACTGCGCTTAGAGAGCAACTCCCTGATCAACAACCACTCGGGCGAAGTGGTGGTCACATCACCGAGCAACTCAGCCAATGAGCACTGCAAGGCATGGGCCACCTGCAACAACACCAACACAGAGACGTTGCCCGTGCCGTATTCAAGATTGGCCAAATGGCGTTCGGACACGTCGGCAGCCACAGCCACCGCGCGGCGCGTCATGCCTTTTCGAGAGCGTAAGTTGCGCACCCGCTCCCCCAGCGCCTCCAGAAAAGGACTGCGCTTGGTGTCGGGCTCGGAGGTTTCGGTGGACGGCTTGACTTCAGAGGTCATGTTCAACACAGCGGCTCAGTTAAGGGGAAACCCTAGGATTTATATCAACCCGAAATATGCACTTTACTGCATACTACAAGACAGGCACCATAGTGCATGAGATGATGGTTATACCGCCAACTGGCGAAATTGAACACAGGCCACCGAAATAAACAGGAGACACACCGTGCGCCCAGCAACCCCGCCCCCGAGCGAATTCAATTTCGCCCAGCACCTGATCGCCAGCAATGCAGGACGACCGGACAAAACAGCGCTCATTGACGACACAGGCTCAGTCCAATACGGCACGCTCGCCGAGCAGATTCGCCGCTTTGCTGGCGGCTTGCAGGCCATGGGCCTCAAACGCGAAGAACGCGTACTTTTGCTCATGCACGACTGCAGCGACTGGGTGGTGGCCTTTTTGGGTTCACTCTACGCGGGCGTAGTGCCCGTGGCGGTCAACACCCTGCTCACCGCAGATGACTATGCCTTCATGCTGCGCAACAGCCGCGCCCAGGCCGCACTGGTGTCAGGTGCTTTGCTGCCCACACTGCAAACGGCCATGGACCTGACCAAAACCGAGGTGCGTCAGATCGTGGTCTCTCGCCCCACAGGCGCTTTGGCACAGGGCCAGTTCAACATGGCCGACTTGGTCGCCCAAAACAACCCGGTGTTGCCTGCTCAAACCATGGCCGATGAACCCGCCTTCTGGCTCTATTCCTCGGGCTCTACCGGTCAACCCAAAGGTACCGTGCACAGCCAGGGCAACCTGTACTGGACGGCCGAGCTGTACGGCAAAGGCGTGCTGAACCTGCAAGAAAGCGACACCGTGTTCTCGGCCGCCAAGCTGTTCTTTGCCTATGGCCTGGGCAACGCCCTCACCTTCCCCCTGAGTGTCGGGGCCACAGTGGTGCTGATGGCCGAGCGCCCCACCCCACAAGCCACCTTCAAACGCTGGGTCGATCACCAGCCCACCGTGTTCTACGGCGCACCCACCGGCTACAGCGGCATGCTGGCCAGCCCGGATTTGCCCGCTAAAAACCAATTGGCGTTGCGCCTGTGCTCGTCGGCGGGTGAAGCGCTGCCCCGCGACATCGCAGAGCGTTGGACGGCACACTTTGGTTGCGAGATCATTGATGGCATCGGCTCTACAGAAATGCTGCACGTGTTCCTGTCCAACCGCCCCGGTGACGTTCGTTACGGCACCACTGGCAAAGCCGTGCCTGGCTATGAGGTGCAACTGCGCCATGAAGACGGTAGCGTGGTCACCGGCCCCAACGAAATCGGCGACCTCTACATCCAGGGCCCCAGCAGTGCACTCATGTACTGGAACAACCGTGAAAAAACACGCGACACTTTCCAAGGCGTGTGGACCAAGAGCGGCGACAAGTACACCCGCGACCCCGATGGCTACTACACCTACTCGGGCCGCAACGACGACATGCTCAAGGTCAGCGGCATTTACGTGTCGCCATTTGAGGTCGAATCCACGCTGGTGCAACACCCCGCCATTTTGGAGGCGGCCGTGATCGGCAAAGAAGACACCGACGGCCTGACCAAGACCAAGGCCTTCATCGTGCTCAAAGCAGGCCAAAGCGTGACACAAGACGAGGTCAAGGCGTTCGTGAAGGAGCGCCTGGCCCCTTACAAGTACCCGCGCTTCATCGAGTTTGTGGCCGAGTTGCCCAAGACCGCCACGGGCAAGATCCAGCGCTTTCGCTTGCGCGACTTGGAAAAAGCAAGCCGCTGAGAAAAAACAGGCCCAAGCCGGTTTTTTCACGGGCCACAGTCCAATCAGGTGTCCTTGCTGACCTTGATGGTCGGGAACTTGCTGGAAAAATCCTTGGCCTTGGCCGCGATCTTGACCGCCACCTGGCGGGCCACGGCTTTGTAGATCTGGGCCACTTCACCATCGGGGTCGTACACCACGGTGGGCTTGCCGCTGTCGGCCTGCAGGCGGATTTGCATGTCCAAAGGCAGTGCGCCCAAGTAGTCCATGCCGTATTCGGTCGCCATTTTCTTGCCGCCGTCAGCGCCAAAGATGTGCTCCACATGGCCGCAGTTCGTGCAAACGTGAACTGCCATGTTTTCGACCAAGCCCAAAATCGGCACGCCGACTTTTTCGAACATCTTCACGCCTTTTTTGGCGTCCAAGAGGGCAATGTCTTGCGGGGTGGTCACGATCACCGCACCCGTCATGGGCACGCGCTGGCTGAGCGTCAACTGGATGTCGCCCGTGCCAGGTGGCATGTCCACAATCAGATAATCCAACTCTTTCCAGTTGGTCTGGCGCAACAACTGCTCCAGCGCTTGCGTCGCCATGGGGCCGCGCCAAATCATGGCTTCGTCGGCGTTGACCAAGAAGCCAATCGACATGACCTGCACGCCATAGTTCTCCATGGGCTCCATGGTCTGGCCGTCTTCGCTTTCAGGTCGGCCTTCGATGCCCATCATCATCGGTTGGCTGGGGCCGTAAATGTCGGCATCCAGAAGGCCCACTTTGGCGCCTTCGGCTGCCAAGGCCAATGCGAGATTGACGGCAGTGGTGCTCTTGCCAACACCGCCCTTGCCCGAGGCCACAGCCACGATGTTTTTCACCTGCGGCAGCAGGGCCACACCGCGCTGGGCGGCGTGTGCCGTGATTTTGCTGGTCACGTTGGCCGACACATTGGTCACACCCGCCACGCCTTTGGCGGCAGCAATCAAAGCTTGTCGAAGCGCAGGGATCTGGCTTTTGGCCGGATAACCCAGCTCAACGTCAAAAGAGACATCACCGCCCTCGACTTGCAGGTTCTTCAGGACTTTGGTGGAAATGAAATCTTTGCCCGTGTTGGGGTCAATGACGGCTTGCAGGGCTTGGAGGAGTTGTTCGGAGGTCGCCATGGTCTCTTTCTAGAATGGGCCGAAGTTTACCGACAAGCCGCGCCATACACCCTAAAATCACCGATTCACCCTACAAACTGTCCCACCATGTCTGCCCATAACGGTCTTCAAGAAGCGCACCGCCAGCTCTTCGTCACCACCGCCCTGCCGTACGCCAACGGCAATTTCCACATCGGCCACATCATGGAGTACATCCAGGCCGACATCTGGGTGCGGTTCCAGCGCATGCAGGGCCACCAAGTGAACTTTGTGTGCGCGGACGACACGCACGGCGCGCCCATCATGATCGCCGCCGAAAAGGCCGGCAAAACGCCACAACAGTTCGTGGCCGACATCGCCGCGGGCCGCAAGCCCTATTTGGACGGCTTTCACATTGCGTTTGACAACTGGCACAGCACCGACGCACCCGAAAACCACGAGCTGGCCCAAGCCATTTACTGCGACCTGCGCGACATCAGCGCGGCCGACGGCGGTTCGCTGATCGAGGTGCGCTCGGTCGAGCAGTTCTTTGACCCGCAAAAGAACATGTTCTTGCCCGACCGCTTCATCAAAGGCGAGTGCCCCAAGTGCCACGCCAAAGACCAGTACGGCGACAACTGTGAGAGCTGCGGCGCGGTCTACGCGCCCACCGACCTGATCAACCCCTTCTCGGCCCTGTCCGGCGCCAAACCCGAGCTCAAAACCTCGGAGCACTTTTTTTTCAAGCTCTCCGACCCCCGCTGCGTCGAGTTTTTGAGCCAATGGACCCAAGACGGCAAGCTGCAACCCGAGGTGGCCAACAAGGTCAAGGAGTGGTTTTCGGTGCGCACCAACCCCGACGGCACCACCAGTGAAGGCCTGGGCGACTGGGACATCTCACGCGACGCACCCTACTTCGGCATCGAAATCCCGGACGCGCCCGGCAAGTACTTTTATGTGTGGCTGGACGCGCCCGTGGGCTACCTGGCATCGCTCAAAAACCTGCTGGGCAAGCGCGGCGAAAGTTACGACGCCTACATGGCCAACCCCGCGCTGGAGCAATACCACTTCATCGGCAAAGACATCGTCACTTTCCACACGCTGTTCTGGCCGGCCATGCTGCATTTCTCGGGCCGTAAAACCCCCAACAGCGTCTTCGTGCACGGCTTTCTGACGGTGAACAACGGCGAGAAGATGAGCAAGAGCCGCGGCACGGGCCTGGACCCGCTCAAGTACCTGAGCCTGGGCATGAACCCCGAGTGGCTGCGCTACTACCTGGCGGCCAAATTGTCTGCACGCAACGAAGACATCGACTTCAACGCCGAAGACTTCATGGCGCGGGTCAACAGCGATTTGATCGGCAAATTCGTCAACATCGCTTCTCGTTCGGCCGGCTTCATCGCCAAGCGCTTTGGCGGCCAACTCGGCCAAGTCAGCGCCGACGGTCAAGCTTTGCTCTCTGCCTTGCAAACCGCTGCACCCAGCATTACCACGTTTTATGACCAGCGCGAATACGCCAAAGCATTGCGCGAGATCATGCTGCTGAGCGACAAAGTCAACAGCTATGTGGACCAGAACAAACCGTGGGACTTGGCCAAACAGGAAGGCCAAGACGCCCGCTTGCACGACGTGTGCACCACCTGTATCGAAGCCTTCCGCTTGCTCAGCTTGCAACTCAAACCCGTGCTGCCGGCCTTGGCCACGCAGGTCGAGGCCTTCTTGAACGTGGCGCCCTTCAGCTTTGCCCAAGCACAACAGCTGCTGGGCGCGGGCCACACCATCAACGCCTACCAACACCTGATGCAGCGCGTCACCCCCGAGCAACTCGATGCTTTGTTCGAGCCGCCAGCGGTGGTCGAAGAAAAAGCCATGCCCGGCGGCGAAGACATCGCCACCACCATCAGCATTGATGACTTTGCCAAGGTGGACTTGCGCATTGCCCAGATCGTGAACTGCGAAGCGGTGGAAGGCTCGACCAAATTGCTGCGCCTCACGCTCGACGTGGGTGAAGGCAAAACGCGCAACGTCTTCAGTGGCATCGCCAGCATGTACAAGCCCGAAGACCTGATCGGTCAATTGACTGTGATGGTGGCCAACCTGGCCCCACGCAAGATGAAGTTTGGTGTGTCCGAGGGCATGGTGCTGGCCGCCAGCCACGCCGACGACCAAACCGATACGGGCATTTACGTGCTGCACCCTTGGCCGGGCGCCAAGCCCGGCATGCGCATCCACTGACACGATGGCACGCTGCACACGTCCTCCAGCTCAACCGAGGAATGCCTGTGCAGCCAAGCCCCATGGGCCCGGTCTATTGGCGTGTCGCATAATTTGGCGACAAGAATAAACACGTGACGCTCATGAACTGGCTGCAGGCCACGCATTTTTTTCGTCCCCGTCTGCTCGACAGCCTGCACGGCTACAACCGTGAGCGCTTCTCTCAAGACGTGGGCGCTGGCCTCACCGTCGGGGTGGTGGCCCTGCCGCTGGCCATGGCCTTTGCCATCGCCTCCGGGCTCAAGCCCGAGGCGGGCCTGTTCACCGCCATCATTGCAGGTTTTCTGATCTCGGCGCTGGGGGGCAGCCGCGTTCAAATTGGTGGGCCGGCCGGGGCCTTCATCGTGATCGTTTATGGCATCGTCGAGCGCTATGGCCTGGCGAACTTGATCTTGGCCACCGCCATGTCGGGTGTGCTGCTGTTTTTGATGGGGCTGTTTCGCCTGGGCACCTTGATCCGCTTCATCCCGGTGGCGGTGGTGATCGGCTTCACCAATGGCATCGCGGTGCTGATCATGTTGTCGCAAATCAAGGATTTTCTGGGCCTGAAAGTGGTCGCCATGCCGGCTGATTTTTTTGGCATGCTGAACACCCTGTGGTTGAACCTGCACACCGCCAATCTGGCCGCCTTGATGCTGGCATTGGGGTCCTTGTTGCTGGTGGTGGGCTGGATGCGCATGAGCCCACGCATGTCGGGCACACGCATGCGCTGGGCCAGGATGGTGCCCGGCTCGATTGTGGCGCTGGTGTTGGCCACCCTGGTCACCTGGCTGCTGAATCTGCCCGTAGAGACGATTGGCAGCAAGTTTGGCGGCATCCCCTCGTCCATGCCCGGCTTTGCTTGGCCCGAGTTCAGCTGGGACAGCGCCCACTTTTTGCTCATGCCGACCTTGACCTTGACGCTCTTGGGGGCGATTGAATCGCTGCTGTGCGCCCGCATTGCGGACGGCATGATCGGTGACCGCCACAACCCCAATCAGGAGCTGATGGCGCAAGGCGTGGCCAACTTCGTCACGCCGTTTTTTGGTGGCATGCCCGCCACCGGTACCATTGCCCGCACCGTGACCAACATCAAAAGCGGTGGCACCACCCCGATTTCGGGCATGGTGCATGCCCTGACCTTGCTGGCCGTGGTTCTGGTGGCCGCACCCCTGGCCGGGCACATCCCGCTGGCGGCGTTGGCTGCGATCTTGATGTTTGTGGCCTGGAACATGGGCGAGTGGCGCGAATTCATGCACCTGCGCCAGTACCGTATGCCCTACCGCATCACCTTGCTGGCGGTGTTTTTTCTCACCGTGGTGTTTGACCTGACGGTGGCGGTCGAGGTCGGCCTGATCGCAGCCTGTCTGACCTTCATTTACCGCATCTCGAGCTTGAGCCGCTGCGAGGGCGTGACGCGTCTCGAGCAGCCGGGCCTGGCCGGTTTCGAGCACCGGGTGCAAGCTTGGCGCCTTTACGGTGCGCTGTTTTTCGGGGCGGTCAAGCTGATCGAGGCCATCGAGGACAACATCAGCACCCCCACACTGGTGCTGGACCTGAAAAACGTGATCTACATCGACTCCTCAGGCGCGGACGCGCTGATGAACCTCATCGAGACCTGCCGCAAGAAACAGGTGCAGCTGATCGTGTGCGGCCTGAACCACCAGCCACTGGACATGGCCCAGCGCAGCGGCCTGATGGCGCACCTGAAAGCGCACCTGCAGCCAGACCTGAGCAGCAGCCTGGCCTTGGCCGTCAGCTTGAGCGCAGAGCCGGCCCGTTAAAATGGCTGGGCTCAGGTTTTGGAGGCTGCTGGGGCCGCTAAAACCCTTTTGTTTTTGCCCTTGTACAGATTGCCCGCCATGTCTTTTTTTCGCCGTCCTGATTACAGCTCTGACACCTCCCAGTTCATCGACCAGCTCAAGGCCCAGCGCCCCGAGCTCGAGGCCGAACAGCGCCAAGGCCGTGGTCTGCTGTGGGACAAGCCGGTTGACCGCGACATTCAGG
Source organism: Limnohabitans sp. Rim8 (assembly GCA_945897465.1). Taxonomy (GTDB): domain Bacteria; phylum Pseudomonadota; class Gammaproteobacteria; order Burkholderiales; family Burkholderiaceae_C; genus Limnohabitans_A. Next base: position 15,126 of record CAMDFK010000004.1, on the reverse strand, counting down.
CCGAGTTCAAACAAGGTCGCGTGGCGCAAAAACCTTACGTCTACCAAAGCCAGGCCTGAGCCGCATTGACACAAGCCTTGACTTCCCTCCAGCCCGACTGAACAGACTCCAACACCCCTTGAGCCCCACGCCCCCCCAGCCTAAGCCCCTGCAGCTGCCCGAAGGCACGGCCAGCGCAGCCATGCCTGCGGTGGTCGACCAGGTGGCCTTGGCGCGTTTGTATGGCGAGCCGCTGTTTGCCATGCCCAGCGACCTGTACATCCCGCCGGATGCGCTGGAGGTGTTTCTGGAGGCTTTTGAAGGCCCGCTGGACTTGCTGCTCTACCTGATCCGCAAGCAGAACTTCAACATCCTCGACATTCCCATGGCGGGCGTGACACGCCAGTACCTGAGTTATGTGGAGGAAATTCGCCAGCGCAACCTGGAGCTGGCCGCCGAATACCTGCTCATGGCGGCCATGCTGATCGAGATCAAGTCGCGCATGCTGCTGCCCCCAAAAAAAGTGGCCGAAGGCGTTGAGGCCGAAGACCCACGGGCCGAGTTGGTGCGCCGTCTGCTCGAATACGAGCAGATGAAAATGGCTTCGATGCAGCTGAACGTGATCCCGCAATACGGCCGCGATTTTTTGCAGGCCCAGGTGTTCATCGAGCAAAGTCTGCAACCGCGCTTTCCCGATGTCAGCATGGACGAGCTGCAATTGGCTTGGCGCGACATCCTCAAACGCGCCAACCTGGTGCAGCACCACAAGATCAGCCGAGAAGAACTCAGCGTGCGCGAGCACATGAGCATCGTGCTCAAGCACCTGCAAGGGCGCAAGTTTGTGGAGTTTGAACATCTGTTCGACCCCAGTCTGGGCGTGCCGGTGCTGGTGGTCACCTTCATCGCCTTGCTGGAGCTGGCCAAGGAAACCCTGATCGAGATCACCCAGGCCGAGGCCTTTGCGCCGATTTACGTGCGCCTGGCCTACACCCCCAACTGATCGCAGGCCATCAATGGCTGCGCCCGCTGCGGAACATGCCGTGGGTTTTGCGGCTGAGCACGCCTTGCGCAGCCAGCTTGTTCATCGAGGGGCTGGCGTGCGCGTGGGTGATGGCCATGCCCAAAGCATCGGCTGCATCTTGCCGGGGCAACACCGGCAACTGCAGCAAGCGCTTGACCATTTCCTGGATCTGCGATTTGGCGGCGCGGCCGTGCCCGGTGACCGATTGCTTCATTTGCAAAGCGGTGTATTCGGCCACCGGCAAATCGCACGACACCAAGGCCGTGACCGCACAGCCTCGGGCCTGACCCAGCAGCAAGGTCGCTTGGGGGTTGACGTTGACAAACACGATCTCGACTGCCGCCACATCGGGCTGGTAACGCGCGGTGATTTCACGCACACCATCGTAGATGATTTTCAGCCGGGCAGGCAGGTTGCCCATCTCACCGCGTGTGGTCTCGATCACGCCGCTGGCCACGTACTGCAGGCGCGAGCCGGTGATGTCGATCACACCAAAACCCGTGGTTTGCAAACCCGGGTCGATCCCCAAGATGCGGATGCTGGCGGGCGCCGGGGTGCTCAGGCTCATGGCAGCACCACATCGTTCATGCGGGCCATGATGGTCTCCGCTCGCCGCGTGAGGTAAGCCGATTGCGGCAGCTTTTCAAAATAACGCGGACGCGGCAGCATGACAGCCAACCGAGAGGCCTCCCAGGCGTTCAGTCGTGCGGCGCTTTTGCGAAAGTAATGCTGCGCCGCCGCCTCGGCACCGAACACGCCCTCACCCCACTCCACGCTGTTGAGGTAGATCTCCAAAATGCGCTCCTTGCTGAGCAAGGCCTCCAACGTCAGGGCCAACACCATCTCTTGCCCTTTACGCACCAAGGTGCGCTCGCCCGATAAAAACAGATTTTTGGCCAATTGTTGCGTGATGGTGGAGCCACCCACAATTTTGACATCCACCGGTTTTTCCGGTTGGCGTTGGGCGCGTTTTTCGGCCTGCGCTTTGGCCCGGGCATTTTTCTCCCAGGCTTTTTCGAGCGACTGCCACCAGATGCCGTGGTGCTGCGTGAAGGCCGCGTCCTCAGAGGCAATGACGGCACGTTGCAAACTGGTGGACATGGCCTTGAGCTCGACCGACGCCTGACGCCACGGCAATTGACCTTGCAGCTGGAGAATTTGCCAGGCCTGCGAGCGCTGGAAGCTGGTGGACTCGGGGGCGATCCAGTTCATGGCCAGGATGCGCAAAGCAAAAAACAACTGCAGCCCCACGCCTGCCAAAACCAAGAGCATCCACCAGCGTCCGAATGCTCGCATCATGCACCACCCCTGATCTGGCCCGCGCTGGTGTGGTTCACGGCTTGCCGGGCTCAGAGGCCAACATGCGGGTGGCCAAGGTGTCATCCCGCGAGAAGTTGAAACGTGTCACCACCACAATTTGATCGGCCTGAGCCCGCATTTTCCGGTTGAAATTGCCAAACGGCGCGGCATTGCGCACGATGGCCACGGCACGTTCGTCGAGCAAGGGTTTGCCCGATGAGCGGGCCACCTCGGTGCTGAGTAATTGACCCCGGCTGTCCACCGTGATCACCATGGTCAGTTGACCATAGAGTCTTTCACCCGCAGCCTCCGGGAAGTTCAAAGTGCCTTGGTACTCGATGGTACGGCGCATTTTGTCGTAGTAGATCGCATACACCACCTCTTGTGTGGCGGGGCTGACGTAGCGCTTGCGGGCCGCCCCCTGGGTTTGGTCCACGCGCTGCTCGATTTGCGCCAACTGACGGGCCAATTGCTGCTGACGTTGAACCTTGGCCTCTCGGTTGGGGCTGTCGGACTTATCGTCCGCATTTTCTCGGGTCAGAACAGCCAATTCGTCCTTGAGTTGCGCCAACAAATGCAATTGCTGCATTTTGAGCACTTCGATTTTTTGTTGAACCGCGCGGATGTCCATGCCTGGATCGGCGTTCATCGCGGGGGGCAAGGGCGAGCTTGAAATGCGCACCTCGGGCACTTCACCGCCACCGGCCAGTCGGACCTGCGCCATGGCCTGAGCCTCCTGTGGACGCTCCTGGCTGCGCGCATTGACCAAAATCACTTCCAAGGGTGTGTCCTGAAAAACACGGTTGTAAGCCTCGGGTGCCGCAAATCGGAAGCCTACCAAGCCCGCGTGAACGGCCACGGACAAGCCCAATGCCCAGATCAGGCCCCTGTGGGAGGACTGTTGCAAACGACCTGGGATCGGTCGGGCCACCTGGGCTGGCGGTGGTTTGTTTTCAGGGCGCATGGGGGGGCGTGCTGTCATTCAGATCCACCGCGATGGACACCGGCCCCGCTGGCAGGTTGTCCTCATCCTCGGCCTCTTGTTCGGCTTCGTCCGTACCTGTGCCCTGGCCTTCGGCATCCAGCTGTGCGATGACGGTGCCCCGCACATCCAAGGCCATCAGGTCGACATCGGACAGCTTGACACGCACCCGTGCGCCGCGGGGCAAGTGGTTGGCACCCATCACGCTGAACATCAGCGGCAAGGTGTCGGCTCGAACCAGCCAAGTGCCAGCGCCCATTTCCTTGACCAGGCTGGCATCCAGCTCCTCGATGCTGTGCTGCTGCACATGGCGCAGCGTCCAGTAACGCTCCATGCTGGACTGCACGCCGTTGTAGGCGCTGTAGGCAGCATCAAAACCACTGATGATGGAAAACAACTCGGCGTCTTTGGGCTTGAAGGGCGCGGCCAATGCCGCGGTGGCGCCATGCTGGGCGCAGGCGATGATTTGCCACTGGTTGACCAAGTCGGTGTAGCGGCGCAGCGGCGAGGTGCTCCATGCGTAGCTGGGTACACCAATGCCCGCGTGTGGCAGCGCTTTGGTGCCCATGCGCACTTTCACGCCGGGGGCCAGACTGGCCTGGCTGCGGTAAATGCCGGGCACACCCAGCTGGGCCATCCACTGGCCCCAGGTGCTGTTGGCCAAGATCATGGCCTCGGCCACCATCAAATCGAGCGGTGCTCCGCGCTGGCGGGTGCCAATCACCACCGTCTCGTCGCCCGTAGGCGGCGTGTCGTTGCTGTCTCGCTCCAGCTTGAAGCTGTAGTCGGGGCGGTTGAAGTTTTCGGGCTTGCCGCGCACCACCTCCCGCCGCGCCTTGAGGGTTTGCGCCAGACGCCAGAAAAATGCCAGAGTGTTGCGGCTCACGGGCACGTCGGCGAGTTCGCTCTGGTCAACACCCTCCAGCCATTCGCGGGTGATGCGGTCATCGAGCTGGTCGTGGCGCAGGTTGACCAAAATCGGCACACGCTCCAGACGTGTCTCGGCGCTTTGCAACTCCAGCGTGTCTTCGCTGAAGGTGACGTACAGCGACACCGCCGGGCAGTCGCGCCCCTCGATCAAGGTGTAGGCCTGCACCACGCTGTCGGGCAGCATGGTGATTTTGTAACCGGGCATATAGACCGTGGAGAGTCGAGCTCGGCCGAGTTGGTCGATCGGACTGCCCGGTTGCAGCGCCAGGCCGGGGGCGGCGATGTGGATGCCCACCGTGACCCTGCCGGTGCCCAGACCTTGCAAAGACAGGGCGTCGTCGATTTCGGTGGTGTGCGAATCGTCAATCGAAAAAGCCTGCACCGAAGCCAGGGGCAGCTCGTCGGTGATGGCGGGTGCCTGCAAAGGGGGAAAGCCCGTGCCTTTGGGGAACAGGTCAAACAGGAAACGCTGCCAATGAAAGTCCCAAGCCGAGGCGATGGCCCCCGCGTTTTGCAGCAAGTCCAAAGGCGCGGTCTGGCTGCTTTTGCTGGCCTCGACCACCGCTTTGTATTCGGGCGTGTTCTTGTCCGGGCGAAACAGGATTTTGTAGAGCTGCTCGCGGATCGGCTCTGGACAAGTGCCCGCGATCAGATCGGCCGACCAGGCTTCGATCTGGGCCTGCACCTGCTTTTTCTTCTCAATCGCGAGCAAGGCCTGTTGCACGATCTCGGCGGGGGCTTTGCGAAACCGCCCCTTGGCGCCCCCTCGGCGGAAATAGTGCGGCGCATCGTGCAAGCAGAGCAAAGCCGCCACTTGCTCGGTGGTGCTGGCACTGGCGTTGAAGTAGTCTTTGGCCAGGTCGCCAAAGCCAAACTCTTCTTCCGGAGCACACTCGTAGGCCAGCTCCAGCTCGATGGTTTGGCTCAAGGCGGTGGCATCACTGAGCAAAACGGCTGGGGCCGGTTTCTCGAACTTGAGCAGCATGTGGGCCGACTTGACCTTGACCCGTTTACCGGAGTCGAGTTCGACCTGCGCAGAGGTCTCGGCTTCGGACATGATCCGACCGGCCATGAATTTGCCGGCATCTTCAAATAATACGTACATGACAGGATTTTCCCACGCCACCCGGGCATTCGGCCGGCACGGCCTCAAGCCAGCTGCATAAATTCAAGGATTTGGGGCAAGTGCTCTTCAAAATCGCTCAAGGCATGGTCGCTGCCCTCGATCAGGCGCACCTGGCCGGCCAGGTGGCGGGCCCGCATTTCACGCCAATCGAGCAGCTCGTCACCTTTGGCGATCAAGGCCAGCGTGGCGGGCCGAGTTGGCAAGGGCTGACTTTCAAGCTCCACCAACTCTTGCACATAAGCCGGCTCAAAAAAGATACTTTGTGCCGGGTCTTGCCAAACCGGGTGCTCGCCGATGTAGCGTGCCAGGTCTCGTGAAGGGTGCACGGCCGGGTTGATCAGCACCGCAGGTACACCCATGTGCGCCGACAGCCATGCCGCATAAAAGCCACCGAGCGATGACCCCATGATCGCCATCTGCCCGCGCGGCCAGGCGGCCGTGCCTTGGAGCAACAGGGCCATGGCTTTCGCAGGAGAAGCGGGCAGCTGCGGGCACCACCAAGTGACACCGGGGTGGCGAGCTTGCACCAAAGCGGCCATGATGCAGGCCTTGGCCGACTGGGGCGATGACCTGAAGCCGTGCAGGTAGAGCAAATGGGTGGTGCTCACGGAGCCTCAGATTTCAATTTTGGAGCCCAACTCGACCACCGCGTTGGTCGGCAGGTTCAAGAACGCAGCCGCACCACTGGCGTTGAGGTGCATCTGGGCAAAGAGTTTTTCACGCCAAGGGGACATGCCGCCGCCGATGGTCGGAATCACGATGTCGCGCGAGAGGAAGTAGCTGGTCATCATCGGGTCCAGCTTGTCGCCCTCACCCTGGATTTGGGCCAGAGCGGTCGGCAAATCCGGGTTGTCCTTGAAACCGTAATTGACGATGACTTGCCAGCAGTCGTGGCCCAGTGGTGTCACATCCAGACGCTGATTCGGCTCGATGCGCGGCACCTCGTGGCTGCGCACGGTGACAAACAGATTGCGTTCATGCAAAACTTTGTTGTGCTTCAAGTTGTGCAGCAAGGCGTTGGGCACCGCACCCGTCTCTGCCGTCATGAAAACCGCCGTGCCTTGGACCCGAGTGGGCGGCGAAATGAACACCGCCTCCAGAAAGTCCGTCAGGCGCAGGGCGTCCGAGCGCAAAGAGTCATTGAGCAAACGCCGTCCATCGTGCCAGGTGAGCATCAGCGTGAACACCGCCGCACCAATGAGCAGCGGGAACCAACCACCGTCGAACAGCTTGAGCAGGTTGGAGGCCCAAAAGGCCGAGTCGACCACAAAGAAGAAGCCCGTAGCACCGAGGCACAGCGCCAGCGGGAGCTTCCAGGCATAACGGATCACAAAGAAGGTCAGCACCGTGGTGATCAGCATGTCGGTGCACACGGCAATGCCGTAAGCGGCTGCCAGGTTGCTCGACGACTTGAACATGACCACGGCCAGCACGATGGCCACAAACAAGCCCCAATTCACAAAGGGCATGTAAATTTGACCGGTATCGGTCTCGCTGGTGTGTTGCACCTGCAAACGCGGCAGATAACCCAGCTGGATGACCTGCTTGGTCACACTGAACGCACCAGAAATCAGCGCTTGCGAGGCAATCACCGTGGCCATGGTGGCCAGGCCCACTAGGGGCAGCAGGGCCCAATCAGGCGCCATCATGTAGAAGGGGTTTTTCACGGCCTCGGGCTCGGCCAAGAGCAAAGCGCCTTGACCAAAATAGTTCAAGGTCAGGCAGGGCATGACCACGCTGAACCAGGCCAAACGGATGGGTTTTTTGCCAAAGTGCCCCATGTCGGCATACAGCGCCTCCCCCCCCGTGACGCACAAGACCACCGCGCCGAGAATGATGAAGGTGGTGCCCGGCTCATGCCACATGAAACCCAGTGCGTAGTGCGGGCTGATGGCCAGCAAAATTTCAGGATGGTGGGCAATGTGCGACACCCCCAGTAGCGCGATGGTGACAAACCAAATCAAGGTGATGGGACCAAAGAACTTGCCGATGCCGGCAGTGCCACGTTTTTGGACCCAGAACAGGCCGAACAGGATCACCAGGGTGAGCGGAATGACGTATTTCTTGAACGTGGGTGAAATGACCTCCAGGCCCTCCACCGCCGACAGCACCGAAATGGCCGGGGTGATCACCCCATCGCCATAAAACAAGCAGGTGCCAAAAATGCCCACGATCAGCAAGACCTTGCGCAGCTGAGGCCGGTCTTTGACCGATTGCGAGGCCAGCGCCAGCATGGCCACCAGCCCACCCTCGCCGTGGTTGTCGGCCCGCAGCACCAACACCACGTACTTGACCGACACGATGGTCGTCAGGGTCCAAAAAAAGATGGAAAGGATGCCGTAAACATTGTCGGGCGTGAAAGGCACATGGCCAGATCCAAACACCTCTTTCATGGCGTACAGCACGCTGGTGCCGATGTCGCCATACACAACGCCAATGGCGCCCAAGGTCAATGCAGCAAGAGAAGAACGGGTGGAAGACACAAGCCGTGACCTGACGCGGGTCAGGCCAAATGGAACACGTTGTCTATTTTGCGCCCGATTTCAAGCCGATGTCACCGCCTATTCGACAAAAATGTTGCAGTGCAGCAACTTTATTCGTACACCTCGGCCTCGGGGTCAGTGGCTTCGAGCTCATAGCTGGCCGCCAGCATGGCCAAACGGCCAATCACGCCATACATGTAAAAGCGGTTGGGCACACTGGCGCCGGGTTTAACGCCGGGCTGGGGCAGGTGTGGGGTGTCGGCAAAGGCCAAAGGCACAAAACTGGCGCCCGGGGCATTCAGGTTCTCGTCCACACCGCGCTCGGCGTGCACGCGGTAAAAACCGCCCACCACATAGCGGTCCATCATGTAGACCACCGGCTCGGCCACCGCGTCGTTGATGCGCTCGTTGGTCAGCACGCCTTCCTGGATGATCACATCGTTGACGGTCTGGCCGTCCTTGATGACGTTCATCTTGTTGCGCGTCTTGCGGTTGAGTTGGTCCAAATCGGCCACGTCGCGCACCGTCATGATGCCCATGCCATAGGTGCCGTTGTCGGCCTTCACCACCACAAACGGCTTTTCATTGATGCCGTATTCCTTGTATTTGCGCTTGATCTTGGTCAGCAGCGCATCCACATTGCTGCGCAGGCATTCCATGCCCGTGCCCTCGGCAAAGTTCACATCGCCGCACTGGCTGAACATCGGGTTGATGAGCCACGGGTCAATGCCCAGCAGCTTGCCAAAACGCTTGGCCACTTCTTCGTAGCTCTGGAAGTGCTTGGTCTTGCGGCGCACGCTCCAGCCTGCGTGCAGGGGCGGCAGCAAAAACTGCTCATGCAGCTCTTCCAGAATGCCCGGGGCACCAGCTGACAAATCGTTGTTGAGCAAGATGGTGCAGGGGTCAAAGTCCTTCAAACCCAAGCGGTGCTGGCTGCGCACCACAGGCTCGAGCGTCACGCTCTCGCCATTGGGCAGCTCAATGGTGGTGGCTTCCTTGATCTCGGGATTGATCGAGCCCAAGCGCACGTTCAGGCCCGCCATGTGAAAGATGCGCTGCAACTGCACCACATTGGTCAGGTAGAAGGTGTTGCGGGTGTGGTTTTCGGGAATGATCAGCAGGTTTTTGGCCTCGGGGCAGATCTTCTCGATGGCCGCCTGCGCCGCTTGCACCGCCAGGGGCAGCATTTCCGGCGTCAGATTGTTCCAGCCGCCGGGGTAGAGGTTGGTGTCGACCGGGGCCAGCTTGAAGCCCGCGTTGCGGATGTCGACCGAGGTGTAAAACGGTGGCGTGTGCTCCATCCACTCCAGACGAAACCAGCGCTCAATGGCTGGCATGGAGTCGAGGATGCGTTGCTCCAGCTCATTGATGGGGCCGGTCAGGGCGGTGACGAGATGGGGAACCATGGGCATCCTTTATCGGGCAAAACGGGACAAAACAGGAGAATCATATGGGGCCGGCCAGCGCCATTGCAAGCGCCAACCGGACACTGTGCCAGACGCTGGTGCACCAGTGCACTGAAAGCGCGGCGCTCAGCCGCGCACCTCGCCCTCGCCCAGCACCACGTACTTGAGCGAAGTCAGGCCCTCGATGCCCACCGGGCCACGGGCGTGAAACTTGTCGGTGCTGATGCCGATTTCGGCACCCAGTCCGTACTCGAAGCCATCGGCAAATCGGGTGCTGGCGTTGACCATGACGCTGGCCGAGTCCACCTCGCGCAAAAAGCGCTGGGCATGCATGTGGTCGCGGGTCAAGATGGCGTCGGTGTGGTGGCTGCTGTAGTGGTTGATGTGGGCAATGGCTTCGTCCACCCCTTCGACCACCTTGATGCTGATGATGGGCGCGAGGTATTCCTCGAACCAGTCCTGCTCGGTCGCGTCTTTCAAACTGGCCCCGGCGACCTGGCTCAAGATGGCCTTGGCCTTGGGGCAGCAGCGCATTTCAACGCCTTTGGCGGCGTACACCGCACCGATTTTGGGCAGGAATTCGGCCGCCACACCGCGGGCCACCAACAGGCTCTCGCTGGCATTGCAAGGGCTGTACTTTTGGGTTTTGGCGTTGTCTGCCACTTTCACGGCCATGTCGATGTCGCAGGGCTCGTCCACATAGGTGTGGCAATTGCCGTCCAGGTGTTTGATGACGGGCACCTTGGCCTCGGCGCTGATGCGCTCGATCAGGCCCTTGCCGCCACGCGGGATGACCACGTCCACAAACTGCGGCATGGTGATGAGCTGACCCACGGCGGCGCGGTCGGTGGTTTGCACCAGCTGCACCGCATCGACCGGCAGGCCGCTGTCGGTCAGGGCTTGCTGCACCAACTTGGCCAAGGCCTTGTTCGATTCAATCGCCTCGGAGCCGCCGCGCAGGATGCAGGCGTTGCCGCTCTTGATGGACAGGCTGGCTGCTTCAATGGTCACATTGGGACGGCTCTCGAAAATCATGCCGAACACACCGATTGGCACCCGCATCTGGCCCACACGGATGCCGCTGGGCACCTGCTTCATGCCGATGATTTCACCAATCCCATCGGGCATGGCGGCCAATTGCTCGCAGCCCAGGGCACAGGTTTCCAAGACCTTGGGAGTGAGTTTCAGGCGGTCCACCATGGGCTCGGACAAGCCTGCGGCGCGGGCGCGTTCCAGGTCTTTGGCGTTGTCCAGCTGCAAAGCGTCGGTGTTGTCGCGCAACAAGGCGGCCAAGTGGCGCAAAGCCGCGTTCTTGCTGGCTGAGGAGGCCTTGGCCATCAGAGCCGATGCTTTTTTGGCTTGCTGGCCCAAGGCCTGCATGTGATCAGCGGTGTGGAATTCAGTCATGGGCACATTTTGGCAGATGAACAAGTCCATCCCACCACAGTCAACGCACGTTGCAAAAACGCGAGAAACGCACCGCCAGGCGATGCAGGGCCTGCCAAGGGTCGGTGGGCCAGTCGGGCACTTTGAGGCCTTTGACAATGCCGTCCACTTGGTGAGCCGCTTGCAGCAGGCCGTTCAAGCGGGCTTCGCTCATGCGGGGCAAGACGCGCTCAAACAAGCGCTCGCGCGGACCCCAAACGCGCTGCTCACGCAGCGCCATGGGCAGGGGCTTGCCAGCGGTCATGGCGTCTTTCACCCGCTTCATGGCACGGATGTCTTCTGCGAGGGTGTAGTGCACCAGCACCGCAGCCTCTCCCTCGGCCTGCAGGCCGTCGAGCATGCGCTGCACCCGGGCCACCTGGCCCGACAAGACCGACTCGGAGAGCTTGAACACGTCATAGCGGGCCACATTCACCACGGCCGACTCGACCTGCGCCTGGCTGAGTTCGCCTGCGGGGTAGAGCAAGCCCAGTTTCTGGATTTCCTGGTGCGCCGCCAGCAAGTTGCCTTCCACACGGTCAGCAAAAAACTGCAGCGTGCGCTGCCCCTCTTCGCCTGCAGCCACACTTTGGCCCTGCATTTGCAGGCGCTGGGCAATCCATGTGGGCAAGGCGTTGCGATCGACCGGGTCGGTTGCGATCAGCACGCCATGGTTTTCCAGCGCGGCAAACCAGGCCCCTTTGCGCGTGGCTGCGTCCAGTTTGGGCAGCATGACCAAGGTCAAGGTGCTGTCGTTGTCCTGGGCAGAAGCGGCCAATTGCTGGATGGCGGCGCTGCCCTCCTTGCCGGGCTTGCCCGATGGAATGCGCAATTCCACGATTTGTTTGTCGGCAAACAGGCTGAGCGAGCCGCCTGCGGCCAGCACCTCACTCCAGTCGAAATGGGCCCCGGAGACGGTGTGCACACTGCGCTCGGTGTAGCCCTGCGCACGGGCGCTGGCGCGGATGGCATCGGCGGCCTCTTGTTGCATCAAGGGTTCGTCGCCGTGCAGGATGTACAGGCTGCGCAGGCCTTTTTGCAGGTGCGCTCCGAGCTGGGGCAGGGCCAGTTGCATGGCGCGGGTCAGGGTTTGGCCGCCGCTGCGGCACGGGGCTTGACCGCTGACAACCGTCGCATGATCTGTTGCACGATGTCGGTCTGCATGTCGCGGTACATGGTAGCTTGCTCGATTTCCTTGGACAGCGCAGCGGTTTCGGTGAAACTCAGATCGCGTTGCTGGCTCAGCTCCACCGGCTCGATCAGCACCTGGCCTTGGGGCGTGCGCAAGCGGAACCGCACGCGCAAACGCAGTTGCAGCTCGCGCACCTGGCCCGAGGCGTTCACACCCACCACCGCCTGTTGACGCTCTTCGCTCAGGATGTCCAGCACCGCATCGGCGGTGGCCATTTGTGCGGGCTCGGTCAGCAGCGTGATGCGGCCGGTGCCCAGCAAGTTGCGCCGCAACTCCACCCCCAGTGGCGAGCTGGTTGAAAAATTGGCAAACAGCGTCTTGAACGGGTAATCGCCCGCGCTGCGCAGCTGAAAACCGCAGGCCGAAAGACCCGCCAGCACAGGCCCGGCACCGAGCAACTGCCAACAGCGGCGGCGTGAGGTGTTCATCACAGGGCGATCATTCGGGGTGTCTGCTCATGCGGCCGGGGCTCACAGCACCACGTTGACCAAACGGCCCGGTACCACGATGACTTTTTTGGGCGTGGCACCTGCGGCCTGCTTGACGACCGCTTCGTGGGCCAAGGCGCTCGTCTCGATCTGCGCTTTGTCTGCGGCCGCAGCCACCCAAATCGAGCCGCGCAGCTTGCCGTTGATCTGCAGCATCAGCTCAATCTGGTCGCGCTCCAAGGCCGACTCGTCCACCACAGGCCAAGGCGCATCGAGCAGTTCGCCCACAGCCTTGGCATAGCCCAGTTGCTGCCAGATTTCGTCGGTGATGTGCGGGCATGCAGGGTAGAGCATGCGCGACAAAATCGAGACGCCTTCGCACAAAGCCGCGGTATCACCTGCGCTGCCATCGGGCTTGAAGTCTTCGAGCGCATTCAGCAGCTTCATGCAACCGGACACCACGGTGTTGTATTGCATGCGCTCGTAGTCGTAACCCACTTGCTTGAGCACCAGGTGCATCTCGCGGCGAAGGGCTTTGGCCGCATCGCCCAAGGCGGCTTGGCTCAGGTCTTGGCTGGTGGCCGAGCGCAACAGTTCGTGGTGCTTGAACGCGAAGTTCCAGACGCGGCGCAAAAAGCGGTAGCTGCCTTCCACGGCCGAGTCGTTCCACTCCAGCGTCACCTCGGGCGGCGCGGTGAACATGGTGTACAGGCGCGCCGTATCAGCGCCGTAGCGCTCAATCAGGTCTTGGGGGTCCACACCGTTGTTCTTGGACTTGGACATGGTGCCCACGCCCTCGTAGTCTATTGGCGTGCCCACCGGCAAACGGCCATCGCCGCTGTCGGCTTCGTTCTTGAGCTTGGCACCAATGATCTTGCCGTCATCACCCAGCACATGCTCCACGTCCTGCGGCCAGAAATAGTCTTTGCCGCCCTTGGCGGTACGGCGTGAGTAAATGTGGTTGAGCACCATGCCCTGCGTGAGCAGCTTGCTGAAGGGCTCGTCCACCTTGACCAAGCCCAGGTCGCGCATGACCTTGGTCCAGAAGCGGGCGTAGAGCAGGTGCAGGATCGCGTGCTCGATGCCGCCGATGTACTGGTCCATGCCGCTGCCGCCCGTGGCCAGCTGTTGGTCACGCATCCAATAATCCGCGCCCTCGCCCACCATGCCGTCGGCTTTTGTCGGGTCGCAATAGCGCATGAAGTACCAGGACGAATCCACGAAGGTGTCCATGGTGTCGGTCTCGCGGCGTGCGGGTTGGCCGCACACGGGGCAGGTCACACCCGCGTGGAAGCCTTCGTGTTTGTGCAGCGGGTTGCCCGAACCGTCGGGGATGCAGTCTTGCGGCAGCACCACGGGCAGGTCTTTTTCGGGCACCGGCACCGCACCGTGCTCGTCACAGTGGATGATCGGGATCGGTGTGCCCCAGTAGCGCTGTCGGCTCACGCCCCAGTCGCGCAGACGCCAGGTGGTCTTCCTCTCACCCAGGCCTTTGACAGCGAGCAACTCTGCCACTTTGTAAACGGCGGCTTTTTGCGTCATGCCATCGAGTTCGCCGGAGTTGACACACACGCCGTCTTTGGTGGCGTACCACTCGGCCCAGACCGAGGCGTCGAAACTTTTACCGCCCGCGTCCACCACCGAGGCCGTTGGGGGCTTTGCCGCCGGAGAGGAATCGGAGCCTGCGACTGACGAACCGGGGGCAAAGCCCCCAGCGGCCGGTGCCCGCGCAACCACCTGCTTGATCGGCAAGTCGTATTTCAAAGCAAACGCAAAGTCGCGCTCGTCGTGTGCAGGCACACCCATCACCGCGCCGTCGCCATAGCTCATCAACACATAGTTGCCCACCCACACCTCGACCTTCGCGCCAGTCAAGGGGTGCGTGACAAACAGGCCCGTGGCCATGCCCTTCTTTTCTTGGGTGGCCATTTCGGCCTCGGTCGTACCACCGCTCTTGCACTCTTCCAAAAAAGCCGCCAAAGCAGGGTTGCTGGCCGCAGCATGCAGCGCCAATGGGTGCTCAGCGGCCACCGCACTGAACGTCACACCCATGATGGTGTCGGCACGCGTGGTGAAGACATACATCTTGCCCTCGCCGATCAAGGCCCCAGAGGCATCCTTGATGTCGTGCGGGAAGGCAAAGCGAACACCCTCAGACTTGCCGATCCAGTTCTCCTGCATCAGGCGCACTTTGTCGGGCCAGCCGTTCAGTGTGGCCTTGTCGTTGCCGATCTGCACATGGTCCAAGAGCTCTTGCGCGTAAGCGGTGATGTTCAAGTAGTAACCGGGGATCTCACGTTTTTCAACCGGGGCGCCCGTTCGCCAGCCTTTGCCGTCGATGACTTGCTCGTTGGCCAACACGGTCTGGTCCACCGGGTCCCAATTCACGACTTGGGTCTTGCGGTAGGCAATGCCTTTTTCCAGCATCTTCAAGAACAGCCACTGGTTCCATTTGTAATAGGTCGGGTCGCAGGTGGCGACTTCGCGTGACCAGTCGATGGCCAGGCCCATGGCCTGCATCTGCTTTTTCATGTAAGCGATGTTTTCGTACGTCCACTTGGCCGGGGGCACACCATTCTTCAAGGCGGCGTTTTCGGCGGGCAGACCAAAGGCGTCCCAGCCCATGGGCATGAGCACGTTGTGGCCCTTCATGCGCAGGCTGCGCGTGAGCATGTCGTTGATGGTGTAGTTGCGCACATGGCCCATGTGCAGCTTGCCGCTGGGGTACGGCAGCATGGAGCAGGCGTAGAACTTCTTTTTGCTGGCGTCTTCGGTGACGCGGTAGGCATCGCGGGCCGTCCAGCGGGTCTGTGCTGCGGGTTCGACTTCGAGGTGGTTGTACTTGTCTTGCATAG